>PLLJ01000016.1 GCA_003140935.1 Candidatus Omnitrophota bacterium
GATCTGCCAAAACGCATCGGCCGGCGGGAAGATCGACCGGGCATTCTGGGCACCGCTCGTGCTTTTTTTTATGTTTGTTCTTGTATCCTATTTTACTTCCGAGTATCCCAAGCAAAGCCTGCAAGGCTTATACAAGATCGCAAAGCCGCTCCTTGCTTTTGTGATGGCGATCGAACTCTTCGGAGATGCAAAGTCCCAAAAGAAGTTCAGAGGCATTTTTCTGGCGACATTTCTTTTGGTCGTGATCGATTGTTCGATCCAATACGCGTTCGGGAAAGACCTTCTCCGAGGGTTTGCCGCAGAGCAGTCCAGGGCTGGGCTCCGTCTCATTGGTCCGTTCGGCAATTTCGCAAAAATGGCCACTTATCTCGTGCTTGTCATTCCTGTTTTCGCCATGCGTTTCTGGAGTGATTTTATCCAACCGGACCAACGAAAAGGATCTTTTTTTAGCTTGGCTCTTGCTGTATCCGGCCTGGTGCTGCTCTATTTGACCCGCTGCCGAGGTCCAGTCGTGGCCCTTGTTCTCAGTTTTGGGATTCTCTTTATTTATAAGCGTTGGTTCAAAGCTTTAGGGATCACGCTAGTACTTTGTTTTGCCTTGCTAGCCGCTATGCCTCACAACGTACTCATTCATCAGGATGCCCTAGGGAGAGAGCAATCCATGGGAGAGCGTCAGGTCCTTTGGCGCCGCGCGTTCGATGTCATCCTCGCGAAACCGGTTTTTGGAACAGGTATCAATACCTACGATAAATCTCACGCAAAGTACGATACGCTTCAGCAAAAAAAATATATGCCCATTTCGGGAACTTCTTATGCTGTCAGGCAGAACCCCAATGGCTCCGTGAGTTTTCTTGGGGGGAATGGTATCTTCACTTCCGATGAAAAACAAAAAGTCATTTGCATGGCCGGTAAAGACTATAACGTTCACCGGGATGCTATGGGCCGCTATTCCATTTGGAATGATTATGTCGCCCGCGGTTATTATGTCCACAATGGCTACCTCCAGCTTGCGGCGGAGATCGGGCTCCCCGGAATTTTCTGCTTTCTGTGGTTCCTTTTCATGTTCTTCCGGAAGGTCTTGGGAGGCCTGGGAGCCGTTCGTAACTCTCCTGAGGAATATGCGCTTTTGGGGATATTGACGGGACTCTTGGCCTTTTTGCTCTACGCCACCTGCGATAACAACCTGCAGAGTCCACCCTCTCTGATGTTTTTCTGGTTCTCTGCCGGCATCTTGCTTGCACGTCACGGCCAGTTGTGGTCGAACACTTTACCGAAGGCCCCGTGAAGGCGATACGGAAAGCATGGCGTGTTTTAAAACCCGGCGGTGTAATTGTTGCCGCGGTACCGAGGTACGAAATAAATTAATATGATCATCAACTGGCACGCGACACGCTCGATGAGGGTGCTCATTAATATGGCATCGAAGGAGAGACTCCGCGATGAGCGTTTTGCCGAACGCGCCGAAATTATCCGTGAGAAAGGAACCAACCGAAGCCGGTTTTTTCGCGGCCTGGTAGACAAATATACATGGGTTGATATCGGTTCGTCCTATTTGCCGGGCGAAGTGACGGCTGCGTTTTTATGGGCCCAGATGCAGGAGGCGAAAACGATCACCAATATGCGTCTGAACATCTGGCAAGATTATCACACCGCCTTCGGTCCCCTGGAGTCAAGGGACTGTTGCGCCGGCCGATCGTGCCGGAAGACTGCCAACATAATGCGCAAATGCCGGAACCGAAATTTTTAGCGAAGCGGTAAAGCGTCAGATCATTCCGGGAGATTTCTGGAATAAATATGTATTAGATCCGCAGCCCAACGCATACATCCCGGTGCTGGATGAGCACTTAAGCCGCAAGGAACTGAGCGAGTTGCTTTTATTATGCTACCAGAGGTTTTACATACGTCCGTCAAAGATCCTGGAAAGAATGCTCGCTGTCAGAAGTTTTTCGGAGTTCATGATGCAATTTATCGGAATGCTTGCGGTGATGGGCGTAGGTGGGTTTAGAAGAAAAGAACAGGACGCTCAGTGCGCAGCTGTCTAGCTTAAAGAAAATAAGCATCTGGCAGAACTCGCCCATTATAGATAAGGCAATCATCAAATGCTTGTCAGCGATATTGGATTGTTGGAATGTGTCGATTGTAGGGGTGATTTACATATTCATTCGGCGGAAAGGCGTGACGGTCATATTTTAGACGGCATTCTTCGTTGCGGCTTATGCGGCGCTATGTATCCGGTTCTGCGGGGGGTCGGTATTTTTTTTCGAAAGGAGGTTGCGCTTCATTTTTTATCTAAAGAAGAGTTTTCAGCATTGAGGGGAAGTGGCAATCCCTCCGCTTTCGGAGAGAGGACTGTTATTGCCAAGGAGGATCAAAAACAATTGCTTGTTGCGAAAAATTGGCAGTATCAGTGGGAACAGGTTGCTGCGTATGATGCCGCGGTATTAACCAGAGATTCGAAAGATCTCTATGGGAGTGATGTCTTCTGGAAATTTATTCCTATTCCGCCGGAAAGTGTGTTAGGAAAAACGCTTTATGTTGCTTGCGCCGGACGCGGACGAGAGGCATTCCATCTTACAAGGCAAAATCCAGCGAAGCTCATCATTAATGAAATAGGCTCCGAGATCTATGCAATCTCGGACCTTATAGCTGATTTTAAAGGTAAGTTGCTTTTGCTACGATGNNTAACGTTTCTTATAGTCCCTTAAAACAGGGGATTGCAGACATTACGATTTGTGATCATGCGCTTCAACACGTCTCGGATCACACGCTGGGTTTTTCCAGCCTGGTAAAAGCCACTAAGAAAAACGGGTTAGTATGTATTTGTGTTTATAGCCGTGAAAATAATTTCCTCATGGTAAATGTCATCGAGCCGATTAAAATTGTTTTGCGTCGGCTTCCATTGAAGTTGTTGAGAATGTTGGCTCTTGTTCCAGCAGCTCTCATCTTTTTAATTATCCAGCTCATTTACAGACCGATGAATTCTTTTTTTCGGAAAACCGCGTCTCGATTGCCATTATTTGAACACATGATGTTTTGGTCCAGAAACAATTTTGCTACTATTTGGATGTCTTGTTTCGACCTGATACATGCACCGATTTCATATCACTTTACAAGGGCTGAAGTTGAGAATTTGGCTCAAAGCAACGACCTCGCTATCGAAAAAATCGTGAATACCAACGGTACGTTATGGTCTCTGGTGGCAAGAAAGAAGCAGCCGTGATCTTCGCATTCTCCATTTTCTCAGAGGCTGATTTGTTATGAACCTTCCAAGATCAAAAATTATCATGGTGTATCCTGCCCAGGGTTTTTCCAGCAACTTTGTCAAGCATATCCCCCTGAGTCTTTTGTATGCCGTGACCGAGATCATAAAGTCCGGTGTGGATGTAGACATCCTTGATAATCGTTTGTGCCCTCATTCCTGGAAGGAAGAGCTGAAAAAAAAGATCACCCCACTCACTCTTGTAATAGGCATTAGTGTAATCTCAGGAACGCCGATACGGAATGCCGTTGAGATCAGCCGCTTTGTTAAATCGATCGATCCTGGAATCCGGGTTGTCTGGGGCGGTCCTCATGCAACTTTTTTTCCGGAGGGCATCCTCGAGGACGAGCCGAGCTGTGATTATGTGATCAGCGGGTGTGCAAGTAAATCCTTTAAAATGCTTGTGGATAGTGTGATCCATGGAACGGATCCTTTCAAGATCCCGGGACTTTCTTACCGGAGCTCTTCAGGTGTCATGCGCGTCCCGAGCGAAAACCAGTTTGAATTCATCCGGTACCAGGATATCCCTTACCACCTTATTGCGGATTACAAAGTTTACGGGCAGCTAGACCAAGACCGGATCATTTTTTCGATGTACAGCGTGATGGGATGCCCTTACCAATGCGCTTTTTGCAGTTCCCCGGCTCAATACCGGCAATTCCCTCGCCGTTATGTACCGTTTCCGGTCCAAGAAGTCGTCGATCATATTGATTACGTTATCAAAAAATATCAGGCCAACTACATTTATTTCATCGATGATGATTCTTTTGTGGATCTTAGCCATGTCGAATCCATTATCGATGAGATCGGAAGACGGGGGATCAAGGTCGGCCTCGGCTTTCGGGGCGCACGGATCAATGAGATCAAAAAGATGTCGGATGAATTTATCGAGAAGTTGATCGCGCATGGCACGGATATTATGCATATCGGCGCGGAAAGCGGCAGTGACCGCATTTTAACCCTCATTCATAAGGACTGCACGGTGGCGGATATTCTTGAGATCAATCGCAAGCTTGCGAGGCATCCGAAACTCATCGCAGCCTATAACTTTATCATGGGACTTCCGACGGAAACGCTCGAAGACCTGAAAGGTACGCGGGACCTGATGCTGGCCCTTGTCCGGGATAATCCGAGATGCGTCATCTTTCAGCCTAATAAATTCCGTCCGCTGCCGGGGACCGAGCTTTTTGATCATGTGCGGGAGCAATATGGATTTCATCCTCCAGAACATCTGTCGGAATGGGCTCATATCGAGGCTGAAGGTCATTACAGCTATCCCTGGCATAGCAAAGGGATGAAAGAGTTTATGGATATGTTACTGGTCGGATCCTATTTTATTGACAATAAAGCGCTTCAATTAAAGACTGGAAGCAACTGGATCTATAAACTTTTCCGTATGATCCATCATCTTTACGGCCCCCTTGCAAAGTTCCGGTTTCGATACGGTTGGACGAAATTCCTCATGGAGTATCAGATCTACCGTTTTGTGACGCGCATTGTTCTCAAAACGAAGAGTGTTGATCTCTTCCATCCTCCTGCCGTGAAAGAACCCTAACCTATGTGCGGTATTTGCGGTTGGATCAATCGAGGACCCTCACCGGAACTAACCCTGGAGAATCTGAAAAAAATGGCGGCCCAGATCCGCCACCGGGGCCCTGATGACGAAGGATTTTTCTTATCTGAATCCGTCGCCTTGGCGCATCAACGTTTGAGCATTATTGATCTGACAGGTGGGCAGCAACCCATGACGAATGCCGCCGGGCACCGAATCATTTTTAACGGTGAAATTTATAATTTCATCGAATTGCGTGAAGAACTCCGGCAACTCGGATGCGTCTTCAGGACCCACTCCGACACCGAAGTCCTGCTCGAGGCTTATACCTTATGGGGCCTTGCTTTTTTGGACCGCCTCGTGGGCATGTTCAGCTTTGTGATCTGGGATGCCCGCCGGCAAGAAATGATCGCGGTTCGGGACCGGCTCGGCAAAAAGCCGTTTTTTTATTTTCACAGTGAGAAATTTTTCGCCTTTGCTTCCGAGATCAAGTCGCTCCTGATGCTTCCGGATGTTCGAAAATCCGCTGAAATCGATGCCCTGGCATTAAGTGATTTTCTATCATTGGGCTACATCCTGGCTCCCAAGACCATTTTAAAGAATATCCGGAAACTTCCTGCGGCCAGTTATGCCGTCTACTCTTTTAGAACAGGCGAATTGAAGATCCAAAAATACTGGCACCTTGACCGGTTTTATCATCCCGATCAAAAGCTGTCGTTCAACCGGGCCTCTTTAGAGGAGTTCGATTCTCTTTTCCATGATGCCGTCCGCATCCGTTTGAGGTCGGATGTTCCGCTAGGCGGTTTTCTGAGCAGTGGGATCGATTCGGCTTCCGTGGTGGCCCTCATGAAGGCCGAATCTGTTTTACCCGTTAAAACGTTTTGTGTCAGCTTCAGAGAAAAAAGTTATGATGAGTCCGCCGGAGCCGCGCGCACGGCGAAATATCTTGGCGTTGATTTTGAAACGGCGTATGCAAGCGGCTATTCGGCGGACGATCTCGCGAAAATGGTTTGGCATTTTGATGAACCTTTCTCGGATAATTCGATGATACCCACCTACCGCCTTAACGAAGCGGCCAAGAAACGGGTCACAGTCGCGCTTTCAGGCGACGGAGGGGATGAGCTTTTGGCAGGATACGTGACCACGGTTGCGGACCATTTTTTCTCTTTCTATCAAAAAGTCCCCCAGTTCCTGCAGGAGATTTTTTTATCAGTAGCCCGCGCTTGGATCCGCCCGTCCTATCAAAAGCTGAGCCTGGATTATAAGACCCTTCAGTTTTTGAAAGCGAAAGGGTTGAGCCGCGAGCGGGCGCACTATTCCTGGAGGCAAATTTTTACGGACGAAGAAAAACGGCGGATCCTGCATCCGGATGTTTCCCGTGCCTGCCGTGATTACGACCCTTTTGATGTTTTCCAAGGCTATTATGGCGAAGTGTCCCAAGCCTCTTTTTTTGATCGATCCTGTTATGTGGATCAAAAGACCTGGCTCCCGGACGATATTCTTGTTAAAGTCGACCGGATGAGTATGGCGCATGCCCTCGAAGTGCGATCGCCTTTTCTGGATCATCGTTTAGTGGAGTTTGCCGCCCGCTTGCCACAATCCGCAAAATTTGACGGCAAAAAACAGAAAATTATATTGCGTCAGCTATTGAAAACCTATCTACCCGCAGAAGTTTTAACCCGGGCTAAAAAAGGATTTAATTATCCTGTGGGCGATCTTGGATCGCTGGACCTTTCCCACGCGGAACCGGGGGGTATCGTGATGCCGGATTTTAAATTAAACCCTCTGAAGGAAGACGTGACCTTCAAATCATTTAACTTGAAGGTTCTTTCTGTTTGGGTGAGTATGTTTGAAAATTACAAGAAAAACGGGGGGTGGCAGAGTGTTAAAAAAACATGACGGAAATGAGGGAGTCTCTTTCGTTATCCCGTCTTTCAATGAAGAGGTTGGGATCGAAGAAACCATCCATAAGCTTCAAAAAACACTTCAGGAAATTTCTCTTCCCCACGAAGTCATCGTAGTCAACGACGGGTCGTCAGACCGGACCCTCGAGCTCATCCGGAACATCGCAAATATAAAGATCATTTCTCATCCGGTCAACGTGGGATATGGAGCTTCGATCAAGTCGGGGATCCGCGCGGCTTCTCATGTTTGGATAGGCATCATCGATGCTGATGGAAGCTATGCTCCCGATGACATTCCGGCGCTTATTCAGGAAATGCGTCGCGGCGTTTGCATGGCAGTAGGAGCACGGCAAAATATACGGGAGCATGATTCTTTGCTCAAAGGATTTTTGCGGAACATTTTTAAAAAAATCATTAATTTTACGCTGCGCTATAACATCTTGGACCCCAATAGCGGGCTTCGGATTTTCAAAAAAGATGTCGCCTTGAAATTCTTTCCCTTTCTGTGCGATACGTTCTCATTTACCACCACCTTGACGGTCCTTGCGATCGGCGAAGCTCATTTCGTGACCTATGTGCCGATCGCGTATTTTCCGAGAAAAGGAAAAAGCAAGGTGAAGCATTTCCGTGATTCTTTGAGGACTTTCCAACTGATCATGGCGGGCATCACTTTTCTCAATCCTATGAAGTTTTTTATGATCCTCATCCTCTGCTTCGGCCTGTTTGTCTGCATTCCTGCAGTCCTGCTGGGGCTCATGGGACATCTTTTCGCCGCTCAGTATTACACCGGGATAGGCGCGGTGGCCTTCGTTTTGTTGGGGTTGGGGGGGCTCGGTGATATCATTCGCGCTACGCGGCTGATCCGTGAGACCGAAAAAAATGAGATTTTTTAAGCGTCCATAATTTGAACGCCTGTTGCATCTGAAAGGTACCCGTCATGCAAGCAAAGTTGAAAGCGCTTAATTTAGGATGCGGACAATTTCATAAAAAGGGCTATGTCAATGCGGATGTTGACAGTTCTACGAAGGCCGATGTGGTGTGCGATCTGGCCATTTTTCCATGGCCATTCGCGGATGACGAATTCGATTTGATAGAAGCGGAGCACGTTCTGGAGCATTTGAGCGATCCCTTCGCGGCCATGAAGGAATTAGCCCGGATCCTCAAACCCTGTGGAGAGTTAAGGGTCAAGGTGCCCCATTTTTCTCGCGGGTTCACACATCCGGACCATAAGAGGGGATTTGATGTGTCCTTTCCTTGCTATTTTTCCCCCACTTTTAAAGGGGGGTACACCGGGATAGAGCTCAAGCTCCAAAAGATGAAATTATGCTGGTTTTCCCAACCTCATCTGAAACGCACCGTGTTGCCTGCGCCTCTTTACTGGATCGGCGCAGCGGGCGGCTGGTTTTTTGATCTGCTCGCAAATATTTCCCCTTTCTTTTGTTCACGTTGCTGGGCTTTCTGGGTGGGGGGATTTGAAGAGATCGAGTTTCATTTTAGAAAGCCCGAAAAACAAGTCCTTTAATTTGAGTAAAGTTTTGATTTTTCAACCAAAAACTATATACTTTCCAGAATTTTAGCTCAAAAATTCAAACAGTCAGGTGGATATTCTTGAACATTCTCGGAATTTCGGCTTTTTATCATGATAGCGCGGCATGTCTCATCCGGGACGGGGAGATCGTGGCCGCGGCGCAGGAAGAGCGGTTTACGCGAAAAAAGCATGATTTTTCATTCCCGAAACATGCCATCGAGTTTTGTCTGAAAAAAGGCGGCCTTGAGGCCTCCGCTCTCGATTGCGTCGCGTTCTATGACAAGCCCTTCATCAAATTCGAACGCATTCTCGAGACCTATCTCGCTTACGCCCCGCACGGCATCGCCTCCTTTCTTATGGCCATGCCTCTTTGGATCAAACAGAAGCTCTGGATGAAGGATTACATCCAGACCGAACTTGATTTCAAGGGGAAGATCATTTTCCCCGAGCATCACGAGTCGCATGCCGCTTCGGCGTTCTTTCCGTCGCCTTTTGAGGAAGCCGCTTTTCTGACCATGGACGGAGTGGGAGAATGGACGACCACAAGTTACGGCGTGGGGAAGGGAAATAAGATTGAGATCCTCGCAGAGATCAAATTCCCGCATTCGTTGGGCCTCCTTTACTCCGCCTTTACCTATTACACGGGCTTCAAAGTCAATTCCGGGGAATACAAGGTCATGGGCCTCGCCCCTTACGGCAAGCCGGTGTATAAGGACTTGATCCTGAAAGAATTGATCGATCTGAAAGAGGACGGCTCGTTCAAGCTCAATATGAAATATTTTGATTATTGCGCCGGACTCCGGATGACGAACCACCGCTTTCATAAACTCTTTGGCGCGCCTCCGCGAAAACCGGAATCCCGCGTCACGCAGCGCGAAATGGACCTTGCCCGTTCCATTCAGGAAGTGACGGAAGAGGTCATGCTCCGGATCACGCGCCACGTCCATAAAGTGACGGGACAGAAGAACCTTTGCCTTGCCGGAGGCGTCGCCCTGAACTGCGTCGGGAATGGCCGCATTCTTCGCGAAGGCCCTTTCGAGAATATTTGGATCCAGCCGGCGTCCGGGGATGCCGGCGGCGCTGTGGGCGCGGCTTATTTCGGCTGGCATCAGTATCTTGAAAAACCGCGGACTGCGAACGGGAAAACGGACAGCATGAAAGGTTCCTATCTTGGCACGGAATTCACAGATACTGAGATCGTGGAATTCTTATCGAAACACGGGATCCCGTTCACCCGTCTTCACGATAAAGAACTCCCGGAAAAGATCGCGGACTTGATCGCTCAGGAGAAAGTGATCGGCTGGTTCCAGGGCGCGATGGAATTCGGCCCCCGTGCGCTCGGCGGCCGTTCTATTATCGGAGATCCGCGTTCGCCCATGATGCAGGAACAAATGAATCTCAAGATCAAATTCCGCGAAAGCTTCCGGCCGTTCGCGCCTTCGATCGTTGCCGAGAAGGTCTCGGATTATTTCGAAATGACCACGGAAAGTCCTTACATGCTCCTGGTCGCGCCCGTTCAAAAAAAATGGCGCCGGGAAATGACGGAGGATGAGAAAAAGCTTGAAGGCATCGAACTCCTGAACGTGAAGCGATCCGCGATCCCGGCCGTCACGCATGTGGATTATTCCGCGCGCGTCCAAACGATCACCGAGACACAACACCCTCGGTTCTACCAGCTTCTTAAGAAGTTTGATGAAAGACACGGTTGTCCGGTCCTGATCAATACTTCGTTCAATGTGCGGGGAGAGCCGATCGTCTGCACGCCAGAGGATGCCTTCCGGTGTTTTATGCGAACGCACATGGACTATTTGATCCTTGGGAACTATCTGCTGGCCAAGGAAGCGCAAAAGCCTCTTGAAAAAGACAGTGCATGGATGAAGGAGTTTGAACTCGACTGACGGGAAAATCTATGGTTATAGCCGAGATCAAAAAAATAGAAAGCAGTCCCAAGAAACTCCGCGAATTCGGTTTCGTGGTGGGGGGCGTCCTGTGTGCCATAGGCATCTTGTCTTTCTGGCGGGGGAAGGGAAGTTTTCCCTATTTTCTTGCGCCCGGGATCATCCTTGTTATCACGGGAGCCGTCATTCCATCGATCCTTAAGCCGGTTCAGAAGGCATGGATGACACTCGCGCTCTTGATGGGTTGGGTCATGACGCGCGTGTTCCTTTCCGTTCTTTTTTATCTCGCGATCACCCCGGTGGGACTTCTCTTGCGCCTTATGGGAAAAGACCTTTTGGACGAAAGGCTTGAGCCCCAAAAACAAAGTTACTGGAAGCTCCGTCCGCAAACCTCCCGCGCCCCTGCCGACTGCGAAAAACAGTACTGAGTTTTTCGTTTCAGCCTCAGGCGGTATCTGCTAGTATATCCGCCACTTACGGTGCCTTTAATAACAGAAGCGCGCAATAAGCGTCTTCTATCACTCACGGGGGAACTATGGGCAAATTAGGCATTTTGAAAGAGTTCTGGGATTTTCTGAAAGTACGCAAAAAATGGTGGATAACCCCGATCGTGGTGGTCATGGTCCTCCTGGGCGCCTTGATCGTGTTTTCACAAGGGTCCACGGTGGCGCCTTTCATCTACACCCTTTTTTGATCGCCCATGCCGCGCTATCCTTTCAAGAGCCGGTGGAAACGGATAGGGGCCGGATGTTTTGACGCGATCGGACGGATCTGTTGCTTCCCCTTTAAGCCGCTCCGCAAGCCCTTGGATCTCACGGCGGTGCGGCGCATCCTCGTGATCCGGCTGGACCATATCGGCGACGTCGTCATGTCCCGACCCGTGATCCGGGCCCTGCATAAAAAATTCCCGCATGCGGAGATCGATCTCCTTGTGACGGAGGATATCGCGCCGCTTTTTGCGTTCTCCAAAGAGATCCGGACCGTGATCGCGGCCAAGCACGGCTGGTTCAGGCGAACGGCCTCTTTTATCCAAAAGGGGTCCGAGTTCTGGCGTCTTGTCGGGATCTTAAAAACCACGCCTTATGACCTGGGGTTCGATCTGCGCGGTGACGTCCGGAATATCCTCCTGATGTTCTTGTCCGGTGTCCGGTATACGGTCGGTTATGGGATCACAAGCGGCGGATTTTTACTCAACGAAGAGGTCCCGTATGATGCCACCCTGCATCAAGTGCGGCTCAATATGGCACTTCTAAGCTCGTTCCACATCGCACAGGACAACAAACTCCTGCCCTTTGAATATTCCCCCGAAGCGGCGCGGGAATTCTGGAAAAAGATCGAGATCATGCCGCCCACAACCCTCTTGCCACGCGTCGCGATCCATATGGGGTCCGGATATCCGTCTAAACGCTGGCCGTTCGAGAATTTCAAGGCGCTCATCCAAAAGATCAACATGGAAGCGCTCGCCCAGATCGTGCTGATTGGAACGGAGGCCGAGAAGGACGCGGCCCCAGACCTTAAACTGAAATCGGAACGGCTGATCGATCTACGAGGTAAGACTGTCCTGAAGGATCTTCCGGTCCTTATGGATGTATGCGATGTTTTCATCGGGAGCGATTCGGGGCCGGTGCATATCGCCGCAGCCCAGGGACTGGAGATCATTTTGCTGGTCAGCGGAACGAACGACATCCATCTATGGCACCCTTGGACCGAGCGATTGTCCCTCCTGCAGCATGAAGTCCCGTGTTCGCCCTGCGGGGTTGAAACTTGTCCGGTCGAAGACCATCCTTGTGTGGAACAGATCACGGTCGATCAGGCTTATAATGCATTCCTTTCCGTTCTTGCCCGCCTCCAGAAGAGATCATAAATGCCGGACTACCGATTGGGTCTCGATATCAGGATGCTGGAAAACTCGGGGATCGGGACTTATCTGCGCGGGCTCCTCTGGGGATTCGAAGCACTTGGCATACACAAAAACCTGGCGGTTTTTGGTCCCAAGCCGGACGCCACTCATCCGGAGCGCATTTTTTCAGCGCCGATCTATTCCATCCGCGAGCAGCTCCAGTATCCGGCCCGGCTCAAGCAATGCCGTCTCTGGCACGCGCCGCATTACAATGTCCCTCTCCGGAAAGGGAGGACAAAGCTCGTGGTCACGATCCACGACATCATTCACTGGATCTTCCGCAAACAATTTTTATCACCGATCCAGGCCGCTTATGCCGGTTTCATGCTTAAAAAAGCGGTTTCATCCGCCGATCAGATCATCGCGGTGTCGCATCACACACAAAAAGATCTGATCGACCATTTCCATGCGCCCGAGCAAAAGATCACGGTCATCCATCAGGGAGTCGACGAAACCTGCCGGGAGCTTGCGCCGGCGGAGCTTGCGCCCGCGTTCGAAAAGATCCGCGAAAAGTACAAGGTCCCGCAGGATTTTTTTCTCTATGTCGGGCTCATCAAACCGCATAAGAACATCCTTAGGCTTACACGTCTTTTCCGCAGGCTCAAGCAAGTGGGTAAGGTCCGCGCTTCGCTCGTCCTGATCGGCCGTAAGGACAAGGCCTATCCGCCCGGGTATGAGGCGTTGGCTTCTTTGAGTTCCACGCAGGATATCTTCTACTTACCGTCGATCGAGCCCCAGGAGCTCAAGGTTTTTTATAATCAAGCGCTTGCTCTGGTCCATCCTTCGCTTTATGAGGGGTTCGGACTGACGCTTCTGGAGGCGATGGGCTCCGGGACGCCGGTGCTGACGACGAATTCCTCTTCGATCCCCGAAGTGGTCGATGATGCGGCCCTGCGGGTCGACGCCACGGATGAGTCCGAGATGGGAAATGCCCTCATCCGATTGGATCAGGACGCGCGTTTGCGGGAATCGTTACGCGTCAAAGGCCTTGAGCGGGTCAAATATTTCAGCTGGAAAGAGACCGCCCGCAAAACGGCCGCTGTCTACGAAAAGGCGCTAGCGGAAAAATGAAGATCGCTCTGGTCCATGATTGGCTTATTCATATGCGCGGCGGCGAAAAGGTCCTGGACGCCTTGGCCGAGCTTTATCCGGAGGCCACACTTTACTCGCTGTTCTTCGACCGGGAAAAG
This sequence comes from Candidatus Omnitrophota bacterium, assembly GCA_003140935.1. Classification (GTDB taxonomy): domain Bacteria; phylum Omnitrophota; class Omnitrophia; order Omnitrophales; family Aquincolibacteriaceae; genus Aquincolibacterium. Next base: position 13,232 of record PLLJ01000016.1, read on the forward strand.
ATAAGCCCGAACCTTTCACGGCTCAGGATCAAGACCTCATTCCTGCAGTATCTGCCGGGGATCAAGTTCTACTACCGGTGGCTTCTGCCGGTCCTGCCCTGGGTGATCCGTTCCCTGAAAGTCGAGGAGGCGGATCTTGTGATCTCAAGTTCCCACTGCGTCGCTAAGGGGATCCGTGTCCCCGCGAACGCTTTTCATGTCTGCTACTGCCATACGCCGATGCGCTATCTCTGGGGCTTCCAGGACGCCTATTTCAAGCGCTTTCTGCTACCGGTCCGGCTCCTCATCAATGCCGTATTCTATTTCCTCAGAAAATGGGACCTGGGGACCAACGAACGCGTGGACCTTTTTGTCGCAAATTCGGAATATATCAAGGAGCGCATTAAAACCGTCTACCGGCGCGACGCCGTAGTCGTCCATCCGCCGCTTGAGACGGACTTCTTCAAGCCTGTGGGTCGTCCGGAGAATTTTTTTCTTGCAGTTTCACACTTTGTTCCGTATAAAAGACTGGACCTGGTCATCGAGGCTTTTAACGGCTTGGAACGGCGGCTTGTCGTGATCGGGTCAGGTCCTCTGGCGTCCCAATATCAGAAACTCCGGAAAAGCGACCGGATATCCTTCTGGGGCGGCGTGAGCGACGACGAACTCCGCAAAGCCTACTCGGAAGCGAAGGCGCTTGTCTTTCCGACGGAGGAAGATTTCGGGATCGTGCCGCTGGAGGCCCAGGCCTGTGGCGCGCCGGTTATCGCGTTCCGGAAGGGCGGGGCCTTGGAGACGGTCAAGAGCGGCGTTTTCTTTGACGAACAGACACCGGAAGCCATTCGCGAGGCCGTGTTGCGCCTCGAAGGACAGAGTTTCGACCGCGGAGAGGTTTCCCGAAAAGTGCAGGGTTTTGGGCGAAAACATTTTCTGGGATCTATGAAAAAAACCATCGACGAACATTACGCAAGCAAGGTCGTGCCGTCATGAGATCCGGTCACGCGCGCAAGATGACGGCGGCGACCCTCCTGGCCGATGCGGCCATGATCGTGCTCAGCTTCGTGGTGGCGTATTACTTCAGATTTCTGGGCGTGCTGCCTACAGAGCAGGGTATCCCGCCGCTTTCCGAGTACTGGCACGCGCTTTTCGGGATCATCCCGATCTATCTCTGGCTTTTCCGCGAGGCCGGGCTTTATCAGACCTCGCGTCACATGCGCCGCATCGAAGAGATCTTTCTCGTGGGCAAGGTGGTGACTTATGCGGTGATCCTCCTGATGGCCCTCACGTTCTTTTACCGCCAGTACTCTTATTCGCGCCTTTATCTTGTCTTCATGTGGCTCTTCTCCTGTGTATTCATCAGTGCCGGCCGTTACGCCCTCATCCAGTGGGGTTATTGGCGCCGCATGCAAAAAAAAGACATGATCGAGGTCCTCATCATTGGTCTCAACGATAATACCCGGGCTTTGGTCGAATGGGCCAAGAACAATCCTCATTACGGACAAAGGCCGGTCGGGATCCTTGCCCCGGCCGTTGGGGATATCGGCAAACTCGTGGAGGATATCCCTGTCGTGGGTCTCACGGAGCACTGGGAGACCTTCATTCAAAAGCTCCAGCCGAATCAGGTCGTGCTCCTGGACGAAAGTTTTTCCAGGGAAAAGGTCACGGACCTTGTGGCGACCTGCGAGGATGCGTTCATTGAGTTTAAAATGGGCGCGGATATTCACGGCCTCATCGCGAGCAATGTCGGCGTCGAGTATGTCAGCCATATCCCGCTTCTTGGGTTCCGATCGCTTCCGCTCGATGACCCGTGGAACCGGTTTCTTAAAAGGGTCTTTGATCTCGTCGTGGCGAGCGTCATGACGCTGGCTTTTCTTCCCATCGGGCTGGTTGTTACGGTGTTGATCCTTTTGGAGGGGAAAGGCCCCGTTTTTTATTTTCAAGATCGCATGGGCCGCGACGGGCATGTCTTCAGGCTCATCAAATTCCGGACGATGAAGATCGATGCCGAGAAGGAAACGGGACCCGTGTGGGCGCGGCCGGACGATGACCGCAAAACACGGACCGGGGAATTCCTCCGCCGCTGGAATCTCGACGAGTTCCCGCAGCTTTTGAACGTCCTTTCCGGGGAAATGAGTCTTGTGGGCCCCCGGCCGGAACGCCCCCACTTCGTGGACAAATTCCGCGAAAACGTGCCGCGCTACATGGCGCGCCACAAAGCGAAGTCCGGCCTCACCGGGTGGGCCCAGGTCCACGGTCTGCGGGGCGACACGTCGATCGAGGAACGCATCAAATACGATCTCTACTACATGGAAAACTGGTCGCTCCTCCTGGACGTCGAGATCCTGGTGATGACGCTTTTTGCGTTCAAGAATGCGTATTAATATTCGGGGAATGCTGACCGGGGAACGGGGAACGCTTTTGTTCGTCGTGAACCGGCTCTTGTTGCCCTCATAAAGGAGTCTCAAATGAATAAAGCTGCGTTATCTGTGGTCGTGATCGCCAAGAACGAGGAAAAACGTTTGGCGGAATGTCTCAAAAGCGCCGCATTCGCGGAGGAGATCGTGGTCCTCGACGACATGTCGACCGACCGCACCGTGGAGATCGCCAAGTCATTCGGCGCCAAGGTTTTCCAGCGGACGATGGACATCGAAGGCCGGCACCGGAATTATGCCTACAGCCTCGCCACGCAGCCGTGGGTCTTCTCGCTCGATGCCGATGAGCGCATCACGCCCGAACTGGCAAAGGAACTCGCCGAAGTGGCTGCAAAGCCGAACGATCCGCACACCTGCTATTCCATGCCCGTCAAAACCTTCATCGGAACGGACTGGATCAAGGGCGGCGGCTATTATCCCGCGCCCAAGACCCGGTTTTTCAAAAAAGGACAATTCCGGTATGAAGAAGCCCGTGTCCATCCCAAGATGTTCTATGAAGGCACCTGCGGCTCTTTGAAGGGCGATATTCTCCACTATTCCAGTCCGAGCTGGGAGAACTGGCTCTCGAAATTCAACCGCGAGACAGGGCTGGAGGCCGAAAAATGGGTGAAAGACGGCCGCAAGATGGGGCCGTGGCGCGTCCTCCGGAAGGCGGCGAGCCGTTTCCTCAAATATTATTTCCAGAAAGACGGTATTAAGAACGGATACACCGGATTTCTGATGTCTTTTTTCCACTCCGCTTACCAGATCATTGCTTTCGCAAAATACCGCGAACTCAAACGCGCGCAAGAAAACGCGCCGGACAAATAGGAGCGACATGAAAGTCCCGTATTTTGACCTCTCCCGATCGCACCAAAAATTCGCCGCCGAGGCCCAGGAAGCCTTTGACCGTATCCTGAAAAGCGGCGCCTATATCCTCGGTCCCGCGCTGAAGCAACTCGAAGCCGAATTCGCCGCCTATATCGGGACCCGGTACGCCCTAGGCGTCGGCTCAGGGACAGACGCCCTGACCTTTGCCTTGCGCGCGATCGATATCAAAAAAGGGGACGAAGTCATCGTGCCTTCTTTCACGTTCACGGCGACCGCGCTTGCCGTCCTTCATGCCGGCGCGACGCCGGTCTTCGCCGACGTTGAAGAGCCAACGTTCAATCTTGATCCGAAGTCCGTCACTCAGGCGCTCAGCCCCAAAACCCGCGCCATGATCCCGGTGCATCTTTTCGGCCAATGCGCTGACATGACGACCCTGATGGCCCTCGCCAAGAAAAAGAAGCTGAAAGTGGTCGAAGACGCCTGCCAGGCCCACGGGGCTCTTTGGAACAAGGTGATGGCCGGCGCGTATGGCGATGCCGGATGTTTCAGTTTTTATCCGACCAAAAATTTGGGCGGGATCGGCGACGGAGGTATGGTCACTACCTCCGATGAAAAGCTTCTGAAACACGTCACCCAGTATCGCAATCTCGGGAAGGGGATTGACGACCCGTTCGTCCACGATGAGATCGGCTGGACAAGCCGCCTGGACAGCCTCCAGGCCGCGTTCCTCAGCATCAAATTGAAATTCCTGGATGAGCTGAACCGGGAACGCCGCGCGGTCGCGGACCTGTATCACAAGAAACTCGCAGGAACTCCGCTCGGTCTTCCGCGGGAGGCCGCCGGAGCCTATCATGTTTACCACCTCTATGTGGTCCGCGTGCCGGACGGAAAAAGGAACGATCTCAAAGAATATCTCGCAGTCCAAGGTATCCCGACCATGGTCCATTATGCGACCCCGGTCCACGCTCAGCCCATCATGGAAAAGTACAAGACCCGAAAAGTGAAGCTGCCGGTCACGGATCGACTCTGCGGCGAGGTCCTGACCCTGCCGCTTTTCCCTGGCATGACCGAACCCGAAGTAGACGCCGTAGCGGGCGCCATCCGGCGCTTCTTTGGGGAGAAATTATGAGAAATCCGCACCGCAAAGTGGTCTTTATCGACCGGGACGGCGTCATCAATGTGGATCTTTGGAAGTATGTTGAGCATTGGAAAGAATTCCGATTTGAGAAAGGCGCACTGGAAGGGCTCAAGGCCTTAAGTGAAAAAGGGTTCGATATATTCATTATTTCGAACCAAGCCGGCGTCGGAGACGGGATCTTCAGCGAGGCGGCCATGTGGCAAGTGCATGAAAAAATGATCGCGGCCATGGCCAAGCGCGACATCAAGATCCGCGGAACCCGCTACTGTATTCACGCCAAAAAAGCGAAGTGTGATTGCCGCAAACCCAAGACCCGGCTCCTTGAAAAAGCCGTTGCGAATCTCAACTTTGAAAAAGAAAAAACCTACTTTGTCGGCGATAAAACGAGCGATATTGAGGCTGGAAAGAATTTCGGTATCCGGACGATCCTGGTACGGACCGGATATGGCAAAAAGACGGAAAAAGAACTGACAAAAAAACTCCAGCCCGACCATATCGTTAACGATCTTCGAGACGCGGTTCCGATCATCCTGAAGACGGCTGCATGAGGTTCGCAGAAAATTGCCTGACTTCACGGACAGCGTAACCTGAGAGGGATTTATGAAAATCGATATCATTCATGCCACGGCCGGAGAGGGGCATCGCAAGATCGCCATGGCGGTCCAGGATGGCCTGGCACGTTATGGCCGACTTGGATCACAGAAAGGCCCAGGCGACCTCCAAGTCCGCTTGCTCAACTGCCTTGATTTCACCAACGCCACCTTTCAGAAAACCTACACTTCCATTTATTACTGGTCCGTCCGGCATGTCCCGGATCTTTGGGGCGGCTCCTATGAGGCACTCGATCACGCTTGGCTCTATCAACTTATCCGCCCACTGCGTGCGTTCACGAATACGTTCCATGCGAAACGTTTGCTGGAGGACATCATCAAAAACCAGCCGGACGTGATCGTCTCAACTCATTTTCTCCCTCCCGAGATTCTGGGTCGCGCCAAGCAAAAGGGACTGATCAAGTCAAAAATGATCACCGTGGTCACGGATTTTTATCCTCATACGTTCTGGATCAATCCCGGGACCGATCACTACTGGGTCATGGCCGATGAAACCAAACAGGACCTGGTCCGGCGCGGCATTCCGGAGAGGATCGTCACCGTCGGCGGCATTCCCATTCTTCCCGCCTTTCAACCGACGGGAAAAAAAACCGAGACCCTGAAAAAATACGGCCTCGAAAATAACCGCTTCACCATTCTTCTGACAAGCGGCAGCTTCGGCCTCGGCCCCCAGGAGGCGATCCTGGAAGAACTCAAGATGTTCAAGGACAAGGTCCAATGTTTTGTGGTCTGCGCCAACAACAAAGAACTCAAGGCGATCCTGGATGCCAAAGTCTATCCCTATCCGGTGAAGATCTTCGGCTTCGTCGATTTTATGCCCGACCTCATGGAGGCCAGCGATCTCATGGTGGCGAAATCGGGAGGTTCCACGACTTCCGAAGCCCTGACCAAGGGCGTGGTCATGGTCGTCATGGCGCCGATCCCCGGGCAGGAAACCCGGAATGTGAAGCTCCTGAAACTGCGCGACGCCGCGTATTTTTTGACCGATCCCCACGAGATATACGGCATCGTCAAAGGCATCCTGGATGATCCTTCTTCCTTACAGAAAAAACGGGACGCCATCAGGCTTCTGGCGAAACCTCACGCCTCGGAAGATCTCGTCAAAATGATCCTCGGCGGGAAATAGCTCCTATGCCGGAGAACGAATCCCTCCTATTTCTGAAGGCCCTGAAAGAAGACGGCATCGAACATGTGCACGTCGAAAAAAAAACGGCTGGTTTTAAACCCCTCCATGGATCTCAAGTCCCCCCAATCAAAAGCGGGGCTTCAAATTCCGGCGGCTTGATCTCTGCGAATAGCGAGATCCTAACGCTTCGCGATACGGTCCTGAAATGCAAACTTTGCTCCGAGCTTGCGAGAACCCGCAAGACGGTCGTTTTTGGAGCCGGCAATCTGCAGGCCAAGGTTGTTTTTGTGGGCGAGGCCCCGGGTGCCGATGAAGACGAGCAGGGGCTTCCTTTCGTCGGTCGCGCCGGCCAGCTTCTGACCAAGATCATCGAAGCGATGGGGATGACCCGCGATCAGGTCTTCATTTGCAACGTCCTTAAATGCCGCCCGCCGAACAACCGTCCACCAGCGCCCATGGAAGTTGCGAACTGCCGCCCTTATCTCAAACGCCAGATCGAGTTGATCCGTCCGAAGGTGATCGTGGCCCTTGGCAATCACGCAGCCAAGGCGCTTCTCCAGACCGAAAAGGGCATCTCGGGACTGCGCGGCACGTTCCAGGAATACGAAGGCATTCCCGTGATGTGCACCTATCATCCGGCGTATCTTCTGCGAAGCCCGGGTGAGAAACGTAAGGTCTGGGAGGATATGAAGAAGGTCATCCAGCTTCTTGCGAGGTCTGAAGATTGAAAAGGTCCGACGGAGGACAGTCTCAAACGGCCACGGATCTCTTGGTAGCTCAAGTTGCGGTTCCACTTCCGATCTCCACGACCTTCAGCTACGGGATTCCGGAGCCTCTTCTCTCTAAGGCCGTTCCGGGCGTTCGCGTGACCGTTCCGTTCCGCAACACTGAGATCACGGGATATCTGGTTGGCACTGGCGAAAGCGAGTCCAGCACCGAAGGCCCCAAAAAACTCAAGTCTATCCTTGCGATCCTCGACGACCAACCCGTTCTTTCTTCCGCCATGCTCCAACTCACAAAATGGGTGGGGGAGTATTACGGTTCCAGCTGGGGAGAAGCGATCGAGAACGCGCTTCCGCGCTGGGTGAAATACGGAAAAAAAACAGAGAAGTACATTGAAAAAGCCAAGCAACGAACTGCCGCGCCGGTCCACCCGCCGCAGGATTACACTCTTTCTCCGGAACAGGGAAAAGCGTTTGGGATCATCGAAAATAGATTGGCCGCTAAGCATTCCAAACCCTTGCTCATCTACGGCGTCACCGGCAGCGGCAAAAGCGAGCTCTATATCCGTGCAATTCGCGAATCCTTGAAACGAAACCGCGCGGCGATCTGCCTTGTGCCCGAGATCGCGCTCTCCGAGCAACTTCGCCGATTTTTTTCCGGGCATTTCGGGGAGAACCTCGAGATCCTTCACAGCAAAATGACCGATGGGGAGCGTTTTCTCACCTGGAAACGCATCGAAATGGGAACTTGCAATGTTGTGCTCGGACCACGGTCCGCGGTGTTCGCTCCCATCCCGAACCTGGGGCTCATCATCATGGACGAGGAGCACGAGGGCTCGTATAAGCAAGAGACCGCGCCCCGCTATCACGCCCGCGAGGTGGCCGCTTGGCGCGCCCAACATGAGGGCGCACTTTTTTTGATGGGCACCGCCACACCCTCTCTGGAAAGCATGGCGCTCGCGGAGCAGGGCAAGATCGACCGCGTCGATCTCACCGAGAGGATCGATCAGAAGGCCATGCCCAAAGTCGAGGTGATCGATCTCAAGCGCTACGAAGGGGACAAACGCCCGAGCCTCCTTTTCACGCCGCCCCTGATGCGCGAGATCGGTACCAATCTTAAGAACGGGGAAGGGACCATGCTCCTTCTCAATCGCCGGGGGTTTTCCACATCGATCCGTTGCCCCAAATGTGCCAAGGTCGAAGAGTGCAAACTCTGCCAGGTCTCGCTCACCTTCCATCAGGAAAAGAACCTTCTGCTCTGTCATTATTGCAATTCTCAGAAAAAAGTCCCAAGCGTCTGCGGCGAATGCAAGGCCCCGATGCTCCGTTTCATGGGATTCGGGACCGAGAAGGTTGAAAGTGAGATCGCGCGATTTTTCCCAAGCGCCCGCATCGCGCGGATGGATGCGGATACCACTCGGAGAAAAGATTCCCATGAGAAGATCTTGGAAAAATTCCGGGAACAGAAGATCGATATCCTGATCGGAACGCAGATGATCGCCAAAGGGTTCGATTTTCCGCATGTGACCCTGGTCGGCGTGGTGCTTGCGGATGTGGGGCTCCGGCTTCCGGATTTCCGGTCAAGCGAACGGACGTTCCAGCTTCTCACGCAATTCGCGGGCCGCGCGGGCCGCGGCATAAAACCCGGCCGTGTGATGATCCAGACCTGGATGCCGGAGCATCCGAGCATCCGGTTCGCGAAGGAACATGATTTTCTGAACTTCTACGCCCATGAGAAACGGTGCCGCGAAGAATTCCATTATCCCCCGTACCGGTCGCTCGTGAATATCATCATCCGCTCTCATGATGAGAAGAAAGCCTATTTGTTTGCGAGAGAAATTCGAGATAGCCTTAGAAAAGAATTTTCGGTCCACGAACCACGTACCACGGGACATGAGGCGAGGAGCGTGGAACGCGGGGCATGTCCCGAGATCGAGATCATAGGTCCCGCACCGCTTCCGTTCTATAAATTGCGCGGCCATTTCCGGTGGCACGTCATGCTAAAGATCCCGAAGGACCTTCTGCTTTCTCCCCAGATCCATTCGCTTCTCATGGGCCTAAAAAAGCCTTCCGCGGTCGCTTTCCAACTCGATGTGGACCCGTTAAATATCCTATGATCCTTAAAACGGCAACCTCAGCTTGGCAAAAAATATCTCTGGTGCTGTTGGGTTTGATCTTATCTCTTGTGCTTCTTGAGGTGGGAATGCGCTTGGGGGGATTCGTCCTGTTATCGATCCAAGAGTACGGGAATTTACAATCCATAAAACAAAAGGGGGCCTATCGGATCCTCTGTTTAGGAGAGTCGACCACTGAGGGAGCATATCCTCATCTTCTCGAACAGGTCTTAAACCGGCGTAATATCGGAGTGCGCTTCAGCGTCATAGACAAAGGTAGTGCGGGTATGAATACGAACTTTATAGTAAGTCAAATAGGATCTAATTTGGCCGAGTATCATCCTGATATGGTAGTCGCAATGATGGGGGTTAATGATGGAGGGAAACATATGCCTTTTGAAAAAGCCACTATTTCAAAAGGCACGCTTTTCATCCGGTCTTTTAGAGTTTATAAATTGATAAGGTTTCTTGATTTGCATCTTCTGACAAAAGCTGAAGAAATGGGATTTTATAAACCTCCCAATGCTCGGAGCAGTTCGTGGAAAGCTCAAACTCCTTCTCAGGGAACCGAGTTTAAGGAAGCTTCTGCGCGATCTGTTCCGCTAAGAAGATCATTCAAAAGAACCGTTGAGCTTGATCCGAACATCAATAATGCCTATGTCCGCTCAGGGTGTTTATTTCTAGAACAAGGCAATTTATCCCAAGCCGAAAACTCTTTCAAGAAAGCCGTTGAACTTAATCCCAAAAACTATTTTGCCTACCAAAAATTAGGGTGGGTTTATAAAGAGCAACGCAATCTCTCCCGGGCTGAGGACTGTTTCAGGAAAGTGATCGAGCTTGATCCGAAAAATGATGACGCCTATGCTGGCTTCGGTCTGCTTTACCGAATGCAGAGCAAATTCTCCCAGGCCGAGGATGTCCTCAAGAAAGCCATTGAGCTTAATNNCTACAGTGTGTTGGGATGGGTTTATATCGATCAAAATAAACTTCCTCAGGCCGACGACTGTTTTAAGAAAGCCATGGAACTCCATCCTTACGACTCTTATCTCTACGGTCGATTAGGCTGGCTCTGTGTAGATCAAAGCAGATTTTCCCAGGCTGAAGCCTATTTCAAGAAAGCCATCGAGCTTAA
>PLLJ01000021.1 GCA_003140935.1 Candidatus Omnitrophota bacterium
TTAAAGTGGTACGTGAGCTGGGTTCAGAACGTCGTGAGACAGTTCGGTCCCTATCTGTTGTGGGCGCAGGAAATTTGAGGAGAGCTCTTCCTAGTACGAGAGGGCCGGAAGAGACGAGCCGCTCGTGTACCTGTTATCCCGCCAGGGGTAGCGCAGGGTATCGATGCTCGGACAGGATAAGCGCTGAAAGCATCTAAGCGCCAAGCCAACTCCAAGATAAGATTTCCCAACCGGTTTTCGGTTTAGAAGACCCCTCGTAGACTACGAGGTTGATAGGCGAGATGTGTAAGGGCCGTAAGGCCTTCAGCTTACTCGTACTAATCGGTCGTTCGGCTTGACAATCTTTTACCTTCGCTTCGCAAAAGGCGAAGGGAAATCATAAAATGTCGGGACTTATTCACCCCGTTAGATCATTACGATCCGACGGAGGTCAGATTGAAATTCGCGCCTGAGGCGTCAGATCTTCGACATTCTCGGGACATCGCTTTCCGGTGGCCATAGGAGAGGGGAAACACCCGTTCCCATTCCGAATACGGAAGTTAAGCCCTCTACCGGCGATGGTACTAACGGAGCAATTCGTTGGGAGAGTAGCAAACTGCCGGGATTTATTTTAAAAACCCGCATCGATTAACCTCGGTGCGGGTTTTTTATTTCCAGCCAAAGGATTTGTCAGGTTATGGGAAGCATGGTAAGATTTGCCCATTCTCGAGAGGAAAGGGTAAATATGCCGATCCAAAAACAGCTTTCCGTGTTCCTTCCGAACCGTCCCGGCGTCATGGCGCGCACCTGCTCCACACTCTCGGATGCAGGCATCAATATTCTCGCCATGGCCGTTCACGATACCGTAGATAACGCGGTGATCCGTTTTGTCGTCGACCATCCCACCAAGGCGACCCTTCTTCTTGAACAAGAAGAACTTTACGTGATGGAACAAGACGTCGTCGTCATAGAGATCGACAACAAAACCGGGACCCTTGCGCGCGTCTGTCAAACTCTCGCCGAAGCAGACATCAATATCGCTTACGCCTACTGCACCGCTACGCCGAACCAGGAATGCGGTTGCCTCGTGATTCGGACGGATCAGCCCGAACGCGCTCAAGAAATCCTCAGTAAATAAACCCCACGCGCATGACCCTAAAAATTCTCTCTTGGAACGTGAACGGAATTCGCGCCATTCAGAAAAAAGGTTTTTTGGAATGGCTTGAGAGGGAAAAGCCCGACATTTTGGGCGTTCAGGAGACCAAGGCGCACCCGGATCAGCTCGATGCTTTTTTGATGCACCCCGACGGATACGAGACTCACTGGGCATGGTCTGCGGTTAAGAAGGGCTATAGCGGCGTCGCGATCTTTACGAAAGAAAAGCCGCTCAGTGTGAAGCGCGGATTCGGCATCAAGCGGTTTGATGACGAAGGGCGCGTCCTCATAGCTGAATATCCGGAGTTCGTTTTCCTTAACATCTATTTTCCAAACGGCAAGATGAGCGAAGAGCGTCTTCAGTACAAAATGGATTTTTACAATGAAACGCTGAAGTTTACAAAAACGCTTAAGGCGGAAGGCAAAAAGGTCATCATCTCCGGTGATTACAATACCGCGCATAAAGAGATCGATCTTGCCCGGCCGAAAGAGAACGAAGATGTTTCAGGGTTCTTGCCGGTCGAACGGGCGTGGCTTGATCGTTGGGTCGCAGACGGACAGGTGGATATTTTCAGGGGATTCCATAAAGAGCCCGGGCATTACAGCTGGTGGGATATGAAATCAGGGGCCCGCGACAGGAACGTCGGCTGGAGGATCGATTATCATTTTGTGACCAAAGATCTTGTACCGCGCGTGAAGAGCGCCACCATTCTCCGGGATGTCATCGGGTCGGATCATGCGCCGGTGGAGATACAACTTAAATAACGTGCCACGTTCCACGGGCCACGTGGTGCGTGGCTCCTGGTCCGTGGCTCTTGGATAAAAAATGAACTCACTCACCAAAAAAATTCTGATTCATGCGTCTTTAGAAAAAATATGGGCCATTCTCGCCGATGTCACCCGTACGCCCGAATGGGTCGACGGAGTCAAGGAAAGCGAGCGGACCGGAGCGGTTCGTGAAGGCAAGGGCATGCGGTGGCGCGAGAGCTGTGTTTTGGACCGCCAACATATCGAAGTCGAACACGAAATGAAGATTTGGGAACCCATGAGCCGCGCTGTGATCCAAAGCGTTCTTCCCATGAACGGCTCGATGACACGAACGCTTGTCCTTAGTCCCAAGTCTGAAAGCGTTGAGATCGCAGTGGAGTTTCTTTGGGACCTCGGGATCGCGGGGATGCTCCTCGGAGAAGAAAAGGTCCGGAAGATTCTTGATCAGAGCTTTGAGAACACACTCGCGAACTGGAAGGATCTGGCTGAAAAAAACCAATAGAAGATGGAGCTTTTTTACATGGCCCGCTATCTGTCATCCGATTTTTAGACGGATTTTTTAGGGAGTTCTTTCGACAGGATCTCTGTCACGAGATCTTCTAAGAGAGCCAGAAAGGCGGGGTCCTTGGCCGCTTGGTAGAGGCTGGGATTCAGAGTGATGATCCTGAACAGGGCAAGCGATACAGGTTTTTCCGGCAAGACGACGTAGGCTCCCCCCGGATAACCATTCTCCATGATCGCAAAAGGGTGCTTTTTCGCGAGCCGTTGGAAACGCGGCGTTTTCTCGATCATCGTGGCAATATCCGCTGCTTCAAACCGGTCGATCCCGCGGAGAGAAGAAAAGAGTTCCGGCATTTCCGTTGCCGGGACGTCCTGAGCCAGCGAGATGATATCGCCGTTATTTAAGGCTTCTTCGAGAAGTTTTACTGTCTTTTCCTCCGAAAGCATTTTGGCAAGGATGCTGACCGAAGAGACTAGCATCGCTTTTTCCCGCAGTTCCGGTCCCTGTGTCAGCCAACCGCGCACGGTTTGGAGCTGTTCCCCGCGAGGCTTTGCCATGAATTCATTGACCCGCAATCCCGAAGCGCTGACTTCAACTCTCGCTCCGGGTCTCGGAACGATCTTTCCTCCCCGGGAAAGATGAGCGATCCTGGCGGGCCTTGATACGGCAACCACATCTCCCAGGAAAACTTTTTTAGCTTCTCGAACATCATGGGTTTGCATTAATACCTCATAACTTTCCGGAAATCTATCATCGATCCAGGCAATGGCATTTCGCAGCTCGGAAAGGGTTTGGCCGTCTGACAACGCGGAGCGTGTCGAGTGGGGAACGTTAAACGAATGCGTTTCCCGTTCCCCGCTTCCCGTTCCCCGGTTTTCTCTCATCCGTTCGTTATAAAGTTCTTCATTCATAACGGTGCCGCCAAGTTCGGGAGCGACCGTGATGTAGGAAATCCCGGCATCGCGGAAGCGTTGGGAGAGTCCATCCGTGTGAAAACCACCCGTGACGATCGCGATGTCCCCGGCCAGGGAAGGATCGTTTACAATCCTGTCGAAAAAGATTTCATCGCGTTTTTTAACCACCTCATAAAAATCAAGGGATAAGGAAAGCGCTTCCGAGAGACCGGCAACGGCAAACTCGGACTCAAAAAGGATCTTTTTGCTTTCGTAGGCTTTGATATCCGCGGGCGATGCCTGCAGTAAAAAAATGCGGCGCGCGAGATAGAACCGTTCCGTTTTCTCCCAAAGAGCATTCTCTTCAGGGGTACGGACAAGTTTTCCGAGGATGCGGCCGGTCAAGTTTTCGATCTGCGCCGTCAAATCGGCAAGAGAAATTTGATCGCGTAGTTGATAAAGATGCGTCAATTTCTTGATCTCAGGATAAGATCCGAGCTTTTCCGGGAAGATCTTGCCTCCGCGGACCAGCTCTTCGAGTGTCCAGGGCGTGTTCTTATATTCCCGCATCAGGCGTTTCACCTCCTGTTGCAGGCGCTCCTTCTCGAAATTTTTTTCGGAAGTCACGATCTCCCGCATCAACGTCACCTGAGCAAGATCCGAAAAGTCGATGTTTTGTGCTCCAGCGGTTTTTAAAAGAACTGGAAAAAATTTTCCAAGGTCCGAAGTTTTACGAAAATTCAAAAAGTCGCTTCCAAAAGCCAAAAGCCCTGGCCCCCAGACGGATCTTTGCGACTCCTCAAGGGAAGCTCCATAAGTCCGGAGTTTTTCGACGATCTCTTTTTCTTTTTCAAGATGAGCCAAGAAAAGGACCCGGTTTTTTTCGTAGGACGTTTCATCTTCCATTCCCACAAGCGTGATCGATCTTGGGCACATGATTGCCGCATAGCTCGGCCCTAAGATCCTGCCGTCATCCAGCAGAGTTCCGGCGAGAAGTTGCTTTTCACGCGAGGTCGGGATCGCGTGACTTTTAGGAAGGGAAGTGGAGGTCCAGGCGCCTTCGAGCGCGACTTTCTCAATGCCAAATACCGTGCGAAGCCGTTCCAGGATAGCTGCGATGTTCTGCTGGGCGATCGTGTGCGCATGAACATCCTGGATCTGCAAGATCGTTCTTGGGTTTTTGCCCGTTTGCGAAGCGGCGAGGCTCGCCCCCTCTTTTGGGCGGCCGGCGAAGCGCTCCCGGACTTTCCCGATCTCTTCGGGGAATGCGAGGTTCAATAAAGCAATCGAAGTGTCCGCGCCAGGCTCGGGCGTTTCGGATCTCGAAAAAATCGGGGCGGCCGTGAATGCGATGATCAGAAAAACGGAAGCAACGAAGAGCCTTCTTGTCGGCAGAGCGCTCATTTCCAATTTCTCCAACGAGGTTGCAGCAGATGTGTGCTTAGTATATAGCCCAGAACCTGTTTTAGAACAATAATTTCTCAAAAAAGTTGCCCTTGATTGTTGATTGAGCATTAAACTGTCGAAATCTTAAAACATTCAGGCGATAGCAATTTATAGCAAAAAATCACTAAAAATGGATTTTTATGCTAACAGAAAAAAATATGTTAAACAGACTATGATAAATCCTTTTCCAACAGGTTGAAATTTAAAGAATATGTGCTAATCTTCCATTAAGCAGCCGTCAGAAAATTCTGAAAGGAAAATGTCCATTTCATGAATTGTCTCAAGCAGTTACAAAGATTTTTTTCTGGAATAATCGCCATCATTTTCTTTGTGACCAACACGCTCGTTCCGGTTTCCATCGCCCACGCTGCGAACGTAGAATCTCCGGCATTTATTTCTTCATTCACGATCCCCGCGGAATTCGGCAAGGTTACGGACAGGATCAAAGGCTCTGAAGCAGGTCCCCTTCTTATCCACATCCAGGAAGCCCACGCCAATTACGATGCGCAAAAGAACATCAAAAATATTCTGGAGTATCTTTCTAAGAATTACGGTATCCGGTTGGTGCTTCTGGAAGGCGCGGGAAACAAGCTTGACGCTACATTGTTCAAATTTTTCCCCCGGGAACCCGAACTCCAGCAAACAGTGAACGAGAAGCTCATGCAAGCGGGTGAGCTTACGGGTGCCGAGCTCTTCCTGATATCCTCTCCGCAAGGTGCGGCAGAGGGATGGGGCGTTGAGAAAGCGGAAGCGTACGCTCAGGACCGGGAGGCTTTCAAACGGGTTTTTGAAGGACGCGAGCTTGCGCAGGACTTTTCAGAAACCTTTTACCGCCAATGGCAGAAATGCGCCTCGCTCCTACTGAGCAAGCCTCTCAAAGAATTCTTGACCCGCGAAACAGCTTTCGAAGAGGGGCGCTTGCCGCTTGCGGATTGGATGGTTTCCCTGAAAATGGCGGCAGCCCGCGATCTCAGGCTCGATCTGGACAATGTCTTGGAACAAAAGGATTGGCCGGTGCTTGTCCGTTATTTCCGGTTAAAGACGATCGACCCCAGGATCGACACCGCTCAAGTGGAAAAAGAGAAAACGGTATTTCTCAAGGATCTTACGCAACGCGCAACAGGTGACGTACAACAAAATACAAAAGATAAGGACGTTGAACGCCGCGCGTTGAACGTCGTGCGCGAAGTGGAGCAGGTTTTTGAGCAAGCAAAAAAGAATGATCGCCCCTCTTACAAAACCCGTTTTGTTTTTGAAAAATTACTCGATCAGCTCCCCAAAGACTTTTCGTTCGACGCCTATCCCAACCTCAGGCTCTACCTTCAGCAGATCATTCTCTTAAGCGAGATACAGGGCGACACCTTGCAGAATGAGATTAAAAATCTAACCGAAAAACTGACCGCTCGCCTTATCAAGACTAAGCAAGACCGGCGGTTTGCCGGGATCCTGCATGACTTCCGCCTTGTCAAAAAACTTTTTGAACTCGAACTGAGCCGCAGCGAATACCAAACCATTCTTTCCGACAAGATCACGCTCGAGAAACTTCTCCAGGAACTTCAGGCGCTAGACCCGGAAGCGAAGGTCCTCAACAAGAGTCCTTCGCCCAAGCTTTTGCGCCTCAAGTCTCTCTACGGGACGGCAATCCGTTTTTACGAAGGAGCGATCGAACGCGAAAATTGGATGATGAAGCAAGCGCTTGCGCGCATGCAGGAGCGTAAGCAGACGAAGGCTGTGCTAATCACCGGCGGTTTTCACACGGAAGGTCTCAAAGAAAAAGTCCTCAGCGCCGGCAGTTCCTACGTCGAGATCACGCCGCGCATTGGCGAGGTCACCGCAGATTCCAGGAAGAACTACCTGACAGCCCTCTTAGGCAAAAAGACCGTTGAGACCTCTCAGATCGCAGCGCTGGTGCGAAGCGATATGTATTTTTTGAAAGAGGTTTTTCCGAAAGATTGGCGCAGAAAATTAGCAGAGCTCGTAACAAACCTTCGCGGCAAATTGCGACAAGTCGTCAGTCCTGAGAGAGCTCAGGAGGCGGTTAGCGATTTTCTTGCAGCGGCTAGAGGTGTTCCGGCTTTGCAGCCGGCCGGTGCCCGTTCAGAAATGCGGGAACCCGGGCAAGACGTTGTCAGCCCAAAGCCGGACCTCCCGGGGCTGACGCTGGGGATCCCGTTGGATATCGGGTCCGAAAGACGGGGGACAGGGATCGTCGAATTCGGCGCACTCAAAAAAGCGGCAAGGTTGCTTGAGCCTCTTAAGGAGAGTTTCGGGATGGGCCGTGTCTATCCGTATAACAGTCTTTTTGCCACGGGCGACATCTCGTCGGGCGTTCATCAGGTTCCGAACAAAGGAGAGCATTTTTTAATTTCCAAGAACAGAAAGACAACCGTGATGGTCCGGGGTTATGAGACCAAAGGCCACGAACTGGGCGGGTTGACGCTTCGGGACGGGGCGAACAATTTTTCCATTCTTAGCATGCTGAAGCTCAACCCCCGGTTGTCCGACTCCAACGCGGCCGAAGGAACCGCCGAGAAAACGGAAAGGGACGTTCGCGCTTTCAATAAAAAAGCCCACGGTCTCGGGATCAAAACCATGGCCAATTTTATTCCCTGGCTTGCACCCGACGCCATCGATGAAACGAATCTCGATTGGACGTTTTACGAAAAGCGGACCGCCGAGGAGAATGAGTATTTCCGCAGCCTTTCCGAGAACGCGAAACAAAATTACATCAATAATCTTTTAAGGGAAAAAAACGGAGCCTTTTTCGCCCGGAGAATGGGGCAGGGGGACAAGGAAGAGGTCGTGCTGATCCGGCATTTTCCGGGAATGGGCGAAAATAACTATAACACCGATCAAGTCCTGCTCAATATTTTTTCTCCGGGAGTCCAGAACTACTATAAACGGTCGTTGCGCTACCTCAAGAAGCTCGGATTCGATGCGATCCGGGGCGATATGGGAAGCTATTTGCTTAAGAAGAATTTGTCTGGATTTCTTGCCGCAGCCGGTTTAGATCCAGCAGCTTTTAAAGACAAAGATCCCCTTCGGGAGATCCTGAAAGACGCTTCGATGGAAATGGTTTTTGAAGCCTACGATCCGGGTGACCAGGAAGCCCTGATCGAAGCCGGGGAACCTTCTCCAGTCGCGGTCTACAATGACAGTTTCTTCAGGGCCCTGGCCGAATTTTCAGCGAATCCTTTTATGGTTGCCGACAGGATCGGAGCAATCATCGAAGAAGTGCTCCTTTACAAGATCCGGCACCCCGGGACCAAGAAACGGTTTCTTTTATATCCCACCAATTTTGACCAAAATTCTCTTAATGCCATGGCGCATTACCCCGAAGACCTCGGAAAAGGGTTCTCCGTCGCCGGTGTGCTCGCCCTTTCGTTTGTCACGGCTTATTTGGCGAAAGAGGACCTGGGTGTTATGTTAATACTTCGGGACGCGTTAGGCCAACGAGGTGATATTCGCCCGATCGTGGGCGGAGACATTTCGGGTCACCGCGCCGCTTTACACGGGGAGCATGCGAAACCTTTCGTGAATACTGCTGAGGAGCTTGCCGCGAGGACCGATATTGACAAATTGGAGCAGGCGATCCGCGAGGCCCCGGCTGCGAAGTTCAAGCGGGAGTTCATGACGGCCGTGAAGGGGTCAAAACAGAATTTTATCCGGCTTCTCGATAATGCGGACCTGAGTCGCATCGTCACCCTGGGATGGCGGACTGAAAAAGGGGAATGGGTGGTTTTTGCGGTGAATCTCCGGCCGCGGCAAGGGCCGATCGATCTTAGCTTTATTGAGTTCCCCGTCCCATCGGAAGAAAAGCCCCGAGTGGGATCATGGGAAGCAAAAGACGCCGTGACGGGGGAACCCTTAGCACTCGTTACGGAACTTGCCGACGGAAGAGGATTCCCGAGGATTCAGGACGTTTCCTTTACGGACACGGACTACCGCTTGATCGTCCTTACCCCTAAAGCAGAGACGCAGCGCTCTGAAGCGAGGGAACAGAAAAAAAGGAATTTTCCGGTCAAAGGGCTCAAGGCGATCGCCAACGGCGAGGCAAAAGGATTCGAATATTTTGGGGCCCGTGAAGCCCGGGACTATATGAACGCCGCGGCGCTTCATCTGAGCGGGCTCGAATTACCCAACAGGATCGAGCTCGCCGAAGATTTTATGACGGGATTCCAGGCTCGTACAACTCAATTAAAAAGAATGGTGGATGCAAGAAGAGAAAGAGCGGTCTTTTATTATGGTAGGGCCGATTTCAAAGGCTTTGAAGGAATGAAGCCCGCGGAGTTTCTTGAGGCAAAAGGGATCTCTTTAGAGCAAGTGAGAGGGAAAAATATCCATGTTGTCGACAAGTATTCCGGAATGTCCCATCACGTAACGATTTCTATCAACGCCACGAACCTTGAGAGAGAGTTAAAACCGACCAAAAGATTAAATGTTACGGCCGTTTCGGACCTTGATCTCATTTGGATGGAAAAGACCAGCGACGATTCCGAAGAACAGGATGAGGCACTCGATACGACGAATCGTTCCGAAATGCGGCAAGCGGAGGGTTTACAAGGTTTTGCTGAAAGCACAAACGAACCGAACTGGACTAAAACACATACGCCGCGCACTGCGAAACAACATATTTATAGCCGTCAGTGGGAGTGCGGGCTGCCGATGGATCTTCTCGAAAAGATCGAAAAATTATACGGTGCTTATGTGGCCGGTGAAATTTCCCAGGTCACGCTGACCGGAGGATTGGGGGCTTTGATGCCGGACCTTTTCGAGGCGTGGACCGCGATCGGGCTGAATGTGACCGGGATCCACCCGCTTTGGAATTTTATCAAGAACACGCCCCTTAAAGGGGCTGATGCCGCAGGATTAAGGAAATTTCTTGGCGAGATCGCAAAGCAACAAATGGAGGACACCGGTATCAACTTTGACGTTTCCCTGAATGTCCCCGGCTCAACCAAGCCCCGCGTGGTCTCTTTCCGTGTCTACAAAACCCAGTCCATGGTCCACAAGGCGCCTCAATACTATCTGGATGCTTACACAACGACGGCGGACGGCAAGGAAGAGCCGGCCTTTTTGGAAGTTTATGATGACACCGGTAAACGCGAGATCGACATGGCGTTTTTTGCGGCGGCGAGTGAACGGCTCATTCAGATCCTTGAGAAGGACCCCAACCCGGGCAATGTGGTTCTCATCGACCATGAAGTATTTGTCAGTTTGCCTACACGCTATCTCAAGAAAGCCAAACGGGTGACCCTTAACCATACTGTATTCCGGCCGGGTCTTTTTGAGGCCTGGGAAGGGTATTACGAAATGTTGAATTTCCCGGAACGGCTACGTTCGACGATCACTCACGACGGAAAAATCAGCATCGCCGATTTCACAGCGGAGGTCTTCCATTTGATCACCGGCGTGAACCTGGTGGAACATCTTCCTGCGCTTCTGAAGAACATTTTTCGGACTGCTTGGCACCGCGTCATCGGTTTTTATGATCAGGCAAAACAGATCCGTAGCACGAATGGGATCTTTTTGCCGCGTTGGCAATCTCGGGAGGAAAGGACCTTGATCGAACGGGCCAAGGAGAAGCTCTCGATCCAAAAACCGGAACACGGTCTTCCGGCGGAAGCCAATGACCGACAATTCTTTGAGGAATTGGACAAAAACCCGGATCTTCAGGAACAGTTCAAGATCCAGCAGGAGTGGGTTGGGGCGTCGGACGGCGCCAAACTTCTGATCTGGCTTCGCGAAAGACGGGGATTCAAGGGCGCTTCGGATTGGCTGGGGAACACCTTTAAGGAATACCAGAAACAGCACCAGATGAGCGACGCAGAGCTCGTGCGGCATTTGGAAGAAATGGAAGCACTCATTTCGAAAACCGTTTTAAATGATGCCCCCGAAAACTGGCTGAAACTTGAAGAGAAGTTCGCTCAGGCCCGCGATCTCATTCTCGGAGACCCGATCGTTTGTAATGTCCGGCGGCAAGTCCCTTACAAAGGACCGGACAAATATGAAGAAATACTTGCCGGCGTAATCCAACAGGCGGCAAAAGAGGCCGGCCTCTCCAATGAAATAGAAGGAGTGAGACCTTTTAACGGACGTTTCAAGGCCTGGAAAGACGGCAAGCTCGACCGGGAAGCCTTTAAAGTGCTGAAAGAGAAGCTGAAAGGGCAGCCGGCAGTCGAGGAATTGCGGAAAGAACTTTGCCGCGTGCTCATCGGCGGCCGGACCTTTGATTTGGACGAGTCCCATGACCGTTTCCTGTATATCCGGTTCCTGACGGAAGTACTGGGAGTCGAAGACCGTGTCGCGACCCTCGAAGATTACACTTATTACGAAGCGCAGATCATTGCTCGAGGAGTTCAAGGTGCGGTGATGTTGTCGGACGAAGATCTGGAAGCTTCATCCACATTTATGATGAAGGTCAAAGCGAATCGCGGAGAGGTGGTCGGGCCTTATGCCGGCAGTAATCCCGAAGTCTGGGACATTCGCGTCGTTAAAACGATCGGTGACGTTAAAACGATCGGTGAGAAGATCGAGGTTTTGAATGAAAAAGGCGAACCCAATACCAAGGTCATTACTCAAGACATTCTGCGTGAAAAGAATCGCACCGGGGAATGGGAAATCCGGGACGGCATTTTTGTCGCCTATGCGGACGAGGAACTGAGCCGGCAAGAAGGCGGGAAGAGACGTCCGTCCGCCCGAAGCCTGTTAGAGGCTTTGAAAAAGATGAAAAAACTTCGTTCGGATCCCGCAACACGGCGCGAGCGCATGTATGCCGCGATCTCGAACTCCTGGAAAGTGGACATGGTGACCGGGCAGGCAATGGCTCACGCCTATTTGATCGAGAACATGCTTCGGGAAGAAGAAGAAAAAGAAGCGATGTTCGATTCTCTGCGATTCGAGTCTTCCGATTATGCCGTTCCGATGAACGCTCACGATTTCGGGTGGAAGACCCGCCATCCGTTCGAAAGATATTCGGCCAAGGATTTTGGACTCTTCGGATTGTTCCGGTCTTTTCGCGACATGAAAACTTGGCAGGACAAGGGACCGTCGACCCGTGGGATCCAGGCCCTGGAAAGTCTAAGGCATCATGCTCAGTTCGGAGATATTTTCAAATACCTGCGAGAAGGGGTCCTGGTTCATCTTTCGCCGGGGCTGCAGCCTTTCAAGGACAAGATCGAAAGCCTGGCGGCAAAGGCTGAAACGGCAAGCGATAAAGAAGTCATCGCCCTCAATCTTGAGGCCATGGACCTGACGGAAATGCTTTTGGTCCGCATGGCCGGAGATTGGTTTGAGCGATACATGCGGGCCGATTCGTTTGATGAAGCGGAACCTTTAAGAAAAGAATTGGTCCAAGGCGTGGGGGCGGACTCCCAACCCTGGGCCGATTATATTGTACGTTATCTTGAAGGGCATCCGGATGCCCGCGCCTTAAGAACCCGCGAGAATAAGATCCGGTCTTTTGTCTTTGCCCCCGCAGGCCAACGGCCGGTCATGGTCAGTCTTAACATGGGAGCTATCGCGCACCGTGAAAAAGACGCTTCTTTCGAAGGTCTAAAAGCGCGCACCCAAGTGATCATTGACAAGCAAGCCTTTCTCACGTTGACCGAAAATGCGACCGATGTAAAGTTCGTTCATCTTCGGGAACCGAAAAGGAAAAATGATTACGCGGTGCTGGAAAAAAAAGATTCGGTCGCAGAAGCCGAAATGGAAATCGGGGTTGGCATTCCGATGCCTCTGGGTATCGAAGTGATCGAATGGCGTCCAATGAAATTATCGGAACTTACCTCGATCCTGGCGGCAGTGGCGGCTGGTGAACGGGAACCTTTGGCGATTGATTCTCTGACGCAATTGATCCGCGAAACAGGAGCGGACAATGAATTGCCGTTGACAGCGATATTGATCGCGGTCGGGAAACAGGAGTCTTCCGCGATGGCTTCTTTCCGTCAATTGATCCGCGAGGCGAGAACGGATTATGAACCGCCGGAAGGGAGAACTCCTGCCGATCATCTTACAGAGCAGTTGGCGGTCCTTGCGGGTTTGGACCGGAAGAATGCCGCCACTCTTTTCGGGGAGAACTTAAAACCCTTGATGATGCTGATCGGTCTGCTCCGGCCGGACCTTTTAAAAACATCGCAAATTGCTTCATGGGACCGGGAATTTTTCAAAAAAGTCGAACGTGCCGTGGCCGATATCCAGACAACTTTCGGAGAAAGCCACGCGGCTGCCAAACAACATAACTATTATGTGATTGACTCTTCTCATCACGGAGCACTTGTCCTTGCCCGAAAAGACGCCAAGGGTGATTCTTTTTTTGTGACATTGCAATTCGCCGCTAATGATCGTGATGCCGCAAGTGATGGAAAGATCACTACCCAAGTTTCTTCAGAAGGCCTTGCACGAATGATCGATCAAGGTGCTTTTTATCGGGTTATTGATATGCTGACGGGGGAAGACTACGGAATTCGCGGGGATCTTCTGCATGGATGGATCATTCGCACGCCTTTTGTCGGTGGTGCTGACCGCGTTCAAATGCTTCATCTTGAGAAAATAACGCCCGCGTCACGTTCCGAAATGCGCCTGGCGCCGCTTGCACATTCTCTGGAACAGGGGATCACCGCGATCACCGCACTGCAAGCGAGGATCGCTTCAAAGGCCGTTCTCAAGGAATCCGGAAAAAGGAATCTGAATCACCAGCCGAATTACTTCGCAGGGGTTTATTCTTACGGGGACATTTTCTGGGGCGGCCTTTTCGCGTGGGGGAGCGTTGCCGCTTTTTCAAACAACGGATCGAAGGCAAACCTGATGTCAGAGACGCCGGCCGTTTCTTTACCTTCCGAGAACATCATGATCTCTCGCGCACTGAACATTCCAAGAAATAGGGGAGCGAGTCTGGGCAGTCCGAAAACGGCCTTTTCGGTCGTCCGCTCGGAAACAAGGGATCATCCCGAGCTGAAGCCGACCCTGACGGCGCTGATGGAACGGTCCGCCGAGTTTCGTGCTGCGACCCAGGCGTTCAAGGACGCGTCCCCTGTAGGGATCTCGAACGACGTCTATTGGAAAGAACCGAAATTCGCGGTCGGATTCGAACGTATGAAGGCCCGGGACTGGAATGCAACACCTCACAGGGAAGTGATCCAAAAGTTCCTCTCGCTTGTGGGACGGAAAGACAAGCCGGTGCTGGACGTCGGGATGGGCAGCGGGAGAGCCCTTAAACAATTTAAAGAGAATGGCTTCACGAACCTTTGGGGAATTGACATTTCGCCGGAACTGGTCCGGCTTGCCGTCCAAGGCACGGCGTTCGGGGAATCGTTTGCGGGACGTTTCCGGGTCGCGGACCTCCGGACAATTCCTTTTCCCGGAAAGATATTCGGCGGCATCTTTATCAGCGATGTGCTACTTTACCTTTCGCCGGAAGACCAAGTGGACGCTTTGCTCAAGCTTCGCGATATGCTCGAAGACGGCTCGCCGATTTTTGTGCGTTGGGCGCCAGGGGAGAATCGGTTCACCGTTAAAGAACAGAATTTCTCCAGGGATCGGAAAAATCAAGGGTGGGTATTCACCGTCACCCCGTCTTACCTAACGGCGTTGCTTGAAGCGACGGGATTTCGTCTCGTCGAACCAGTCCGTCGGATCGAAGGCCCCATTTATGTCGGGACCGAATACGAAAAACAGCAGCCGTTCCTGACCGTATTTGCCCGGAAGGCCGTTCCCTCGAATCTCGTAGTCGCGCGTTCTGAAACGCGGGAAAGCCTCAAAGAAGTATTAACGCGAAAAGGAGTTCCTGGAAAGACACTCAAAGTAACACAGGGAAATTTGTCTTTTGAAGTCGCGCCGGATTACGGGGCGCATCTCCTTTCTTTTAATGTGGGCGGCGAAGAACAGCTTCACCAAAGTTACAAAAACGGCGCAGGGATCCTTAATATTGACCGTACCGGAAGCTGGTTGATGGCGCCTTGGGTCCAGGGCGCTTTTTTCCCTGAGGATAGGACAACCGTTGTGGGAGGCCGCGTGATCGACTGGAACGAAGCGCCCGTGAAATGGAAACAGGTTCCGGGCGGTTGGATCGCCAACCACGGCATTGCCCGGCAGCCGGTAAAATGGAGTGTGAGCGAAACGGATTCCGGGCTCCGGTTTGGACTGCGCTTTGAACATGTCCGGGGGATGGATCCCTATTATCACGGACTGCATCTTGCACGGACGCTGGAAATACAATCTTTTCAGGAGTTCGATAGCCTTACCATCGGTTTCGAGGCCGAAAATACGAGTGATCATGACATTTTGTTCGCTGCGGGCGAGCACTTGATCCTAGATGCGCCAAACAGAGGATCGACTTTTGCGATCATTCCGGCAAGTCGTTATCTTGAAAAAGACACATTAGGAATGCCTCTTCCGCAAGGACTCTCCGTCACGACGCCGGCCTTGAATTTTTTAAACGGGAAATTTTTAGAAAGCGGATTAGATATCGCTTTGACGGGTTTGATGCCTTACCTCCAAGAGATCGTTTCCGCCCTGGTCACGATTCCTGGAGAAAGAATGGTTGCGGTGAGGCAAAGCGCGATGTACCAGCACTTCGGGCTCTGGACCCCCGCGGATATGCCGCGGGCTATCGGCTTCGAGCCGCTTAGCTCCGGCCTTGATATTTACCGCCGATCCCTGACCCAAGGTTGGGAGCCTCTTCTTATTGAACGTCACGGCGGAACAAGGTCCGGGCTGATCACCGTAGGCGTTTACAAGGGCTCGCCCGCGTCATTGGCTGCACGGCAAGTGAACAAGCGTTCGGAAATACGAGCCACTGCTGAGACGGTCATGCCGGCAACGATGAACGAATTTATCAAGGGGAACGAATCGCTCGGCGGTGGGAAATTGCAAGGGTTCCGGGGAGTCATTGAAAAGATCATGGACGGCATCTTGTCGCTTACGGTGTATACGAAACACGCTGTAAATATTGTCACAACATTCTTTTCCCCAACAGCACAATCGCAAGAGACATTTGATATCGCCTCGGTTCCCGCGACCCCCAATGAACAGAAGCGTTTTGCGGATGCCCGGAAGGTGCTTCTGGGCAGCAAGGTCCTTGGGGCTTCCGATGCCCTGATCCTTGCGCCGGAATTCGGCGTCGATCTTGGCGCGGCGCTTTTGATGCGTAAAATTGCCGGTGACGCACCGGTCGCCGTTCTCATCCGGAATGAGGCGGATCGGGGATTTCTCGATAAGATCAATGTCCAGCTTCATGCGGCCAACCGGCCGCTTATTTTCGCGACTACCGATCTTCATGAAGCCACGCGATTCCTTGGGAGAGCGGTCCGCGGCACGATGAACATTAAGCCGATGGTCTATTCCGATGAGAAGAACGCGCAAGCCGACCTCTTGTTGCAACAGTACGGGAATGCCGTGATCACGGTCACGCCCAGAATGTACAAGAACTTCCTAAGCCTTACCGGTGTCAGCGAGATCATCACGAGATTGCGCGACGAATATCTCGCGACCGCACGGTCCGCGTAAACCAATTTATTGACCGCTTTCTTAAGTTTCCGTATAGTCTCCTTATGACGAAGACATCCACAAAATTAATCCGGGTCGGCCACAGTCCCGATGCTGACGATGCCTTCATGTTCTACGCGCTCGCCAAGAAGAAGATCCCGATGCGCGGGTTTGAGGTCGAGCATGTCATCGAAGACATCGAAAGCCTGAATCAGCGGGCACTTCGCGGGGAACTTGAGGTGACGGCAGTTTCCTGTCACGCGTACGCCTATTTGATGGACCGTTACGCCGTGATGCGTTCCGGTGCGAGTGTTGGTGACCAGTATGGGCCGATACTGGTTCGTAGGGCACTAGGGACTAGCCCCTCAAGACTCGTTTTAAAGAACAAACGGATTGCCATCCCTGGTGAATTAACGACTGCTTATTTAGCATTACGACTTTATTCAAAAGCCACAACAAGTCCCGAGTCCCAAGTCCCGAGTTCCGATTTCCAACCGGTCTTTGTGCCTTTCGACCGGGTGTTCAATGCGGTCAAAAGCGGTGAAACTGATTACGGACTCGTGATCCATGAAGGCCAGATCACATTTGCGGAGCACAGTCTTGAAAAAGTTCTGGACCTTGGTGCCTGGTGGCATGAGAAAACGAAGCAGCCGCTTCCACTCGGGGTCGATATTATCCGGCGCGATCTCGGCCAGGACGTCATGAGGTCCTTCTCGGGACTTTTCAAGGAAAGCATCGAATATGCCTTGTCTCACCGGCAGGAAGCTTTAGAATACGCGCTCCAGTTCGGCCGCGGGATCTCGGGAGCCTTGAATGATCGTTTCGTTGCGATGTATGTGAACGATCGCACGGTGGATATCGGCAAAGACGGAGAAGCGGGGTTTCGCAGGTTGCTGGATGAAGCTTATCAAGCCGGAATCATACCGAAAAAAGTGAATTTGGAATTCATATAAATAAAATCGGACCACACAACCACGAGCCACACGCTACGTGGCGTGGCCCCTGGTCCGTGGAGCGGATAATGGCTAACGACGAATTACGCATCAAAACAGTGGAGATCGCAAAACAGCACAAGGCGAGCTGGATCCAGCTTGGCCAGCATCTGTTCTCCATTTACAAAAATAAACTTTATAAGGAATGGGGTTTTCAGGCGTTCGAGACCTATTGCAAAAAAGAACTGAGCATCAGGGAAACGACGGCTTCCAAGCTCATCAAGTCCTACGCCTTTCTTGAAAAAGAAGAGCCTCGCATCGTGAAGCCGGATTTTACAGAAGAAGAGGTCCCCCGGAAGATCCCCGATTATGAGTCCGTCAATCTCCTGAGGCTCGCGAAGAACAACAAGAATATCCCGACCCATGAGTTCGCGGAACTCCGGAACGACGTTCTCAATGAGGGCAAGGAGTGCAAAGAGGTCCGGGCGGCCGTGAAAAAGATCCTCGAGACGCACGCCCCGAAAGATACGCCGGAAATGAAAGATCAGAAAAGAAGTTCAGTCCTCAGACGACTGATCGGTTTTCTGAATTCCGCGAAGACCCAGCTTGAGGAAGAGGACCTTGTTCCGGATTATCTTTTAAAACAGATCGACGCCCTGACGCAGAAACTCGAAGATCAGTTGGATTAAAAAACAAGCAGTGTTCATCGGAGAACGCCGGATGTTCAGGCTTTTTCGTTATCCGTTCCATGCTTCCCATTTCTAACCGCTATAGACGCTTCTTCCTCTTTTTCCTCGGGGCTTGTTCTTCGCCCCGGACGAGCGCTTCTTTTTTCTTTTTAGGCCATTCCTTTACTTCACATTCGCGTATCAGAGCGCTGGAGCGATCGCCGCATGTTTCAGAATAGAGCATCTCCACGGGTCTGCGAGTCCGGGTGTAACGGGAGGCCTTGCCGTCTTGATGCATTTGGAGACGCCGCTCGAGATGGTTGGTGATGCCGGTATAAAACGATCCGTCGCGGCATTGCAGAATATAGAGCGACCAGTCATTTCCGGCCTTCTTTCCGCGCGCGGAGGCTTTTTCTTTTTTCAAACCCACGAGCATTCTTTTATAGGTCGGATGCATTTTTAAAAACAGGGAAGGATGAACGGGAAAAGGAAGAGCTTTACGTTCCCCGGGGACCGTTCCCCTTTCCTCCCATTTTATGATGATACTTTACGGTCACGAGCACCACCGCGGTGAAGAACACGACGTTTGTCCAGCCAAAAGCGCGGAAGGCCATGTTCTGTGAAGCCAGGACCGCGGGAGTCATGAGGAGGATACAGATCCAAACTCCAAAAAGCCAGACCAGGCTGATATCGTCGGCAGACTTCCGTTTGATGATCCTTATGATGAGCGGGATATTAAAAAGGGGAAGGACTGCCCCCGCCCACGCGCTAATCTTATAAAGAATATCCATAAGGTTCAATGCTCCGGCGCGAGATTTTTTAAAAACATTTCCCGGAGAGCCGAGGCCTTCTCCATGGGCGCCACAAAGAAAAGCTCATCCATCCGTAACCATCTTCGCATGGTTAGGACCCCTTTCCAGTGAAGGTAAAGGGCTTGTAGGAGGGAGGGAAAAGCTTCGGTGGCTTGCTGCATATTGAGGTAATAGACAGGCCGGATGTCGTGCATATCATCAATAGCAAAATATTTCCGGATGTAAACAGCTAGAGGTAAATGAAGAGAATAAATCTTCTCAAAAAAAGGAAGCTTGGAAAAGAACGGAGGAAGCGAAACGGCGCTTTTCGCGGTCCCAAAAGGCCAGCGTGAAGCGTAAGCGCCGTGCACGGTGTAGAAGTATAAATTTCCTTTGACCGTGGGTGTCCGCTCGAGGGCTTCGAGCAGTGCAAGGGTGGTATATTGATGGTCCGAATGTCCGTCCGTCACAGGGCAGGGAGTCACGATGATCGAGGGGTTGATCTTGGTAAGGAGATGCTCTAGGTCCGCGACCAGGTTGTTCCAAGTGGGTTCCTGAGCGGGATCTTTTGGAAGCAGATCCGAAACGTTGTATTGACGGAAAGTATTCAAGTCGGCAGTTTTGACAAAAGGAGAAGATATTTTTCGGGAAGGGTTCTGGAACATCTTGCTTAACGTCTCATCAAAGTAGCCGAGGTTATAACATCTTAGAGGCGAGATGCCGCCCCAGAAGGGGATCACAATACTGTCCCAAGCGCGGATCTTGCCCTTGAACAAGGCTTGTCTCGTCGAGTTTCCAAAAAAGCGTTTGTAGTTCGATTTTCCTCCCTCACCGGCCGTAAGAGTGACGATGTAGGCATCCTGATCGCTATAGAGGCCGAAAGCCGCGATCTCGGCATCGTCCGGATGCGGCGCGAGAATGAGGATCTTTGCTTTTTTTATCTCGGGATTTTGAAAAAGATAAAATTCGGAAGCGCTTTGATCCCAGGAGAGGTGATGCCCTTTGATGAAAAGTTTTTCTCCTTCGGCTAAAGACGGGGTTGCATTCAAAAGCGTACTTAGATTCAAATAACGGATCCCGCGGCCTGTCTTTTCGAAATATTGCTTCAAAACGACGTTGTGATAACGGATCTCAACATAGGGAAGAAATAAGAGGCTTGTCCAATCCGTCCGGATTGCTATTTTAAGGAAAGCCGTATCGGTGCCGGTCTTTACCGAGGGCCACTCGAACCCGTTTTTTCCAAGCATGACAGGGGAAACAGAATCTTTCGGGAAAGCATAGCCGTAGTCGGAATGAAGATTGTAAAAAAAGGTTTCGTAATAACGGTTTTCGGAATCGACGTAGAAGAAAGCGGCGATGCATACCGGGATAAGGATCAACACCCAAAATAGAACGAACTTCTTCTTAGGTCTTTGCGGTGTTTCCATAGGACTGTTTTTTGTCCGAGCGATGCGATGCGTTAGAATGTTGCGCTATTTTATGGAGCCTGCTGATTTTGTAAAGCTTATTAAGAGAATACAAGCGGCGGTTAGATCTCTAACGATCTCGGGAATTTCGTAAGGTTCTTGCAGCCTTTTTTTGTCACGACGACCACGTCCTCCAGGCGCACACCGCCCGCGCCTTTGTAATAAAGACCCGGTTCCACGGTTACGGTCTGACCTGCCTTCAGGACGTCCTGGCCCATGCTGATGCGCGGCGGCTCGTGCAGTTCCAGGCCAAGACCGTGGCCGGTGCTATGGAAAAATCCCTGCATACGACCGTCTTTAAGGCCGGTCTTAAATCCGAGCCGTGTGAATCTGTCCTGAATAGCTTCGTGGATCTTTTTGACGGCAATTCCATGCCGGATCATCTTGAAAGCAATATCCTGGCCTTCTTTGACTGCCGCGTACATTTCCTTAAGCCTTGGCGACGCCTTGCCGCGCACCACGGTGCGCGTGAAATCCGCGTAATAAAGCGTTTTTTCACTGCGGGGGAAAATATCCATAATGACCGGCTGATAAGCGTAAATGGGACCGGATCCTTGATCATGCGGGTCGATCGAATGATGGCCGCAGGAAACGATCGTGTGTTCGGCGGAGCAGCCTTCCGTCAGAAGCGTTTGGTGGATGGCCGTCCGGAGCATTTCGCTCGTGAGGACCTTTCCCGAGAAATAAAGTTTGTTCTTCCGGATCACGGATCTCTTCAGGATCTGGACGGCCTTTCCGGCGGCCTTTTCTGTAGCGCGTAACGCCTGGGTGATCGCCGTGATCTCGGTCCGGTCCTTTATCAGGCGCTCTCCAAAGAAGACTCCGCTTCGATATCGAATACGGAGGCCGGCGTGCTTCAAAGGCTCGTAATGGTGGACTGGAAAATTTCCGGGGACAAGGACGCTTTTAACTTTTTTCTTCCTCAGGAAATAAAGAACAAGCTCCGTGAAGGAACATATCTTTTTGTGCTTCTGTTTATATTCCGAGACGAGACGGGAAATCGAAAGGACTTCGTGGACACGGGCCTGTTTTTTGGCCCTGTCGAGCTCAAGATCGCTTACTAGGATATATTTTTTCCCCCGGATCTGGGCGAAAATGAACGGATCCGGTGCAATGAACCGGGTCGCATAATAAAGATCCGCATTTTTTTCACTCGAAGCGATGATCAATAAAGCTTGGTTCGACATGCGGTAAGAATATCATGAGTGTTGGGAGGGTGCAATGGACACAAAAAGTAGGAAGAAGGAGGGTGGATGGCCGATGGCGAAAAATCTGTCTAATCCCAGCATCCATCCGCCCTCCTTCTTCCTATTTTTTTAAGTTTTATTCATTGACGGCATTCGGGAAAGCCGCTAGACTTCGCTGTCTTTTTCCTCTATACAAATGACAAAATACAGGCATTCATCATTTAATGGAAAAGCTTTCCGTAGAACAACTTAAGGCGAGAGCAAAATTAGTTCGCCGCCACATCATTGAGATGACAGGGGCCGCAGCTTCGGGGCATCCTGGCGGCTCTCTCTCCGTCACCGAAATACTGGTGGCTCTCTATTCCAACCTCATGGAGCACAATCCCCAAGACCCGCAATGGCCGGACCGTGACCGGTTGATCCTCAGCAAAGGGCACGCTTCGCCCGCTCTTTATGCTGCCCTTGCTGAAACCGGGTATTTTAGTCCCAAAACCCTTAAGGATTTTCGTAAGCTCGGCAGCCCGCTCCAAGGGCATCCGGACCGGCGAAAACTTCCCGGAGTAGAAGCTTCCACGGGATCGCTCGGACAAGGTCTTTCGATGGGGATCGGCATGGCGCTTGCGCGGCGTCTGGATAAAAAAAGCTATTACACCTATGTGATCACAAGTGACGGAGAAATGAACGAAGGCCAGACCTGGGAAGCGGCCGCGATGGCTGCGCATCATAAGGTCGATCATTTGATTGCATTTTTGGATTACAACAAATTCCAGCTCGACGATTCCACAAAAAATATCTGCGACATGGAACCTGTCGTTGAGAAGTGGAAGGCTTTCCGCTGGCATACGTTTGAGATCGACGGACACGATGTGAAACAGATCCTTAACGCTGTAAAAAAGGCCAAAAAAGTCCAGGGCCAGCCGGTCATGATCATCGCGCACACGATCAAGGGGAAGGGCGTTTCCTTTATGGAAGGGAACAATGCTTTTCACGGGGTTGCACCGAAGCCCGAAGAAGTCGCAAAAGCCCTTAAGGAATTATCCTAATGCAAAAAATCTTAGGCAAAGCCACGCGGGATGCTTACGGGGAGACGCTTGTCGAGATCGGCAAAATGAATCCGGAGGTGGTGGTGTTGGATGCGGATCTTTCCAAATCCACGAAGTCCGCGCTCTTTTCCGAAAAATTCCCGGAGCGATTCTTCAACGTCGGGATCCAGGAAGCGAATTTAGTGGGAGTGGCCGCAGGGCTTGCCTCCTGCGGGAAGATCCCTTTTATCTCAAGTTTTGCGTCCTTTTTGGTCAGCAAGGGGTTTGATCAGTTCCGCATGGGTGTCGCGTTCTCCGAGCTCAATGTGAAAGTCGTCGGTTCCCACGGCGGTATTACGGTCGGGGAAGATGGTGCTTCGCAGATGGCGATCGAGGATGTCGCTCTGATGACGAGCCTTCCGGGTTTTGTGGTGATGGTTCCCAGCGATGAGATCTCCACGAGGGCATTGGTTTTTGAGATCGCGAAGTACCCCGGTCCTGTCTATATGCGTACCGGAAGGCCCAAAGCGCCAGTCGTTCATAAAGCGGGTACGGATTTCAAGATCGGGAAAGGGGTCCGGTTGCGTGAAGGTAAAGATCTGACGATCCTCGCCAACGGTTTGGAAGTTTTTGAAGCGCTTGAAGCGGCGGAACATCTCGCCGAGGACGGTATCAGCGCAAGTGTCATTGATATGCACACCGTGAAGCCGCTGGATACGGAGCTCCTCCTGGAAGAGGCCAAGCGGACCGGACACGTTCTCGTCGCCGAAGAACATCAGATCTGGGGCGGCCTCGGAAGCGCGGTCGCGACTTTCCTCGCAAAGCAACATCCTTGCAAGATGGGTTTTGTGGCCATTCAAGACACCTTTGCGGAGTCCGGCAAGGCGGAGGAACTTTTGGAAAAGTACGGCCTCACTTATCCTCATATCATCAAAGCCGCGAAAAAAATCCTGGGCCGATAGTTACTCACTTTCTTTTACGTTCGGGTGACAGGCATTCCTCCTCATCGGAGAATACTTTCGAAATGAAAATCCTCTTGTACACGGCGTTTTTAAAGGACTTTTTTTTAAGGATTTTCTCCGTACTACGTTCTTCTTGCGCCGCATTTACGTTTCTTCTCATCATCCTTTTTTCTCCGGGACTGCAGGCTGCCACAGCTGAAAAAGCCATGGTCGTCAGTCCGGACCCCCGTGCAACACAAGCCGCTTTGGAAGTATTGAAGCAGGGTGGGAACGCGGTGGACGCGGCCATCGCTGCGCAATGGGTGATGGGCGTGGTCGAGCCGCAAGCTTCCGGGATCGGGGGCGGCGGCCTTCTTATTTTTTATGATATTGGTACGAGGCGCATTCTTTTTTTTGATGGAAGCGTCAAGGCCCCGGCAAAAGCTTCCCCCGGGATGTTCCTTGATAAAAATAAGATCCCCCTTCCTTATCAGCCCGAACGAAACACGGGCGGACTTCCGGTCGGCGTTCCGGGACTGTTGAAGCTCATGGAAGAGATTCACGCCAAATACGGGACTCATAAATTTCCGTTTGAGAAACTGATGGAGCCGGCGATCCAGCAGGCGGAAAAAGGGACGGAAGTATCCGCGGCCCTCGCTCGGACGCTTCGAGAGAACGCCGAAAGATTAGAGCTTTTGGATCCCAAAAAGGAAGTTTTTTTCGAGAATGGCGTTCTCCTTGAAGGAGGGCAAGAATTCTCCCAACCCGAACTTGCCAAGGCCCTGCGTCTGATCCAGGCCAAAGGGGCGAAGGTTTTTTATAAAGGCGCGATCGCAGACGCGATAGCGCGCGCCGTTCGCAAAAATGTTTACCGAGCGGGCCTGTTGAGCGAGAGGGATCTCAAAGATTATGCGATTGCGACGCGCGATCCTGTTCATGCGACTTACCAAGGATACGACCTTTTTAGCGCAGGACCTCCGGCAGACGGGGGCGTGATGTTGTTCCGCGGGCTCAATCTCCTTTCCCATTTTGGTCTTCCAGGCTTCGGGCAGGTTCCCGAGACCTACCATCTTCTCGGAGAAGCGCAAAAGATCGCTTTTTCGAACCGTTCAGGAGTGGCGGACCCGGATCTTTTTGATATCCCGCTCGAAAAGCTTCTTTCGGAAGCGTGGGCGCAAGACCGGATGAACGCCATCCAATTTGACCAGATCTTGAAGTCGGATGAGATGACGGTGGAAGTACCGGAGAGAGGAAAGAAGCGCATCGGTTCTTCGATTATCGTTGTAGATCCGAAAGGAAATATCGTGATTCTCACGGCGACCCTCGGGGACGCGTTCGGTTCGGCGTTGAGAGTGCCGGGCTACGGTTTTTTTCTAAACGACCTGATTACCGATTTCGCCGCAGATCCATCCACTGTTAAAGATCCGAACTCGGCGGCGATCATCTCCGGCGGACAAAGACCACGCGGACCGGAAGCACCCCTATTTATTTTCAAAGAGGGGAGTCCTTCTATTTTGTTGGATGCTTATGGGTGGGACGACCCGGCCGCCGTGCTTTTAAATGTGATGGTCCAGAAGATCGATCTTGGAGCGTCCTGTTTGGGGGCCGTAGAATCCCCGAGGCTTTTAGTCCGTGGCAGGGCCCTTCACATGGAGTCCGGACTTTATGACCAGGAGACGATTCGATTGAAGCTGGCTCTTTTAGGACATGATATCGAGAAAGAAGATCCGATCGGATTTGCGCAAATAGTTTGTTTTGACAAGGGTTCTGGTAGAATAGAAGGCGAAAGCGATCCTCGAGCGAGCGGCGAGGCCGCCGGTTTCTAATCACGTATCGAGGGGATACACAGGACTTATGGAAGGGGGAGGTATGATCCTGCATAAAGGTAAATATCTTGAGCTGATCTCTGAAGATAGCTGGGAATACGTCAAACGGACCAACTGCAACGGCATCGTGGTCATTGTACCGATGACCAAGGACGGAAAGGTCATTTTGGTCGAACAGTTCAGGAGGCCCGTGGAGGCCCAGGTGATCGAATGGCCCGCGGGTCTTGTGGACGACAAGGCGTCGCACCCTTCCGAGACGCTGGAGGCGGCCGCCCGCCGCGAACTTTTGGAGGAGACGGGCTATCAGGCGGAGCATCTGTCGCTTTTGGTGGGGGGACCCGTCTCTAGCGGTTTGAGTTCCGAGATCATCACCTTCTTCCAGGCTTTAGACGTGGTCAAAAAAGGTTCGGGTGGCGGAGACGCTACGGAATCTATCAAGGTCCACGCAGTGCCGCTTAAAGAAGCGGACCTTTGGCTTTATGAGATGGAACAAAAAGGGTTTCTTGTGGACCCGAAGGTCTACGTGGGGTTGTATTTCTTAAAAACATAATTACAGGAAGGCGGATGGCGATCGGGCTCCATCCCCCATCCAGTTTTAGGAGTTTGTCATGGCTGACATTACGATCTATCAAAAACCGTCTTGTACGACCTGCAAAGAAGTCTTTCAGATCCTAAAAGAAACGAATACGGATTTTGACGCGGTAGATTATTTCACTGATCCGATCCCCAAAGCGAAACTCAGGGAGCTCATTCAAAAATTAGGGCTTCCGGTCGAGGCATTGATCCGCAAAAAAGACCAGCTTTATTCGGACCTCCGGCTTGGTGAAAAACAACTTACCGAGGGCCAATGGCTGGACCTTTTGGCGATCTATCCCGATCTTCTCCAGCGCCCCATTGTGGAAAGGGGCGACAAAGCGATCCTTGCTCGCCCCGCCAGGAAGATCCGTGAATTTTTGGCGCCCTCTGTTCCTGCGGATTCGCTTGCGTCCGGAGCAGTGCAAGACGTGCAAAGCGTAACGGAAAAACCGAACGTCGCGCACTGAGCGTTGCCTGGCGCACATTTTTCAGATAAAATGCTCTCGATTTTTTAACAAACTAGGAGGTCCCTATGGACGATCCAAAGCATCAGCCTTTCTCATATCCCCAGGAAGCGGTTTTCTCGAATTTCATGCAACGAGTGTATCAATGGATGGCCATGGGGCTCGCGCTCACGGGCCTTGCGGCTTTTATCACGATCGGCAACGCCTCGCTCCTGCGTTTTCTCTTGCAGGGCGGCATGTGGCTTCTCTTCATTGCGGAGTTGGTTTTGGTCATCTGGCTTTCCGCAAGCATCCAGAAGATCTCGGCCCAGGCAGCGACGATCGGATTTCTGGCTTATTCAGTCCTGAACGGCATCACGCTGTCGAGCATCTTTCTCGTCTATACGGCCGCCTCGATCTCCTCAACTTTTTTTATCACGGCCATGACGTTCGCGGGCGTGAGTCTGTACGGCTGGGCGACCAAACAGGATCTGACCTCAGTCGGAAGTTTTTGCGGGATGGCCCTTTGGGGTGTGATTATTGCCAGCATTGTGAATATATTCTTTCATGCGCCGGCCTTTAACTGGATCGTTTCCTATTGCGGCGTCGCGGTCTTTATCGGTCTGACAGCTTACGATACGCAGAGGCTCAAAGCGATCCACCAAAACATGGGGGGAGCGTCGGAACAACTGGCGATCTTCGGGGCGCTGATGCTTTATCTGGACTTCATCAATATGTTTCTGTTCCTTCTGCGTATTTTCGGTCGCAGGCGGTAATTTGAAAAAATTCTGACCGGATCCTATGCTTTTTCAATTGTCACGCGGTACTCCGTACAGCGTACGGCGTACGGAGAAAAAATGATCGACGTTCAATCTCTCACGATGCGTTATGGCCCGGCGATCGCGCTGGAAGATGTTTCCTTCCAGGCGAACCCGGGCGAGGTCCTGGGGCTTCTTGGGCCCAACGGGGCGGGAAAGACGACCGCCATGAGGATCCTCACGACCTACCTTTATCCTTCCTCCGGCACCGCGAAAGTAAACGGGTTCGATATTCTTGAAGATCCCATGGAAGTTCGCAAGCACATCGGCTACTTGCCCGAAACCATTCCGCTTTATGGCGATATGCGGGTCGATGAATATTTGATGTTTGTGGGTAAGGCGCGCGAGCTCGAAGGATCCCAACTCACGGAAAGGCTCACATGGGTTCAAAATACCTGCCAGCTCAAGCCTGTGTGGAAGCATCTTTTATGTGAACTTTCCAAGGGGTACGGCCAGAGGGTGGGGCTTGCGCAGGCTCTGATCCATGATCCCAAAGTCCTGATCCTGGATGAACCCACTTCGGGGTTGGACCCGATCCAGATCATCGCGATCCGTTCACTCGTGAAAAGCCTCGCCAAGGAAAAAACCATCGTTTTTTCCACACATATCCTGCAGGAAGTCGAAGCCCTTGCCGATCGCATCGTGATCATCAATGAAGGAAAGCTTGTGGCGCAGGGCACGAAACAAGAATTGGCGGAGAAAGTCCAAGTTCCAGGGAAAACGGCGCGGGATCTGAGCCTGGAAGAAATCTTTATCCAGTTGCTTGCGCCTTCGCAGGGAGCGAGTGTATGAGAAAACGCTCCAAACTTCTCGTGATCTTAAACAGGGAACTCGCGGCCTATTTTAATTCTCCCATCGCTTATATCTTCATGATCATCTTCACGCTCCTGAACGGCGGGCTTTTCATGACGCAATTTTTTCTCGTCGGGCGTGCGGATATGCGGGCCTTCTTCTACGCGCTCCCGTTCCTCCTCTCGGTCTTTTTGCCGGCGGTTTCCATGCGTCTTTGGGCCGAAGAAAAACGCGGGAACACGCAGGAATTGCTTTTGACCTTTCCCATCCAATCTCATGAGCTCGTACTAGGGAAATTCTTTGCAAGTTTCCTTTTCTACCTTATTGCGCTTGCCTGCACATTTCCGATCCCGGTGATGCTGGCTGTGCTCGGCCGGCCGGATATCGGCGTGATCCTGAGCGGTTATATCGGCGCGGCATTCTTGGGCGGCTTTTTTCTCGCGATCGGAACGCTTGTGTCGGGTTTTTACCGGGACCAGATCGTCGCGTTCATCCTTTCCATGATGATCTGCTTCGGGCTTTATCTTATAGGCACGGAATTCGTGGCCTCTTCCATCGACGGGTGGGTCGGGGGACTCGGGACCTTCCTCCGGCATTTTCTCGGCGCCGTGGACCATTACATTACGTTCGCAAAAGGAGTGATCGACAACCGAGACGTGCTTTATTTCGTGCTCGGCAGTGCGGTGGCGCTTGTGCTGAACGGGTTTTGGATCGAAGGACGGATGCGGCCCAAGGCAGTCTCGATCTTCACGACAGTGGCGCTGATCTCAGCCGGGATCTTCCTTCTGAGCAATTGGCTTGTCGCGGGGGTCCCCCTCGGTCGCTTCGATATGAGCGAAGGCCAAACCTATACGATCTCTCCGGCGACCCGGAAGATCCTGAGAAGCCTCCCATCGCCTGTCACCGTCAAATTCTACATTTCTAGTCAGGACAAAATGCCGACCGCCATGAAAACGCTTGAGCAGGATGCGCGTGACAAGTTGGAAGAATTGCGCGCCGTGTCCGAAGGTCATTTTCAGTATCAGGTCTTTCACATGGACGCTGCGACCGCGGTCGAGGGAGCGAAAAAAGAGGATACATTGGAGGAGCGGCTTTCCAAAAAGGGCATCCAACCTTTCCGCGTCGAGTCCATCCAATCCGATGAAGTCGGGGTCCGTCTTGTTTATTCCGGAGTGGTGATCTCCTACAAGGAAAAACCCGAGGAAGTCCTGCCGCAGATCCATCCCGGAAATCTCGACGACCTGGAGTACGCCATTATTTCCAAGCTTTACCGCATGACCCTCCCCGAAATCCCGAAGATCGCGCTCATGGCGCCTTATAAAGAGCGCACGGTCGATCCCAACCTTATGATGTTGCTCCAGCAGCTCGGGGGACAGGTTCCGTCGAGCTACCGGGACGATCCTTACGAATATCTTCAGTTCGGTCTTGAATCCGAAGGTTATCCGGTCAAACGCATTTCATTGAATGAAAAATTCAAAATTCCGGAAGGAACAAAAATGCTCGCGGTGGTCCAGCCGGACCAATTGAGCGAATGGCAGAAATATGAGATCAATCGCTTCCTTTGCCAAGGGGGTTCCGTTTTTATGGCGGTGCAGAATTACGAGTACAATTATAAACCCCAGGAATTGGGTTCCGTCGAGCTCGTTCCGAGCGAGAAAAACCCGGCCGTGAACGATCTGCTCTCGGCCTGGGGGTTCCAGGTCGACACCCGTATCCTGGCGGACGAACAAAACGAGGCCATCACTGTTTCGGGGGGCGGGCGCGCCGGACTTATGGGAGTCGCCTTTCCGGTCAAATTGCCGGTCCAGGTCCTTTTGACGGATTCCGAGATGAACACGCAGACTTCGATCACGGCGCGTCTCTCGGCTTTCTTTTATCTCTGGGGCAGCGCGATCACGATCGATGAGAAAAAAATCCAAGCCCAAGGGCTCAAGGTGCAGACTTTGCTTCACTCCAGCAAACATTCCTGGACTGTGCCGTTCAAACCGGGGACACTGATGCTCCAGGCGCTGGAGCGCAGCGCACAGAGCATTTCGGGGCCGTTCCCGTTGGCAGTATTGGCCGAAGGGCAATTTGCGGACGCATTTAAAAATAAGAAAGTTCCGGAATGGACCCCGACAACTGTCGGCGCGGAAGCCCCCAAGCCACCGGAAGAAGTAAAAAAAGAAAACGCCCCTCAAATTTTCCAGCCGAAACCGGGGAAGCTCTTGCTGATCGGAGCGGCGATTCCTTTCCAAAAGCAAC
The DNA here is from genome assembly GCA_003140935.1 of Candidatus Omnitrophota bacterium. Taxonomy (GTDB): domain Bacteria; phylum Omnitrophota; class Omnitrophia; order Omnitrophales; family Aquincolibacteriaceae; genus Aquincolibacterium. The sequence goes on from PLLJ01000021.1 coordinate 29,934, forward strand.
TCATGCAAAACAGCGGGCATCTGAACTTCTTTCTGAACGCCACGGATGTCTTAACGCTGGGAGATGCCTTGATCGGTATCCGCTCGAAAGGTCAGGTCGATCGCGCGCTTCCCAAGGTTACGGCCTCGGCAAAAATGGTATGGCGGCTCTTTGTTATGTTCCTGGTGCCGGCCCTTATCGCCTTTGCGGGTTTTGGACGGGCGTACATGCGCCGCCGGACCAAACAACTCTATCTGAAAAACCTGACCGTTTCTTAAGATCATTTAGCAAAGCCCGGTTTCAATCCTATGAAACAATATCTGGATCTCTTAAAACATATTCTCGATCATGGCGCCGAGAAGAAGGATCGCACCGGCACCGGGACGATCAGCGCGTTCGGCTATCAAATGCGTTTTGATCTGGCCCGGGGGTTCCCGCTCCTCACCACCAAAAAGATCTATACCAAGGCCGTGATCTACGAGCTCCTTTGGCTGCTCCGTGGCGATACGAATATCAAATTTCTAAAAGACAACGGTGTGACGATCTGGGATGAGTGGGCGGACGCCCATGGGGAACTCGGGCCTGTCTATGGCGCTCAATGGCGCGCGTGGAAGCGCCCGGACGGCACCACAGTGGATCAGATCACGCAAGCGGTGGAGATGATCAAAAAAACCCCGGATAGCCGGCGGATTATCGTGAGCGCCTGGAATGCCGGAGAGATCGAAAAGATGCGGTTGCCGCCCTGCCACGCTTTTTTCCAGTTCTATGTATTGAACGGGAAGCTTTCCTGCCAGCTTTATCAGCGCAGTGCCGACGTTTTCCTTGGCGTGCCGTTCAATATCGCCTCGTATGCGCTTTTGACCCTGATGGTGGCACAGGTCACGGGCCTTCAGCCCGGCGAGTTCGTCCACACCTTCGGAGACGTCCATATTTATTCGAATCACATGGAACAGGTGAAACTTCAGCTTTCACGCGAACCGCGTCCTTTGCCGGACATGGTCCTGAACCCTGACATTCAAAGTATTTTTGATTTTAATTACAAAGATTTTTCGCTCCAACATTACGACCCGCATCCGGCGATCAAAGCGCCGGTTGCCGTTTAAATCAGACCCTAGCCTATAGCCGATGGCTCTAGGTTTCAGTCCAAAGTCGGAGGTTTAAAGTGCTCTATCACATTGTGGCCGTAGCCAATCATCGCGTCATCGGAAGGGGGAATCAGCTTCCCTGGCATTTTTCAAAAGATCTACAGCATTTCAAGGCGACGACCCTCAGCCAAACCGTGATCATGGGCCTGAAGACGTTTGAAAGTCTGGGCTGCAAGGCCTTACCCGGCCGCACGAATCTGATCCTGGACCGGAGCGGCCAAAAACCGTATCCGGGGCAGACATTTTTTGCTTCTCTGGATGAGGCCCTGAAGAACGTTAAGACCGAACATGCTTTTATCATCGGAGGAGCGGAGCTTTACCGGACCACGATCGACCGCGTCGACGCGATCTATCTAACCCGCATTCACGCCGATTACGAGGGAGACGTTCTTTACCCGGAGATCCCGCCTTCTTTCACGGAAATAAAACGGCTTAAAATCCAAGAGAACCCAACGCTTGAAGTGATCTATTACGAGAAAACAAAGCACAAGGGCTGCACCTGCTGTGGATAACAAGGACGTTTATTTTAAACAGATCCCCGTGGGTTATATGGGAAATTTCATCTATCTCATCGGCGACAAAAAGAAAAAAGAATGCGCGATGGTGGATCCGGCCTGGGATGTTGACGCGGTGCTCAGGGAGGCCGAGAAAGACGGCATGAAGGTCGTGGCGGGGATCCTCACGCACACGCATTTTGACCATTCAAACGGAGTTGAGGCGTTGATCCAAAAGACCGGGGCGAAGGTCTATGTGCATGAGAACGAGACGAAATATCTAAAAGAGATCAAAGGGCATCTTGTGGAGACAAAGGAAGGTTCCAAACTCCGGATCGGGGATCTGGAAATGACCTTTCTCCACACGCCGGGCCATACCGAAGGCGCGCAGTGCATTCTGTTTGGAGACAAGATCGTGACCGGCGACACGCTTTTCGTGGGGGCTTGCGGCCGATGCGACCTTCCGGGAGGCGATGAAAAAAAGATCACCCAGAGCCTGAAACGTCTCGCCTCGCTGGACGGAACGCTCGAGGTTTTCCCGGGCCATGCCTACGGAGAAACAGATTCTTCCACGATCGAGCATGAGCGGAAGACGAACCCTTTCATGAAATTCAACTGACAATACGGCTTAAGAACCCTCGAGTCAAAAATGGATCCATTCCAAAACAATAAAGACGAAGATGCCGCGAAGTTTTTGCGGGAAGCTTACGAGATGCAAATGTCCGGGAAGGTGGATCTGGCCATCGATCTTTATCTCAAATCCCTTGCCGCTCAGCCTACGGCCGAGGCGCACACCTGTCTGGGATGGGCGTATAGCGTCAAGGGACGGTACGGGGACGCGATCCGGGAATGCGAAAAGGCTGTCCGTTTGGATCCGGGATATGGAAATCCCTACAATGATATCGGGGCGTACATGATCGAGACAGGACGATTGGAAGAAGCGATCCCATGGCTTGAAAAGGCGACCACAGCCGAACGTTATGACGGAAGATTTTATGCTTGGTATAACCTAGGACGCGTCTGGGAACGCCAGGGCGATTGGGCCAGGGCGCTTGAGGCCTACCGTCACGCTCTCGAGCAAAACCCCGAGTACTCTCTGGCGGCAAAAGCCATTTCAAGAATGCAAGCGATGCTCAATTGAGCGCGCGGGACTCGTAGCTCGGGACTAGGGACTCGTAAAAACAAGCAACCTGCCCGAGTCCCTAGGAACGAGTCCCGCAAAAAATTTACCCCTGTAAATTTTTTGAAACAAACTCCCAATTCACCAGATTCCAGAACGCCTCCACGTATTTCGCGCGGGCGTTCCGGTAATCGATGTAGTAGGCATGTTCCCATACATCGCAAGTTAGAAGGGGCGTTTGACCGTTCACGAGGGGATTGCCGGCATTCGACATGGATTCGATCCCGATCGTGCCGTCCTCATCTTTGACCAGCCATGCCCAACCGGATCCGAAGAGGCCGACCGCCATGTTCGTAAAAAGCGTTTTAAACTCCTCAAAACTTCCGAAGGAGGCATTGATCGCTTCGAGTAAAGTGCCGGTGGGAAGTCCGCCGCCTTGGGGTTTCAGGCAGTGCCAGTAAAACGTGTGGTTCCAGACCTGTGCGGCGTTATTGAAGACGGGTCCCTTGGCGGTTTTGATGATCTCTTCAAGGGATTTACCACCTTCGGGTTTTCCTTCCGTCAGCTTATTGAGATTCGTGACATAAGCCTGGTGATGTTTGCCGTAATGATATTCGAGCGTTTCTTTACTGATATGCGGGGCGAGGGCGTCCCAGGCATAGGGAAGTTCTGGAAGTGTGAATGGCATGATATTTCCTCCTATTTGTTTATGATTCTCATTTAAGGTCTTCATTATATCACGAGATATTCACCTGCCAAGCAAGGACGATTTTTCTCAAGTCTCTGGCCTGGGGTCTGCAGAGAGGCTATAATCCTGTCATGTTGCAAACAGACCGGAAAAAATTTCTTCCTATATCCAAACAAGATCTTGCGGAACGAGGCTGGGATGCGTGCGACATCGTCCTGGTGACGGGGGACGCGTACGTGGATCATCCTTCCTATGGCGCGGCGATCATCGGACGGGTCCTCGAAGACGCAGGGTACAAGGTCGGGATCATTGCGCAGCCCGATTGGAAGACCGCCGAAGACTTTCTCGCGCTTGGGCGTCCCAGGCTTTTTTTCGGGATCACGGCCGGCAATCTCGATTCCATGGTGAGCCATTACACCGCAAGCAAAAAACCGCGCCGTACGGATGATTATTCGCCGGGGGGCCGCCCGGGTCTCAGGCCCAATCGCGCGACGATCGTTTATGCCAATAAAATAAAAGAACTTTTTCCCGGCGTGCCGGTGGTGATTGGCGGTGTCGAGGCGAGCCTCCGGCGCCTCTCGCATTTTGATTATTGGACGGAGGACGTGCGCCGCTCGATCCTTCTGGACGCAAAAGCGGACATCCTGGTTTACGGCATGGGCGAAAGCCAGGTCCGGGAGATCGCAAGGCGCCTTTATGACGGAGAGGACGTTAAAAAACTGAAAGATATCCGGGGTACGGCGATCCTCCGAAGTCACAGCGAAGGCTTTGAGGGCGCGGTCCCGTTGCCTTCTTTTGAAGAAACGAGCACTGATAAGGATAAGTTCAATGAGGCATTCAAGCTCGCGTACCTGGAAGGGGACCCGGTGCGAGGGAAGCCCGTGATCCAGAAACACGGTACCCGTTTCGTGATCCAAGAGCCGCCCGCGTTGCCGCTTACGACGGCTGAGATCGATCATTTTTACGGCCTGCCCTTCACTCGCGAATGGCATCCGGTTTATGAAAAGGCGGGGGGTGTCCCGGGATTCGAAACGGTACGTTTTTCCATCACGGGGCATCGAGGCTGCGCCGGAGAATGCAATTTTTGTTCCCTTTTTGCGCATCAGGGGCGGATGATCCAAAGCCGTAGCAAAGAATCGATCTTAGAAGAGGTTCGGACCTTGGCTCGCAAGCCAAGGTTCAAAGGCACGATCACTGACATCGGGGGTCCGACCGCCAATCTCTACGGAGCTACATGCGAGCAATGGGAACATTCGGGCGCCTGTAGGACGAAGCAATGCATGATGCCCGTGAAATGCAAAAGCCTGAAGTTCGGGTACGAAAAGTCCATCGAACTCTGGAAAGAAGTTCTGGCCGTTCCGAAGGTAAAGCATCTTTTTATTCAAAGCGGCCTCCGGTATGACCTGCTTGTGGAAAAGGAATCCGACGCATACCTCGAAGCGCTTTGTAAGAGCCACGTGAGCGGACAATTGAAGGTTGCCCCCGAACATGCTTCGGATGCCGCGCTCAGAATGATGAATAAACCACCGCTCGAGGTCTATGAGCGGTTTGCCGGGCGATTTAAGGCCATGAACCGGAAAGCCGGCAAAGAACAGTATCTTGTGAATTATTTCATCAGTGCGCATCCGGGGTGCGCGGACGGGGATGCCAGGAAGCTTGCCGCGTATTTATCGGCGAAACACATGCACCCGGAGCAGGTGCAGGATTTTATGCCGCTTCCCATGACTCTTTCGACCTGCATGTATTACACGGGCAAGCATCCAATGACCGGTGAAAGGGTCGTGACCGCCAAAACTTACAAAGAACGGCAAGCTCAACGAGAATGGATCCAACCGAAACAAAAGATAACTTTTGCGCAACGCATAACAAAAAGACGTTGACCTTAGGCTGTTGCACGCGAGGAGAGATTATGGCTCAGCATGATGTGATCATCATTGGAGGCGGCGCAGCGGGAATGATGGCGGCGATCACCGCCAAGCGGCGCGGCGCGTCGGTCCTTATGTGCGAAAAAATGCCGAAACTCGGGAAAAAACTGCTCATCACGGGCGCGGGCCGATGCAACCTCTCGAACGATGTCCTCGATGCTTCTTTTTATAATCCGGGAAGCCAAGCGCTTGTTCGTTCGGTGCTGGGCCAGTTTGGGAAAGAGGCCGTATTCAGATTTTTCAAAGAACTGGGCCTCGCGACTTATGCGGACGAGGCGGGCCGGATCTTTCCGGTGACGAATCAGGCGGCCTCGGTGCTTAAAGTGCTTGAGATGGAGCTTGAGAGGCTCAAGGTGACGATCGATCTTGGCTGCGAGATAAAAAATATCCGTGTCGTAAAAAATGGATTTGAGATCTCGGCGGGGAGCGGAGAACGGGAAACCGGCCTCAAAATCATCTTGTGCGCCGGAGGGAAATCTTATCCGGCGCTGGGGGCGGACGGGAACGGCTACGCGCTTGCCGCGATGTTCGGACACAAGATCATTGAGCCGGTACCGAGCACCGTGCCTTTGCTCGTGAAAGATCCGTGGTGCCACGCGCTTCAGGGACAGAAGCTCCGGGTTTCCGTGACAAGCCGCATTCGCGGGAAAGAGGTTCGCACGGCTTCCGGCGAGCTTTTATTCACCCAATACGGACTTTCCGGCACGGCGGTTCTGGATGTAAGCGATGAGATCTCGATCGCTTTGAATCGCGATCATGAGGCGAGTGTTTCTGTGATCGTGGACCTCCTTCCTTTCATGGATGAAAAAGAACTGACCGCGGAATTGTCCGGAAAATTGGCGAAAGGCATCGCCTGCGAAAACCTTGTGGAAGGGCTGTTGCCTCATAAACTATCCGGCCTGCTTCGCGAAACGTTGCACGGTTCCGACGTTGCCGCGATCACGAGACTCCTCAAGCGTAAAGAATTCAAGGTGATCGGCACACGCGGCTGGAACGAGGCGGAATTCACGGCGGGCGGGATCCCGGTGGAGGAAGCGGATCCTTTGACACTGGAGTCCAAGCTCCAAAAAGGTCTTTATTTTGCCGGAGAAGTGCTCGACGTGCAAGGACGGCGGGGCGGTTATAATCTCGCTTGGGCCTGGGCCAGCGGCGCGGTGGCCGGGAAAACGGCCTAGATTTTAGTCAGCCAGGCAAGCACTTCAATGTGCTTGGTGCGTGGGAACATGTCGAAGGGAACGACTTCCCGGATCTTGTAGCGGCCCGCGGCGAGGATCTGTTTCAGATCCCTCAAAAGGATCTGAAGATCGCAGGCAAGATAAAGGATGTTCTCCCCGACGTCTTCCTTGGCCAAAAAATCAGCAAGGGACGACGCGATCCCTTGCCGCGGCGGATCCATGAATACCAATGTTCCGGGCCTGGGATTGCGAACGATAAAGCGCGGAAAGGTTTTTTCGACCTTTCCCGAGAAAATACCCGCCAGAGGCAATTCCAATTCCCTGACATTCCTCCTGAGGCAACCCGTGCTATAAGGGCTGTCTTCAAAACAGTGGACTTCGGGCACGCCGCGGGCTACGAGAAGCGGGAAAGTCCCGACGCCGGCGTAAAGATCCAGGAACCGGGAGGGTTTTAAGACCGCGAGATACTCAGCCAATTTTTTCGCGATAAGTTCCGTCACTTCGATATTATTCTGGAAAAATCCCATGGAGCTCGTCCAGAGTGACAGGCCGCCGATACGGACGCGATAAAGTTTTTCCTCGTCACTCGTGAAGATCCGTCCCTTTTCGTCCAGCTTGAAACCTCTTTTTTCCTCACGACGGTTAAGTTTATGCTCGGTGGTAAAGATCTCCTTAAGCCAATCATCCGCGAGCATGCAATAATCGATCAAGACCTTGGAATAATTGTCATGGCCGATGAAACCGAGACGTTGGGGCTTATGGTTCTTTTCCGTGGTGCGGTGGATCGTGATGCTCGTCCGGTAGCCGTATTCCCTGGAGCCCTGCTGGATCGGAAGAATGGGGATATCCTCGGCCTTGAACGCTTGCGCGAAACTTTCACGCACCTGGCGTTCTTTCCATTTTAATTCCTCGGAGTAGGGAAGATCCTGATACTGGCAGCCGCCGCAGCGTTCGATATAAGGACATGGCGCAGGGATGCGGTTGGGAGAAGCCTCCAGAACGCGGATGAGCTTTGCTTTCATGAAGTTAGGCTTGTCGCTTAAGATCCGCGCGAGGACCTTTTCGCCCGGGAGGGCCCGCTCGACGAAGCAGGCTTTTCCGTCGACGAATCCCAGGCCGTCGCCTCCGAACACCAGTTTTTCGATCTTGAGTTCAATGTCCATCAAGCCGTCCGGAGATTGTCGGGTTTATTTTTCCACCGGCGATGACCCCAAAGCCATTGCTCGGGATGCGCCAGTATCTGGCGCTCAAGGACCTGGTTGAGGTCTTTCGTGACCGTATTTTCCCATCCTGGTTGTTCCATATCATGAGGAATGGGTTTTTCGATATAGATCTCATAATGTCCCGGGGCTTTTCGGAGACAATATGCAGAAACGAGCGAGCAACCGGTCTTCTCGGAGAGCCGGGCGGGGATCGAAGTAGTCGAAGTCTTGGTGTCAAAGAAATCGACCCAAAGACCTTCATTGCCGGCCCACTGGTCGACCAAGATGGCGACTCCGTGGCCGGCTTTAAGTTCCTGAAAAATGGTCCTGACCGAGCTGTCTTTTGAGATCGGATTAACGGTCATAACGCGGCGCATCGCGTCGATCGCCTTATTCAGATAGGGGTTTTTGATGTTTTTGACCACGACCGACCACGGCCGTTTTGTAAAGTAGGGGAGGAATGAAAGATATTCCCAGGAACCCAGATGGGAAATGACCAGCACAACGCCGTGCTCTTTCGAAAAAGCTTCTTCCAGGAATTCGTTCCCGAAGAGCTTGAAGCGCGTGGCCGCCTCTTTTTTGATCTTTTCAACCGTGAAAAGTTCCATCATGGAAAGCGCGGCGCTTTGAAATGCGGAGCGCGCGATTTCTTTTTTTCTTCGCTCCGGGAGGGAAGCTCCGAGGGCAGTCGCGATATTTTCAAGCGCGATCTTGCGGCGCTTTCCCAAGATCCAGTAGGATAAAGTCCCGAATCCGCAGGCGATCCTGTGTGAAACCTCCACCGGAAGCGCTGTTGCAAGCAGGGCTAAAAAACGGACGATGAGATACTGAAGCCAATAGCTTAAAGAAGGTTTTTTGTGCATGGGGCATCCTAGCATAAAATTTTAAAAAAGAAACGGCGTCCTTTTTTAAAACAAAATAACGAAGAGTAAATAGCGGAAAACCAAAAACCCCATAGGTCATCCGTCATTCGATTTTTAGAAAATCTCTCGCAGGAGATATTCGACGTCGTCCCGGGTGACGGGCTTGGGGTTCGCGGCGGTGGAACCGGAATGGAGCGTCTCGGAAATGATTTTTTCTTTGTCGAGCAGAGGCTTCCCTTTAAAAGGGGAAACGATCTTGAGCGTTTTTTGGAGTTCATGGATTTTTTGGAGAAGGTCCATACCGACGGCTTGGCTCATAATAGAATATTTCTGATTCCCCATAGCCTCAAGATTGAGTTTGATGGAAGGCGCAAAACAGACCGAACAGATCAGCCCGTGCGGGACATTGTAGAGCACGCCCAAGGGATGCGCGAGACCGTGGATCACGCCGAGCCGTGAATGAGAAAAGGCGACTCCGGAGAAAAAACTTCCAAGCATGAGCCCGCTGAGATCTTCGTCGCGGCCTGCGTTAAGCGCCGGCACCAAGTGACGGCTGATCAGCTGAATTGCTTTGAGCGCGAAGTTTTCGCTGAACCAAGTTGCGTTCTTTGAGATGAACGATTCATATGCCTGGACCCAGGCATCCATCCCCGAATGGCACATGACGGCGAACGGCAGGCCCCTGAGAAGGTCCGGGTCGAGAAGGACCTTGCGCGCAAGAAAATCTTTGTGGCGGATGGAGAGCTTCACTTTTTTTTCCGGATTGATGATCACAGAATTAAGAGATGCTTCCGAGCCGCTGCCCGCGGTCGTTGGAACCGCGACGAACGGGATCCCCGGCCTCTCAAGCGCCCCCCCTTCCTGATAATAGACCGGTTTTTCTTTGGCGTGGAAAAGTCCGGCTGCGGCCTTGGCAAGGTCGAGGACGCTGCCGCCGCCGATCCCGACAATCCATTCGATTTTCAAACCCTGTCCTTTTGCGATCACCGAGCTGATCTCATCTAAGGTCGGTTCGCCTTGCGGGCGGCAGAAGAACTCGATGGAAAGTCCTGCTTTTTTAAAATCGTCCGCGATCTTTTCCTTAAGGTTGTCTTTTTCAAGGGATGTTCCGTGGACGATCATGCCGCGAGTTCCCAATTCCACGGTTTCCTTGGCGAGGTCTGAAAGTCCACCTTTTTTAAAGAGGACTTTGGCCGGAAGAAAAGTTTCCTGCGGGAAGATGGGATGCATCAGTATTTGATGATCACGGCGGTGACGACAAGGTCCTCAGCGCCGGTGTTCTTAATCGAATGAGAAGCGCCTTGGCCCGTGAGAATGGCGTCGCCGGTTGTGACGGGAAATTCCATGCCCCCGTCGGTCATAAGCCCCTGACCTTTTTGGATGAGATAGATCTCGTCTTCACCCACATGGTCGTGAAGACCGATGCTTGCGCCCGGGGGAAGGATAAGTTCCGCGCAAAGCCGCGTGCGAGCCTTGATCTCTTCGGACTTTAAATAATGACGGACCGTGACCGTGCCCGTGCCACCGCGCATATTTTCACGTTTTTCGATCGTTTGAGCACTCTTTTTTTTGATCATTTTAAAATCGCGTTCCTCGGGGAATAAACAACGGGAAACAGAAACAAGCTCACATTCACCGTTAGCAACGGAATGCTTTCCGCGGTTATTCTTTAAATAAGAAATTCTTAAAGCACCAGAGATTTTTCTTGTCCAAGTGTGAACTTTGGTTTTCCTGGAAGAAAACCTGATAATTCTTGAAGGGGGTCCAATCATAAGGCTCTGAGATCACTGTGCCGAGATAAGGTTTCGCGATGGCGAGGATCTCTTTGTGCGGAAGATCGTCCGGGACCGAGACGCCTTTACTGGGATGTTCGATCATCCACATGGCCGCAGCGACCACGCCGATCGCCACCTGGATCGTGGTGGCGTTCTGATGCGGGACGAGCTTGCGCGCTTCGTCGATCGTGAGAACGCTTCCGCTCCACCAGGAATTGTATTTATGTCCCATAATCAGGGATCCCAGGATGTCCGCACCCTTGATGATCTCGTCCGACATGATACGGCATTTAGGTTGAAGCTCGTAATTGCGGCAGCGGAGCTCGTGGATCGAAGACATGGTTTCATTGCACGGCATATAAACGTAATGAACCGTGGGACGATAGATGGGTTTTCCGTTCTTCCAGACCGTGAGTTTTTCGGAAATGCTGAACGCCTCCCCGTGACGGATCACCATGCCGACGATCTCAGAGTTCGGGACCCAGGAGCGCACCCACGTGTTCATACCCATCTGGGAAAGGAAGATCTGGTTCTGGGGGCCATAGTCCGGCACTGTGGTCAAGGGAGGCAATTCTTTTTCATGCGTGCCCCATCCTATCTCCGAGGGAGAAATCGCTTCTTCCCGGAGACCTTCGATCGACCAAGTCCCGACGAATTCATCGACTTCTTTCGGCTGGTCCGTGATCTGGGTGTCGCGTTCGCTCACATGGATCGTTTTCACGCCAAGCTTCATGGCCAGACGGTGGAACTTTTCCTCGCGGATCAAATGTTCCAGGGATTTCCGGTCTTTTTTGGAAGTGGTCTTATCGCGGGTCACTTTCTCGGCGATGTCGAGAAGCCCCTGCTTTGTGAAATGGCTGATGAGCCCGGGGTTGGCGCCGTGGTCCAGCACCGCTGTCGTGGAATCATGCGCCCACTTGGCCGTCATCTTGCGGAGTCCCATCTGCTTGAAATAAAGCGATTTTTCAAGCGGGGTCTTTTTTTCGATATTGGCGTACGGGTCCCATTCCTCGACGGAGGTGTTCACATAAAGCACCTTGTTATCATGGCACCAGGAAAGCATGTCGAGCGAGTCGACGTTCCAGGAAAGGTCGATGATCATGCCGCCGGAGGAGACGTATTTGGAAAGCGTCCGTGCGATATTAACGGGATTGAGTTTTTCCTGGGAGTAACGGACGCCTTTTTTGATCCAAGGCGCGAGTTCCTTACGCTTGTCCGCGAAGTCGAGCACCGTGATGTTCCTGTAAGGGATACGGATGTGTTCGAGGAGGATCGGCAGGGCGCACTTGCCTACGGAACCAAAACCGATGCAAAGGACTTTTCGTTTGAATTCCAGCATAATCGTTGCCCCTCGTGAGGAAATTTTCTAATACTCAAAGAACTTTCTGAGATTATAGGGACTCAGGCTTGCCTGGGTCAACTTTTTCTTGCGCCTGATTTTCCATTAAGAAAAAAATCGGAAAATCAGTGCAGCCCAAGTCAACATTGATGAAAAGAATAGCAAAGATTTGGGCGGAAAGAGTGCTTACGATTCCTTTTTCGGAGCGTCTTTTTCGCGCAGGCGCTCGAAGAATGTGATGTGGAGGCGGCTGACAAAGATACGCTCGATCACCAGCGCGATCACCAGGATCGCGGTAGCGATGATCAGAGGGATTTCTTCGGCCGGCGGTACTTTAGCGAGGAAAAGTTTGTCATAAAGCTGGATCATCATGAGCATAAGGAGGATGCCGGCGACCGTGATGTACTCGTGATGCTTGATGATGCGGCTCCAAAGGAAAGATCCCTTTTCAGGCGCTGCGTAAGGCGTCAGCCGCGGAAGGAATGAAGGGACGTTCTTGCAATAATCCCCGTAAGGTTTGCCGAACATCTCCCGCAGGTGTTTTTCTTCGCCGCGAATGGTTCCGGTATAGATCCCCAAGAACCCGACAAGAAAAAGGACCAGAATGATCCAGTTCCAGACGATCACGACCACGCCCAGCCCCAAGAAGAAATTACCGACATAGAGAGGATTGCGTACGAAAGCATAAGGACCGCTTGTGGCCAGTTTCTGTCCCTTTTTTTCCACGAATCCGAGCGCCCAAAAACGGATCAATTCCCCGGTGAGGACAAGGACCGTGCCCCATTGGAAACTCCGGTCGTTCATGTGAGAGCAAAGGAGCAAGATAGGGATCGAACCCCAGGCCAACAACAGCCTCATTTTTTTGAACTTGAACCACCCGCGTATGGACATAATTCCTCCCGTTGAATAATGGGGGATTATACTTGAGCTTGCTCCAAGATGCAGGGATTTCTTTTTTAAAAATCCCGGGAAAGCGCTTCAACGGATTGTCTGCATTACCGCAGGCGTGCGATCCAGCCCCTGAGAGATAGCAGATTTTTTCCTCAATCCCGCGGCAGATGACACTGCGGTCTCATCCCGCGCTTTTCGAAATATCGCTGATGATAGTCCTCGGCTTTGTAGAATTCCTCCGCGGGCGTGATCCCGGTGACGATCGGGCGCTTGAACTTCCCGGATTTCTCCAGTTTTTCTTTTAAAGCGCGAGCCTCTTTTTCCTGTTCCGGAGAGTTATAAAAAATCGCGGAGCGGTACTGATCGCCGATATCCGGACCCTGACGGTTGACCGTCGTCGGGTCGTGGATCAACCAGAAAGTTTCCAGAAGTTTTTTGTAAGAAACTTTTGCCGGGTCGAATTCGATCTGCACCGCTTCCGCGTGTCCGGTCGTGTGCGAACAAACCTGGTCATAGGTCGGATCCTTCGTGTGGCCCCCCGTATAACCCACCGTAGTTTTGAGCACTCCCGGGACTGTTCTGAAGGCTGATTCCACGCCCCAGAAACATCCGGCCGCAAAAGTCGCGACCTGTGTCTTTTCTTTAGGAACCGTCGCGGCCTTTTTTGTTTCCTGACCAAATAATGTTAAATACCGGCCGTAACCCTCCTTCTCCATATCTTCGAGAGGGATGAACCGGAGCGAAGCGGAGTTGATGCAATAGCGAAGCCCCGTGGGCGCAGGTCCGTCCGGAAAAACATGACCGAGATGCGAGTCGCCTTTCGAAGAACGGACCTCGGTGCGTTCCATACCGAGGGCGGCATCCGATTTTTCGACGACCGCGCCTTTCTCGATCGGCTTAATGAAGCTCGGCCAACCGGTCTTGGAGTCGAATTTATCGGTCGAACTGAAGAGAGGTTCGCCCGTGACCCTGTCCACGTAGATCCCGGGTTTTTTATTGTTCCAGTATTCGTTTAGAAAAGGCGCCTCCGTGCCGTTCTCACGGATCACTTTATACTGTTCCGGCGTGAGGAGTTTTTTGAGTTCGGCATCGCTAGTGGGAAGGGCACATTGCATACCCTTTGAAACGTCTTGCTTCTTGGATTTTTCCGTCATGGGGAAACCCTCCTGTGGGGCTTGGAACCCAAGCCCGAATGTGACGAGGCCAATGAACATTCCTATCATTAACTTTCTCATGACGAATTGTACCATTCAAGCGGTGCCCCTGAAATAGGGGCTAAGCTGTAAGCGCTGTAAGAAAAAAGAGGGGAAGCTAAATGCTGATTTTGGAGACTTCGCGTTTCATGGCAAAGAAGAAGGGCAATGAGGCGAGTTCTAAAACCGCGACGCCGATCATGAGCGTGGGGAGCGAGCGATCGTAGAGAAAACCCATCACGACACCACCCGCAAGCATCGCAAGGCCGTAGGCCACATTCAGAATGCCGTAACCCGTGCCGCGCTTCTTGAGCGGCGTGATGTCCGCGATCGCAGACTTCATGATGGTTTCATGCCCTGCCATGACAATGCCCCAGAGAATGATGCTTACAATGACGACCCAGGGTATGACAGTGAAACAAAGGAACGGGATCACAGCCGAGAGGACCGGGATCATGAGAAGCGTTCCGATACCGGCCCATTCGTGTTTTTGTTTTTCTTTCATCCGATCATAAATTTTCCCGATCACGAGCGCGGCGGCGCCGTCGACGCCCATGGCGATCGCGTAGAAAAAAGGGATCTGGGCGTCAGAAAGCACATGCTGGGATTTAAAATGATAAGCCATCAGGACAAAGCTTACGAAGCCCGCAGTGGCGAAGAAACTGAATGCGGTATAGAGCCAAAAGATCTTCGGGAGTTTTTCAGATTCGTTTTTCATGACCGAGGTTTCGAGTATTTCCGGGTTCGGGGTTTTCCAATAAGCGAAAAGGACGCAGGCCATGCAAAAGAAAAAAGGAAGCCAAAGCAGATGATAACCCGCCTGATAATCCCGGAGGCCTTTTTCGGCCTGGGCGGTTCCCATGAACGCGACCGTGAAAAGAAGAGGCCCGATGATCGCCCCGATCTGGTCCATGGCCTCATTGAGGCCGAAACCGAATCCCGTGCCAACCTGTTTGGTGGCTTGAGAAAGGAGGGTGTCTTTAGCGGGGCTTCGGATGGCTTTTCCGATGCGTTCCATTACGATCAGGAGCGCCGCGATCTTCCAGAAGCCGGTGAGTGCCAGAAGAGGGACACTGATGAGCAGGGCATAACCCAGGATCGTGAAGAACCAATAGGATTTCGTTTTGTCCGAAAAATACCCGGACAAAAGGCGTACGCCGTAGCCCATGAATTCTCCCAGTCCCGAGATGAATCCGACGACAAGGGCATTGGCCCCGAGGACTTTGAGATACGGACCATTGACGCTTCGCGCCCCTTCGTAAATGATATCTCCAAAGAGACTTATGAGGCCGAAGAGGACGATGAGCTGAAGGGCTTTTCTTTTATTTTGATCCATAAATGAAGCTTACTGATTTTAGGCGGGAAATCAAATAGAATGTGAGGCGTGAAGCACCGCGGGACTCGCATCTCGGGACTCGGGAACCGTAAAGACGAGAAACCCATTACGAGTCCCAAGGAACAAGTCCCGGTTTTTTAAGAAACCCAAAGTTTGGGGATGTTCTAAGTTATGAAAAACAATTTTTGGAAGCATTACTCCTTTTCCATTCTTTTGCTTTGCTCGATCGCTTTTGGGGCCGGATTGGGGATCCTCTTCAAGGAAAAGATCGCGTTCGTAAAACCACTCGGTGATATTTTTCTGAACCTGCTTTTCACGGCCGTGGTGCCGCTCGTCTTTTTTTCGATCTCCTCGTCGATCGCGGAAATGTCCGATCTCCACCGCCTCGGGAAGATCATGACGTGGATGATGGTTCTATTCGTGGCGACGGGCTTGATCTCGGCGTCACTTATGATCCTGGGGGTGAAGATCTATCCGCCGGTACTAACAGGCCCTCCGATCCTTCAAATGAGCGCAGGCATCACACAGGTGAAGACCGTCGAGCAATTGGTGGGAGCCTTTACGGTGTCTGATTTCGTGCGGTTGCTTTCCAAGCAGAACATGCTGGCCTTGATCGTGTTCTCGATCCTGATCGGACTTTCGGCATCTTTGGCACGAGAGGACGGTAAAGCCTTCGTCAACTTCCTGGTCTCCGGCAATAAGGTGATGATGAAAGCGATCCACCTGATCATGTTCTACGCGCCTGTCGGCCTCGGCGCCTATTTTGCGTATTTGACCGGCGTGTTCGGTCCCCGTCTTTTGGGTTCCTATGCCAGGGTTGTCGTGCTTTATTATCCGTTCTCGATCCTCTATTTTTTTCTTGGATTTTCTTTCTATGCGTTCCTTGCAAGCGGAATGAACGGCGTAAGAACGTTTTGGGTGAATATCATCCCCGCATCCCTGACCGCGCTGGGTACCGGAAGCAGCCTTGCGACCATCCCTTCCAATATCGAGGCGGCGGACAGGATCGGTGTGCCACGCGACATCTCAAAGATCGTCATCCCGATCGGTGCGACGGTTCACATGGATGGCACTTGCATTTCAGCGGTCGTGAAGATAGCACTTCTTTTCGGATTTTTTGGCATGAAATTCTCCGGGATCGGTACGATCGCGACGGCACTCGGCATCGCGCTTCTGAGCGGGATCGTCATGACCGGTATTCCCGGGGGCGGATTTTTAGGTGAACTCCTGATCGTGACGCTTTATGGGTTTCCGCCCGAAGCGCTCCCGATTATTTCCATGGTCGGGACCTTGGTGGATCCGCCCGCAACCATGGTCAACGCGATCGGCAGCAATTCGGTCAGTATGCTGATTGCCCGGATCCTCGGCGGCCCCAATTTTTTAATAAAAGAGAATCGTGGCAGGGAAAAACGTCTTAATGAAAGCCCGGATTAAGCCGAAAAGAAAGTAGCGTTGCGGGAGTTTTTTTCTTAGAATAATGTCAACCTTTTGGCCCGATGTCCCTATTTGAAAAATAAGCCGAGTTGGCAGGAGTGGTCGGCAAAGGAGACGGTATGGCGGTGAAAAAGATACTGGTCATTGATGATGATGGGGACTACACAAAAATGCTCGAGTTACAATTGGAGGCAAAGGGTTATGAGATCTTGATCTCCAAAGATGGGGAAGAAGGGTTCGAAAAGGCTTTGGCCGAAAAGCCGCACCTGATCCTGCTGGATATCAAAATGCCGGAAATGGACGGGTTCACTTTTGTGCGGCGGCTGAGAGCCAACGAAGCGATCAAGAAAATACCCGTTGTGATCCTGACCGGCTATGAGGCGATGAGAGATCTGTTCCGGTTCGAGGGGATCGCGGGTTACTTTGTGAAAGGGGGCGATAGGGCCGTCCTCTTCAAGAGCATCGAAGACATACTCCTGTCCGCAGAATCCGCCTGATTATCATTAATTTTTTCAACAGAAAATCAGCCCTGGTTCCCATAATTGAAAATTGACAGGTAACCAGGACAGTCCTGATCGCCCTTGAGGAAAAGAAAAACAAGACTTGGGCGCCTGATCCTCTCCAATTTTTTATTTCTCCCCCCAACATTCTTTGTAATGAAAAATGTTATGGGTCTTGGGAAAAGTGTTCTATCGGTGGTATAATACAAAAGTCTGCCCCAGGTTGGGTCCATAAAACAGATCCTTCTACCCTAAAAACATTCGCAGGCATCATTCCAAAGGTGGTTTTAAAAAAATGGCGTTATTCTTTTATGCTCAAATTCTGCTCCATATTTTAGGAGGGATCGCGGGTTTTCTTTTTGAACAGCACGGAGAAAAGGCGAACCGCCTGACGCATGGTTTGGCTGTTCTGGCGAGCGCAGCGGGCATTCTTTTTTCACTCGGGATACTTCTGATCGGGAAACCCTGGGCCTTAGAATGGCAGGGAAGTTTCCCTGTGGGCGCTCTGCGGTTTGTGGCGAATCCATTTTCGGCTTTTTTTCTCCTGATCATTTCTTTCCTCTCCTTGGCCGCTTCCATTTTTGCCATCGGTTATACACGGGAATTTCAAGGGAAAAAAAATATCGCTCTTTTAGGTTTTTTCTACAATTTTTTCATACTGGCCATGCTGTTCGTGGTTACGGTGCAAAATGCCTTTTATTTTCTCTTTTTTTGGGAACTGATGTCCCTCACCTCCTACTTTCTCGTGATCTTCGAACATGAAAGACCCGAAACCCGGTCTGCCGGGACGCTTTACCTGATCATGACGCATGTGGGGACCGCCTTTATTACCGCCGCATTTTTGCTCCTTTTTATCCATGCCGGGTCTTTTTCATTCGACGCATTCCGGGAAGCTGCCAGCACGCTGTCTCCGGTTCTTAAAAACGTTATTTTTCTCGCGGCGCTCATCGGATTCGGGACCAAGGCCGGCGTGATCCCGCTCCACATCTGGTTGCCCCGGGCCCACCCGCAGGCACCCAGCCATGTTTCGGCGCTCATGTCAGGCGTTATGATTAAAACGGCTGTTTATGGGCTGCTTGTGTTTCTTTTTAATTTTTTGGGGGAAACGCCCGGCTGGTGGGGACATGTGATGCTTGCAGTCGCCATTCTTTCCACACTCCTCGGCATTCTTTATGCGCTCATGGAAAACGATCTGAAAAGATTGCTCGCTTTTTCCAGTATCGAAAACATGGGAATCATCCTTCTGGGTGTCGGGATGGCACTCGTCTTCAGAACACTTCACCAGCCTCTTTACGCAGGCTTCGCCCTTATTGCGGCCCTTTATCATGTGATCAACCACGCAATATTCAAAGGGCTTCTGTTTCTTGGCGCGGGTTCGGTCCTTTCCGGAACGCACACGCGGAACATAGAGGGCCTCGGGGGATTGATCCGGAGAATGCCCTGGACCGCCTCTTTTTTCCTGGTGGGAGCCATGGCCATTGCCGCGCTTCCGCCGCTGAATGGTTTTATAAGCGAATGGCTGACCTTTATCGCACTTCTTTTGGGATGCGAAAGCGTGAGTCCGGCCATGCGTTTTTTTTCACCGCTTTTAGCCGCGCTTCTTGGGCTTGCGGGCGCTTTGGCAGCGACTTGTTTTGTGAAGGCTTTTGGCATCAGCTTTTTAGGGAAGCCCCGCTCTGAACGCGCCGCTCACGCGCATGAAGCGGGCGGATTCATGAAAGTCGGAATGGGGATCCTGGCCGCGAGTTGTTTTGGGTTAGCGTTGACTGCGCCGTGGATTCTGCCCATGCTTGGGGAAGCGGCAAAAACTTTATCAGCCACGGATATTTCTATGACAGGGCTAACGCAAAAAGTGTTTTTAATGTCACCCTCAGGGTCGAGCCAATTTTCTCCGCTTCTTATCGCTATGATCCTTTCAGTATTTCTGCTCGGGACCGTGATCCTTCTCCGGTTGACCTTTGGAAAGCAACATGTCCGGATCGGTCCCAGTTGGGATTGCGGTATGCCGGGACTTGAGCCCCGGATGCAATATACCGCAACGGGTTATTCCAAACCTTTGCGGCGGATTTTTTCTTTTCTCTATCAGCCGACCCGGCGCGTGGAATTGGAGGATGAAGGTCATGCCATGCTCAGGACTGCGCAGCGTTTTGAGTCAAAGATCACCCATCACGTGGATGAATGGGTCTATCAACCTTTGTCTGAGCTTGTGGTCGATCTTTCCCGGAAGGCCAAGCAGATCCAGACAGGGCACATCCAGCTTTATTTAAGTTATATTTTTATCACGCTGATCCTCCTGCTTCTTTTCTTCGGAGGGCGCTCCTGATGCCGGCGATCCTTTTATCCGTTTTTCAACTCTTGTTCTTGTCGATCCTGGCTCCTGCCCTTAGCTGGTTCATCAAAAAAATGAAGGCGGCCTCACAGAACCGCGTGGGACCAAGCTTGGTCCAGGTCTATTCGGATCTGCTGAAATTGTTCCGGAAGAACATGGTCATCTCGGAAACGGCATCCTGGATCTTTCATGCCATGCCTTTCGTCCTTTTTATGTCAACCTTTGTGGCGGCTTCCATGCTGCCAATCTTAGGCATCCGTTCTCTTTTTGGTTTTACGGGGGACGTGATCCTCTTTGTTTATCTCCTGGCTTTGGGGCGTTTCTTTTTAACACTTGCGGCATTGGATACCGGTACCACGTTCGGTGGGATGGGTTCAAGCCGGGAAATGACGCTCTCTTCGCTCGCGGAACCGGCGCTTCTTCTCGCTTTTTTTTCCTTGGGTTTTCGTGCCCATACCCTATCCTTGGAAGGGATTGTTTCCTATTTTGCTTCCGGATCTCCTACTCAGATGCTGTTTTTCACAAGCCTTACTTTCGGCGCGCTGCTGATCGTAACGATTGCGGAAAGCGGAAGGATCCCTGTGGATAATCCGGCAACACACCTGGAGCTGACCATGGTCCACGAGGCCATGATCCTCGAATACTCCGGACAGTATCTGGCTCTGATCGAATGGAGCCATCAGATCAAACAGCTGGTGTTCTTGACGCTCTTGTCGGATCTTTTCTTCCCCTGGGGGATTTCGAGTTCATGGGGCTTTCTGGCTTTTGGATTGTCGCTGGTACTTTACCTCGCGAAGGTTTTTTTTCTGGCATTTGTGATCGGATGGATTGAGATCCATTCCGCAAAATTGCGCCTTTTCAGGGTTCCGGACCTGCTCGCGGTGGCTTTTGTTCTGGCCATCCTTTCTCTCCTGGGACAACTGATCATCGGGAGGGGAGCATGAGTCCGGAACTCGCGGCTTCGGCGATCCATTTTTTGGGGATGATGCTTTTGATCGCTTCTTTCTGGATCCTCACGTCTTCCCAGATCGGCATGAGCATCCGCGCCTACGCCGCGCACTCTTTTCTGCTCGCGCTTATTACCGCGGTGATCGCGGTCACGAACCATGTGGAGCATCTGTTGGTCCCCGCGCTCTTGACGCTCGTTCTCAAGACGATCGTGATTCCGAACGTTTTTTTCAGGATCATCCGGCGGCTCGGGATCCGCAAAGAGGTCGAAAGTTATATCAACATTCCCTTTTCGCTTCTTTTGGCCGTATTGCTCGTGTTTGTTTCGTTCTATGTCACGGGGGACGACAAGATCCTGAAGCCGGTCGCATTCAGCGAGTTCATTCCGCTCGCCATTTCGACCGTTTTTTTCGGCATGTTGATGATGACGACCCGGAAAAAGGCGATCAATCAGGTCCTCGGCCTGCTTCTGATCGAGAACGGCCTTTTTTTGATGGCCATCACCATGACCTTCGGCATGCCGCTTTTGGTCGAGATGGGGATCTTTTTCGACGTGCTGGTCGCCGTGATGATCATGGGAATTTTTGTTTTCAAGATCCGCGACGCTTTTGAAAGCATCGATGCGGATGATATGACCGTTTTGAAAGGATAATGCCATGACGATCGACAGGGTGCTTTGGATGCCCCTTATTTTTGCGTTTCTTTGTTTGATCCCTTGTCCCAAGAGGATGACGCGCCTGACGTTTATGACCGGCGCCGTTCTTTCCGCGATCGGAGCATGGCTCTTTGTTTTTGGGACATCCTGGTCGCCCCGCGTGTTTGCTTTTAACGGAAATCTTATGATGGATTCGCTGTCCGCGGTCTTTGTGCTTCTGATCACGAGCGTCGGAGTGCTTTCCGCCGTCTATGCGGGGGGATATCTCTTCAAGGAAGGGGATTCGAGCATTTCTCCTTTAAGGCTTCGCCGGTATGCTTTCTTTTTCCATCTTTTCCTTTTTACCATGCTTTTGACCGTTTTTTCCAATAATCTTGGCATCATGTGGATCGCGATCGAGGGGACGACGCTAGCGTCGGCCTTCTTGGTCAACGTGGATGATAAAAAAAGTTCGATCGAAGCCGCATGGAAATATCTGATCCTTTGCAGCGTTGGGATCGCGCTTGCGCTTTTCGGGATCATCCTGGTCTATTATTCGGCGATCGCTCAAGCGGTGGTAGGAGAAAGCGGTTTTTTACTGAATTGGACCTTCCTTTTGAGCAAGGCCAAACAGTTGGATCCGCAAGTTCTCCGGCTTGCCTTTATCTTCATTCTTGTGGGCTATGGCACGAAGGCAGGCCTCGCGCCGTTCCATTCCTGGCTTCCGGACGCGCACAGCCAGGCTCCGGCCCCCGTGAGCGCGCTTCTTTCCGGCGTACTTTTAAGCTGTGCGACTTTGGGGATCCTGAGGTTCCACATCCTGACCACGGCCGCGACCGGCTCCGCATTCTCAGGCACACTTCTCATTTTATTTGGGGTGCTTTCTGTAGCCGTTGCGACGCCCTTTATCCTGGAGCAAAAAGATTATAAACGTCTTCTAGCCTATTCCAGTGTCGAGCATATGGGGCTTGCGGCTGTGGGACTGGGTTTTGGCGGCGTACTCGGGATCTACGCAGCGATTCTTCATATCGTGAACCATGCATTCACCAAATCCCTGCTTTTTTTCAGTTCAGGGCATCTGCTCCATCTTTTTCAGACCAAGGAGATCGGTAAAGTCAAAGGGATCTTCCGGAGGAATCCGTTTTTAGGCGTCGTTTTCTTTTTAGGCGCTCTGGCTATTGCCGGAATGCCGCCATTCAGCATTTTTGTCAGCGAATTTCTTATTTTGACCGCAGGATTCCTGGCCGGAAAATTCCTTCCGTGCGTCATTTTGCTTGTTTTACTAACACTTATCTTTGTCGGTTTTCTGAGGCATGCAAACCGGATGACTTTTGGCGTTCCGGAAGGGCCGCCCCCGATCGAGGAAAAAAGTTTCTTGATGGACGGCGTTCTTGGCGTCGGCTTGATCGTGATCTTCGCGATGGGTTTTTATATCCCAGGCCCGTTCCAGCGACTGCTTTTGGAAGCAGGCCGCGTCGCTGGAGGAGTCATCGTATGAAGACGGTTTTTCAAGAGCTGAAAAAGAGACTCGGTGATGCGATCTTGGAGGTTTCTGAGGGGCCGGCGAAAGAATGGCATGTTCTTGCGCTAAAAGATTCGATTCTAAAGATCGCGGAATGCCTCATGGAAGTTTTCGGGATGCGGTTCCTTTTTCTTTCCGGTTCCGATACAAGAAAAGAAAACGGATCTTTTACTCTCCACTACATTTTTTCCTATGCTCAACAGGACCAGTTTTTAACCGTTCAAACGAAGGTTGAGGAAAAAGACCCTCGTTTCCCGTCTTTAGCCCATTTCTTGCCGAAGGCTAATTGGCATGAGAGGGAAGTCCAGGACCTTTTGGGACTGATTGCGGTGGGGCATCCGGACCCCAGGCGTCTTGTCCTTCACGAAGACTGGCCTCAGGGGCTTTTCCCGTTGAGAAAAGATTTTGGATCTCCCAAGAAGATCCCCAGGGCCGCGGGGGATTATGTTTTTGAGCGCGTCGAAGGAGAGGGGATTTTTGAGATCCCCGTGGGTCCCGTTCATGCGGGGATCATTGAGCCCGGGCATTTTCGTTTTTCATCGGCTGGGGAAAGCATCCTCAAACTCGAAATCCGTCATTTCTACACGCACAAAGGGACCGAAAAATCAGGCGAGGGGAAATCCCCCGAACATCTTCTTTGTCTCGCCGAAAGGATCTCGGGAGATAACTCTTTAGCTCATGCGGTGGCTTGCGCTCAGGCGCTTGAGAACCTGGGACGGATAGAGGTTTCGCCTCGCGCTCAATTTCTCCGGGTTGTTTTTCTTGAAATGGAACGTCTTCATAATCACATGAGCGACATCGCGGGGATCGCTCTGGATATCGCGTTCAGTTTTGGCGCGAGCCAGCTGATGCGGATCAAGGAAACTCTTTTAAGGCTCAATGAGCGATTGGCCGGGACGCGTCTCTTGCGGGGTGTGGTCACTTTGGGGGGTGTCCGTCAAGACATCTCCGAGACTCAAAAGGAGTGGCTTATCCAAGAGATCAAAAAGATCAAAAATGATTTTGACCAGACGATCCAACTCCTTTGGCAGGTCGATTCCCTGATGGATCGGGTCGAAACAACCGGCACGATCAAGAAAGAAGTGGCGGAGGTTCTGGGCGGTGTCGGACCGGTAGCGAGGGCCTCCGGCATTGACCGCGATCTCCGGCGGGACCATCCTTACGCGGCGTATAAGGATCTCTTTTTCAGGGTTCCTGTTTTTATGGAGGGCGACGTCGAAAGCCGCATGAAAGTAAAGGCCCAGGAGGTCTATGAATCCTTCAAGCTGATCTACGACGCCCTTTATGCGATGCCGGCGGGCCCCTTGTGCGGCGCAGTCAAGCCGCTCATGCCGTCTCAAAGCGCATTGGGCTATACGGAGTCCCCGCGAGGAGAATGCTTTCATTGGATCTCCACGGACGGTCAGGGAAAGATCTCCCGCTGGAAGATCCAATCACCGTCGTTCAGCAATTGGCCGTTGATCGAATATGCCGTCCTGGAGAACATAGTTCCCGATTTCCCACTTATTAACAAAAGTATGAATTTATCTTATTCCGGGAACGATCGGTAAAAAACAAAAAGGGGTTTTGGATGTTTCGAATTCTTAAAAAAAACATAGAAACGGGAAAAGTCACCCTTCCTTACGCGTCGCTTACGGCGAAAGCCACGGAAGGTTTTCTCGGCGCACCTGAGGTCGATCCCGCAAAATGCACGGGATGCGGAAAATGCGTCATGGCCTGTCCGACCAAGGCATTGACGATAGCGGATCCTTCGTCCGAGGACAAGCGCTTTTTTCATCTTTCTTATGGAGACTGCATCTTTTGCGGTCTTTGCGGGCCTGTTTGCCCCCATCAGGCGATCTCTTTTAAAGGAAAATTCGATCTTGCTGCGCGAACAAAAAAAGAATTATGCCGGGAATTATCTTTTTCTTTATCCGACTGCCGGAAGGATGCCGCCTTTATGGCTCAAGGGGCTTTACCGGTAAAGGAGAAGGTGAGGGAAGTCCCCGGGTTTGAGCAAGGTGATTTTGCCGGCCGGATCTCGACGGAAGAAATAGGTTTGAGATTAAAAGACAAGATCAAACGCCTTTTCGGCCGGTCGCTTCATATCCGCGAGGTTGACGCGGGTTCCTGTAATGCTTGTGAAGTGGAGATCGTGAATCTTTCGAACCCGGTTTATGATGCGGAGCGGTTCGGCGTTCATTTCGTTGCTTCGCCAAGGCACGCGGATATGCTTCTTGTGACAGGTCCGGTGACGCGGCAGATGGAGCTGGCACTCGTGAAGACCTACGAAGCAGTCCCTTCTCCCAAGCTCGTTGTGGTTTGTGGAAGTTGTGCGGTCAGTGGCGGGATCTTCGAAGGAAATTATGCGGTGGTGGGGGGAGTGGACCGTTCCATCCCCGTGGATGTTTATATCCCCGGATGCCCTCCGCGGCCGGAAGCCATTCTCCACGGAATTTTTCTCGCTTTAGATAAGATACCCGCAGTTAAAGAAGATTAGCCGGTCTCCTGCCAGATGCTGCCTTTGCGGTCAATCTTGACAACGTTTGCGATCTTGATCTTAAGAACTATGAACTTCTTGCCCATTTCCAGTTCGTAATGATCGTGAGTTTTCCCGCTCTGGACACCTTCAATGACCCGGGTCGTGGCCATCTTGACAAGTTTTTTATCCCATTCTTTGAAGACGTTTTTAAAGACCTTTCCTTTTTCGATCAGTTTCGCCGTGCCATTCAGGCGGTAAGCCTCGAGACTGTCCATGTCCATGAAAGAGACCGAGACCCTCGGATTTTCCTTGAGGTTCGTTACCGTTTTTCCGAAAACATAATCAATGAGATAAATGAAATCCCCTTTGGCGCGGAAGAAGAACTTTGGGGCAGTATTCGGCCCTCCGTCCGGGGTCACTGTGGCGACCGAGACGAATTCCCGTTTTCCAAGAAGCTCGATGATCTTATCTGTGATCGCGGCCATAAAAGTCCTTTGAGGCTTTTATTATACCTCAATTCAGCTTAAAGGATGCAAGACTCGTGCCAACTGAGAACTCGTCACCCGGGAAACGCAGAACGGGGAACGTTTTCGTGCGACGTTTCCCATTCCACGGAGAGGCTGTCTTCTCTATAATGCTGTCATGCGCGGCCTCTATGTCCACATCCCCTTTTGTCAAACACGGTGTCATTATTGCAATTTTGTAACCACGGCGGACCATTCTCCCGGTCTGCGTGAGCGATTTTTGGCAGCGGTTTCAACGGAAACAAAGCATGTGCGTGACCGTTACGGACGACTTTCATTTGACACGCTTTATCTCGGCGGCGGAACACCTTCGAGTTTGAACATTCCGGAACTGAGGCGGCTGGTCGAAGGCGTTCGTTCAGTGTTCGAGTTCAAGAACGGATATGAATTCACTCTCGAACTCAATCCGGGCGACGGCGATGAGACGAAGCTGAAAGCGTTTCGCGAGATCGGCGTGAATCGTATCAGTCTCGGCTGCCAGTCGTTCCGGGACGCGATCCTCAAAAAACTCGGCCGGAGGCATACGGTCCGGGATATCGCAGAAACAGCTTCAAAAATACGACAAGCCGGGATCCTCAACGTCAGCTTCGATCTTATGTTGCGTTTGCCGGGCCAAACCGTCGAGGATTTTCGCGGTTCCGTGCGCCGATGCATCGAACTTAGGGCCTCACAAGTTTCACTTTACGATCTGGAGGTCCATGAGGGAACTCCGTTCGGGCAATCTCTCAAAGAGGGGGAGTTGGATCTTCCGGGGGAAGAAGATCATGCCCGGATGTACGAAAGCGCGATCGAGATGCTCACAAGCGCCGGCTATGAACATTACGAGATCTCTAATTTTGCAAAGCCGGAGTTGGCATCCCGGCATAATCTCATCTATTGGCACAATCAGGAATATCTGGGTCTGGGTCCCGGGGCTTTTACTTATCTGAGCGGGATCCGCTCGCAGTTCGCATGGGATCTTGCGCGGTATTTTGAAAAATGTGAGGCCACAGATTGGAAAAACGACGTCGAAGACCGGCTTTCGGAAGAGGAGAAAGAGACCGAATCTTTGGTCACGGGACTCCGGCTCTGCGAAGGTATCGCGCCCGCTTCATTTCCGAAGATCTATCCGGCGTTAAAAGACCGCCTTCAAACCCTTTATGACGAAGGTCTCATAGAGATTTTTGGAGGAAAGAGCCGGCTCACCACTCGCGGAAAATTCCTTTCCGAGGATGTTTTCGCTTTTTTGCTCCTCAAGGGCGCCTCTTCAACAGCGACTCCCTTGTGATCCCTGCGGCCCGCGACGCGTCTATTTTTTGGCTTTTCCCTGATTTGCCACCGCATCCATGGCGGCTTTGATCTTTTCGGGGTCGCCCAGATAATAATGCTTTATGGGCTTGAGGTTCTCATCGAGCTCGTAAACAAGCGGGATGCCGGTCGGGATGTTCATGCCGAGGATCTCCTGCTCTGAGATATTGTCCAAATATTTCACAAGCGCGCGGAGGCTGTTGCCATGCGCCGCAATGAGCACCCTTTTCCCGGCCCGGATCATTGGGGAGACGACATCATGCCAGAAGGGAAGGACGCGGGCGACCGTGTCTTTGAGGCATTCCGTGAGCGGAAGATCACTTTTCCTGAAACTCTGGTAACGCGGGTCCTTGGCCGGATTCCGGGGATCTGTTTTCTCAAGCGCCGGCGGCGGGACGTCATAACTCCGGCGCCAGATCTTGACCTGTTCTTCGCCGTACTTGGCCGCGGTCTCGGATTTATTCAGCCCTTGCAGGGAACCATAATGGCGTTCGTTCAACCGCCAGTCCCGGATGACTGGGATCCACATAAGATCCATCTGATCGAGGACGATCCAGAGCGTCCGGATGGCGCGTTTCAGGACCGAAGTGAACGCGATATCGAAAACGTAGCCTTCTTTTTTAAGGAGCTGACCGCCGTCTTTGGCTTCCGCGAGGCCTTTTTCCGATAGATCCACGTCATACCAGCCGGTGAACCGGTTCTCTTTATTCCAGATGCTTTCTCCATGACGGATCAAAACGAGTTTATGCATAATAGCTATCTCCGGGTAACAGGGTTGATAAAGATTGAACAACAGGGGGGGAATATATCAGCTAGAAGGCCGAAAGCAAAGGTCAAAAACACCCATTGACCCTAAGACGGTAATCTCTATAATTGGGGCTTCCAGAAGTGGTTTTTTTACTCTTTAACAGGTTATTCCCCTATCCTAAAGGACTGCGGGCAATGGCTTGTTCATGAATCATGGAAAGTGACCGGCATATCGGTCACATGTTTTTTAAAAGATCATTCCCCTGTAGCTCAGCTGGTAGAGCATGCGGCTGTTAACCGCAGTGTCCCTGGTTCGATCCCAGGCGGGGGAGCCATTCCTTAACTTCCGGCGCACCAGCGCCGGAAGGGTTAGTCGTAGGTGGAAATTGCCCTTTTTGAGCTTCGTGCTCGAAGAGGGCAATTTCTATTTCTGAAGGTGTCCACGTTACCCGTTCCACAAACAAAGGCAGCAATTCCTTCATCTCCGCAGGATCAGCCGCTTCGTAGATCTGGCTGAATTTTGTCAGGGATTCATACATGATCCGGGCATTCATGGTCTGTTGCTGGATCTGCCCGATCTCAAAGTCAATATTCTGGATATCTTTCCCGATCTGGTCTTTCTGGTCCTCAAGCTCACGAAGCTCTTCCGTGATCGATCTATTGATCTTGAGATCCGAATGGGAGGAGATGTTGTGCAGGATGTTCTTGATCTTGCCTTTGATCCCGGTGAGCTTGATCTCCTGATGTTTCCTGTCTTTCTTTAATCCGACAAGACTGGATCCGGTATCCTTATTAGCTTCGTCTACTATCTTCTGAACCCTCTGTTTGTCGGTGCTCATCTTTTTGATCTCGCTTAATACAGCATTTTCCAGTTGGATCGCAGGCGCATACTTCATCTTGCAGGCAGATTTCCCGCTATTGGCATTGCGCGTACACTGATAGTAGTAGCAAAGTCCGTTTCTTCCGGTGCAGTACTTGGTAGACATGTAGTTTCCGCACCAGCCGCACTTAAGAAGCCCCTGGAGGAGGAACACATGCTTGACCTTCCGCTTGGGGTTGGTCCTTTTGGGAGCCTGTAGCTGGATCTTCCGGTTCACGTCGTGCCACAGCTCTTGGGTGACGATCGGAGGGTGCTGGCCGTTGTAAACTTTTTCGAGTTGCTTGATCTCCCCTAGATAAAGAGGATTGCTCAGGATATGCAGGACATTCTGGTTATAAAATGAGGAACCGCCTTTTTTAGAGTTCTTCCTTTTGGAGACGTATTCTTTTGTGCGATAACCATGCTCGTTGAGGAACTCCACGACCTTAAGGACGGAGCCCTTCTCCAGATATTTGTTAAAGATCAGGTTGACGAACTTCGCTTCCTGTTTATTTACGACAAGTTTTTTGTCGACAAGGTCATAGCCCAGCACGTGTCCGCCATTCCAGAGCCCCTGCTGAGCCCGCCAAAGAAGCTTGTCCTTCGTTCGCTTGGAGGTCTGCTCTCGCTCCAGCTCAGCCCAGACAAGTGTCATCTTAAGCATTGCCTGCCCCATGGGAGTGGAGGTGTCGAAACCTTCCTCAAGCGAGATGAAATCGGCGTTGTGCCTTTTGAAGGTATCGCTCAGCTTGTAGAAATCAATGAGAGAGCGGGTGATGCGATCGATCTTGGTGCAGAGGACCGTGTTGATCCTGCCGTCTTTCACATCAGAGAGAAGTTCTTGCAGAGCGGGTCTGTCAGTATTCTTCCCGGACTTGCCTTCTTCACGGTAGACGCGGACCAGCTTCCATTTTGCGGAATCGTCGCTTCCCGGAACTTCACGGAATTTGACGTACTGCTTGAGCCTGTCCGTTTGTGTATCAAGGGATCCGTCGCGTAATTCCGCCTGGCGCTCCGTAGAGACTCTGACATATAAACCGCACAGCTTGGCCATTTTTCCTCCGGGGTTGAATAATGGATCTCGATGCGCTATACTTAGCTAAGCAACAGTTATTATAAAGCATCGATAAGGAGAAATCAATCAAATGAGGAAGTTCACGTTTTGCCCCGCAATCTGCTACACTACAGCTATGATTTTATTCATGTTTGACTATCCTGTATGGACATGTTAGATTATATTTAAACCAAACATCGAATTAAGCATATTAAAAACGTAGGATGACAACTATGGATAGTCAAAAAGCAAGTAAGATAAACCAACTCATGAAAGCATGGCCGAAAGGGACTGTAGCCGTTTATAGCTGGCTGGCCTCCCAGGGGGTTTACCGCCAATTGGCCGGCAGTTATATCAAGGGATCCTGGATCGACCGGATCGGGCGCGGAGCTTTCAAGCGGGCGGGTGAAAAAGCGGACTGGACCGGCGCGCTCTATGCCATGCAGACACAACTGAAACTCTCGGTGCACGCGGCCGGAAAAACGGCGCTTGGGTTACAAGGGTATGCGCACTATGTGCCCATGGGCGCCGGTCAGACGGTCGTTCTTTTCGGGAGTCCCACTGAGAAACTTCCGGAGTGGTTCCGGCGTTATGACTGGAAAATGAAACCGAGATACACCGCGACAGGATTCCTGGACGTCAAAAAGAGCACGGGCCTTGCCGATCACGCGCTGGGTGATTATTCGATAAAGATCTCTTCACCCGAGCGGGCGCTACTCGAGGTCTGCTACGATGTGCCTGACGAAGAATCCTATGAGGAAGCCGGTCTCTTGATGGAAGGCCTGACGACATTGCGTTCCGAGCTGGTCCGGGAGCTTCTAAAAGAGTGCCGCTCCGTCAAGGCAAAGCGCCTTTTCATGCATCTGGCTGAAAAACAGGGTCATGCCTGGGTGAAGAAGCTCGATCTCAAGAGGGTCGACTTCGGCAGTGGTAAGCGCATGATCGGCAAGCACGGAACCTATGACGCGAAATACAAGATCGTGGTGCCTGTGGCAAAAGAGGGAACATGAAGAACAGCCTCTATTACAAACAAGCCGATCTTCTGATCCGCATCCTTCCGCATGTCGCGGAAGAACCCGATTTTGCCCTGCACGGCGGCACAGCCATTAATTTTTTCGTTCGCGGTCTCCCAAGACTGTCCGTGGATATCGATCTTACCTACCTTCCCGTGGAATCCCGGGAGGATACACTCCGTCATATCGGGGAGAAACTCCGGATCATCGCGCAAAAGATCAGAAAGACCATCTCCGGAGTCAGGGTCGAAGAGAAGATCGACAAAACAAGCGGTGCCGTTACCAAGCTTTTTGCGAACCAGCAGGGAGCCCTTGTGAAGATCGAACCCAATCTGATCATCCGGGGAGCCGTTTCTGCCTGCGAGGAAAGGGAACTTTCAAAAGAAGCGAGAGACTTCTTCGAGAAATCCGTGAGCGTAAAGATGCTTTCTTTCCAGGACCTTTACGGCAGCAAGATATGCGCGGCATTGGACCGGCAGCATTCCCGGGATTTTTTCGATGTGAAGATACTCCTGGAGAACGAGGGGATCACCGACGCGGTCCGGAAGTCTTTTCTGGTCTATCTGATCAGCCATAACCGGCCCATGTATGAAGTCCTGGCGCCTCGTCTGAAAGACCTCCGGCCTGTTTTTGAGAAAGAATTCTTGGGGATGACCCGGATCGCCGTGACCTGCGAAGAGCTCGAACGCGTCCGGAAAGAACTGATCGCGAAGGTCCGGAGCATGCTCACCCCGGATGAACGCGAATTTTTAATGTCCTTCAAGGAAAGAACCCCGAAATGGCAGCTTCTTGGGGTGGAGGGCGCCGAGCGGTTGCCCGCCGTACGCTGGAAGCTGGCCAATCTCGAAAAAATCGAGCGCGGAAAACATAAGGTCACCGTGGCGCGGCTAAAAAAAGCTTTAGAACTTTCCTGAAATATCAACGGCGCAATCGGCGATCTTCCCTTCAAAAGTGGTCCTTTTTTCTATCCGTTCGCGATTAGAGAAATTTCTTAAAACTCTCCTCAAAGGGGTTAGAATACGCGCGTAGCGGCAGTGTGATAAGTAGCGGCCAACATGGAGACAATTAAAATAGGGAAGAGTGTATGCAAGAACTAAAAAATAAACTAAATGAGATAGCTCAGCAGCTTAAAAAAGGAGTTTCACCTGCAAGAATGAGTGCGCGTGACATCCTGAAATTGCTTAATTCTTCTCGACGGGGGAGCAATGTCAATTCTTTGGTAAGAAGCGCTTTGGAAAAAGCCGGTCTTCAAACTCAGCCTGATTTTGAATGGGCATATATTGATGGTGCCATTAAATTCGTTGCAATTGGATCTGACGAGGATCGACAGGCTATAGCTACAACTTACCGAATTGACGGGCTGGGGTCGGCGCATCGCAAACCAGTTTCGATTAAGCCAGATAGTTCGCTTAATGAGGCGACCACTATAATGATGGCTAATAATTTTTCCCAATTACCTGTCATGACTACTGAACGCGAAGTAAAGGGTGCTATCAGTTGGAAATCAATTGGGTGTCGGTTGTCATTAGGTAAAAAGTGTACGGTAGTGCGAGAATGCATGGATTCCGCTAAAATAATAGGAATGGAATCCTCCCTTTTCGAGGCAATAAAAATAATAGCAGAACATGATTATGTGTTAGTTCAATCGCAAGAGAAAATTATATGTGGCATAGTTACGGCAAGTGATCTAAGCCAACAATTTAGTGATTTGGCCGAACCTTTCGTGTTGATAGGCGAATGCGAGAATTTCATACGCCGTCTTATTCATGGAAAGTTCTGCGTGGAGGAGCTAGATGGAGCAAAGAATCCCAATGAGCTGAGTCGCGTAGTGGAGGGGGTAGCGGATTTGACATTTGGAGAATATGTGCGATTGCTTGAAGATGAAAAACGTTGGGACAAATTGAAGCTCTCTGTAGATCGGTGCGAATTTATCAAATGGCTGAACAGGGTTCGAAACATTAGGAATGATGTAATGCATTTCGATCCGCAGGGCGCCGACCCTGTAGCTATGCAAGCATTAAGAGAGTTCGTGCATTTCTTACAGGAGTTACGTCGTCTTGTTGTGCTGTAAATAAGGGGATGCTAAGTGCTTGCCCGCCGCCGATTTTTGGCAGGGGGGGGCACCGTCCGGGTTACGTGAAATTAAAATAAAGGCAAATATGTTATGAAAAAATATGAGAAGCTCGATCAGTTTTTCGAACGGGTAAAAAATTTAGGTTTTTGGCAAAGAATCTTCAGTTGGCGGCTCGTGCAAAGTTTGAGCTACGAGGCTTTTGAGGAGTACAAAAATCTAATCCATTTGGTAGTGAGTAGTGAGGAACAGCTAGCTACTTCTTCCAATAAGATCGACTTGCTAAATAACGACAATTCCCATATCAAATCCGAGTCCGTGAAACTGCAAAGCTCACTGGATATTTCGAATACAAAACTTACTTCTGTAGAGACAGCACTTTCCGCCCATAAAGCCGCTTTAGCTTCCAGAGAAGAGACTATAAAACAGTCAGATAAAAAAATAATCGAACAGCAAGCAGAATTAAAATCATTGAAGGAAAAACACACATCCGTAGAAACCATGCTTTCCAGCGCTGAGGCTACTTTGGCCTCAAGAGAGGAAAATATAAAACAGTCCGAGAAAAAAGCAGCCGAGCAACAAGCCGAATTAAAATCCTCAAAAGAAAATGCGAGATCTCTACAAGAAGAGCTCGCTGTTCTCAAGGAAGAAAACGCAATTTTTAAAAGTACAGAAAATGATAGAAATCAAAGTTACGAAACCAAGATCGCAACGCTTGGCGCAATCACATCGCAAGTTCAAAAAGAGCGCGAAGTGGAGAAACAGAAAAATCTGGAAAAAGAAATTCAGCGCCTTACTGCAATGAAAGAAACATGGGCAAGACATCAGGCGAGTGTTCAAGAAGCCATTAAAATGATATGTCAGAAGCATACAATCGAGTACATAGACCAAGTTCCTTTTAAAGGGAAGCCCGATAATACCATTCAAATAAGTGACGAATACATTATTTTTGATGCGAAAAGCCCTTCCTCCGACGATCTAAAAAATTTTCCAATCTATATTAAAACTCAAACAGAATCAGTAAAAAAATACATTAAAGAAGCGAATGTGCGTAAAGATATATTTCTTGTGATCCCTTCTAATGCAGTTGACGTCATTGATAACTTTAGCTTCAACATGGCTGACTATAATGTGTACGTTGTAACGATAGATGTACTAGAGCCCTTAATCCTTGCTCTTAGAAAAATCGAAGACTATGAATTTGTTGAACAATTAACCCCGGAAGATCGAGAAAATATTTGCAGAATAATCGGAAAATTCGCACATATTACTAAACGAAAAATACAAGTTGATTTTTTCTTCACAAAAGAATTGATGGGTGTTCTTAAGAAATGTGAAGCAAATTTGCCTTCAGACATTATGGGAAAAGTGGTGGAGTATGAAAAATCTGAAAAAATAAATCCTCCTCGCGAAGCACGGTCAAAGCAAATTCTAACAAAAGAGTTGGAAGTAGAAAGCGAAACCATTCAATCTAGTTTTAAAGGTCTTCCACTCAACGAGAACGATGAGACTGTCCCAAGCCACCCTTAAACCACACACAGATGACAGAAACGGTTCTGGCGGGGACAGTTTGGTCGTGGATATGTCCCGCTGAGAACCGATCCAATTTGCAGGCATGTGCGGAGATTTGGAAGGATTGGCTGGTATGGCTTTTACCGCAAATAAAAATATTAAAATTACCAAATTCTAATCAGGCTTCAAAGGAATAAAATGCGCCGTGATCCCGTTAGTTCGTCCGACATTGAATCAATCGGTTACGATGAAGGGACTCAAACTCTAGAAATTGAATTTAAAAGAGGGAGTGCTTATCAATATTTTGCTGTTCCGCGAGAGGTGTATGAAGCAATGATGGCTAGTTCATCATGCGGAAAATTTTTTTATTCAAACATCAAAGACAATTATTCAAGTTCAAAGGTTTCTAGATGAAAATAATATCTTTTGCCGTCGATAATTTCCGCGGAATATCCGGGGGGTTAGAACGAAATATCATTTACTTTGATAATTCCAACACATTATTAATCTTTGGCCAAAACAATACCGGCAAGTCAGCATTCCTGCATGCCTACGAGTATTTCTTCTATAATACCCATCCCTCGTTAGAAGATTTTTATCTGCAAGATCCCAATAATAAGATAAGTTTTGAATTGGAAGTCGAATTATCTGATGCAGACAAGGGCATACTTGAGCAAAAGAGTAAGAAAGCAAGCTACATGTTTCAAAATTATTTATCGAAAGATGGAAGATTAAAGATGCAGAAAATATGGGGTTCGGAAGACGTCAAAACGAAATCTAAAACTTATAAGGAAACCAATAGAACTTTTAGCCCCAAAACCTCTGATTGGGATGACAAATATTATGGTGGGATAGGGCTACATGAGGTTTTTCAAGAAAGCTTGCCCAAACCAATTCATATAAAGGCTATGCCCACCGAGGAAGAGACTGAAAAAATCGTGAATCAAATTTTAGCGATTAGGGCCGA
This sequence comes from Candidatus Omnitrophota bacterium, assembly GCA_003140935.1. Classification (GTDB taxonomy): domain Bacteria; phylum Omnitrophota; class Omnitrophia; order Omnitrophales; family Aquincolibacteriaceae; genus Aquincolibacterium. The sequence continues at coordinate 64,921 of PLLJ01000021.1, forward strand.
AGAGTTTTTAAAAGATGCCGCGAATCAGAAATACAAGGATGCGATAGAGGCCATTAAAGAATTGAAAGAAAAGATGTATGACCCAGAAAGAATTCAACAATACAAGACTCACGTTAACGAGCAATTTCAAAAGCTATTTTCGGATACACAAATTGAATTAGATCCAAAAGAGAAAAAAAATAATTTGACCATGAGTATTGTAGGCAGAGACTATGGAGTCAAATTTTATAGACTTAACAGCGACAAAGGTATTAACGAAGCCATTCCAAGTTCATATCATAAAATAGGACATGGAGCAATTCGAACGGCAATATTTACTTTATTTCTCATGAGGGATATTGCTGAAGGATATGAGCGCAAAATGGGGCGGAAGAATTATTTAGTTCTTTTTGAGGAGCCGGAGCTTTTTTTACACCCAAAACTAATAAAAATACTTCGAAGTTTAATCTATCAAATAAGTCAAGATGACCTGCCTTTTCAGATTCTATGCGCTTCTCACTCTCCACAGATGATAGATATTACCAAGTCAAAGTCATCGCTGATTCGTATGACCAAGACAGACGGGAAGACCAGATTGTTTCAAATTGACGAAACGATATTAATGGATAAGGCTAAGATGGAAGTGAAGCACGAGCTTTATGAAGCTTTGCGGTTTAATCCGTACATTTGCGAATCATTTTATGCTGACGAAATAATATTAGTTGAAGGAGATTCCGAAGCGGTAATTTTGCGTGCATTTTTGCAAACAGCTAAAACTAGCAAGGATATTTTTGTACTGAACTGCGGCACTGTAAATAATATTCCATTTTTTCAGAAAATCTTTTCAAAATTTAATATAAAATATCATGTGTTTTGCGATACAGATGGTCGTTTTAATGGAAAATTCGACCAGAATAAACAACCAATTTTTGAAAAATTTATACAGGGAAAAATATATGAACAAATTAATGAAGATGTCAAAAAGACTGGCTACCGAGTAGGAATTTTAAGAGTGCATGATAAAAATTTTGAAGAAGCTCATCGGTTAATTGGCTCGAATTTGAAATATCCTTTTTCTGATGATGAGATTAAACAAGATGGTAAGCCATTTTGTGCCAATAGATATTGGGATGATGTATTGAAACCTAATCTGGGGCGTTCTGAGATTGATAATGTCCCGATAATTAAGTATTTAAAAGAAATGTTGGCTCATTGATCGCGCCTGTTTCATTGTTTGGTCAACTATTGTATGGGCATTCTTAGTTATAAGATTGAACGATTAGAAAAAGTAATAGCGTGGGGTCGCTATCTTCATTGGTGTGATCTTCATCGTAAACGGTTTCAAAAATGGATAGAGATCCCTCATGATGTTTCGGATGCCATAGATGGTTGGCATTTTGTCGCTCTTGCCTCGCAGTGGTATGCGAGTCTTTGGGTGGTGATAGAAGGCTGGGCTGAGGCCAAATTAAAAGATCAAGCAATTGATGAGCTTTTGGAAAAAACAAAGAACAATAATTCTCTCTTAAAAAGGTATCGTAATGGGATTTATCATTTTCAACCGTCTTTATTAGAACCACGGCTTGTAGATTTTTTAAAAGAATCAGAAAAAAATGTTATGTGGATTCATGCTATGCATTTTGAATTTCTGAGGTTTTTCTGGAATTATGTGCATAGCATCCCAGGAAATAAAAATAAGCAGGAGTTCCATGAGCAAGTCATTGCAATACTTGGATGGATGCCCACGGATATTCCTGATGCTTATCAGTGGGATGTTGAGCAATTATGTAATGAGGCAAACACATTAGTTTACTCTTCAGATGATGCGTCTTCTACGGATTCAAAGGAGCTTCTTTCTGCCGCATCTGATGCCTGCGTACAAGTCGAGAAAGGAGCTGAGCGATATAGAGAGTGGATTCAAGATTTAATAGACGCAATTAAAACCAATAAGACGGTTAATCATATCAGCAACATTAGACCATGAGACTATCAGAAAACGAAAAAAGAGATGCGGTGAAGTTGCTTCAAGAAGGCAAACCCCTGCCTGAGAAGTACCGTTTTCTTTTGTTTCAGGATGACCGGGAAGGTGAGCTTGGATAACCGGACGGCGTCCAATGAATGGGGAGGGGTAAGTCCGTTGAATGTACCAAACCCCAATGGTTTGGTGCGGCTTTGGCGGGAGCCCGATGCTTCTGTTCGATCCGTGTGTCAGAAATAGCCATCACTTTTGCACGCAGTATCTTTGTGATAGTTTAAGAGCTGGAACGTCATGGATAAAAAAAACCTTAGCGATTTCATCAAACATATTATATTCCTAAGTTCGGAGCTTGGGATAGTTTTAACCAAAACGCCTCTTATAAAACTTCTCTATCTAATTGATGTTGAGTACTATCGTGCTACCGGAGAAAAATTAACTAACATCGATTGGATTTTTTATAAATATGGTCCCTATGCTTTTGAGTTAGAAGGAATTTTAACTGGCATGGGTCTCTCTGAAGAAATAGAAAGCACGACTTTTTCTTCTCCCCAAGGGAAAGGAGTTGCTTTCAGATCATCTCATGGCGTTAATTTTCCGCTCAAAGATCCCGTCGCTCGCGGAATTGCTCAAGATATAGTTCGGAATTGGACAGATAAAGAGTTGAATGAATTGCTTAACTATGTTTATTTTTACACTGAACCCATGAAATATGCAAAGTGTCGAGGAGAGAAGTTGGATTTTTCAAAAATTAATAGGGAACGAGAAAAAATATATGAAATAAAATTGAATCAAAATAAATTGGATGATTTAAACGCGAAATTGCGTGCTTTAGGTAATGCGCCAAAAATCAAAGAAAAGATGAAGGCGTTCATTAACTATGGCGTAAGAAACACATACTATTGGCCAGAGGATGATATTAATCTAAGCGGTAACGTTCTCATTGATCCTTCATGCGGTGAGGACAATGATGAGTAAAAAAGGATTAAAGCAGATATTTCCAGCTAATTTTTATTCCGAAATTGATCATGCGCATGATTTTTACGTTGGGCAGATTTGCTTTGCACACACAGTGCGGCCGAACCGAGTTCCTACCTTTCTTTCACCAGTAAAACAGGCGGAAGTAGATGGCGGGGAAGATCTCTTTAAACTGATAAGTAGTCAAGGCGGTGTTCCAAAATCCCACCTCCCAATACATAAATTTAAACTAGAAAATGACGAATTTTTTTATGTTCAGCGTGGGAAAATACGTCCCGTTGTTATTTTGGCGAGAGCCTCAGAGAAAAATTGGATTCAAGGCAAAATAAAGGGCGCTGTGTATTTATGCACCCCCATTTATTCGATAAGACCGGATCAGGGCCAAGATTTTGTTGTTCGTGTTCAAACGTATCAAATGGCGAACCTTTTTTACTTGCCAGAGTCGCCCAAGGGGATCGAAGAAGAAGGAATAGTTCGGTTCGAGATGTTGCAACCCGTCCACGACTCTTGCCTGCAAAGGATGAAAAATATTAGTCGCAATTTCGTATGTCTTCACGAGGATGCTTTAAAATTATTTTTGAATCAGTATCATAAATTCACCACTGGAGTTCCCATCGATCCTTCAATAGATGAAATCGCCACTTTGTATGCACAAGATGTTTTAACCGAATTTGAAGTGATTAAGGCTCAAGAGAAGATGTCGGCGGTGGGAAAGGCGCCTGTAACATCGCCCATTGCTCAAGAAGCAAAACCTTCCTGATCCCCAAAAGGTACCGGGCGCCGAGGGGATCCGCCACTGAAGCGTCGGCGAACGGGCAGGTTCGTGAAAGCGGTCTGAGAACTATTGTTTATAATCGGAGAACTTTATGACGCCAGAGCAAAAACAGGAGCTGATTAGACTGTTGCAAAAAGGGGAAGAGATTTCGCCTGAGTGGGCGAGAATTTTATTTCCGCCTGAAAAACGCGAATATGAGCTTGTTTATCATGGTAAAGATCGAGAAGAGGATATTATTGCTGATGCGCTTGCTGTTCCGCTCCAACCCGTCCGAACTTTTGGTCGAAACGGCGTGGATTGGCACAACAAGCTAATTTTTGGCGACAATCTTCAAGCTATGAAGACACTTCTAGCAATGAAAAAAAACGGGGACTTATGTAACGCAGACGGTACACAAGGCGTTCGCCTTGTGTATATCGATCCGCCGTTTGCGACAAAGCAAGACTTTCAGGGAAGCGATGATCAAAAAGCCTACCAAGACAAAATCGCGGGCGCTGAATTCCTAGAATTTATGCGGCAACGGCTTATTTTTTTGCGCGAGCTTCTTACGGAAGATGGAACAATTTATGTTCATCTGGATTACCGTAAGCTCCACTATATTAAGGCACTTGGCGATGAAGTTTTTGGCGAGAACAATTTTATGAACGAAGTAATCTGGTGTTATCGAGAGCGAGGAATATCCAAGACTTTTTGGAATAACAAGCACCAAACAATACTTGTTTGGGCGAAACGTCGTGGTGAGCAACTATTTAATTCAGACGCTGCAAGAGTGCCTTACTCTGAAGAGTACTTGAAAAAATTTAAGCATGAAGACGAAAACGGGAAATATCAGATTCGAGGAAAAAACATCAAAGGAAGTCCAGTTCAAAGAGCTGATGGTTTAACCCCTGAAGCTGAAAAGAAATATCCCGGACTGACTTACCGACAATATATGAAAAAAGGCCAATTGCCGCTAGATTGGTGGGAACTCTCATTGCTAAATAAGGCAGCTAATGAAAGAACTAGTTATCCGACTCAAAAACCTGAGAGCCTGTTAGCGCGAATCGTGAAGGCATCATCCAATCCAGGAGATATAGTTATGGATTGTTTTGCGGGTTCTGGAACAACACTTGCTGTAGCCGAAAAATTGAAGAGGCGGTGGATTGGAATTGATTGTGGCAAACTTGCGATATACACAGCACAAAAAAGATTGCTCAGCATCGATGCCGGTTACGATCTTACAACGCGAGTTGATGGATCTTCTTTTGGGGAGCTTGCTAAGGATCTTTCGAAGGAGTTGGAGAATTGCTCAAGCGCTGATGAAAAGATAGCCATATTGGTGGATTGGTTAGAACGTAGCTATAACAAGGAATTTGAAAAAGCCAAGCCAATTGTATATGGGAAAAAGTGTTCGCCGTTCACTCTTTACAACGCAGGTCTTTATGATTTTTCTAAGCTTAAAGAGTTAATTTGGCAGGATTGGCGTTTTTTTGCATTGCAGCTGTTTCAGTGCAGAGACGAAAAACACAGAATAGGTGGTATTGAGTTTGATGGCTATCGACAGAGTGCGAGCGTAATGGTTTATAATCACGTGGAAGTACGGCGTAAAGGAGCTGTGATTAGTGAAGACACTATCCAAGAAATTCATGAGGCTGCCGGGTCGAGGGTTGGAAGTAAGGTCTTTATAATTGCACCATCTTTGGCGTTTGACTTTCAACAAGACTATATCGACTTCGACAAAGTCCGCTACTATGCTTTAAGAATTCCGTATTCCATCATTCGCGAGCTACATCGTTGTGAATTCAAAGCTCTAAAGCAACCGTCTGATGAGATGGCTGTTAACGATACTGTGGAAGCAGTGGGGTTTGATTTCATCCGTACGCCAGAGTTGAAATATAAAACTGGCATTGAAAAGCCTAAAGGGGAGTTGTTTGAGTATGGGGTTATCAAAATCGAAACATTTAAAAGCGATGCTGTGGTTCGTGAACCCCTGAAAAAGAAAGGTAATCTTGAAACTCTTTCAATGGTTCTTTTGGATTTGGATTATGATGAAAAAAGTAAGGTTTTTAATCTAGATGAAATTCAATATGCCACTGCTATTGAAAAAGCCAGTTGGAAAGTTCTCTTTCGAAGAGATCAACTTGGCAGAAAGCTTATGGCCGTTTTTCTTGATATTTACGGTAATGAGGCACGGATTTTAATTGATGCCGCGGAATTTGGGAAGCTTGTAGCAAAGAAAAGCAAAGGCAAGAAGAAATGAGTGCGGATCGTCAGACATTCAAGAACGAAGATCTCGTTTTAAAAATCTCTCCCAATATTGACCCTTCAATTTGGGATGAGGCAAAATACGAACCTTTTATAGATGAACTCTGCGAGAATCGTGAGTATCAGAAAGATGCTATTCGTACAGTTATGCGTTATCTGGTTGGCGGAAGATATAAAAACTTACACGAATTGGCAAAAGAGAATTTTGAAAAGAACCCTGAGATAGAAAAACGATATGGTTCGTGGCATGGAATGGAAAGCCATCTGCAATTGCCGGACCAACTGTCCTGTTCGATCGATATGGCGACGGGCACAGGAAAAAGCTATGTGATTTATGGGTTAGCAGCGATTTTACTGGCCGAGGATATCGTTGACCGTGTTCTTGTGCTGTGTCCTTCAAACACTATCGAAGCGGGATTATTAACGAAGTTTCGGGATTTGGCAGGCAATGCTGATTTGCGTGATTTATTGCCTGAATACTCAAAAGTCCGAGCGCCCAAGATCATTAATGCATCGGAGAGCATTGTTAATAGTTCGATCTGCATCGAAAATTATCACGCTATTCTGCAACACGTAAAATCCTCGATTCGCGACAGTCTCGTCGGGCATGGGGCTCGCGTAGCGGTATTTAACGACGAAGCTCATCATGTTGCCAATGAGTCAGGTACAGCTGTCAAGAAGTGGAAAGAATTTCTTCTGAATCCAGAATATGGCTTTCGGTACGTGGTCGGAGTTTCTGGCACGTGTTATGTCGAGAATGAGTATTTTTCGGATGTAGTGAGCCGATATTCACTTCGACAGGCAATCGAGGAGCGATTTGTCAAAAGAGTCGAATATGTAGCTGAAATGCCACAAACTGATAATCCAGAGGAGAAATGGCAATTAATCTACCACCGCCATCAGGACTGGAAAAAAAAGCTAAAAAAGCAAGGAATTCGCCCACTAACAATTGTTGTGACAAAAGACATCAAGGCTTGCAAAATTGTTGCAGAAGAATTGCAGTCGTTTTTGAAAGATTGGGAAAAAATTTCAACTGAGAGTGCGGCAAATAAGGTTCTACCCGTCAGTTCTGCCACGGAGCATCAGGTAAATATCGCTAAACTTAAATCCGTTGACCGAAATAGCAACAAGGTTGAATGGATAGTGTCTGTTTCTATGCTTAGTGAAGGCTGGGATGTAAAGAATGTGTTTCAGATCGTCCCCCATGAGGAACGAGCATTTAACAGCAGGCTATTGGTTGCGCAGGTGCTAGGGCGTGGATTGCGTCGTCCCGATGGGTGGCAGGGCCAGGATCCTATAGTTACCGTTTTCAATCATGATGCCTGGGCGAATCGGATCCGCCATCTTGTCGATGAAATCCTTGAGATGGAGAACCGAATCTCCTCCTCAGTAATTGAAGATTCGGCTTTTCATTTTGATTTACATAATCTTAACTATACCCGCGAAATCGATGTGAGCCATTTTACGAAAAAAGGGGAATACCGATTGCTAAAGGAAGGATATGTGGATTTGCCATCCCAAGTGGAAGAGGAAGACGTTGATATTGAATTTGAACGGGCCGTTACAAGCGAGCGTGTGAAATTTAAAACGAAAATTTCGCATAAAACACATTCTTTTGAAGAGGTTGCGGAAGAAATGCATAGGAGATTGCAGTCTATCGATGAAGAATCAAAGGAATTGTCCGATCCCAAAGACAGGACGCAATATGCGAAGAATTTTAATTGTGAAAAATGTCTCGAAATAGTCACGGCTTCTGCCAAGCGTGCTAAGATTAAGTCGGGACGAATTACGGAGGAGAATCGGCAGAAGATATTGCAGGCGCTAGGGCCGCTTAGAAGAAGAGCCGCAAAGAGGGTGGTGTATAAATTAACGCCTAATGCGCTCAAAGTTTTTAGCACTAAGGAACGGCCATCCTTTAGTGCAAGTGCCGCTGAAATTCGCCGTGGCGACAAAACTGTTTATTATGGCGAAAAAAGCGGAGAAACCCTTTCTGAAGAACAGAGCGCCTTCTTTAATGAAATAAAAGATCCTGATAGTGAATATCGATCCGGGTGCGAGCAGGTCCCTAACGCATTTGATTTTAAAACGCCTTGTAATATAGCGATTGCAGATTCTATGCCAGAGCGGAAATTTATTCGGGAGCTTTGCCGGCGCGAAAATTCGGAAGCAATTGACGCTTGGCTTAAGAGTGTCCCACAGAGGTATTATGCCATTGAATATGCGTGGAAAAAGGGGGAGCATCCCAAGCGCGGTGATTTTAGTCCCGACTTCTTTATTAAGAAAGGCTGCATTGTTTATGTTGTCGAGGTTAAAGACGATGGTGAAATAGACGACCCCTCTCAAGAGAACCAAAAGAAGTACGAATATTCTCTCGCCCATTTTGAGCGGTTGAACGGATGGCTAAAAAAACAGAAAATCAACGTCGTCTATCAAATTAATTTCCTCACACCTAAGTCTTTTAACCGTTTTTTCATTCAGTTGCGAAGTAATAAAGCAAAAGGGTTCAGGTCAGAACTTGATGTTTCTTTAGATCAGAACAAGTAGAAACGGTGCGTTTTATCAAGCGTAAACCGGCCCCCGTTCCGCAAATGAAAATTCTATGAATATTTATCCATTGTCTGAAAAGAAGCAACAGGAGCTTGCGAACACCCTGGAGCGGCTCGGGATCCGCGAACAGGATCTTGAGGAATCGTTCGTGCGATCCGGTGGGCCGGGGGGTCAGAACATCAACAAAGTATCCACGTGCGTGGTCCTAAAACACAGACCCACAGGCCTCATCATCAAATGCCAGAAAGAACGCACGCAGGCCATGAATCGGTACTGGGCGCGCCGGATACTGACTGAAAAACTGGAAGCGCAGGTCCTTGGCCGGGAAAGTGAGGAAGCCCAGCGGATCGCAAAGATCCGGCGGCAGAAACGCAAGCGTTCCAAGCGAGCCAAAGACAAAATGCTTGCCGCCAAGCAGAGACACGGCGCGCTTAAAAAACTCCGCGTCCAACCCACGGAAGAATAGATCAACCGTAGAACGGTGCTTGGTTCTTATCGCGGCGTTGAATCGAATCGCTCATGATTCCTGTTGCCGCAAGAGCCTATCCCAGCATTCCACACCCGGACATGCCTCTTTAACGACCCTATACACTATTTTCAGGGTCTACCCCCCGCTCGACCACGCTCTCTCATCTTAAATTTGGTACTCGAGACCGTGGTCGAGCGGGGATTCCGGCATGCCCTGGTGCGGAGTCTTCCTTTAAGCATCTTTTGGTAAGTTTCTTCTAAAATCCTCTGAAAAATTTATTTCTAGCTTAGGAATGTTCGTTTGGTGTGAATGGCCATGTCGTAAACGTCACTCCCATGAGGGGTGTTTGGGGCATTGACGCTTTAATTGCCGGACGGTTTCTGGCGAATCCGGGGTCTTTCGGACGGGCTTATTAAAACGATGTTCTTGGAAATTTATTTCAAGTATAAAAAGGTTCACAAACGTTGAACGGTCCCTTCTTAACTCAATGTCCCATGAGGGGTATTTGGAATTTTAAATAAAAACAAAGACCAGTCCTAAACCTGGTTGCTATCACGGCGCTAAAGCCCAAGAGGTAAAAGGAGATCAAGATGAAGATAATGGAAATTCAAGAGAGACGTCAGGTTGCTCCAAACGTCAAGACGGTTTCCAAAGGAGTGTTTCAGCAGTTTGTANNCAGTCAAGGGATCCGAGACAGGGTTTTAGCCCTATGCTCCCCAAGACGGACCCTGTGGCGTCGGTTCGAGTGGTACGTAGTACGGTTGCGGTTCAGCAAAGCCAGGATGATTACAGGATGTTCCGCGAACAGGCTCGTTTTGTGACGGATTTGACGGACAACCTGTCTCGGACGGTGAGTTGCCTGGCGCGGTAAAGTCCAAAGTAAACGAGGGAAGAAGCGGGCTTGTTAGCTTCTTCTCTCACAGGAGGCGTGTCATTAATACAGGTTCGAGCGGGATCGAGAAAGTTCTGAGGTATATGTTCGAACAGGGATTTCTGACCGAAGAACAGGCGCTAGTCATTGGGGATATCACGCCGGCCGAGCTTAAAGAATGGGTCGGGACCGGGCACGTAGCTTCGGAGAAGAGCTTTTTTGACGTTCCAACGCTATATTTTCCGACGGATAAAGCGCATAGATTTTTGTGGAGCAACGGTATCAAAGTTTATGTGGAATGGCTAAGGCGGCCACCTGAGAAAAACGAAGTTCACGACCGGCGGCTTACGGATCTCCGGATCCTTTTTGAGAAAATGGGATATCTCGCGTGGCAGTCGGAGCGGTGTCTTCACCAGCGGGGGATGAGAAAAATCCGGCCGGACGCCATCGTGGAGATCAGCAAGCGCAAGGTCGTGATCGAACTTGAAATGACGATGAAGGGGAGCTCGAAATACGAAAAGCGATTTCGGTTCTACGCAGACCATCCGGCGATCGATGCGGTGCTTTACGTCGTGGCAACTCCGGAGCAAAGGAAACGGATCCTCAAACTTTCCGAAGGACAGGGGAAGGTCTTTGTGGCCTTGTTGCGGAATGTGAGTGAACACGGACGGGACGCTTATGTCGAGCATCCGGTGTTCCCGGGGGCGGTTCGTCTTTGGAAATTCCTTGAGATGATCGGTGTGAAGCGCTTCTTGAACGCGCATGACTTTCAAAGCGAAAGGAGGACAAAAGATGAGTGAAAAAACACATTTACTGTGAGATTGAACGGAGGATCCCAAGACATGCTGATCCGGAGCCTTTGTAACAGGATCAGTGGCTAGGAAGTCAAAGATAGACTGGGCCAGTATCAAGATAAGGGTTGTGCATGCGGACAAGGATCATCCCAACGATGGCAACCCTTACGCAAAGCTTTCTCCGAAGGAGAGAGAGAAAGCCATTGTGTCTGCAAGCGCCAGGATATGGATCCGGCATATCCGGGCAAAGGTATCCGGGGCGAAAGTGGCGGCTACAAGGTAGTGTCGTTCCAGCCGGAACTACAGAGCTTGAACCAACCTTGTCTCACGTCTCGATTCCTGCCGGAGCCGGTTAAACTCGGCCAACTGCTCATTCCCATCCATCATTGCAAGGCTTCGAAGCCTGTGCTCCGTGAAGAAATTGTGCTCATCCACATCTTCGATGGACGTCAATTGCTTCAGGATAGTGTTATCAAGATCGAGCAGGTTGAGCATTTGGGAGACCCTGGCCCGGCTAACACCAAAGCGCTGAGCTACTTGGCTCTTTGACACGACCGACGGCTCATTGAGGATCCTGGCATAGGTGAGCGCCTGTTCGATCGGAGAAGGCCTCCGGACCCTCGGCCTGGATTCTTGCAGGATCTTTTGCGTAATGCGCTCATCTGTCTTGATACCGTAAGGCGGCTGGCCCTGCATAATGACCAGCTGTTGTCGTATACGCTGGAGAAAGACGGGTATCCGAATCCGGGCCGTGGGAATTATGCGCTTGGTTTGATAATCGCGGAGTTTTTTGGGACACAAAAAAAGGCGTTGCTATATAGAATGTGGCAACGCCTTTTTTATTTTAAAATGAAAGAATCGTTGGAAAATATTTTTTTAATTCACATCAAGGTAATCAACATGCCACTCGATCTCAAGCCCCAAGAAGTGTGTTTTTCTCAGGATTTTCATTACAAACAATAAGTATTTTGCCGATACCGCTTAAATCGGCAAAGCGTTAGGATAACACCGTTTTGATTAAATAAAAAAGGAGATATGTTGAAAAATCTGAAGAAAAGCGGAAGTCAGAGTTCTGGAGAGCGGTTGGATTTATTGGATTGGCTCAAAGGAGCGGCGATCATCGCTGTTATTCTGGATCATCGGTTTATCGTGCCGCAGGCGTTTGTGGTTTGGTCGGTGAATATTTTTGTGCTTGTGACGGCAGCAGTCTATGCAAGACCCGGGTATGTTTTTCCCGGAAAAAAAATCTTTCATAAGATGGCTCATCTTTTTTTTGTAGTCGCTTTCGCCGTATTCTTCTTCGATTTTTTGTATTCGCTTGCTGTCAAAGAGCAAAACCGGGCGCTTCTTTCCGTTCTTCTGAATCCTTATTATTTTTTTGTGAAAAACCCCTATCTTGGAGATATCTGGTATGTGACCCTGCATTTGCAAATACTGCTTCTTTTTTATTTTTTCCTTAAGGTCCGGCCTTTGTTCAAGCCCCAGACGGTATTCATTGCTGCCGTAATCGTCGCCATCATTTCTTATGCGGTCAGCCATTCGTTGATTCACCGGTTTAAAACAATTTTTGTCGGTGAATGGCTTATTTACATCGCAGCCGGTTTTTATGGTTTATTGCCACTTTTGAAGAAGATCGAAAAGTGCCCGCACAACCGTTTTTTTTGGCTTTCTGTCTCTCTTTTTTCCCTGGTTGCCATTTATGCCTTGTACCCGTTATTCCCATTGGCGTTTACCAATAGAAACCGGTGTTCCTTCCTAATGTTGCCGCTTTATTTTTTTCTGATCGTCTTCCTTTCGGAATTATTTTGGATCTTGACGGGCTTCCCGGCGGGGAAGTGGATCAGATCCATCGGAAGTTTACTCGGCCATCATACTTTGGCGATCTACTTGACTCACCAGGCTTTTGCGACTTTATGGTTTAAGATGATTTCCAGCTCTGGGCTTGTTGCTTTATTGTCGATTGGGTCTGGGATCCTTTTCGGAATGTTGACGAATCAACTCTTTACGCTACTTTGGGCCTTCGCGGATGGGATTGTAGCAGCATTTCCTGCATCAAAATCTTGAGGATCTTCACCTCTTCGGAGGTCATGAGCCAGTTGCGAAAGTCCACCAGGCGGGGGAGTTTCCACCCAAAAGGCGTTGTGGGTGTATAATCCTGCGACGCCTTTTTTATTTTGACGAAAGAGTAAAATCGAGCCGTTTTTACGTCTTGGTTGACGAAGGAAAAAAACACATGAGTCCCTCTCGTTTGATCGCGATCGAAACTGCGACTCCGCCGTTGCGGTTCTCCCAGAAAAAGATCCTCGAACATATCCTTCAAAAAGACGGCTTATCTCAAAAATCCCTTTTATTTTATAAACGATTTTTGTTAGATAAGGGAATTCAAACACGCCATTTCGGATTGAAAAATATCCAGCAGGTCTTCTCAGAATCCACCGACGAAGCGGCTTCCAGATTTCAAAAGGTAGGAACCAAGATCAGCCATGAAGCCGTCCAGCTTTGCTTGAAAAAAGCTCATATGGCAGCGAAGGACATCGACGGTCTGATCGTAACATCGTGCACCGGCTATTTGTGCCCGGGCTTAACATCTTATTTGACGGAAAAATCCGGATTTCGGAAAAATATTTTCGCTCTAGATCTTGTCGGCTTAGGCTGCGGAGCAGCCGTTCCCGCATTGCGCGCGGCAGATCAATTTCTTAAATCCGGTGCTGGAAACAATGTCTTAATTCTTTGCGCGGAAGTTTGTTCTGCGGCGCTTTATTGGGGTGACGAGGTGGATCTGATCTTGTCGAACTCCATTTTTTCGGACGGAGCGGCCGCCTGCCTTTTATCGAACGATTTAATGCGGCCGGGGTTTGAACCGGTCCGGTTTGAATCCCTTCTCTGGCCGCGCTACCGGGATCACCTTCGATTTAAACCCAGGGATGGGAGACTTTGTAATGTCCTTAGTCCAAAGGTACCGGACATTGCCGCGAAAGCCGCCCGGTTTTTATGGGGAAAACTTTCCGGAAAAACAAAAAAAAAGTTCGATCATTATGCGATCCATCCGGGCGGCAGACTTATTCTAGACCGTATCGAAAAAGAATTACATCTAAAATCCAAGGATATGATTTCATCCCGGACCGTCTTAAGGGATTTCGGTAACATGTCATCGCCGAGCATTCTTTTTGTTTTAAAGGATATTTGGGAGAAGCACCGTTTCCAGGATCAGGAAACCGTCGCGATGTTCACCTTCGGGGCGGGCTTCAGCGCCCATAGCTCGGTTTTCAAATACACGTCTTGAAATGCGCCTAGGAGGATCTGATGATCGAGGATTATGATCGTACGAAAAAATATGAGCTCTTGGACAGGGTCGGCTTCAAGAAGTTTTTCAAAGCGGAAAAATGGGCGGATTATAATCGCCAATTTTTCGATGGTCTGGCTTCTAAATACGATCTCGTTTGCGAGTTTTTGAGCTTTGGGCGGCATTCTCACTTTAAGGAACAGGCCATTCGTAATGTCGGGATCGGACCCGGCGCAAAGGTCCTGGACCTCTGTACGGGAACAGGGGGGATCGCGACCCTTATCGCGAGGAATGTTCCTTCCGCACAGGTGACCGGCGTCGATGTCTCCGAAAAAATGCTCGAGATCGCCCGGCGCCGGGGTGCAGGGTTGCCCAACCTGAAATTTGAAAAAGCCGATGTGCTTTCCCTCCCGTTCCAAGACCGAACGTTTGACGTGGTTTTTACAAGCTTCGGTTTGAGGAATCTGGACGATATGGAAAAAGGTATCCTGGAAATGAAGCGAGTGACGAAATCCGGCGGCAGGATCACGAGCCTTGATCTCGGAAAGCCGAAAGGCGTATTTTTAAATTTTATTTATTACATTTATTTTTTGCACATCGTTCCTTTCCTGGGGGCGGTCTTTTTTCATCATCATGAAGCTAATTCGTTCTATTATCTGACGGAATCCGGGAAGTATTTTCCGCGGCAAGAAAAACTCGTAGAAATTTTTAAAAGTTTTGAACTTCGAGAAGTCAAAAATTACGATTTCATGCTCGGAGCCGTTGCCCAGCAAGTCGGGATTGTCCCATAAGACGGTCTCGGAGGAGTCCGGCGGCGACAAACGTTTATGTCGTTCAAGCTGGGCGTGATGATCGTGTTGCGTCCGATGTCTGAAACTTTTATAATAGAATATGTCATAAAGGAGGCGGCATGAATCAAAAAAAGGCCCTTAAGGCGACGTTGATCCTCGCCCTGTTTTTCCTTACCTTCGGCGGGTGGTGCCTGCATCTCAAGATCCATCCTCCCGCAAAAAACGTATTCAACATCATTCCCTTCATCACGGGGATCCTCAGCGCTTTCTGTCTCCCGCTCCTTTTCTGTTTCAGACGCACGCTCGTTTTAGCGTATATCCTCAGCGGCTTCGTGGCGATCCTGGGGACGATCCTTATGGCTCACTTTTCGATCGTTCATTTTCAAGGACAACTGACGCTGCCGAATGTCTTGCTGAATACGACACTTCCCGACATTGCGATCCTGTGGGGTCGATTCGCGATATCAAGGTCCATATTTAAATTGGAACATTTAAGATCTGAAACAGACGCCGGGGAGAAAGGCCATTTTTTCCGCTATCCGAATATGGGGTGGTGGTGGGTCCATCTTTTTTCTGTCGCATGCGTCTATTTTTTAGGGACAATACTCTTTAAATAAAAAAGGAGGATATCCATGGAGCAATTCCGATTTTTAAAACCCGGATGGTGGATTGTTCATATCATTGCCATACCCTTGGTGTTTTGGCTCGGGCACACGATCCGGTTTTAAAAAAAACGATAAGCGACCGTATAAACCGGACGCGATTCTGTTTTGATGCACCGGCGTTGTCAGAGGCTCTTGTCATTCATGAGCCAGTTGCGAAAGCCACCCCAGGCGGGGGAGTTTTTTAGAATACAAAAAAGGCGTTGTCGCATTATATGACGACGCCTTTTTTATTCGATCCTTCCCGCTAGCCGCGTGTTTTGACTATTTGTTAAGTTCTTTACAAAATAGCAGCTACCCGCTAAAATCCCCTCCATGAAAAAGCGAATGACCTCCAAAGGACTCCCTGTCGCGAAAGATCCTCGTCTCGAATATTATTGGACCAAAGTCCATGAGTTTGGGGAAAAGTATGAAAAATTCAATTGGCCTTCGGTAGAGATCCTCCTCAATTTCATCGCGACCTATGACGTGCTCATGGGGCATTTTTCAAAGCGGATGTCTGCCTATGGCTTGTCTCCCGCAATGTTCAATGTTCTGATGATCCTGAGCCGGGGCTCCGAAAAAAAATTCAAACAACACGATATCAGTAAGCTCCTGCTTGTGAGCCGGGCGAATGTGACCGGGCTTATGAACACCTTGGTCCGTAAAGGATTGGCCAAACGAGAACCCGATGAAAAGGACCATCGGGCCTGGCGCATTACGATCACGGAGAAGGGCAAGACCCTGCTTGAGACTTATCTCCCGCACCATTACGCGGAGGTGTTCCGGATCTTTTCAGGATTCAATCCGGCTGAAAAGAAAGAGTTGAACCGGCTCATCTGCAAATTCACGCAGGGGGTAGCGCAATGACCCCGCCTTTACAAAAAGGTTTCCGGCGCGTCCTATTTGCCGCTTTTATCATGCTGGCGATTTCTCCGCTGCCTGCGGAGGCGTCCTGGAATTCTTTTTTTGGGAAAATGTTTTCTTTCGGAAAGAAAAGCCGGGCCGAAGAGGTCCCCTCGGCAACGTTGAGCCTTCAAGAGGTGATCCGGTTCGCGCTGAGGAATAATCTTCTGACCAAGCTGGCCTTGGAACAGATCCGCGAATCCAAGGCTCAGAGACTTCAGGCGGGCTCGGAGCTTTTGCCTCATGTGGAAGCCAGCCTTTCAGAAAACCGGGTCGGCCGTCTGAACCTTGCGACCTTTGGTTTTAAAAATCAGCCCCTGATCGGCCCTTTCGATGTGTTTGATGCGCGGTTCCGCCTGACACAGACGGTCTTTGATCTGAGCGCTCTGGCGCGTTTTCAGGCCGGGAATGCCACGGTCAAGGTCAAGCAATACGAAGAGGAATTTGCCAGGCAAAAAGTGATCCTTGAAGCCTCTTTGACTTATCTGGCCGCCCTCCAGAGCCGGGGAAGATTTAAGGCCGCGGAAGCGAATGTCCAACTTGCCGAGCGTCTTTTGAAACAAGCGGACCACCAACATGAGGCCCAGGTCGCGACCGGGGTGGATGTCGCCCGGGCCACCACACGGAACGCGGAGGAAACATTCCAGCTTGAACAAGTCCGCATGGAACTTACCGAATCTTACTTGCAGGTCCAGCGGGTGGCAGGCCTTCCTTATGAAGATCACCTGGGTTTAATGGATTCGCTTTCTTATTTTGAAGAACCGGAGATGTCCGTCGAGGAAGCTCTGGACCTTGCCGAGGAGCAGCGTCTCGAAATGAGGATCCTGAACGACAGTATCCGGGCGGAAAACTATCTCCTCAGGGCCGCCAAAGCCGAGATGCTTCCCAAGATCGCGTTGAATGGTGATTATGGTCTGAGCGGTAACGGTCCGAAACGAAACGACCGCGGAACGGGGCAGATCATGATTGGCGGCACCATGCCGCTTTTCGAAGGGGGACAGATCTGGGGTAAGATCAAGGAAGCTTCGAGCCGGAAACGACAGCTCGAACAAAGGTTGGAGGACCTCAAACGGCAGATCGAGGAAGATGTCCGCCTGGCCTTATTGAGGATCAAGACCGAAAGACAGCAGGTCGGGACCGCAAGATCGATCCTGGGACTGGCCTCCCGGGAATTAAAAATGGCACAAGACAGATTCGGGTCGGGTCTTGGAGATAATGTGGAAGTGGTGACCGCCCAGACAACGCTTGCACGTGCCCGCGATACGTATGTTTCCGCGCTGACCCAATACCATGTTGCGCGCCTCAATTTACATTTCGCTCTGGGTCAAACCGGGTCTTTTTATCTCAAAAATACGGATCAAGAAAAGGAGTAAGTCTCCATGTTGAACTTCTTCAGAAAATTAAAGGGTATGAATCGGGCTGAATTCAAAAAAAGGCTTTATGCGGAGGATCCCACCTTCCGGGTCGTGACGGCATGTGCCGGAGGATTGCTTCTCATTCTAGTGCTTTGGTTCATTCATCAGAGTCTGTGTTACGTGTCGACGGACGACGCCTTTATCGAAGGGCACGTAGTTCCCATCAGCCCGAAGGTCTCGGCGCATGCGACGAAGGTTCTGGTAGATGATAATCAAGAAGTGAAGGCCGGGGACCTGTTGATCGAGCTGGACCCGAATGACTATGCGGTCAAGGATCAAATAGAGAAGGCGGGATTGCAAGGCGCGGCAGCCGAAGCGGAAACGGCGCATACCGATGTTGTGCGTTATAAAAAACTCAATGCCGAGGACGAAGTTTCCAAGCAACAGCTTGATATGGCCGTGCTCCGCACCCAGGTCGCCGATGCCAAGGTCGCTTCGGCGAAGGCGCATGTGGAACAGGCGGACCTGAATCTTTCTTATACCAAGATCTATGCGCCGATCGACGGTCATGTGACCAAGAAAAGCGTGGAGATCGGCCAGCTGGTCCAGGTCGGGCAACCGCTCTTTGCGATCGTTTCCAAGGAAAAATGGGTGATCGCAAATTTTAAAGAAACACAATTGACCTCGATGCGTTCCGGACAAAAGGTCGCGATCAGGGTCGATACTTACCCGCACAAGGTCTTTAAAGGACATGTCGATAGTCTCCAGCGGGGAACCGGTGCCCGCTTTAGTTTGTTCCCGCCAGAAAACGCGACGGGAAATTACGTGAAGGTGGTCCAGCGCGTGCCGGTCAAGATCGTTTTTGAGGAAGCCCCGGACAAAAAATACCCTCTGGCGTTAGGCATGTCCGCCGTTCCGGAAGTGAAGGTCCACTAACCGTGGCGCAGGACCCCCAAGAAAAAAAACATGTTCACGGTCCTCCCTTGCCGACAGCGGGTGAATGGCACCCCAGACATAGTCCGTGGATCATTGCCTTCTCCGTGATGCTGGCGACCTTTATGGAAGTTCTGGACACTTCCGTGGCCAATGTTTCTCTGCCGCATATCGCAGGAAATCTCTCGGCCAGCAATCAGGAAGCCACGTGGGTCCTGACCAGTTATCTGGTGTCGAACGCCATTATCCTCCCCGCCGCGGCATGGTTCGGCGGGTTCTTCGGCCGCAAACGGTTCCTCATAAGTTGCATCATGATCTTTACTGTTTCTTCGGCACTCTGCGGTCTGGCGAACAGTTTGGGATTTCTTATCTTTGCGCGGATTGTTCAGGGTCTCGGCGGCGGCGCGCTGCAACCCATCGCCCAAGCCGTGCTGCTTGAAAGTTTTCCGAAAGAAAAACGCGGTCAGGCCATGGCGGTCTTTGCCCTGGGCGTGATCGTGGCGCCGATCGTCGGCCCCACGGTCGGGGGATGGATCACGGACAATTATTCCTGGCGATGGATCTTTTTGATCAATCTTCCGATCGGGATCTGGGCCGTGTCCATGGTGAAAGCGTTCGTTGAAGACCCGCCTTATATCAAAAAGAACAGGGCGCTCTCCATCGATTATATCGGGTTCACCCTGATGGCCCTTGGGTTAGGGCTGCTTCAGGTGGTGCTGGATAAAGGCCAGGAGGTGGACTGGTTTTCCGCGAACTGGATCCGTTGGTCCAGCGCCGTGGTCGTGATTTCACTGGTCGCTTTTGTTCTTCGGGAATTGCGGACGGACCACCCGGTCGTGGACCTGCGTATCTTAAAAGACCGGAATTTTGCGATCGGGGTCGGCATCGTGACCGTGATCGGCGCCGTCCTTTACAGTACCACGGCGCTTTTGCCGCTCTTCTTACAAAGCTTGATGGGTTATTCGGCGTACTTAAGCGGACTGGCGCTCAGCCCGCGTGGGATCGGAGCTTTTTGTACAGCGATCGTGGTGGGTCGTATGATCGGAGCCGTGGATGCGCGGATCCTTGTGGCCGGGGGCCTTGGATTTTTAGGCCTGACTTGTTTTGCCTTGGGGAATATTAATTTACAGATCGGCATGTCGAACGTCGTGTGGCCCATTGTCGGAACCGGGATCGGGATCAGTGCTATTTTTGTTCCTTTGACCACGCTTACGGTGGGGACTTTGCACAAAGAGGAGATGGGCAATGCCACCGGGCTTTTTAATCTCATGCGTAATATCGGCGGTGGTGCAGGCATTGCGCTTACGACTACCATGCTCGCGCGGATGAGTCAGGCCCATCAGGCGATTTTAGTCGGGCACCTGACGCCTTACGATCCGTCCTATCAGGTCGCTTTTCAGAAGATCCAGGGCTTTTTGGCCCATGCTGGAGGCGGGCTAACAGATCCTTTAACTTACGGACTGATCTATCAGGAACTTGTCCGTCAATCGACCCTCATGGCTTTTGTGGATACTTTCCATATCGTGGGAGTTGCTTCCCTTGCTATCATTCCCGCCGTTTTTCTGTTTAAAAAGGTACGCCCCAAGGGGGATGCCGTGCTTGCGAGCCATTGATCTAAAATCCTTTCATCTCATCAAGATCTTAAGAATTTCCACCTCCCCCGGGGGCAAAAGCCAGTTGCGAAAGTTCCCCGGGTGGGGAAGCGCATTTTGAAATCTCATGCGTTTTTTTTGAGAGGCGGGTATAATGCCCTATTATTTATCGATGGAGGAGGGGTGAGATGCCAGGTGAGGAACGGATCAAAGACGAAGTCAAAGAGAGAATAAAAGCGGAAGTTAAAAAGGCCGAGATATTAAATTTTGCCCTCGAGCGCGGCTCCAAATGGTATGAGCGAGCGGCGGTCATCAGTGTTCTGGTATTGAATTCTTTCCTTCCCTTAAGACTTGGCCTTAAATTATGTTATTGGACGACCTGCCTACTGGCCAAAAATCCACGGCACCGGGTCGCGGTGGATGCCGTGAAAAGGGTCAAGGACCAAGAGAGCGGGATCCAGGGGAGGGGCGAACATGCTTGAAAAGGCGGCTATCATGTACTCCGGCGGCGTGGATTCCACCGTAGTGGCCAGCAAGGTGGCCGGGGAGGCAAAGCGCGTTTATCTGATCACGTGTTTGTCGCACTGTCATCTGCTGCCCAAGGACACTCTTGGGACTCCGGAACATATGGTTCCGCGGATCGCTTGGCTCAGGGAGAAATATCCTCAAACAGAATTTATTCATGTCCTTCTTCACACAAAAAAATTACAGGAATTTTTCTGGAATAGATTTGTGATCCAGGACCTGCTGACCGTCGGTTTATGGAGAAATCTTCCGTGCTCCTGTTGTTCCCCGGCTAATTTTGGAAGCGTTTTGGTGTATTGCCTCAAGAACAAGATCGGAGATCTGTTCTGGGGAGGCAACGTGATGATGGCAGGTTTCCCTTATCAGCATCCGGCTTGCGTGGAACAATTGACGGCGTTTTCCCGGTCGTACGGGGTCCAATTCCATTCGCCCGTTCTATGGCACCAGAATGAGGATGTCATGCTCCTCTACCAGTTCGAAAATTTCAGGAACAACCCGGCCCTTCAGAACAACATCCGTTGGGGGGAGACCACGACCCAGGAAGCCAACGCGTTGGGGATAGAGAAAGGCGATATAAAATTCGATTTCGAGAAAAAAAACAGGGAACAGATCACATGCAAGCAAGATACCTTTGTGACGTATTCCCAGTTTTTCTTCTTTTATCGCTTTTTTGGATTTAAAAAGATGGAAGATGCAATGTTAAAGCTTTTAATGAACCAGGCGAAAAGGCTTAAGAAGATCATCGATTCGCATATGAAGGATGGGAAATATGCAGACCTTTTTGACAGCCATGCCTGAAGCGCTTTTCTCCGGAAAGAGAACCTTCAAGGTCCGGGCCAGAGCGCATAAGACTATTCACAGGGCGACTACGTGGAAAATACGATAAGAACGAGGGCTCGCGAACTTTTGGCGCAGAATTTCCAAAGCAAAGCGCATCTGATCAACAAGCTTCCGGAGAACGCAAATTTTATTCAGGCGAATCTTTTTGATTCGTTCGAATTCATCAAGGTGATCGCCGTTTTAGAGAAGGAATTCACGGTGACGATCGATGTGGCCGACCTTGCCAATGACAGGATCAGCACCTTCGAAAAGATAGAACAATTTGTGATCTCAAAGAGGCCGGTGAAATGAATCTCTCTTCTTTGTTAGAGGGGGCTGAGGCCCGGCAGAAGTTCTTAACGGATCTGAGGAGCCACAAAAGTTATACTTACGCCGATCTGCGTCAAGCGAGCCAGAGTCTGGTCCGCTTCCTTGAAAAGAAATCGATCGGCCCCGGCGCAAAGATCGTTTATTTCACCATTAATTCCGCGTTCTTCTTCCCCCTGTTATTGGCCTGCGCCTCCAGGAGGGCGGCCCTTGTTCCGTTGGGTCCCAGAATGCATATCGATGAGTTGCGGCACATCGTAAAACAATTATCCCCCGAGATCATTTTCTTTGATGAAGAATGGCTCCCCCTCGTCGGAAATTTTGAGAATTCCGAAAAGATCCAGGTCCGTAGCCAGGACATGCTTTGTTTGGCCCACTTAGAAGATGGGTTTCAAGAAGCAGGCCCTCTCGCTTGCGAGGAAGGGGACGGGAAAGCGGCTCTTATTATTTACACCTCCGGGACAACGGCCAATAGCAAGGGGATCGCTCTTTCTCATAAAAATCTCACCGTCATGGCAAGGGCCTTCTCGTGTTTTTACGGTTTTCGGCAAGGCCAAAAATTTCTGTCCATGCTTCCCTTTTACCATATCAATGCGCCCATGATCACGGGGCTTGCATGCATGAGTGCGGGAGCGCATGTTTTTCTTACGGAGGTCTTCGGATTTTCCGTAGCCAAAAGCATTTGGGACATCGTTGAGCAGGAGAAGATCCAGGTTCTCAGCATCACCCCGTCGATCATGGCTTCCCTGAATGAGATGTATCCGGCCGGAACGACAAAAGATATTTCTTCGGTCGAGTATGCGCTGGTCGGTACCGCTTACTTGAAAGAGTCTCTCTGGAGGGAATTCGAGGCGCGGTTCCATATTCCTTGTTTTCAAGGATACGGGCTCACGGAAACGACCACTTGGGCTGTGATGACTCCCAGGGATGAACGGAAGCGTTACGATTCTGCGGGTATTCCTGTGGCGTGCGAGGTGCGTATCGATCCCTCCGGTCTGATATCCGCGGAGGGGGCGCCGGAAGGGAGCGGGGAAGTCCTGATCCGGGGAGATATCATCATGAAAGGCTATTGGGGTAATCCCGAGGCTACCAAAGCAGTGCTTGTGGATGGCTGGCTTAAAACAGGCGATATCGGGTTCATGGATAAGGACGGGCAACTTGTGATCACCGGCAGGATCAAGAATATCATCAAACGCAGAGGGCAGCTTGTTCTTCCTGAGGATATTGATAGCGCGGTCGGGCGCCATGGCCAGGTGTTGGAATCGTGTTCTTTTGGTATTCCCGATGACATGTTGGGGGAGCGGGTCATCACGGCGTGCGTTTTAAAGGAGAGGACCCCGGAGATCGAGACCGGTCTGTATGATTTTGTCCGCGGGATCGTTTCTCCGAATAAAATGCCTGATCAATTTGTATTCTTCCGGAGCTTGCCCAAGAATACCCTCGGCAAGGTCAATCTGAAAAAGCTTAAGGAATATGTGACAGGACAGACTTCGCAGGATCTTTTCGCGATTTTTGATAAAGCCCGCTACAGGAAGGCCAAGACACCGGACGCAGCAGCTATTCTGAAAATCATTCAGGACTCCTTGATCGATGATATGCCGTTTTGCTTGGTGGGATATTGGGGGGTGGGGCATCGCGATCGCGTGGATGAAAATGACAGGGCCGTGCTTGATAACTTGCGCATGCTTGTTGATGAAGTGAATCAGTGTGTCAACAAGCCCTGGGTCAGGCTCAAGCTTATTTTGGCGGATATCCATGGCCGGTGCAATCTCGTACCTGAGGCATCGGCCCGGAGTTATTTTGCGGCTATTGCGGAAGAGTGCCGGGGACGCGGTTTTGAACATATCTATCTGAGTGAGATCTGGGCACAGAACGGGCTTATTCTTGAGGATATTTTGAAGAGAGCAGAGACCCGGGCTTTTAGCAGGCTATGGCAGGAGTTCCAGCTTAAGGATCAATTTATCGGGCAGGCGAAAAGACATTTACCTCAGGAAGATGCCGAGAGAGCCGCGAGGAGGTATTATGCTGTGGTAATGGCGGAACATGAAGCCGTCGCGCGGTATGGCTCTGGGGCTGTGTTTTTTACGCATAATGATCTTGAATATGCGGCCGTCAATCCACCCCTTCCGACGATCTATATCCATTCCATCAAGCCCGGCGTTTCGGAGAAACCATGGTTTATGGGGAGCGCCTCTGGGGCTTCCGAGGATCCGAAGGGAGGGGCTTAAGTATGATCATGATTCCGTCTTGGGGATATTTTGTTTTTCTTGCGGCGGTACTCCTTCTTTACTGGCGGCTACCTCGCCGGGGACAGAATCTATTGCTTCTTACAGCCAGTTATCTATTTTACGCGAGTTGGGATTGGCGGTTTTTGGGGCTGATGATCGGCGCGACACTCTTGGTGTTTTTTTTCGGTCTGCGCATGAAACGGGCCCAAGGCGTATTTGAGCGTAAAGCGTTCTTTTTTGGAGCCATTTTTTTAAGCCTCGGGATACTCGGGTTCTTCAAATATTATAACTTTTTTGTTGATTCTTTGGCCGGGCTTCTCGGCGCTTGGCATATCAACGCATCGAGATGGCATCTCGAGATCATCTTGCCTCTTGGCATTTCCTTTTATACATTCCAGTTATTAAGTTATATGATCGATATTGAAAGAGGTGTTCTGGATCCTCCGGAATCCCTCCTGGACTTCGCCTTGTACGTTGCTTTTTTCCCGAAGATCGTTGCGGGACCCTTCGAGAAGCCGAAGGCATTTCTCGGCCAGGTCGCGCAAGACCGGGTATTCAGCAAGAGCCAATTCACAGAGGGGATCGACTTGATCGTTTGGGGCCTCGTGAAGAAACTCGTTGTGGCGAATAACCTGGGGCTCTATGTCAATATGATCTTTGACCTTAAAAGCCCTTCCGCGGGGCTTCTTCTCTTGGGAGGGTTCGGCTTCGGGATCCAATTGTTTGCTGACTTTTCGGGGTACACCGATCTGGCCAGGGGATCCGCCAAACTCATGGGACTTGAATTAGTAAGGAATTTCAACAAACCTTTTCTTGCCCGGAATCCTCCGGATTTCTGGAACCGTTGGCACATGTCCCTCACACAGTGGGTCAAAGACTATATTTATACGCCCCTGGCGATTCGTCTGACAAAAAAACATCCATTCCTGGGCTATACAATAGCCATCGCCCTTTCATGGGGCTTTATCGGATTTTGGCACGGTGCGGAGTGGAGGTATGTGATCTGGGGGCTCTATCATGCTCTTCTCATCATCCTCTTCCAATTGATATTCAAGCCGCTTCTCGATCGCATATGGAGGGAGAATTTCTTTACACGTGCATTTTCGGTCCTCACGGCCTATCTTTTTCTCAATATCGGGTTTCTGTTGTTTCGCGTGTCCTCTCTTGGGTTTTTATGGGATCAGATCAAAACGGAGATGCCGATTCATAGCGGCCGGAATTTCTTCGAGCCGTCTTTTGGCGACAGGGGCATGATACTCGGTGTATTTTTTGTATTTCTTTTTTATTCGATTCCTCTCTTAGTCTCGGTAGTCTGGCAGTGGTGGCAAAGCCGGAAGTCCTGGGATTTAGAGAAGGTTTATGGGTTGCGGGTTTTCTTTTACGCTATCGCAAGCATATTACTTATCATATTCGCAGGGGTGGATACTTTAGATTTTATCTATTTCAAGTTTTAAAAGAGGGCTTCTTGCCAGCACGAACGCAATCATGATGTCCGAGGTATTTCTGTGAAACAGTTTAATGCCCAAGTGATCGAAGTGATCCCGAGAACGCACAACGTGACAAGCTTCCGGCTTGTCGCGGAGGAAATTCTGGATTTTCAAGCCGGACAGTTCATGCAGGTGACGCTTGCGGTGAATGGGTGCGAACAATCGAAATATTTTTCTTTCTCCAGTTCTCCTACCGAAAAAAAATATTTTGAGTTCACAAAAAAGATGACTGGAAGCGAGTTCTCGAAGGCCCTCGAGCGCTTGAAATCAGGCGACATGCTCACCGTCAAAATGCCGATGGGTAAATTCGTGCTCGACGGAACAGCTTCCAAGCACGCTTTTTTATCGGGCGGGATCGGGATCACTCCGATCCGCAGCATCCTGAAGGATGCCTCCGACCGTGGCTTGCCGCTGGATGCGGTCCTTTTTTACAGTAACCATTCGCCGGAAGATGTGGTGTTCAGATCTGAGCTGGAAGCGATGGCGGCTGAAAAGAAATTCCGTCTTGTTCTTTCCCTTGATACCAAGGATGTCTGTCCGGCAGATTGGAAAGGCCGGTGCGGTTTTATCGACGCAAAGATGATCCGGGAAGAGCTTCCCGATTATCAAGAACGGCTTTTCTATGTTTGCGGTCCGCCGGTCATGGTGCAAAGCATGGTATCCATTCTCGAGGGGCAGCTTAAAGTGCCGGGCGAAAGGATCCGGAAGGAGAATTTCGCAGGGTATTGAAGGTCCTTAGTGCGTTTTTTGTCCTCTGATTATCCTTCTACCGGCGCAAAGTCGCTTTTGGCCGCACCACATTCCGGGCAGGTCCAATTGGCCGGAAGAGCCTCAAACGCAGTGCCCGGCATGACCCCATGATCGGGATCCCCCTTCGCGGGGTCATAGATATAATCACAGATCAGACATTTATATTTTTTCATAGGCTTCCTTCTTAATGATCCTGGTTCTATTTTAGCCTGCTTCCGATCTTTCGACCAGTTCCTTGTATTTTGCATGGATTAAAGAACGGTCAAAATCGGCAAATTCCTTCAACATATTTTCTCGCTCTTCATTGCTGAAGTAATCCATCACCGGACGGAAAAAATGGTTCTCTTCTTTATCAATATGTTTCGGATAAAAGGATATAAGTTCCTTCAGCTGGCTAATGATTTCGGTAAGCGCGGAACTCTTGCCGCCCAGATAGCGGGTTTTTGCTTTCTCGATCCGAGTCACTATGGTTCGTCCCTTGACATGATCCTCTATCAGTTCTTGCAGGATGTTGCGAAGGATAGGAGACAGCTTTTTCTCTTCCAGATCGTGGAAAAGGATATTTTCTTCTTTTCCATGGTGACAACGATCCGCGTAGGTCCGAATGAAATCGACAGTAAAATCAAGGAAGGCGAGATCGACGTGTGCTCCTTGGGATAGGGCCTCAATCATTTTCTCGATTAAGCGAATCATTCGCTCGATTAACCTGTGTTCGATCATCAGAGGACCGATCGGCAGCATGGTTGCCTTTTCCTAGAGGTAAGGAACGTTATGTAACTGCAGCGCCATATTCTTTCCCAATTCGATGCATTTTGTGAGCACCTCGTCTGAAGGTGCGCTCTGTGCCTCGATCACCGGCTCCACGAGTTTCCAGGGACCTTTTTGAGCGAAACTCCGGAGCGCGGCGATCGCGTTGTTTGCCCAGCTGTAGGACCCGAGGATCCCGAGCCAATGTTTTTCGACATGGTCGTTTTCTAAAAAGCTCACCAACTGCTCCATCGGCGGGAACAGCTTTGTATTGTAGGTGCAACTGGCAAGGATCAGTCCCCGGAACTGCCATATGTCGCCGAGAATAAAAGAAAGATGCGTATGGGAAATATTGTGGAGCCGGATCTCCTTCACCCCGTTCTCGGTCAGCCCGCGAGCGATCGTTTCAGCCATCCTCTTGGTGTTCTCATACATGGATGCATAGACAATGACCACGCCTTCCTCGGTTTCATGACGGCTCCATCGGGCGTAAAGGTCCCGGATGCGGGCCGGATCCTTCCGGTAAACGGGGCCGTGGGTGGATGCGATGACCTTGATGTCCAGTTTTTCGATCTTTAAAAAAGATTTCTGGAGGGGCGCGCCATACTTACCGAGAACGTTGGCAAAATATCTGCGCGCTTCCGTCATGAAAAGATCCCAGTCGACCTCGTCGTCAAAAATGCCGGCCGAAAGTTCGCCGAAACTGCCGAAGACATCCCCGGAAAAAAGGATCTTGGATCTTTGCTCATAAGTCATCATGGTTTCCGGCCAATGAACCATCGGAGTCATGAAAAACTCAAGCGTGTGTTGACCCAGGGATAAAGTTTCCCGGTCTTGAACCAGACGGGTCTTGACCGGAAAGCGGTAGAATTCATGGAGGAGATGGAGGGTCTTTTCATTGCCGATGACGCAGAGGTCGGGATAAAGGCGCAACAGGGATTCCAGGGCCCCCGAATGGTCCGGTTCGATGTGATTGATCACGAGGTAATCGACTTTTTGGTCCTTTGGCAGAAGGGGACGGATCCCGGCCATGAATTCTTCAAAAAAATCCTTTTTGACGGTATCAATGAGAGCCACCTTCTCATCACGGATCAGGTAGGCATTGTACGAAATGTTGTGAGGAAGCGGCCAGAGCTCTTCAAAAAGGGCCGTTTTCAGATCATTGACGCCAACCCAGAAAATATCGTCCGCTACAGGAACAGCCATGACCTTGAATCTCCAGGTTGAAATATCCTGTGGAATGGGTGTATGCTGATACTTATTCTACACACTTCTTTTTCAAAATAAATAAAGAAAGAAGGTCCCCTTGTCTCTTGGACGAACCTTCGAAGATGATGTGTCGATCGTATTAGCCGGCGAGGCCGGTCAAGGCATTCAGACGATCGAAATGATTCTTTCCCGCATTCTGAAACGCTCGGGCCTCAACGTGTTCGGGACAAAGGAATACATGTCCCGTGTCCGCGGAGGGACCAACGCCACCGAGATCCGCGTTGCTTCCGAGCCCGTTTCCGCGTTCGTGAAGCGTATCGATATCTTCATCCCGCTTGATGAAAAAGCGACTTCTCATGTGAAACGCCGTCTTACGGACCAAACGCTCATCGTGTGCGATTCGGGGACGATCCATCCGGACCGTGAGGCCCTGGACGTTCCTTTTTCCAAGCTCGCCCTGGAGATCGGCGGCGAACTTTTTGCGAATATGATCGCGGCGGGTTTCTTGACAGGACTTTTGAATATTAAGATCGAGATCATTAACGAGGCGATCCAGTATTTCTTTGGGAAAAAAGCGGCGGACGTGATCGAAAAAAATTATAAGGCCGCCAAGCAAGGTTTTGATCTCGGACGTGAAGCCTGTTCGAAACACAACATCGCCTGTACCGTGAAACGCAACCCCGAGGTTAAAAACGACATGTTGGTCAACGGCCATGAGGCGGTCGCGCTCGGCGCCGCGGCGGGCGGCTGTAATTTCCTGGCTTCTTACCCCATGTCGCCCTCGACCGGTGTTTTAACGTTTCTGGCCAAGCACGCGGCAGAATTCGGCATCGTGGTGGAACAGGCCGAAGATGAGATCGCGGCGATCAATATGGGACTTGGCAGCTGGTATGCGGGCGGGCGGGCCATGGTCACGACATCGGGCGGCGGGTTCGCGCTGATGGTTGAGGGATTAAGTCTCGCGGGAGCGATCGAGTCGCCGATGGTCATTCACTTAGCCCAACGGCCCGGTCCCGCGACGGGGCTTCCAACGAGAACTGAACAGGGAGACCTTGAATTTGCGCTTCACGCCGGACACGGAGAGTTTCCCCGCGTTATTTTGACGCCCGGCACTCTCCAGGACGCTTTCTTCTGCGCGTCTCATGCTTTTTATCTTGCGGATAAATACCAGGTACCTGTTTTTATCCTGACGGACCAATACCTTCTGGATTCCTATTACAACCTTAAGGAATTTTCCCCGATGCCGCCGAAGCCGAAGAATTATTTTGTCCAAACGGAACAGGCCTATCAGCGCTATGCCCCGGCCCATGATGGTATTTCTCCGCGGGGCATTCCGGGATTCGGGCAGGGGATCGTCTGCGTGGACAGCGACGAACATGACGCAGGCGGCTACATCACCGAAGACATGGAAGTCCGCACGGCCATGGTCCGGAAGCGTCTCAAAAAAATGGAACTTCTGACCGGAGAGATCCTTGAGCCTGAGATCCATCGGGCAGACGAGGAATATAAGAAATTGGTGGTGGGATGGGGCTCGACCCACCCTCTGATCTGTGAGGCCCTGAAACGGAAAAAGACCCGGGACACGGCGTATCTTTATTTTCCCCAGGTTTATCCTTTTCCCCCGGGACTCGCCCGTTATTTTCAAAAGGCGCGCGAAGTGATCTCGGTCGAGAATAATGCGACCGGACAGCTGGCGAAACTGATCCGCCGTGAAACCGGCTTTGAAGTGCACCGGAAAGTGCTGAAGTTTAACGGCCTTCCTTTTTCAGTCGAAGAACTCGTGGAGCAGATCTAAGAACCCTATGGCAAAAACACCTTTTGATCTCGAATGCGATATGGCCTGGTGCCCGGGTTGCGGGAACTTCGGCATCCTGAACACCCTGAAGGAGGTCCTGAACGATCTGAAGCCGGATCCCGAAAAACTGGTGTTCGTCTCCGGCATTGGTCAGGCCGCGAAAGCGCCACAATATCTGAAATGCCATTATTTCAACGGACTTCACGGCCGGGCGCTGCCTCCGGCCGTGGCCATGAAGGCCTCGAACCGGGAACTTACCGTGATCGTGGAAAGCGGGGACGGCGATATGTATGGAGAAGGCGGGAATCATTTCCTGCACACGATCCGGCGTAATCCCGATATCACCAATATCGTGCATAACAACATGGTTTACGGTCTGACCAAGGGACAAGCATCTCCCACCAGTGAGCGGGGTTTCAAAACGCCGGTGCAAGTGGAAGGAGTGATTCTCGAGCCTTTCAACCCCTTGGCGGTCGCTATCGCGCTCGATGCGTCGTTTGTAGCCCGCGTGTTTATTGGATTCAGAGACCACGCCAAAGAGATCTTGAAAAAAGCGATCCTTCACAAAGGCTATGCCCTTGTGGATATTTTCCAGCCTTGCGTGACCTTCAATAAGATCAACACCTACGCGTGGTTCCGGGAGCACACGTATTTGCTGGACGCGTCCCATGACCCCAAGGACCGGCCCCAGGCGTTCCGGAAAGCGATCGAGACCGAAAAAATGCCATTGGGGATCTTTTACCTCCGCGAGGACAAACCGGTTTTTGAAGAACAGATCCCGGCTTACAAGGAGGATCCTACTCCTTTATGGAAGCGCGAAGTCCGCGCGGAAGCGATCGCCCGCCGGATCCAAAAACTCAAGACATGATGTCTTAACCAAGGAGAAACCTATGAATATCTTCGATCAGGCGATGGCGCTGGAGCAGGAAGGGGAGTCTCTTTACCGGCAATTCGCGCTGGAAGCGCCGGACCGGGGCATGAAACATATTTTTACCTGGCTCGCGGACCAGGAACTTAAGCACTATCATATTTTTCAGCTTTTGAAAGCGTGCAAACCGGCCTCGGTCGCAGAAAACCCAGAGCTTCAGGACATCAAAGACATCTTCGATGGCTGGAAAGATAGCGACGCCTGCATCCAAGTGAAAACGACGCAGGCGGAGGTCTACCGCAGGGCGCTCGACATCGAGAAAAAAAGCATTTCGGTCTATGAGAGCTATGCCAACCAGTCAGCCGATGAGCATCAAAAAGGGATATTCTTTACCGTTGCCAACGAAGAAAAAAGGCACAAATGGATCGTCGAGAACATCATCGAGTTCATCACCAAGCCGGAGATTTGGGTCGAAAATGCCGAGTTTTCGCATCTCGATCCGGATTATTATTTATAGAAAGGGGGGTTCTTCGTGATGAAGAAACTTTTACACATTATCGCTACGCCGCGCGGGAATGATTCCAGTACTTTGAAGGTTTCGAAGGCCTTTCTCGCCGAATTTTCAAAAAAATATCCCGGTTGTATTATCGATGAGCTGAATGTCGCGACCGCGAAACTGCCGGAGCTTGCCATCGAAGAGGTGTCCGGAAAATATATGCTGCTTTCGGGCAAGGAGCTTTCCGGAAAACCGAAAGAGGCCTGGAAGAAGATCGAGGCTGAGATCGCGCGGTTCCTTGCGGCGGACGCCTATCTTGTGAGCGTGCCAATGTGGAATTTTAACATTCCCTACACCCTCAAGCATTACCTCGACGTGATCATCCAACCGAAATATCTTTTCCGTTACACGGCTTCCGGGGTCGAAGGACTGGCCAAGAATAAAAAAATGGTTGTGGCTGCAAGCCGCGGAGGCGACTACAGTCCGGGAAGCCCGGCACAGGCGAGCGACCTTCAAGAGCCTTACTTGCGTACCCTCTTTGGGTTTGTTGGCATTACGGACATCTCTTTTTTGATCGCCCAACCCATGAACATGGGGCTTGAGCTTGCGGAAAAGAAACTGCGGGAGACGATCCTGAAAGCGAAGCAAGCCGCCCGGGATTTTTGAACGTCTGTTTTCAGCTGAATTTAACGAGAGTATAATTATTTTCAAGCTCGGCAATAAAGGAGGGACCATGAGCCGAAAAATGATGGTCAAGACGGCCCTTATCACCGGATTGTTTTTCTTGGCGTTTGGTGGTTGGTGCCTGCACCTTAGGATCCATCCTCCCGCCAAGGATGCGGACAACCTGATTCCTCTTATCTCAGGGATCCTCAGCGTGTTCTGTGTGCCGTTCCTTTTTTGTTACCGGCGGACGATCGCTTGGGCTTATGTCCTCAACGGATTTTCGGTGATCCTCGGAACGGTCACCATGGCTCATTTTTCGATCGTTCATTTTCAGGGACCGGTCACGCCGGCGAACATTTTGCTTACCACGACACTTGCCGACATTGCCGTCTTGTGGGCAAAATTCGTGCTGGGGAAAGCGTTATTCGATCTGGAGTTTTTGAGGTCTGAAACGGACTTGGCTCCGAAAGGACACTTCTTTCGTTACCCGCATATGGGATGGTGGTGGGTGCATCTTTTTTCTGTCGCGGTTATTTATGCCTTGGGGAATATTCTCTGGAAATGAAAGGGGGCAATATGGATCAATTCCGATTTTTGAAACCCGGATGGTGGATCGTTCATATCATTGCGATACCGCTGGTTTTTTGGCTTGGGCACGCAGTTCGGTTTTAACTTTTTAAAACCAGGACCGTTTCTCGGCCAACAGGCAAGGGTTGCCCTTATTTGACAAAACACAGATCGCCTTTTCTCTTTGTAATCAAGTATATGACGACTAGAATGAGCCGATAATATGACTGAGGCGATTGAAATTTTGATGAATCCGGAAGTTTGGGGTTCTAACCCGCAAGGAGAAAATCGATGAAGAAGATCATGAGTTTTGTGGTGATACTTTCCATGTTTTTCGCACCGGTGGCTTTTCCCGCGAGTCCGTGGACTGAACAAAAAGGTTATGCCCGCCAAACCTGGGGCAAGCTTCAGTTCGGTTTAACGAACACGCTTCTGGGTTGGGTGGAGCTCTTCGAGACTCCCAACCGGTATGCCGGTAAAGGCGAAAATATTTGGGCGGGTGTTGGGCAAGGGATCGTCGATGGTGTATCGAATACGTTCGGGGGAGTTTTCCAGTTGCTCACTTTTCCGATCCCTGTGGATCTTGTGATCCCGCACAACGGAGTGGATCTCGGGGGTAAGTAGTCGCAGGTGTTTTTATTTGAAAAAAAGAGGGGGTCGCGTCCCCCTCTTTTTTTGTCTCATAGAGTTATCATGACGATCAAACGGGAAAAATGGTTATCATGTCAGAATACGGAAAATGATCGCCAGACATTTATACAATGCCAGGGTTGCTGAATGAGGCCGGAGGCGCACAAAACACTTTCAGGCAAGGTTTGTGAGAAATAACGATAAGGTGTTGATCCTGGCGTTTCTTTCGGCAGGTCTACTGCTCGTGGGATGTTCCCATACCATTCAGGAGAAAAAAAGCACAAGCAGCAATGAGGGGGACATAACCCAGCTTAAATTTACCGGATCAAAAGTGAAACTTGAGCACGATTTCTAAGAACAATATCTTATTAGCCAAAGCGTAACGCCGAATTTCTGGATCAGGATTTCCTCTCCTCCCAAGGTCATGAGCCGGTTGTATGAAATGCTTTCAAGGAGATCTCCGATTGCGCCTGTGGAGTTTGCATCCTCAATATTTAGACACGCAAGGGCTTTTGGCGCTTTGGCGCGAGGCTTTATTGGCCCAGAAGGTGTTAAGCGGCCACACGACCGGCTACAGAAATCATCCCCAGCTTGAGAGATTTAAAAAACATCCCCGTCCCCATAAAGCTATCGCCGGTTATTTGCTGGCGGTATGGAAAGAAGCGAAAAGGAGAGGGTATGATTTTGATCTGAAGAAGATCAAAGCGATGAGGACCAGAAGAAAGATCCGGGTTACGCGGGGGCAGCTGCAATACGAGTTCCAATGGCTTTGCCGGAAACTGAAGAAGCGTTCTCCCGGACAATATCGCTTGATCGTTTCCAAAGGAAAAATTCGCCCTCATCCTTTTTTTCAGCCGGTCAAAGGTCCCGTGGAAGGATGGGAACGCGTGAAGCGGTGACCGTTCTTAGCTCTCACGCAGAATGGTGTAATAGTCCGAGTAGATCACATCAGAGCCGTTCTTATACGAAGCGCGAGCCTTCACTTTGGTGGCACCTTGTTTTGCCAGCTTGAAGGCGTTATTCCATTCGCGTTCGCTCATGATGATCTCAAATTCCTTGGTTTCTCCCGGATTGAGATAATTATATCCTTGGGAGCTGGATTGAATGGTGTCCACCTTTTTTGTAATGACATTTTTATTTCCATGCTCATCGGTCATTTCAAAAGAGATCGCATCGAGACCCTGGCTTGTTTCGTCGGCATTCAAACGCCGGCTTATATTCAACCGTTGAGTTCTCGAACTGATATTTTTTACCGCTACCTTTAACGGTTTGATAGGCCCATTGTTCTTTGCTTTAATAATATTATTGGATGGCGCGTAATAAATTCCGTTGTAGTAGCCAGACTCGTTGTAAACCAGTATTTTGACTTCAAATGCGTCGCTGGCATGGGCAGGCGCTTGAGAGATGCCCAGAAGCACAAGGACCATGACCCCGATCGTTTTCAGCATAGAACCCCCTTCTTAATTTAAGAGAACTTAAGCCGTTTTACGGTCACGTAGGTGACGGTGAAGATCCCCGCCTCGATCATGATCGTCGCGAGCGCCGCTCCCACATAAGAAAAAGAATCGATCAGGAGGAAGATCATCGGAAGACCGATCATCGCCATGATCACATGGATCCTGGAATAGATGTGCGTTTTGCCGCAGACGAGCAGGAATTGCACGCGGAAAGCGTTGGAGCTGATAAAAAAGACGGATACGAGAAGAAGCCGGAAGGAGAGCACGGTCTCAGGATAATGTCCGCCAAAGATCGTGCGGATGATCGGATCCGCGAAAACAAAGATAGGCGGCAGGCAGAGGAGCGAGATCGTGACCGTGATCAGCTGGATCCTTTGCATAAATTCGAACGCCCGGGCCTTGCTTCTATGGAATATCTTGCTCAGGCGCGGAAAAAGCGCCTGGGAAAAAGAGGAGAGTGGAAAGGTCTGGCAGAGACCGGCGAATTTTTCGGCGATAGAATAAAATCCAGTGACCGTATTATTGGTGAGAAGCCCGACGGCAAAAATACGCGTGGTGGTATAAGCGTTGATCGCGACGATCGAAACGAAAATGTCCCATCCCGCCGTCAATTGGTTCCGCAAACTGGTGTATCCCGGAAAACGGAACGATATCCCCAAATGTTTAAAAGCGATATACTGCCCCCAAAGGCCGGTGATCAGGCCCACCGACGAGATGATGAGCGGTACCATTAGATAGTCTTGCGGCCCCCTGACGGAAAAGAGAATAAGAACGACCGTGAGGATCCCGCCCGCGATATTAAGGTCCGCGATATATTTCATTTTTTCAGTGCCCTGGAAGAACCAGACAGGAAAGAGCGTGTTCCCCAGCACCGCGCCGAAACTTAATACATAGACCATCCAATCATCCCTGAACTTAGGAATAAAATAAACAACACAGCTGACCAGGACGAGGCTCACGAGCGCCAAGCCTATTTTGGCCGTCATCACCGATGAAAAGACCTTGCTGACTTCCGTGCGGTCATGCTGACAAAGGGAAATCTCTTTGGTGGCAGAGATGCTGAACCCGTAATCGGTCAGGATCATAAAATATTGGACGAAGGCTTGCGCGAAGGCGATCAGGCCGAATTTCTCCGGGCCGATGACCCTGAAAAGGTAAGGCAGGATCAGGACCGGAAGGAGATAGGTGATGGCTTGCAACACGGAAAGCGAGGCGAAATTATTGAGCACGGTTTTCCGCTCGTGGGGTTTAGCCATGCCATAAGTTTTCTTGATCTGGCGGATCAGCGAATGCATGCTGTAATTTATACTGTTCCCAGTCGCGAGACAAGCGCTATGCGGACAACAGGCCGCAGTCTCCAGTTTGTCGTCTCATGTCTCCCTGTGGTACAATTCGCCATGATTTACTTTGTTCAAAAAACGAATTGGAAATCATGGCAGTCCAAGTCGCTCTTCATGAAAAGAAACGGGAGACTTGGGCCCCCATGATCCAATTTCCGAAAGACTTTCTCTGGGGAGCGGCCACGGCAGCCTATCAAGTGGAAGGCGGCAATATCCATGCCGATTGGTGGCGCTGGGAAAAAAAGACCGGCAAGGAGAATTCCGGTCTCGCGTGCTGCCACTATGATCTTTATGCATCCGATTTTGCACTCGCGAAGGATCTGGGTCATAACGCCCACCGTCTTTCCGTGGAATGGAGCCGCATCGAGCCCGAGGAGGGAAAATTCTCGGAAGAGGCGCTCAAGCATTATGTCGATGTGATCCTGGCTTTGAAAGCGCGGAGGATCGAGCCGGTCGTGACACTGCACCATTTCACCAATCCGGCCTGGCTCGCGGATTCCGGAGGCTGGGAAAACAAAAAATCCGTGGCGGCTTTCCTGCACTACTCGGAATTCATGGTTCGCGCGTTGGCAGCGTATGTCCGTTACTGGATCACAGTGAACGAGCCGACGATCTATTTTTCCCACGCCTATATTCTTGGCGTATGGCCGCCGCAGGAAAAGTCACTTTGGAAAGCGTGGACCATCAAAAATCGCTTAGCCGAAGCACATATCAAGACCTATCGCCTGATTCATAAGATCTACAAGAAACTGAATATTCCAAAACCTTCCGTCAGCATCGCTCAGCACATGCAAGCCTTTGTGCCGTGTACGCCCAGCATCAAGAACAGATTCGCCACGTTTTTGCGCCACCAGTGGTTCAATCTCGGGTATATCGATATGTTCGTG
The DNA here is from genome assembly GCA_003140935.1 of Candidatus Omnitrophota bacterium. Taxonomy (GTDB): domain Bacteria; phylum Omnitrophota; class Omnitrophia; order Omnitrophales; family Aquincolibacteriaceae; genus Aquincolibacterium. The sequence continues at coordinate 101,849 of PLLJ01000021.1, forward strand.
CGGCATCAAGCCCTGGACTTTATCGGAGTCAATTACTATTCGAGGCAATTGGTGGAGCTCGAGAAGTGGGGCTTCCGCAATCTGGCGGCGGATGTCTGTAAAAACAATCATCACCCGGTTGAAAAAAATTCTTTGGGCTGGGACATTTACCCGGAAGGGCTGAGCGACCTTCTCCTCAAGCTCAAGAAATACAACTTGCCCGTCATGATCACAGAGAACGGCGTTTGCGTCTCCGATGACTCCAGGCGATGGGAGTATATTGCCGGCCACTTGCGTCAGATGCATCAAGCCATGGAGCAAGGTGTTCCTGTGACGGGTTATCTCTACTGGTCGCTTTTAGATAATTTTGAATGGGATAAAGGGTTTGCCCCGAGGTTCGGCCTGATCGGTATGGATTACAAGACGCAGCAAAGAACGGTCCGGGAAAGTGCCGTCAAATTCAGCAAGGTTTGCAAAACGGGCATTTTAGAAGAGAGAAGTCACCAGTTGCTTGGGTAAAAAAATCCCAAAAAAGGTTGGGGCGGTATCATGGACTCATGAATACGGCTAACATTTTGGCGGGGGTCATTTTCGGGAGCATCGGTTTCGCGGCCTTTATTTATGGAAAGAAACAAGCGAATCTCAAGGCCCTGGTGATCGGTGTGATCCTCATGGTCTACCCTTATTTTGTGCCGAACCCCATAGCGCTTTTCGCCATTGGCACGGTCCTGACGATCGCTCTTTTTCTGCCTTTTGGGGGATGATCCTCAAGCCGGACGCTTTATTAACTCGTATTTCGGCCGAATCCGTTCTATAATGCAAAATATGCCTCATACAACACCCTCTTTAGCTCAGCCAACACCGGCAACTTTCTATGGATTGGGGATCGCCCCGCATATTTTGGAAACGCTGACAAGAATGAAATTCGTGTCGCCCACGCCGATTCAGCAAAAGGCCATTCCTCTTGCCGTTACGGGGCAGGACGTGATCGGAGTGGCGCAGACGGGGACCGGAAAAACCCTCGCGTTCGGGATCCCGATGATCCAGCGTCTTACGCAAACCAAAGGCCGCGGGTTGATCCTCGTGCCGACCCGTGAACTGGCCTATCAGGTCCATCAAAGCATTCATAAGCTTGATCCCAAGATAAAATTCGCGGTCCTGATCGGCGGCGCTTCCATGCACAATCAGATCCAGGAGCTTCGTCAGCATCCCCGCATTCTGATCGCCACGCCGGGTCGCCTGATCGACCACATGGAACAGCGCTACGTATTCCTCAATGAGATCAGCATTCTCGTGCTCGATGAGGCCGACCGAATGCTGGACATGGGTTTCGCGCCGCAGATCCAGAAGATCATCCGCGTGTTGCCTAAGGAACGCCAGACCATGCTTTTCTCGGCGACCATGCCGGATACCATCATGAAGATTGCGGCGTCCCAGATGAAATTGCCGGTCCATATCGAGATCGCAAAATCAGGGACCGTGGCGGAAAAAATCACTCAGGAAGTCTTTGTCGTGAAAAAAGAATCCAAAAGAGATCTTCTGAAGAAGGTGCTCGCGCAATACCACGGGACCATCCTTATTTTTTCAAGGACCAAGATCGGCGCTTACAAGATCACCCGTGCGATCCGTGAAATGGGGCACAATGCCGCGGAGATCCATGCCGACCGGTCGCTTTCGCAAAGGCGGGAAGCGCTGGAAGGGTTCAAGTCAGGAAAATACCGCATCCTTGTGGCGACCGATATTGCGGCGCGTGGCATTGATGTGAAGGGGATCGAGCTGGTACTCAACTACGATCTTCCGGATGACTCAGAGAATTACATTCACCGCATCGGCCGTACGGGCCGTATCGGTGACAAAGGGCATGCCATCTCGTTCGCGACGCCCGAGCAGGGAAAAGACGTCAAAGACATCGAAAAGATCATGCGCATGGCGCTTCCCGTTGCCGAACATCCTGAAATGAAGCTCGAGAGTTTCATCGAACACAAGCCGGTCAAAGTCGCCTCTTTCGGCGGCCGTCGCTTCGGCCGGGGAGGCCGCTCCCGCGGCTATATCGCCGCCGCTTTCCGCAAGTCGCGTTAACCTCCTCCAAAAGTTGTTCTTTTCCCGTCCTTGGTTTTCGGATCTTGTCTTGATCGGCAGGGAGGCAATAAAAAAGGGGGCAAGCGTTAACCGCCTGCCCCCTTTTTTGTTAGGTTGCTCTTCAGACTATTCGATACTGCCCGAGTAGTTCGAGGATTTTTTCTTATCCTCGTTCTTCACTTCTTTCGGCTTATCCGCGATCACACATTCGGTCGTGAGGATGAGCCCCGCGATACTACAGGCGTTCTCTACCGCGATGCGAACGACCTTGGCGGGATCAATGACCTTGTCTTCGACGAGGTCACTGTACTCGCAGGTCTGAGCGTTAAACCCGAAACTGCCCTTGCCTTCGAGGATCTTTTTCACGACGACGGAACCGTCCACGCCGGCGTTGTGGGCGATCTTGCGGGCGGGTTCCTGAAGTGCCCGGCGCACGATTTGAAGGCCGGTGGCCTCATCGCCCGACACTTTGACGTCGTCGAGTGAAGCAATGGATCGCAAAAGCGCCACGCCGCCGCCCGGGACGATGCCTTCTTCGATGGCCGCGCGGGTCGCATGGAGCGCGTCCTCGATGCGGGCCTTCATTTCCTTCATCTCCACTTCCGTCGCTGCGCCAACCTTCACGACGGCCACGCCGCCGGAAAGTTTTGCGAGACGTTCCTGGAGCTTTTCTTTGTCGTAATCGGAATCGGACCGTTCAATTTCCGCCTTGATTTGTTCGCAGCGTCCCTTGATGTCCTTCTGAGTGCCCGCGCTTCCTACGATCGTGGTGTTGTCCTTATCGATCACCACGCGCTGGGCCGTGCCGAGCATATCAAGGTCCACGTTCTCGAGCTTTACGCCGAGGTCCTCGGAGATGAATTTGCCTTTGGTGATGATCGCGATGTCTTCCATCAGGGCCTTACGACGGTCCCCGAATCCGGGGGCCTTCACGGCCGCGATCTGAAGCACGCCACGGATCTTGTTGACCACCAGGGTCGCGAGCGCTTCACCCTCGATATCCTCGGAGATGATGAGGAGGGGTTTCCCGAGGCGTGCCACTTTCTCAAGCACCGGGACGAGGTCCTTCACCGCACCGATCTTCTTCTCATAAAGGAGGATGTAAGGTTCCTTGAGGACGACTTCCATCCGCTCGGCATCGGTCACGAAGTAGGGCGAGAGATAGCCGCGGTCGAATTGCATGCCCTCGACCACGTCAAGCTCGGTCTTAAGGCCCTTCGCCTCTTCGACCGTGATCACGCCTTCTTTGCCGACCTTTTCCAGAGCGTCCGCCAAAAGCTGACCGATCGACTGGTCATTATTGGCGCTGATCGCGCCGACGGCGGTGATGTCTTCCTTGCCTTTTACGGCCTTGGACATTTTCTTGATCGTTTCGACGATCTTCGCGGAGGCCTTGTCGATGCCGCGCTTCAGGGCCATGGGATTAGCGCCTGCGGTAACGTTCTTCAAGCCTTCGGAAACGATGGACTGGGCCAGGACCGTCGCGGTCGTGGTGCCATCCCCGGCGTTATCCGAAGTCTTTTCGGCGACTTCGCGGACCATCTGAGCGCCCATATTCTCATACGGGTCCTTGAGGTCGATCTCTTTGGCGACCGTGACGCCGTCTTTGGTGACAAGCGGCGCACCGAATTTCTTGTCGATCACAACATTGCGGCCGCGGGGACCGAGCGTGACGCTGACAGCCCTTGCGAGGATGTCGACGCCGCGTTTAATCCGCTGGCGAGCTTCTTCTGAATAGGAGATCAGTTTTGCCATGGGGTTACTCCTTCTCGTAAACGGCGAGGATCTCGCTCTCTTTGACGATCTTGTGCTTCGCGCCATCGATCAAGATGTCGTCGCCGGAATATTTCCCGAAAAGCACGCGATCGCCTTTTTTCACTTCAATGGGCTGGACCTTGCCGGATTCGAGCATTTTCCCGGAGCCGATCGCGATGACCTTGCCTTCGGTCTTTTCTTCTTTCGCGGTGTCCGGAAGGATGATGCCGCCCTTGGTCTTCGCTTCTGCTTCAAGAACTTCCACGAGCACTCTGTCTGCTAACGGTCTAACTTTCATGTTTGGATCTCCTTTTTTATTAGTGATGTGTTCCTAACAGGGTTGTTTAATAGTCGCTCATTCCGCCCATGCCACCCATCCCGCCCATGCCGCCGCCCATACCTCCCGGAGGCATTCCCATGCCGGGTTTTTCCTCTTCGGGAAGATCCGTGATGAGGGTCTCAGTGGTGAGAAGGAGACCGGAGACGCTTGCCGCGTTCTGAAGCGCGCTACGGGTGACTTTTTTGGGGTCGATCACGCCGGCTTCGACCAGGTTCTCGAAATTGCCGGTCTCGGCGTTGTACCCGATATTGCCCTTTTCGGACATGACGCGTTGGACGACGACGGAACCTTCCTCGCCGGCATTAAAGGCCAGCTGACGGAGCGGTTCTTCAAGCGCGCGGCGAATGATCTCCGCACCAATCTTCTCATCGCCCTTGAGCTTGAGGCCGTCGAGCACGAGGCCGGCGCGCAGTAACGCCACACCGCCGCCAGGGACAATACCTTCTTCCACGGCCGCACGGGTTGCGTGAAGCGCGTCTTCGACACGGGCTTTCTTTTCCTTCATTTCAGTCTCGGTCGCGGCACCGACATGAATGACCGCCACACCGCCCGCGAGTTTTGCGAGGCGCTCTTGCAGCTTTTCTTTATCATAGTCGGAGTCCGTATCCTCGATCTGTTTTTTGATCTGGCCGATGCGGCTGGTGATATCCGCGCTTTTTCCGGCGCCTTCGATGATCGTGCTTTTTTCTTTGTCTACGGTCACGCGTTTCGCGCGACCGAGGTCTTTTAGGGTGACGTTCTCAAGCTTGATCCCGAGGTCTTCGGTGATCGCTTTGCCGCCGGTAAGGATCGCGATATCCTCCAGCATGGCCTTGCGGCGATCGCCGTATCCCGGGGCTTTCACCGCGCAAACGGCGAGCGTGCCGCGGATCTTGTTGACCACAAGCGTCGCGAGCGCTTCACCGTCCACTTCTTCGGCGATGATGATGAGGGGTTTTCCGGCCTTGGACGCGGCTTCGAGGATCGGAAGCATATCCTTGACCGAGGAGATCTTTTTCTCATTGATGAGGATGAACGGCTCTTCGAGCACAACTTCCATGCGCTCGGTGTCCGTGACGAAATACGGGGAGAGATAACCCTGGTCGAACTGCATCCCTTCGACCACATCCAGCGTCGTGGCAGTGGTTTTGGCTTCTTCGACCGTGATGACGCCGTCTTTGCCGACTTTGTCCATGGCTTCGGCGATATGATCGCCGATCGTGGTGTCAGAGTTCGCAGCGATCGAGGCGATCTGAGCGATCTCTTTTTTATCCTTGCCGATGGGTTTTGCAACCTTGTCGAGTTCGGCCACGATGGCTTCCACCGCTTTATCGATACCGCGTTTGAGAGCCATTGGGTTCGCTCCCGCCGTGACGTTCTTCAGGCCTTCACGGAAGATCGCCTGGGCGAGGATCGTTGCGGTCGTGGTGCCATCGCCGGCCACATCGGAGGTCTTGGACGCGACTTCTTTGACCATCTGAGCGCCCATATTTTCATAGGGGTCTTCCAGTTCGATCTCCTTAGCCACTGAAACGCCGTCCTTTGTGACCGTAGGGGAGCCGAATTTCTTTTCAAGGACCACGTTACGGCCTTTGGGGCCGAGAGTGACCTTGACTGCGTTCGCGAGTTGATCCACGCCATGCAGGATCGCCCGGCGCGCTTCTTCACTGAAAAGAAGTTGCTTTGCCATGTTGTACTTCCTCCGTTTTTGATCGTCATTTAAAGTTTGTATTCCTGTCATTCCCGCGAAAGCGAAAGCTTAGGAAATAGATCCCCGCACTGAACAACCTGCAAAGCTTCATAAGAAGTTCAGTGCTGCACTCGCTTTCATTAAAGCTCTAATGAGAGCCAGTGCGACGAAAACTTTCAGGGATGACAAACCTCGGAATGGCGAATCGTTTTAATAAGTAGATTCAATTCGAGGCGCTAGCACTCCACAATCCAGAGTGCCAAGCGAGGCGTTATTCTATTCGGCAGGCCAAGAAAATCAAGTAGAATTTTTCCCAACCTTCATCTTCGAAGTGCGCATTTGACCTTTTCGGAGGTGGGGAGGGAATGCTATTGTTCGTAGTGCTCCCTCCAAAGGGCGAGGAGGGACTTGACGGAGTGTTTAGGGTCGATGATATCGATGCGCGTTGTGTGGGGCGTCAGCACCCCGGCAAAACCGCCCGTGGCCAAGACCCGCAGGTTTTTTCCATAACGCTTCCGGAACCTCAGGATCAACTCATCGGTCATTGCCCCATAGCCTTCAAGGATCCCCGATTCCATGCATTCACGAGTGCTCCTCCCGAGGAAAGATTTTGCCTTTTTCGGAAGAGGAAGTCCCTTAGGAAGCAAGGCAGCTTTCTGACCAAGTGCTCTATAGGATGTCTCGGGCCCCGGGATGATCATTCCTCCTCGGAAGACCCCTTTTGGGTCAATATAATCGAAAGTAATGGCCGTTCCATAATCAATCACGAGCAGGGGGAGGCGGTACATCCGGACAGCACCATAGATATTGACCTTCCTATCAATCCCTAAGATGTTGTAATTACTATATTTATGGCGTATTTTTATAGGTAAATTTCCACCAACTGTGCAGATACGCACACCTTTAATATAACATAATTTATATTTTAAAAAACAAGTAATTTTAGGGAAGACAGAGCTTATAATGACATCTAAATGACTATTTTTACCACTTTTGTTCAGTTTAATGGCGAATTTTGGGATGTCGCCATATTTCATTGATTTAAAACACAACAATCGTCCAGCTTGATAAAATCCAACCGTAGCAGCCGTATTCCCGACATCAATAGCCAATATCCGTTTGATCATATCCCCAAACCTCCCGTAAAGCCTATAATCACCGTGATAGTAAAAATAATTCGATTTACCACCTAATGCCAAAAAGTTGATAATTATAGGACGGTGATAGCTATATCATCGTATTTTTATATAATTCACTACACTTATGGCCAAATTCATTCAGAAGATGTCCGAGCACCTCATCGATTGAGTACTCGATATTCTTCAGAATCTTCATGGAAATCCCCTCGGGAGGAAGTTCTGAGGCTTCCGCGTTCACATTCAGTCCGATGCCGATGACGACAGCCTCCAGCTTCGACTGGGAGGAAAAAGCCTCCACTAAAGTACCACAGATCTTCTGAGAACCCACCATGACATCGTTAGGCCGCTTGAATTCTGAGGTGATATCATAATTCTCTCTTAAGACCTTGGCAACCACCCGGCAAGCGATCTGGGTGAATATCGGGGCCTGTGCCGGACTAAGCGGCGGTCTGAGAAGGATCGAACAAAGAAGATTCTTTCCCGGGGGAGAAAGCCATTGCCGCCCAGGTCTGCCGCGTCCCGCGGTTTGGTGGTCTGCGACGAGCACAAATCCTTCCAGAGCACCCTGTTTTGCCGCTTCCAGCACCATAGTATTGGTTGACGTAACCTCGGCGACGTGGCGTATCTTGAAATGGATCATAGATAATGGTTAAGCCCAACCCCAGAGGTTGTCGGACTGGTTACGGGATAACAATTCTTGGTAAATTGGAATTCAGGCGCGTGAGGACCTCATAGGGGATCGTTCCGGCCCAGCCGGCGATATCTTCAGCCGTGATACACTCAGCCTGCTCCTCTCCTATGAGCGTGACTGTATCGCCTTCTTTGGCCTCGGTATTCCCGAGGTTTACAGCGATATAATCCATCGAAACTTTGCCCGCGAGAGGATAGCGCTTGCCTTGAAAAAGCACGGAAGCTTTTTTCCATGCCGCGTAAGGATAACCGTGACTGTATCCGAAAGGTAATACGGCGATCGTGGTATCTTGCTCGGAGATAAATTCCCGGCCATAACCGACCGATCCTCCGGCCCGGACTTTTTTGACAAGCACGATGCGGCTTTTAAGTGAAAGGACCGGCTCAAAATGGGCCGCGCCTCTTAATGCGGGGTCCGGGTAAACGCCGTAGAGCGCGAGGCCCGGCCGTATCATATTGAAAAAAGGATCCTTCAAGGTCAGCGTTGCGGCGCTGTTTTTGGCATGACGGAAACGGAATACGATGTTCTTTTCCTCAAGCGTCAGCAGGAGGGATTTGAACGCCAGAACTTGAGCTTTCCGGAACGTATCGTTCTTTTCCGCGGTCGGGAAATGCATATAGATGCCGTCGAGCATGAGACCCTTCAGTTCTGTCATGGCCTCTATACAATCAGCGGCTTCGTGGACCGGGATCCCCATACGGCCCATGCCCGTGTCGATCTTCACATGGACCGAAGTCTTATGGTCCAAGTCTTCCGACAGATCCGAGATCTCCCTTGCTTTTTCAAGACTCGAAACGCTCAAAGTGATGCCACCCAAGAGCGCCGCCGGGAGTTCATGGGAGAACAAATGCCCGAACAGGAAAACGGGGGTTTGCGGATGATGCTCTTTTAGCGCCAGCGCTTCCCGAAGCGTAGCGACGCCGAAATAGGCGACTTTTCCTGAAAGAACGCTCACGATCTCTTTGAGCCCGTGGCCGTAAGCATTCGCTTTAACGACCGCTAAAACGTCCGTTTGTCCGGATTCCTTTTGAAGGGTCTGAAGATTCCTGAGAAGACGGTCCGCGCGGATCTCAATCCACGAACCATGCTGAATACCGGATCTTTTTTGAATAAGCTCAGCCATGATTCTCCTTAACTAAAAAAATAAAATTGAAATCATGACAGCCCAAACTTTTTATTTCTTTTTCAAGACGGCAGTTTGGGCTGCCCCAATTTCAACCTCGTTGAAATTGATAGGTATTGGGACAGTCCTTGCCAACCATTCTTGAAATAAAATTAAAAGCAAGGGCGGGCATGTTTTTTGTCCTTTAGTCTTTCTTCCGCTTCAGAACTTCGTAAGTAAACGGGTAATAATTCTTTCGGGGTCGCGAGCTTCTTAAGAAGCTGGTTTTTCGTTTCAAATAACGCGATCAAGGCGGAGGCCTTCGGGTGCCAACTCTTTTCCGGCGCTACACCCCATCCCCTCGCATCGAATTTTTTGACCCCGTCGCCTGCAATCCAACTTCCCGCCGGAAGTCCGGAGACTATCTTGTCGATGGGGAGGACACGGGACGGCCCACGTGGACTCCATCCTTCCTTATAATAACGGTACGAACGACTGTAGAGTTTACCACGTCTTGCATCCAAACATACCGTGAGATTTATGTGTTTTTTGGGTTTCATCCCGGCCGCGATCAGATCAAGAGAAAGAGCGCCATAACAAGGCCTGGGTTGGGTCGCGAGAAATCCCTTGAGCGTGGCGAAGCCGATGCGAAGTCCCGTGAAAGATCCGGGCCCGCGACCAATCAGAAAGGTATCGATGTCCCGGATCTTCAGCTTTTCTTTTTTTAGAAGCCGGTCGATCACGGGGAGAAGGTTCTCGGCGTGTTTCATGTAGCCTTCGACGGTCGCATGGCGGAGCTTGGCGCCGCTTTTTTTGATCGCAACGCTCAGGACCGGGCCGGAAGTCTCAATGGCTAGAAGGTTCATGGTGGGCGATATTGTATTCAAAAACCACCGAAAGGGGAACGAGAAACGTGTGAAACATTGGGCTACGAGCCAAGATCCACGAGCCTCAAAATGCCGGGCGTGGTGCGTGTATCGTGATACGTGGCCCGACTGCTTCAGCCGCGATGGTTGACATACCCCCATGGGGTATGTTATCATCCAAGCATGAAGAAGGGTATGGACCATCAGGACAAATTGGTATCGCTCCGGAGGATCGAGGGACAGATCCGCGGAGTTCATAAGATGATCGAGGATCGTCGCTACTGTGTGGATATTCTCTATGCGATCGGCGCGGCCGTCGGGGCGCTCCGGAACGTGGAATCAAAGATCCTCAAAGATCATTTGAATGCCTGCGTGAAGACCGCTTTTACGGAAAAAGGCATGGCGGAAAAGAACCAGAAAATCCAGGAGATCTATGAGCTGCTCGAACGTATTAAGAAATGAATTTTTAATCAAAGCCGGCAGGGGTAGAATGAAACCTCAAAAGAGGGCCACGCGATGAAAAAAATACTCGTAGCGATCCTGATCCTAACCCTTCCGCTCCTTTCAGTGCGCTTCGCCCTTGCGGAAGAAAAACCTCAAGCTCTTCAAATCCTGCATCTGCAAGACCTGATCCAACAGGCGCTTGAAAAAAATCCCGAGATCGCCGCGGCCAAGGCCGAGTGGCTTGCCTCCCGGAAAGCCATTATGGCCTCATGGGCGTTGCCGGATCCCGTGGGGGGCTATGACATCATGGGTTCCATGGTCGAGACCCGAACAGGACCCGAGAAGAACCGTTTTGGGATCTCTCAGGAAGTTCCGTTTCCGGCCAAGCTTTGGGAGAAAAGAAAAGCCACCCAAGCGGAAGCCGAAGCTATCCGCGCTCGTTTTTTTGCCATGGAACGGGACATCACGAATAAACTCACCCAGCTCTATTATCAGCTCTACTATATAGATGCTTCCCTGGATACGCTTGCAGAAGTGAAGGAACTCCTGAAAAAGATCGAAGGAGTGGCTCAGGCGAGGTATTCCAATCTTTCGGGAACTCAACGCGATGTCGCAAAGGCCGAAACGGAATTTTCCATGAACCTTGAGAAATTTTACACGCTTCAGCAGCAGCGTGAAAGCGTTGCGGCGCAGATGAACGCGCTGTTGGATCAGGATCCCCTGACGCCGGTCGGGAAAGCAACGCTTCCTTCCAAGCCTGCCCTGGATCGATCGCTTATCGAATTGATCAATCTGGCCGTTCAACACCGGCAGGAGATCAAAGAAGCGGAGGCGATGGCCTCAAAAACCCATTATTCAAAACGCTTGGCGCAGCTGGCGTATCTTCCGGATGTGAACGTCGGATTTGAATATACCCGGGTCGGGAAAGGCTCGACCGCGGAGGCCCATGACGGCCGGGATACTTGGATGTTCCCCCTGAGATTCAATATTCCGCTTTGGCAGAACCGTATGATTCCGGAGATCCAGGAAGCGCAAAAACTCGAGGAAGCCGGGCAAGCAAAATTGATCGCGGCGAAGAACCAGACCTTTTTTGAAGTGAAGGACGCCTATCACCGTTTCGAGACCGCCTCGAAGATCGCGGACCTTTATGAGACAGCCATCACGCCTCAAGCGAAACTCGCGCTTTCTGCGGACCAAGCAGGATACGAGACCAGCAAAAGCAGTTTTCTCGATCTTCTGGATAGCGAACGTGTTTATCTCAACGCCAAACTTTCGGAAGTTCAGTTTCACGCCGAAGCACTCAAATCTTATGCCGATCTTTCTTGGGCGACCGGTCTAGATCTGAATGGTCAAAAATCGGAGTTACAGCCATGATCAAACGGAATCGTTTTTTATCTATAGCTGTTCTGCTTACGATCGTGATCGTAGCGGGCGCCATGGCATTTCGATCTTTGGGACATCTTTCAGTTCACGTGACCCAGCATGCCGAAAAAGCAATTTATTACTGTCCAATGCATCCGAATTACACGTCGGACAGGCCGGGCAATTGCCCGATCTGCAATATGACGCTCGTGAAGCGGGAAAAGGCTTCTTCCGCAGCCATGTCCGGGATGGCCATGCCGGGACAGGCGGGACAAGCCGCCGCTCCGAAAGTCTTTACGGTCGCGCAGCTTGTGGCCATGAAACCGGGCGAGATCTGCCTGCTTCATAAATGCAAAAAGGGAACTTGCATGATCGCGATGACGCCGGAATTCGCGCGACTCGGAAAGTGTCCTATGTGCGGAGAAGATCTCGGAGTGATCATCAAGGATGCATTTCCACAAGGCTATGCATCTCTGCAGCTCGGCACAGGAAAACAACAGGTGATCGGTGTCAAAACCGCGCCGGTCCGAAAAATGGCATTGACAAAAACGATCCGCTCCAGCGGCCGCATCGCGTATGATCCCGAACTTTATCAGGCCGAAGAAGAATACCTCCAGGCCGCGCAAGCCTTGAAGAAAGCGGAAACCGCGGATCCGGAGATCAGGGGACAGGCCGCGAAGCTCGTGGATTCCGCGAAGATCAAACTGCGGCTCCTGGGCTTAAGCGACGCGATCGTTCAGGAGGTCGAAAAGGCGGGCAAGCCCGACCGGTCGCTTCTTTACTCTGATGCGGGCGGCAAAGTCTGGCTCTATGCCCCCATCTTTGAATATGAAATGCCTTTTGTGCGCGAGGGAGATACTGTGGAAGTCGATGTGCCGGCCATTTCCGATAAAAAATTCCAGGGCATCGTGCGATCTCTCGATTCCGTGGTGGATCCTGTGACCCGTTCCATCCGTGTTCGTGCGCAGCTTGAAAATCCGGATGGTATTTTGAAACCCGAAATGTACGTGAATGCGGCCCTGAAGGCGGACCTCGGGGAGCAGCTCGCGGTGCCGGAGGAAGCGGTGTTTGCGACCGGAGAAAAGAACATCGTTTTTGTAGCCAGAGAAAATAACATTTTCGATCCCCGCGAAGTGGTCCTTGGCGCGAAGGCCGACCATTTTTATCAGGTTAAAAGCGGACTTATGGAGGGAGAGCAGGTCGTCACAAGCGGCAATTTCTTGATCGATTCCGAAAGCCGGCTCCGGTCAGCTCTTGAGGGTGTCAGCGGCGGCGGAGGCGAAGGACATATCCATGGCGGATGAGCAGCATGCTTCTCCTCAATTACGGCAGGGCGGATGGATCGAAAAGCTGATCGGGTTTTCGGCCCATAACAAACTTCTCATTTTTGTCCTGACCGCCGTCGCGATCGTTGTGGCAGTCTGGTCGATCCAGAATATCCCGCTCGACGCCATTCCCGATCTTTCCGACACACAGGTCATCATCTATTCCAAATGGGACCGGAGTCCGGACATCCTGGAAGACCAGGTGACCTACCCAATCGTGACGGCCATGCTCGGCGCTCCGAACGTGAAAGCGGTCCGCGGGTTCTCGGATTTTGGGTTTTCCTATGTTTACGTAATCTTTAAGGACGGGACCGATCTTTACTGGGCGCGTAGCCGGACATTGGAATACCTAAGTAAGATCATTCCGCGGCTCCCGCAAGGCGTTCAAACCGAGCTTGGGCCGGACGCCACCGGGGTAGGCTGGGTCTTTCAATATGCGCTGGTGGATAAGACCGGCAAACATGATCTTCAGGAGCTTAGGAGTTTTCAGGATTGGTTCCTGCGTTATCACTTGCAAAGCGTTCCCGGTGTCGCGGAAGTCGCCTCGCTCGGCGGCTTCATCAAACAGTACCAGATCACGGTCGACCCGAACAAACTTCTTGCTTACAACATCCCGATCACCAAAGTCATGGAGGCGGTCCGGAGCGGCAATCAGGAAACCGGCGGCCGGGTGCTGGAATTTTCCGGCGCGGAATACATGGTGCGCGGCCGGGGTTACGCGAAGACCGTCCAGGATTTTGAGAATATCGTTGTCAGCGCCGATCCCAAAGGAACTCCCGTTCTTATAAAAAATCTCGGCACCGTGGTTATCGGTCCGGACATCCGCCGGGGCATTGCGGATCTGAACGGGGAAGGGGATGTGGTTTCCGGCACGGTGGTGATGCGTTCCGGCGAGAATGCCTTGAACGTGATCAAGCGCGTGAAAGCTCGGATCGAGGAACTGAAACCCTCTTTCCCTCCTGGCGTGCAACTGGAAGTCACCTATGACCGTTCGGAACTGATCCTGAACGCGATCGACACTTTGAAACATCAGCTTTTCGAAGAAATGCTGATCGTGAGCTTTGTGATCCTGCTTTTCCTCTGGCATTTTCCTTCCGCGATCGTGCCGATCGTGACGATCCCGATCTCGGTCCTGCTTTCATTTATTTTTCTCCACCAAATGCATCTGACCTCCAACATCATGTCACTTTCCGGTATCGCGATCTCGATCGGTGTGCTGGTGGACGGCGCGATCGTGGAGGTGGAGAACGCCTATAAGCGTCTTGAGCAATGGATCGAGGGCGGGCGCAAAGGGGATTTTCATCTGGTCCGGCTTCAGGCCTTGAAGGAAGTCGGCCCGGCGGTGTTCTTTTCGCTGCTTGTGGTCGCGGTATCGTTCCTGCCGGTGTTCACGCTTTTAGATCAAGAGGGCCGGCTTTTCAGGCCGCTCGCGTGGGCCAAAACCCTTGCCATGGCGGCGGCCGCGGTCCTGGCCGTGACTCTCGATCCCGCGCTACGGATGCTTTTCGCTCGAATGGACCCTATCAAATTCAAATTGCCATTTTTCCCTAAGAAGGTCGAAGAAGGCATTTCCCATGCGACGACGACCCTTGCGGTCGGGACTTATTATCCGGAAGAAAAACATCCGATCAGCAGAGTGCTTTTTAAGATCTATGAACCGGCGTGCCGTTTTGTCCTGAAGCACTCGAAGGCGACCTTGATCACGGCCCTTGTTCTCGTCCTGACCGCCATTCCGGTTTATTTCAAATTGGGCTCCGAATTCATGCCGCCGCTTTGGGAACAGAACCTCCTTTATATGCCGACGACATTGCCGGGGATCTCGGTGACCGAGGCGCAATCGCTTCTGCAAACGCAGGACCGGATCCTGAAGTCATTCCCGGAGGTCGGCCGCGTGTTCGGCAAGGCGGGGCGGATGGAAAGTTCCACGGACCCCGCGCCCTTTTCCATGATGGAGACTGTAGTGCTTTTGAAGCCGGAAAAAGAATGGAGCCGGAAAGAACGGTGGTATTCCTCATGGGTCCCGGGATGGTTCAGAGGACCGCTTCAGAGGATCTGGCCGGAACATATCTCGCGCGAGGCACTCGTTCAAAAACTGGACGAAGCTCTGAAGATCCCCGGCACGACGAACGCCTGGACCATGCCGATCAAGAACAGGATCGACATGCTCTCGACCGGCGTCCGCACGCCGATCGGGATCAAAGTGCTTGGGTCGGACATCAAAAAGATCGAAGAGCTTGGAACGCATCTTGAGATGATCCTGAAGGACGTGAAAGGAACGCGGAGCATTTACGCGGAGCGGGTCACGGGCGGGTATTTCCTGGACTTTGATATCAGACGCGAAGCCCTGGCACGTTACGGGCTTTCAGAGGCGGATGTTCAGGCGGTCATCAATTCCGCCATCGGCGGGGAGAATGTCACGACCACGATCGAAGGCCAGGGGCGATATCCCGTCAACGTGCGCTATGCGAGAGAATTCCGCGATGATGTTGAAAAGCTGAAGCGCGTGCTTGTCCCCACGGCCGCGGGACAGCAGATCCCGATCGCGGAGCTCGCGGACGTTCGCAAGGTTTCGGGCCCCGCGATGATCCGTAACGAAAACGGCCAGCTTGCGGGCTACGTGTACGTGGACATGGCCGGTCGCGATATCGGAAGTTATGTCGCTGAGGCAAAAAAGATCGTGGCGCGCGAACTGAAATTGCCGCAAGGGTATACGCTCATTTGGAGCGGACAATACGAGAACATGATCCGCGTGAAGGAGCGGCTTAAGGTAGTTTTACCGCTCACGCTTTTCCTGATCTGTCTTTTACTTTACATGAACACGAAATCCGCGGTCAAGACCGGTATCGTGTTTCTGGCGGTTCCTTTCTCTTTGGTGGGCGCCATCTGGCTTTTGTGGGTTCTGGGCTATCATGTTTCGATCGCGGTCTGGGTCGGGATGATCGCACTGATGGGACTGGACGCGGAAACGGGCGTGTTCATGCTCCTTTTCCTTGATCTTGCGTATCACGAGGCCGTTGATAAAAAGAAAATGCGTACGGAACAAGACCTTGAGGAAGCGATCATCCACGGCGCAGTCAAGCGCGTGCGGCCCAAGATGATGACCGTCATGGCCGCATTCATGGGCCTTTTACCCATTATGTGGGCTTCCGGCGCGGGTTCAGACGCCATGAAACGCATCGCGGCGCCGATGATCGGCGGGCTCGCGACTTCCTTTATCCTGGAATTATTAGTGTATCCCGTCATTTACTTTATCTGGAAATGGCGATTTGAAATGAAACAAGGAAAAGCGGCTTGGATACCGTCCGCTCAAACATAGGAGACTCCACCATGAAAAAAACAATAGCGTTATTCATCATCCTGGCACTGGCCATACCGGTCGTGGCATTGCCTGCTTTCGCTGCCATGGTCAAAGCCGGGGACAATGCGGTGAAAGTCGGTAACAAGTATTGTCCCGTTTCAGGCGAAGCGGTGTCCGGGAGCGACTTTGTGGTTTATCAAGGAAAGAGTTACGGTCTTTGCTGTCCGATGTGCAAGAAGCCGTTCTTGAGCGATCCTGCAAAATATATCGCCAAGATGGAGAAGCAGGAAGCGGCTGGCGGTACTTCGAAAGCGGCCGCGGGCATGAAAAAGAAAATGGGGTAAGGCGGTATTCAATGAACACAACGACGCATTGCTGCGGAAGCGAGAGCCCCAAGCTCCCGACCTGCTGTTCAGCAAGCAGTAAGAAAAAGCCCTGGTATAAGACGGGGCTTTTTCTTATCGCTTGTTTGACAGGTGCATTGCTCAGTGCGTCGTTCTTTTTTCCCAAGCTCCGTCCCTTTTACGACTCTTTCATGCATTATGCGCACATGGTGTTCCTGCCGGTTATCATCGGGTTCCTGCTTGGGGGATTGATCGACCATTTTGTGGCCGAGGAATATATCTCCAAGCATCTCGCGGTTCCGAAAAAGCGCACGATCCTTTATTCCGTGGGGTTAGGATTCCTCATGAGCGCTTGTTGCCACGGGGTTCTTGCTATTTCCATGGAAGTCCATAAAAAAGGCGCCTCCGGTCCCGCCGTCGTCAGTTTCCTTTTAGCGAGTCCGTGGGCCAACCTTCCAATCACGATCCTCTTGTTCGGGTTTTTCGGATGGAAGGCACTGCTGATCGTGGGCGGCGCGCTTTTGATCGCGCTGAACACCGGGCTGATCCTGCAGGGACTCGAACATTTTGGGAAGATCGAAAAAAATCTGAACTCCGTTACGGTCGACCAAGATTTCTCCATTCTGAAAGATGTGACCGAAAAGTTCCGGAATTACCGTTGGACCCGGGAGGCCGTGGGCGCGGATATTCGCGGAGTTTGGACGGGGATCCGCAATCTGATCGATATGATCCTCATATGGATCCTCATCGGAATGGTCTTGGCCGGCCTGATCTCGGCGTTCGTGCCGCCGCATATTTTTCATCAATACCTCGGGCCGACACTCTTGGGATTGTTCGTGACGCTCGGGATGGCGACCGTGATCGAGGTGTGTTCTCAAGGAACCGCACCGTTGGCCTTCGAGATCTACCGGCAGACCGGAGCATTCGGGAACGCGTTTGCGTTCCTGATGGCGGGCGTGGTGACGAATTTTACACAGATCGCGCTGGTCTGGAAAAACATCGGACGCCGCACGGCACTTTGGATGTTTGCGGTGACGCTGCCGCAGGTGATGTTGCTGGGGTGGATCTTCAACAAGTTCTAGCGCAACGCGTAACGGACAACGCAAAAACCTAACTTGATCGTTGAGCTTGGACCGTTACGCTTTGCGCAAGCTTTTGGATTTCTTCCGCTTCCTTCTCTTTCCCGCGTTTTAAGGCACCCGCCATAAAGATCCTCGATTTTTCCTCCAATATTTGCCGCGCGGCAGAAGCCTGTTCTGAGGTGAGGATGTTCTGCGAGAGAATCTTGGCGAGAGACTGGATGCGAAAACGGTCCATGGCAGGGAATTCCCGGGAGCGCTGGTCCGCATGGCCGCCATATTTAATAAGGTAAGGTTTTTCGATCAGGCCGACCCGATGTTTTGCGGCGATCCGTAGCCACAGGTCATAATCCTCGCACGCCGGAAGCGATTCATCAAAAAGCCCGACATCATCGAAGAGTTTCCGGTGCATCATCACGGCCGACGGGCTTACGACGCAAAGCGGCAGGCATTTTTCAAAGATCCATCCGCCCGATTTTTTGTGCTTCTTCATCGGGTTGACACGCGTGCCGTTTCGAACCCAGATCTCTTCAGTTTGGCAGATGAGGTGATCCGGATTTTTTCCGAAGAATTCCAACTGAGTTTTAAGCTTGCCGGGTTTCCATTCGTCATCCGAATCCAGGAACGCGATCCATTCGCCCTTCGCTTCTTTGATCCCGAGGTTCCGGGCGGCGGCGGGGCCGCTGTTTTTTTCGGAACGGAAAAAACGAAACTGGGGACTCGAGACTCGGGGCCCGTTGGGTTTATCGTTTTTACAAATCTCGAGGTGCGAAGTGCGAATCCTCCGGACGATATCTTCCGTATCGTCCGTGGAGCCATCATCGATGATGATAAGTTCAAAATCCGCACCCTTTTGCACAAGAACGGAGTCGATCGCACGGGGCAGAACCGTTTTTCGGTTGTAAGTGGGGATGATGACGCTGATCAAAGACATGAGAGATTATAGCAAGAGACCGGAGCTGGGGGGAAGATGCAATCTGAGTTGTGATACATCCCAAAAAAATAACAGCTTGAAACGGGATGCGCGTTGACAGTTTGAGACTCGAGTTTATACTATCCCTCAATGAAGATCATTTCTCAAAAGAGTCTTCCTGAAAAAGGCAAGGTCCTGGAAATTATTGAGGGCCTCCTTATCCTTTGCGCCACACTTCTTGTTTTTTATTTGGATGTGATCACCGGCGACGAGATTGCCTTTTATATTTTTTATATCCCCTCCATCATGGCCGTGGCTTGGTATTGGGGGAACCGGGCGGGTTGGCTCATGGTGGTCCTGTCATCGATCCTGTGGTCTATTGCCCAGCGGCATTTACCTTTTTTATTCACGAATGCCATTGTCCGCGCCCTCACATTCGCAGTCGTCTGCATGATGACCGGCATTCTCCGGGACAAGGAAGAAAAGCTTCAAATCATATCCAACGAACTTATCCGCTCCAATCGCGAGCTCGAATTGTTCGCTTCAAAAGCGGCCCACGATCTGCAATCCCCTTTGGCGACCATTCTGGGTTTCGCAGAGCTTTTAAGGGACAAATATCAGGATTCAGGCGATGAGACGACGAAAGATTTTACGGAGCGTATTATCGCCACCGCGAAGCGGATGATCGTTTTTATTAAAGCGCTTTTGAATTACGCTACTGTCAAAAAACCCGAAACCTTCCAGTCTCCCTTGGCATTGGAGAAAGTCGTCAAGGAAGTGCTCAAGGACCTTCATTTTTTGATACTCCAAAAGAAAGCGGAAGTGATCTGCGATCCCTTACCGGCCGTATCGATCGATCCAGGCCTTGCGGGATTGCTTTTCCAGAACCTGATCGGCAATGCGCTGAAATACTGCGAAGAAGAACCGCGCATCCATATCTCGGCCGTCCGCAAAAGGAAAGAATGGCTTTTTTCGATCCAAGACAACGGGATCGGGATCCCCGAAGCATTCCGGGAGCGCATTTTTCTCATGTTCGAAAAATTGGCGACGCGGCAGAAATATCCGGGGTCGGGGATCGGCCTGGCGACTTGCCAGAAGATCGTGGAACGTTACGGCGGGCGTATTTGGGTCGAATCTTCAACCGGCCCTGCGCCAAACGCTCAAGATAACGCGGCGGGGAAATCCGGGGCGNNCGGGCTCAACTTTCTTTTTCACCCTGCCCGCGGTCTAAAAGCCTCCGACCCTTTGATCGGCCAACTCACGGACTTCTCGAACGGGTGTTTCTTATAACAAATTGATCGGAACCACGGCTTGATACCGCTTGACTAACATCATGAAAAAAATCTCAGCCGCATCCCTTGCGGAAATATTACACAAGACCAAATTACCCGTCGCAGTATTTTCTCTGCTTCTTATGATCGCCGCAGCTTCCTGGATCCTTTTCTATGAGAAAGAAATTCCGGCCATGGAAAACCAGTGGCGGTCGCGCTATCCGTTAAACGAGGTGTGGGGATATGAAGATCATAATCCGGGGAACGCAGGTCAGCTTCGCGACCTGCCCCAGTATGACATCCAAGTCAGCCTGACACGGCTTGCCCAGCAAAGAGTCGAAGTGCGATTTTGCGATCGATACAGCTTTATTTTCTCCGAAAAATGCAAGTCCTCCGGAATTTATTATAAGACGGGGCAGGGTCAGGGAACATATGTCTCGACGGCAAAGTACCCGGACTCATCTCAATGCAGAATGGCACGGCCCCAACGATCCAAAAACCTCCGTTTGCGTTTGAAATGCGATTTGATAGAAAAAACAGTCCTCGTTTATATGAATGGAACATTCGCGGAAAAGATCTCCCTGGGTCCTGAGCCCGTCCATTATAGCTTTGGTTTGTTCATCCCCAAGGGGAGTACAGAAGCGATGCTCAACAAGCTGGAAATTTCCGATCCTAAGGAAAGAGTTTTGTTCAGCGTTAATTTTACCCGGTTCTATTTTTACAAGCTTATCTCGCAAGCGTTTCTTTCTCTCGGAGCGCTGATCTTTTTCGCCCTGGGATGTTCTGAAAGGCGCTTCTTCGAAAGATCGCTCTTTTTTGTTTTCCCCCTGCTTTTCTTGGAAGTCTTTTTAAGGATGGCCTACCCTCATGATCCGGCTCTGGACATCACCCGGCTGAATCCTAAATGGCGATTCGAAATATCCACTAATTTTTACGGGACCTTCAACGATCCGAAAAAACTCACGATCAGGTCCTATTGGCACTTTCCTCCAAGCACCTATCCGTTGGCGAACCCCGAACACGCTATGAGAATCCTCTGCGTGGGATCTTCCCCCATTGAGTTCGGAGTCCCTTCCCGCGCCCAAGCTTTTCCGTGGATTTTGGAAAAGAAATTGAATGCGTGGAATAAAAAGAAAAACATGGTGATCCCTCTAGCCGCGCCCTACGCCCCGTACTTTAACAGCCCGGAACTGGTCCTATATTTAAAAGATATATTGGACAAAATACATCCTGACCTCATATTGTTTTATGGCCTGCTGGTCTCCTTTGAAAATGGGGACATCCAAGCACAGTTCGCGAAGGATTATGCTTTTTATCAGCGAGCCAAGAGGGTCATGGAAAAGAATTCCGACTGGATCAAGAACAACCGGTTATTGTATGCCGCCCTTGAATTTAAAGAGCCGGTCAAAGAGATCGTGTATGTGTATGACTTTTTATGTAGAAGTTATTTATTCATGGCTGTGGAAAACATCAGGAAAAAGTTTCTGAACGAATGGCGCTCCGGTGATCAAGGGACATTGGTTGAGAACCCGCACTCTTTTTTTGAGAAGCTGATAACATCATGCAAAGAAAAGGGGATCAAGGTGGTTTTCATTCCGCAGCTCAACTTTTCAATGGGCTCGAATGACAAACAAACGGAATTTGTATTAGCAGGTTTTCGCCGGCAACATCCGGAGACTTATTATCTGAGCCTGGAAAGTGTGTTGGAGGGAAATAAAAATTCTCTTTTTGCGACGGACCGTTGTCATCCCAGTGAATATGGGCATGAAGTTATCGCTCAAGAACTTTTCCGCCAATTGTTAGAAAAAGGATTGCTCAATATCAACCAGGACCTATAGAATCCATGCCACGGGAAGAAATCGAAAATGCGGTCAGGGACATCCTGGCAAAGAATAGTCACGGCATTAAGATCCCCGTGGATTTTTCCGCCGGCGAGTCGCTTTTTTTACGTGGGATCGTGGATTCTTTCGGCATTTTCCCTTTTGTCCATGCATTGGAGGCCCGGTTTCATATCAAGATCAAGAAGGGCGATATTCATCCCGGAAACCTGGAAACGATCGAGAATGTAACCGCCTTCATATCCAAGAAACAAAGAGAAGAGGAACGGAAATGAAAAAAGTATGGATCACAGGGATGGCTGCTTGTGTGGCGCTTTGCGTGTCGGGGGCAAACGCCGGCGCTGGTGAAAGCGCTAAGGTCAAGATCGGGGTTTCTCCTGTGGTCAGTTCCGCGGGCATTTTCCTTGCTTATGAAAAAGGATATTTTAAGAAAGAGGGGATCGAGGCGGATCTGACCTATTTTAAAGGCTCAGGAGCGCCCATGACCGCCTTGCTTGGAAATGGCAGTCTCGATGTCGGCGCGGGGAATATCAGCGCGGGATTGTGGAATGCCATCAACAGCGGGTTTGGCATAAAACTGGTGGCGGATAAAGGACGCGTCAGCAAAGAATGCGATTACATAGGATTGCTGGTCAGGAAAGACCATGTCAACAGTAAGCGATACAAAACGTTCGGCGATCTGAAGGGCTTTAAGATGGCGGTGACCGCGTTCGGGGTTTCCCAGCAGATCGCGGCCGATAAATTCTTAAAGACCGCTGGATTGGGCTTGGACGACGTGGTTTTCGAAAAGATGGATTATGCGGCCATGAACGCGGCCCTTGAGAGCAAGAATCTCGATGCGACCATCCAACTGGAACCGTATCTCACCGAGGCCGAGTCCAAAGGCATCGCGGTCAAAGTGGCGGGGGTCAACGAAGTCTATCCCGAGCAACAGAGCGCGGCCATCCTGTACTCCTCTCAATTCATAAAAGGACGGCCTGATCTGGCGGAAAAATTCATGATCGCCTACCTGAAAGGGGTCCGGGACTATCGCGACGCTTTTATCAAGGGCAAAAATAAAACGGAGGCTATTTTTCTGCTTAAGAAACATATCAAGATCGATGCGGATGACATCTGGAGCAAGATGATCCCCGCAGGGATCAATCCAGATGGCTATCTCAATAAAGAGTCCTTGGTCGAAGATACAAAATGGTACCAAGAGCACGGATTCATTGATATGCCCTGCGATATCGAAAAAGCAGTGGATCACACATTCGTAAAAAAAGCGCTGGCTCGCCTGGGAAAACTTGAATAATCACGAGCGCAAGTCAGGAGATACCGTTCTAAAAGCCGTCCATCTCAGTAAGATGTTCGGAGAATTGGCGGTTTTGGAGGATTTCGACCTGTCTTTGCGGCAGGGCGAGTTCGTTTCTTTGATTGGCCCCAGCGGGTGCGGGAAGACCACGCTCCTCAAAATCTTTGCCGGGCTTATCAAAGATTTCTCCGGAGAGCTTGAATGCCAGCCCCACGAGGAGTCCGAATTATTCGCGTCGGTGGTCTTTCAGGATTTCGCGTTTTTCCCCTGGCTGAACATCTTCGATAATATCAAGATCTGTCTCAACAGCCCCATAATGGATTCTAAAAAAAATCGTTTGGTATCGAGCTATCTGGAACGGGTCAGGCTGTTGGATTTTAAAGATTATTTCCCGGGCGACCTTTCGGAAGGCATGATCCAACGGGCGAATGTCGCGCGCGCCTTGGCTTCTTGCTCCAAGGTTATTCTGATGGACGAGCCTTTTGTCCACCTGGATTTCCTGAGCAGGATCCAACTCCAGCAACTGACCTTAGAAATATTGGCAGGCGAATTGAGGACCGTTTTTTTTATCACGCACAATATCCATGAAGCGGTGACCCTTTCCGACAGGGTTGTGCTGATGTCTGCAAGACCCGGAAAAAACGTGAAGGAGTTTTTAATCGATATTCCCCGGCCCCGGGACGTTAATAAGATCAGGGAGAACAGGCGCTATCTGGATCTGGTCGGTGAGATCACGGAATTATTAACGGTCGAAGTCGAAAGAACCCAGCGGCAATTTCAACAATGGATAAAAAACAAACATTCGGTCCTTTAAGCAAGCGGCTCGGCGCTCTTTTCAATGCGCCCGTGATCCTTTTGATACTATGGGAATTGCTCGCGCGTTTCCAGGTCATCGATAGCCGCTATTTCCCGGCCCCGGTCGCCATTCTCCGGAGGCTGGCCGGGCTTTTGTTGCATGACCCGAAATTTTTAAGCGACCTTTCATTCAGCCTGAAACGATTGGTCCTCGGGGCGGTCCTGGCCGTTCCCTTTGCCATCGCGCTCGGATTGATCATGGGCCTGAACCAAAGGGCGGCCCGTTTTTTCAACCCGCTTATCTCCGTCACCTATCCAATCCCTAAGTTGTCGGTCCTGCCGCTTCTGATGATCCTGCTGGGGATAGGCGATGCGTCGAAGGTAGCCATTATCGCCATCGGGATATTCTATCTCGTTCTGCTCAGCGTGATCCACGGGATCCGGAGGTTTCCGGAAATTTATTCCTACATCGCCCAGATCTACAGGATCCCGTTCTTTAAGAAAATTTATTCGATCGTCTTGAAAGGCATTCTTCCCGACATTTTGTACGGTTGCAAAGTGGGCATCGGTTACGGTCTGGTGATGGTCGTGGCCGGAGAATTCTTTGCCGCCAAGAACGGAATGGGTTTCTTTATGTGGAATGCCTGGGACCAGTTCCGCATCCTGGACGTGTATGTGGGCCTCGCCGTTTTTTCCCTGATGGGGTTGGCGGTGTTCTCATTTTTTGACCTGCTTCTTCTGAAGCTGAAATGGCGGGGCCGTCCGCGCCTATGGTAGCGACAAAAATGTTCTTCGAAGAATTTTCCCATCGCTTTCCCAAAAGCGGAAAGCTTATCATAGACGTTCAGAACAAAAACTCCATCGATCTCGCCGGCTTTAAAAAAGAAGTCTGTTCGGCTTATCGCTATTTCAGCGCGCTCCCGCACTCTCCGGGGGATAAAGCGATCCTCTTTTTGGACAACTCCATCGACTCCATGGCGGTCTTGATAGCCCTCTTTGACGTCGATCTGGTCCTGGTTCCCCTGAACCCCCGGCTGAATAGAACAAAGACCGCATATCTTGCGCGCCATTCACGGTCAAAATTCCTCATCACATCCCAAGCGATCCTTGACCGCAACGCATGGCTCAAAGAACTTCCTTGCCGCACGGTGCTGACGGATGAAATCTTTCGGTCCGCCCCGGGACAGGGTGAAGCATCGCGGGCGCTCCGCAAATGTCAGATCCCTAAAAAGGGTCTTAAGTTCATCCTGTATACCTCCGGTACGATCGGAAATCCCAAAGGCGTCATGCTTTCCCGGGAATCCGTAAAACTGAAAATTTTAAGCCTTATCGATCGCTTGAATTTCAAGCCGGGTACCGCTTTTTTTAGTTTCCTGCCTTTTTTTTCCGGCCACGGCATGATCTCAGGAATGTTTGTCCCGTTTTTATCCGGCTGCAGAATGCATATCGCAAGATTCGACCCCTTTCTGGCTTTTCGGTTCTGGGAAGTGGTAAAAAAATACAGGATCCATTGTTTTACCGCGGTGCCGGGCATTTTAGCGCTCCTGAAGGAACACATCGGCGGTTTCGGGAAAAAGAATTTGAAGTGCCTGCGGACCATTTTTTCAGCTTCCTCTCAGCTGCCGCAAGCGGTTTATGATTGGTATGCCGGCCATTTGGGCGTTTATATCCGTAATTGCTACGGCCTCACCGAAGCGGTGAGCTGGATCAGCGTCAATATGGAAGCCGGCAAAGGGGAAAAGGCTCACTGCGTCGGGAAGGCTTTGAGGGCCGACATAGGGGTTTTTGACAGAAAAGGAAGAAGGCTCAAACCTAACGAGACCGGAGAATTCCGCGTGAAAAGTCCCTATAACATGTTGGGGTATTTCAGGAATCAGAAAGAGACAAGGTCCTGCCTGACCGGAGGGGGATTTTTCAAAACAGGGGATACGGGGTATATCGATTCCAAGGGAAAGATCTTCTTTCTAGACAGGATCAAACAGATCATTATAAAGAACGGCATCAACGTTTATCCTTTGGAGATCGACCAGGCATTTTTAGAGCATCCCGGCATCAAGGATTCGGTCAGCTTTGGAGTCCCGGATGAACGTTACGGTGAAGCGATCATTACCGCCTTGAAGGTCCGCGGTCCTCAAAGATCAAAAAAGAAATATTTCCGGCACGCCATGAACAAGCTCCCGGCTTTTCTTGTGCCCCAGGATATATTTTTTCCGAAGGATTTTCCCCGGGGGGCCACCGGGAAGGTCAAGGTCGAGAGCCTCAGAAAACAATATCTGGGAAAAGGCAAATAGATGTCATTCGTCACCCCCGAGTTCTGGGTATTCTTTCTGATCGTATTTCTGGTCTACGTCCTCCTCAAACACCGTCAGCAGAATCTTTTTCTTCTCGCGGCGAGTTATTTTTTTTATGCGTGGTGGGACTGGCGCTTTCTTTCGCTCATTTTCATTTCAGCCACGACGGATTACTTTTGCGGCCTGGCGATCGACCGGAACAGCGACCCGCGGATCAAAAAGCGCTTTTTGAAATTAGGCCTGTCGGTCAATCTCACCATCCTGCTGTTCTTTAAATCCTTCAATTTTTTCATTTCAAATTTAAACCACATCCTTGTTTTCTTCGGGCTGAGCGCGCACAGCCTCCATCTTCATGTGATCCTTCCCCTGGGTATCTCTTTTTACACATTTCAAACCATGGGTTATTTGATCGACGTTTACCGGGGGAACATCCAGCCGGCGCGGCGCTACACCCACTATCTGTTATTCGGTTCTTTTTTCCCGCAACTTCTTGCCGGCCCCATCGAAAGGGCAAAAAATCTTTATCACCAGATCGAGAATCAAAGGATCATTTCCTGGGACAATATCAAGGTCGGGGTTTATCTGATCTATTGGGGGCTTTTCAAGAAGCTCTTTATTTCGAACCATTGCGCGATCCTGGCAAAAAGACTTCTTTCGGATCCTTCCGGGTCCTCCGGCGCGGATGTCCTGGTGTCCCTGTATGCGTTCGCTTTTCAAATCTACTGCGACATCTCCGGCTACACGGATATCGCCAGGGGAACGGCGAAATTGCTGGGATTCAATCTGACGATCAATTTCCGGTACCCCTATTTTTCAAGGAATATCTCGGATTTCTGGCGACGGTGGCACATGTCCATGACGTATTGGTTCAGGGATTACGTTTTTTTCCCCGTGCTGGCGCACGCCAAAGGCAATGCCTACCTTGCTTCCTTCGTGACGCTCTTGTGCATCAGTTTATGGCACAGCATTTCTTTCAGCAGCGTCTTCCGGGGGGTGTATTTTGGCATCGCGGTAGCGATTTTTCATTTGTACAAAACACACAGGCCATCTTCCGGGCCGGGGACAGCCCCGGGATGGGTGCGGACCATGACCGGCTTCGCTTCATGGTTCGCGACCTTTCACATCGTTTGTCTGGGATGGCTCTTCTTTTATCCGATCAGCATCAGACATGCGGTAACGCTCGTGGCAAAAATCTTTTCGGATTTTCAACCCGGCGTCTTGGTTACCCATCTCCGTGTATTATTTGCGTATATAGCCGTGCTTGTGCTAGTGGAAATATGGCAGGCGATCAAAAAAGACGAATTCGTCCTGTTGAAAACGAACGCTGTTCTTAAGGTGATTTTTTATTGGCTCACATTCTGGCTTCTTTTCGGTGCGGGCAGCAGTGCGAATTTGCCGTTCATCTATTTTGGGATCTGAGCTTTGGGGACGGCGGATCCAAAGTGAGAAAAGGTCCTCACCGCGCGGGTTCAGGGTGGTTTATTTTTGATTCTTGGGTATAATCCTCTTCTCAACACCCCAACGGCAAGTGCCAGGCGCGGTCATTTCAAAAAATTTTAACAGAAGCGGAGATCTTGCGAAGTGAAAAAAAAGAACGGGAAAAACGGGAAAAAATACAAGATCCTTTTCGCGGCCTCTGAGGCGACGCCGTTCATCAAGACCGGAGGTCTCGGGGACGTCTGCGGCGCGCTGCCCAAGATCTTGGGAAAGCTCGGGCATGACGTCCGTCTTGTCTTGCCGCGTTACTGGTCCATCAGCAAAGAGAAATATGGGCTCAAACCCGTGCTGGGGCCGATGGGCGTTTCAACCGGTAACGGCGTCGTTTGGTGCCAAGTCTTCGAGGGGAAGTCGGACGGATTTCCTGTTTATTTTATCGAGCATGAAAGTTATTTTGGACGGGCAGGGCTTTATGACGACGGGAACTGGGAATTCGCGGACAATCCCGAACGTTTCGGCTTTTTTTCGCGCGCCTGCCTCCAGCTTTGCCAGGACCTGAAGTTCCAGCCTGATATCATCCACTGCCACGACTGGCAGACGGCCCTCGTCGCTCCTTATCTGAAGATCTGGGAAGAGCACAATCCTTTTTTCGCCGAAACCGCGAGCGTTTTTTCGATCCACAATATCGCCTATCAAGGGACCTTCAAAGCCGATGCGTACGGATTTCTGGGGCTCGGGCGCGATAATTTCACGGACGCCAAGTTCGAAAATTTCGGAGGCATCAATTTCATGAAAGGCTCGATCTTTTACGCCGACGCCATCACGACCGTCAGTCCCACTTATGCCAGGGAGATCCTCGGCGAACCCGGCGCGAACGGTCTTTCCACCTACATTCAGCGTCGCAAAGACGATCTCTTCGGGATCTTGAACGGCGCCGACTACGACCATTGGAATCCCGAGACGGACCTTCTTATTCCCTCCAATTATTCTTCGCGCGACATGTCCGGGAAAAAGCTTTGTAAAAAAGCTCTCCGGGAAGAATTTCTTTTGGATCCCAAGGGGGATCTTCCCATCGTGGGCATTGTCTCACGGTTCGCGGAGCAGAAAGGCTTTCAGCATCTGATGCTCGTCATGCACCGCATCCTCCGCGATATGGCCGTGCAGTTCGCCATTGTCGGAAGCGGGGACAAAGGGCAGGAGGATTTCTTCGGGGGGCTTCCCGCGCTTTATCCCGGCAAGGTGGGAGCCTGGATCGGTTACAGCGAACGCAAGGCGCATCTGATCGAAGCGGGAGCCGATTTTTTCCTGATGCCGTCCCTTTATGAGCCGTGCGGTCTCAACCAGATCTACAGCCTGAAATACGGGACACTTCCGATCGCGCGTGCGACCGGCGGGTTAAAGGACACGATCATCCCCTATGAGGAAAAGAGCGGTTTTGGGACCGGGTTCCTTTATTATCAAGGAGGCCCGTCCGCAATCTATGACACGATCGGCTGGGCCGTGAGCACCTATTATGACAGGCCCGAGCACATGGAATTGATGCGCAAGCGCGCGGTGCTTCAGCATTTCTCCTGGCTCGATGCCGCCAAACAATATGAAGAGGTTTACGAAAAGGCCCTCTTTCGCCGCGAGACCTGGCAGTAGTAATCTCCCCTTGAATTTCCCGGAAGCCGGTCAAGCTTAAAACCCATGGCGTCATGCGCAAGGCGCAACCTACAGTAAAAATCGACGAAAGCCAGACCGTTGCGCGTTGCCCTGATTTTCATTAAAACTCTATTGGAAATCAGGACTATCCTGACTACCAATTTATTTTTAAAAAAGTCAGGGTGACCGTTGCGCGTTGCGCGAAAGTGAGTAGAATGCTCGCCATGGATCCGAAGACACCCCATTTTAACGCGCCGCCAGACTCACATAAAACCAAGATCGACCAGGCGATCGCTCTGGAGCGCGAAGCGCACCGCCTTCGCGGCGAAAGCAAGATCGACCAGGCGTTCCAGACCTTTGACCGGGCGGCTAAGCTTTTTCAAGAAGTGAATGAACCGCTCAAAGCCGCGGTCTGTTTTTCCTCCGCCGCGACATGCTGGAATATTCACACCGGTTGGCAGCCGCTCCGTAATGCCGCGACGCGCAATGAATCCGCCGCACTTCAGGCCATCGTCGCTCATGACCATGCTTACGCAGAAACGCTTTTCAGCGAAGCCGCGCTCCTTTATGAAAAAGAGGGGGATTTCACGAAATTTTCCTACTGCTATCAACGCGCCAAAGACGCCCGGCTCGTGCGTTTATGGAGAACCTTCACGCAAAGGAAGCCGGAGGCTCCGGGAGCGGTCGGCCTCGAAAAGATCCCCCTAAAAGAACGGATCCTGACTTTTTTGAGCTGGTTTCTCGGTTCTCTGAACCGTCTGATCTGGGGCTACGGGGAGCTCCCGTTCCGCACGTTTGTGATCGCCTGCGCTATTATTATCTTGAGCGCGCTTTGTTATCATGTTTCCGGAGCGATCCTGACCGGGGGATTCATTCAGAAGATCGATCTTTTTGAATCGCTTTATATGAGTATCACCACTTACACGACTTTGGGGTACGGGGATTATCTTCCGATGGGTTGGGCTCGCGGAGTCGTTGCGCTCGAAGCCCTCTCGGGTGTTTTGCTCACGCCGCTTTTCTTGATCGCCCTGACCCGCCGCTATCTCAGAATGCGGTAACGTCTATCACACACAAAGGAGAAAATTTGATGAGCCGCATATCGCCACTAGATCCTGAAAAAGCGAAGGGCAAGACCCAAGAACTTTTAGCCACGATCAAGGCCAAATTGGGACGAGTCCCGAACGTTTTGAAGACCATGGCCCATTCGCCTGTGGCACTTCAGGCTTATCTGGGTCTCAGCGGAGCTTTTGCCGATGCCAAACTGCCGCTCAAGGTCCGGGAACAGATCGCGCTTGCCGTGGGAGAGGACAATCAATGTCATTATTGCGTCGCGGCGCATTCGGCGATCGGGAAGCATGCGGGGCTCACGCCGGAAGAGATCGAAGGAGGTCGCCGGGCCAAGTCCCCGGACCCTAAGACGGACGCCATCCTCAAGTTCGCCCGAAAGCTTTCGGCGAACCGGGGAAACATCACGGATGCGGAATGGGCGGAAGTCCGTAAGGCGGGTTGT
The DNA here is from genome assembly GCA_003140935.1 of Candidatus Omnitrophota bacterium. Lineage (GTDB taxonomy): Bacteria > Omnitrophota > Omnitrophia > Omnitrophales > Aquincolibacteriaceae > Aquincolibacterium. The sequence continues at coordinate 132,314 of PLLJ01000021.1, forward strand.
TCGGACGAAGAAGTCCTCGAGATCATCGCGGCTGTTTCGCTCAACCTCCTTACCAATTACGTCAACCACGTGGCGGATACGGCGATCGATTTTCCGCAGGCCCCACCGCTCTCCTAGGGACATATGGAACAATTAGGATCTCTTGATTCGCTGAGCCTGCGCGAGAAGAAAAAATACTCCGAGATGCCGGAGAATTGGAAGCTCCAGCCCCTTTGCTGCCTTTCGGACATCTCGGAAGAGGAAGTTTATTACGCGGTCCCGGAGGGCGATAAAGGTCCGGACTGGGCTATTTTACGCCAGCCCAAGGCATTTGCGCTTTATCTCCTCAACAAAAAGGGGGAGGAGGTTCTTTATTTCAAGAAACACATCGGACTGTTTGCGGAGAAGCTGGAGATCTTTGACGCGTCCGAGAACCTGCTCGGTTCCGTTCGAAAACACGGGTCCTCGAAAATAAAAATACAATTTGAGGCGATGGATGCCGCGGGACGGGTCTTTTGCAGCATCGAAGGTCATCCTGAGGACCCGGAGACCTTTCATATCCTGAAGGACACCGATACGGTAGGGAGGATCAGCAAGCGGCCGACCCCGCTCGTCGAAGAAGGAATGTCGCGGAAAGATCACTTCGGCATCGTATTTCCCTTTGCCGCCGATATAACGGAAAAATGCGTTCTTCTCGGAGCTCTTTTTCTGGTCGACCTGATGTTTTAAGCCCGCCTTTCCTATAGCCTGCCCAACAGAAACCCTACGAAAACCCCCGGGAAAAGCCTGGGGAAAACTTTTCTTTACCCAGGATTTTAAAGGGTCTAAAATAATACAAGAAAGTGAGGTGGAGAGGAGGCGATATCCTTTGCAAGAAGAGGTCCGTTTGACATCCCCGGTAAGAATGCTTCTCGTGGATGACGACTCAGATTTTGCGAAGGTTTTTCAGATCTCCCTACGGACCGAAAAGCGGATCTCGTTTGAAATTCAGACGGCCGAAACGCTTCAGTCTGCCCTCAAAATCCTCCGAGAAAAAACCTTCCAACTGATCCTCCTTGATCTGGGGCTTCCCGACAGCCAGGGCTTAAAAACTTTCGAGAAGATCGCCGAGGCTCATCCCGGGATCGCCTGCGTCATTTTAAGCGGTACCGATGACGAGGCCCTGTCGCTTGAAGCGGTAAAAAAAGGGGCCCAGGATTATGTGGTGAAGGGGGAAGTCCGCACGGGCATGCTCGCCAGGATCCTCTCTTATGCTTTGGAACGGAATTATCAGAAACAACGGATCGAAGAGCTGAACGGGTATCTTGAGAAACTTTCTCTTTTGGATCCCCTGACCCAGTTGCTCAACCGGCGCGGCCTCCAACGCACGCTTTCCCGGGAACTTGAGATCTCCGGCCGCGAGGGCGTGAATCTTTCCGTGATCCTCCTGGACCTGGACAACTTCAAACCCATCAATGACACGTTCGGCCACGCGGTCGGCGACATCGTACTTCAGGAACTCTCGAAAGTCCTGAAGCGCACGGTGCGCACTGCCGATTATGTGTCCCGCGTGGGGGGGGATGAGTTCATCATCCTGCTTCCGAACACCCGGTTGGCCGAGGGCATTCACTTTTCCGAGAGGATAAGGCTCGCGATCAGCCAAACGCCCTTCGTGGTGGCCGGAGGAGAGACGGTCAAAGTCACGGCCAGTCTGGGCGTCATGAGCGTGAACAGAAGGATGGTTTCGGTCGATTCGCTTCTGGAAGAGACCCATGCGGCCTTGGCGAAAAGCAAACAGTCCGGCAAAAACCGGGTGAGCGCCGGAGAAGGCTGGGAGCCAAGGTCGGACAATGTGGCGGATACGCTCCGCGCCGGCACTTGTTTCCGGTCGGTTAAACAACCGATCCTGGACCTCCACACGGAAAAGACGATCGGTTATGAGTTCCTGACACGCACCGATATCGGTGGTTTTGAAATGCCGGACGAATTCTTCGGTTTCAGCATAGAAAACAACATCCTTTCCATGGTGGACCGGCGGTGTCTCGAGATCGCGCTGACGGCCGCGCAAGGCGTTTCTCCTGTGTCCGAGAAATATGTGAACCTTTTTCCCTCCACCATGGCAGGCCTTCAGAGCGAACAATTTTCCCGCCTCTTTCCGCCGGCAAGCCTCTGCGGTGCTTACTGCGTCGAAGTCAGCGAACAGCAGATCCTGGGCGATCCGTCCTATCTTCTTCGTGTGGTCCAGGAACTCAAAAAAAGAAAGATCGGCGTCGCGATCGACGATGTGGGCTTCGGCCGCAGTTGTCTCGAAAGCCTGATCCTCCTTCAGCCTGACGTGATCAAGATCGACAAGCGGCTTGTGCAGAATATCAGCCATGATAAAAATCAAAAAGAAATGCTCCGGAGACTATTAGCCATTGTGGAGAGTCTTCACGCCAAGATCATCGCGGAGGGGATCGAAAGCCGGGAGGATCTGGAGACGCTCAAAGAGTTGGGCGTTCCTTACGGACAGGGGTTCCTCTGGGGACAACCCGCCTGAAGGATATCAAAAATCAAATGGTAAACTCTAAGTAACCGAACAAAAGTCTTTCAACGCAGCGTCCATCGGATGGAGTTGGCATGAGTCCAGGCAAGCCGGCAGGAAAGACCGACAGCGATCCGAAAATGATCTCCTTGGTATCGAACCCCGGGGCAGTGATCTGGTTCTGCCTGTTCGCATTAATGCTCGTTGTTGCCGGGTTTTTTTACTATACCTCCGAATCGCGGCGAATCCGGGAAGTCAATGCCTCCGAGTTGAGCACTATTGGCCAAGTGAAAGCGGAGCAGATCCGGCGTTGGCGCATGGAGCGGGTGGGGGATGCGATGAGGATCGCGAACTCTCCGGCGATTAAAAAGCTCATGGCCGAATGGCTTCTCGATCCGGACCGGAAGACCGATCAAGAGGAACTGATGAGCCGCCTGCAGCTTGAAAAAGACCTTGGG
>PLLJ01000055.1 GCA_003140935.1 Candidatus Omnitrophota bacterium
GCGCGTCTTGAAAAAATCGGAGCGGATCTCTCCCAACGATTCAGTTTTACGGCGTTTCAAGCGGTCTTCGGAAGGACGATATCCTTTGGGCATCATCATCTTGCCCGTGCCGAGCTCCTTAAGAAAATCCGGCTTCCCAAGGGACTCCTCTCGCACGATAACTGGGATACGGTCCTTCTGGATCAAATGGGGTATCGAGTCGCGTTTTGCCCGGATGTGTACGCCTTTGACGAAGCGCCCTCAAACTATCTGGAAGCAAGAGCCCGTTCCCGGCGCTGGTCGCAAGGGACGCTTCAAGGTTCTCCGCTTGTTTGGAAGCCAGGCATAAGCCTTGCGTCCCGGTTCCTCGCTTTTTACGGTATTTATGTTTATTGGGCGGATCTCGTGTTTTTCCTCTGGGTGATTCTTGGAGTCCTGGCGCATTCGGAACCGGCCGGGGAACTCATTCATTTCGAGATCGATTCTATCTGGTTCGGGTTTTGCACCAATAGCGTTCTCAAGTGGGTGCTTTTTTTCAGTTTCATCGTGGTCGTGTTTCATAAGGTGACGATCTTGAAGACCTCACGCGATCTGAAAGCGTTCTTTTACGAGGCCTTTTTTTCCATGCTCATCACCTTGAATAATTTTATTTACGCCCCCCTCGATATGATCACGATCCCGATCAGGAAACTTCAATGGAACCCCATGAAAAAAGACCCGTTCACGAAGATAAACTTTGGAAGCGTCGTGCGGAATCTCTGGCTTGGCACGGCGCTTGGTTTTTACGGGTTTTACTTTTGCAGCTTCAAGACCCCGTATTTCGTGTGGCAGACAGCCCCGTTTCTCGCAAGTCTCAGCCTTTCAATTCTTACGGTTTATCTGACCTCGAAAACCATTCCTGAAAGGTGGAGGCAATGGATCTAATACAAAGAAAGGTAAAAAACATGACCGACGCGAAGGCCCCGGAAAAAATGCAGGGAAATGCACCAACCGAAGAACCGATGCTCTTTGAGGAAAAAAAAGAAAAGAAAGGCACAGGATGGTGGCGGCTGGTTTGGGCGGCCGGATTATGCGCGGGTGTTTTCTTTTTCTGGCCCAAGGAGGAAATCCGGGGGGATGCCGTCCTGCAGGCCGCGAAGTTCGTGAAACTCGAAGTTGCAAGTCCTGGGGTTTTAAAAGAACTGCTGTATGAAAAAGGCGCTTCGGTCAAAAGAGGAGCAATCATTGCCCGCTTCGAAAACCCGGAGATCGTAAGGAACCTTGAAGAGAAAAAACAGTCTCTTGAGATCGCGAGTCACGACAAGATTCGTTTACAGAACCGTACAGAATTCCTTCAAAAAGAAAAGGAACGAATGGGCATTCTGTATGAGAACGGCGCTGTGGGTCGTGATGTCTGCGAAAAAGCGGATTTTGAGGTGCTGGATACCAAAGAAGAGCTCGCGGGGAAAGAGCAGGAAATACAGTCCCTCGAAGGGGAGATCCGATTTCTAAAAGAAAGGGCTGAAGCTCTGGAGCTGAAAGCTCCTTTTGACGGGGTTCTTCTCAATGATCCCAAAGACCATCTTGGTGGGTTCTTCAAGGAAGGGGATCTCGTGCTCGAGATGGCGGACCCCGGAAGTTATTTCCTTGAGTTGTTGGTGCTGGAAAAGGATGTGAAAAAAATTGAGGTCGGTAATAAGGTTCAAGTCTCTTTTTATGCTTATCCCACGCGGCGGATCACGGGAGAAGTGGTACGCGTTGCTCCGAGGACGATCGAGCAGGTGGAAAAAGTTTTTAAAATACGGCGCGTGATCTCCTGCGAGATCAAGCTCTCGGATCTTCCCCTGGATATCCGGTACGGGATGCAAGCGTCGGTCAGGATCGATACGAACTCTCCCGAAAAAACCATTCAATACAGAAAGGATGCAGTCACATGAAAGCTATTATTTTAGCCGCTGGGTTTGGAACCCGGCTTTATCCACTGACACTGGATCTGCCGAAATCGCTTTTGAGGATTGGAAAGAAAACCATTCTAGATCATTTGATGGTGAAGTTGGATACGCTTTCGGCGGTTGATGAGGTGATCATTGTCTCGAACAGCCGGTTCCACCGTCAGTTCCTTGATTGGCAAAAGACTGCCTCATATTCAAAGCCCGTTCATATTCTTTCAAACAGGGTATGCGAGCACGAAAAAAGCCTCGGAGCTGTGCGGGACCTCTTTCTCGCGCTTCGATCGGGTTATTGCGGCAGTGCCGATTTCCTCGTCTTTTGCGGGGACAATTATTTTGATTTTCCGCTCGGTTATATGCTTCTTCCGGCTCTGGGGCACCGCGAATCGGCGTTTGTGGGAGTTTATGACGTAAAAGACAGCTCCCTTGCCAAGGAGTATGGCGTGGTAGAAATGGATGAGCATCACAGGATCACGAAATTTGAAGAAAAACCAACCAATCCAAAATCCACTCTAGTAAGTATTGGCGCGTATTTTCTTCCCGGCAGTTACCGCTTACGTGTTTATGAATATCTCGAGATTGAAAAACGCAATCCCGATAAGATCGGAGATTTTATAGCGTGGCTCACAGGGAAAGAAAACCTCTACGGGATTGAGTTTGACGGTGCGTGGTTCGACATCGGAAACAAGGACTCGTATGACGCGGCGCGAATATATTTTGAAACTAAGAATGCGGGTGCCTTCTCTCAAATGGAGAAAACGAGATAAATGAAAAGCGAGGGAGCAAAGAGCTTGAAACCCATAAAATCCGAGATGGTAAACGTAAAAAAGGCTGATCAATTAGAGACGGTCAAAGGTTATCGGGAAATTCTTCGGGATATTCAGGAAATCCTTCTGAAGACGAGAGGAAGGGCATATCAGGCGGTCGATAAGCTTAAAGTCGAGGGCTATTGGGAGGTTGGCCAGAGAATCGCCAAGGGGGAATTCGAAAATAAGGATCGGGCTGATTATGGTAAATCGGTCGTTATGAGGCTTTCTGAGGATACGGGGATTGATAAATCCACACTTTATGATGCGCACCATTTTTTTAAAAGCTATCCGAATTTCCGCACAGTGTGCGGAAAATTGAGTTGGTCCATCTGGCGCCGTTTGATCCGTATTGCGAATGTCAAAGAACGAGAGTTTTATCGACTCAAAGCAGTTGAAGAAGATTGGTCCTACCGGCAATTCAGGGATGCCCTTAAAAAGAAGCAGTTTCAAAAAAAGACGCGAAAAAGAAGCATTGAAGTCGTCAGCCCTCCTACTTTTGAAAGTCCTCAGGAAGTATTTCGGGAAATCTATGACTTCGATTTCCTGAAACTTCCGGTGCCTTTCAAGGAATATGATCTGGAAAATGCGATGATGGAAAAGGCGATCCGTGTTTTGACGGAGTTGGGGAGCCATTTCTGTTTGGCAGGGAGGCAAGTCCGGATTCTTATTGATGGAAATTGGGATCGCATTGACCTTGTTTTTTATCACTCAAAACTTCATGCCTTTATCCTCGCCGATCTCAAACGCGGACCGTTTAAAAGCGAGTATATTGGGCAGATGAACAAGTATATTGAGTATTATCGCCATAACGAAGAAACCAAGAAGGATAACCCCACCGTCGGTTTGATCCTCTGCGAAGATGTCGGATACGAGGAAGCCGTGTATGCATTGGGCGGGCTTGAAAGGAAAATTTTTGTTGCTCAATATCGCGTAAAACTGCCAAGCGAAAAGCAGATTGCAGAAAAACTTAGGACTATTAAGGCTTTTTAAGTGCCATCTTAGTTTTGGAAGGAGGAGCAGTGCAATGTCGCATGATGTTCGATTTTTAAATTTATCCGAGGCAGCACCGTATTTGGGAAGAAGCCCGCGATGGATGCGGCGGCATTATATGGATCTGATAAGGTCAGGCGTCGTCACGTATCGTGTGCCTAAAAATTCAGTTAAGGGGAGAATTATGTTTGAAAGGTCTAGTCTGGACCAATATGTCCAGAATTGTCGGATCCGATAAACCCTAGCGCAGCGGTAGTGTTATTTGCGCTTCTCGGCCGTCGTCGTGAGGATCATCTGAACAAAATTGCTGAGGGATCGGTTCTCTTTTTTGGCAAGCGCTTCAAGCTTCGTTTTTAGCTCAGGCGTGACTTTAAAACTCAGGGTTTCTGTTTTTTTCATCTTTGCTTGATCCTGGGATGAAGCGATGCCTTCTGACGCGGTTAGTCGTGTCAGTGCCAAATTATACATATTGACTATGATGAGTTAAACACTTATATTATAAGCAAAGATAAGTAAAACGCGAATAAATGAGCAGCTGTTCAGGAGGGGAGGGGGATTGATGGCTACGATTTTTCAACGGAAAGGTCGGAAATGCTGGTACATCAATTATGTTATTAATACCGAATACGGGCCGCGCAAGGTTTTAAAAGCTTTAGATACTACGGACCGCACTGTGGCGAAACAAAAGAAGCGGGAAATAGAAACGGCCATTGAAAAAGAACTGCATGTTGAGTGCGGGAACATGAAAATCGAGGATTTGTCCCTGTCTTATAAAGCGGACAAACGTTTTCGAAAAGAACTCACCAATAACAATGAGTACTATGTTCTTGATGCCTTCGTCAAATCTGTGGCTGGGAAAACTTTGAAAGTGATTACGGAAAATGATATCCGGGCATTTCTCAGAAAATATGAAGTTAAATCGAATGTTACCTATAAAAATGTTTTGGGTGTGGTAAGGCGGTTTTTTAAATTTGCTATAGACCGTGAATTGCTCTTAAAAAATCCGACTGCCAGGATTAAAACTAAAAAAATTGAAAAATGTGCGCCTAGATTCTTTGGGGATGATGACTATTTGAAAATTGAAACGGCAGCGAAGGGGCATCCTCTCTATCCTATGATTGTGACAGCCCGCTATACGGGTCTGCGATTAGGGGAATTGATACATCTGGAGTGGGAAGATTTCGACTGGGATCGGAAACAAATCCACGTTAAAAACAAATCCAAATTCAATTTTTCGATTAAAAATTCACAAGAAAGAACAGTGCCTTTTTGTGAGCAGTATCGTAAGAAGATGTGGCCTTTTATTAAAAAAGAGGGGCTGTGCTTTCCTGTTTGCGCTGGAAGGACAAAGGGCGGCTTGTATTCAGTGCAGGGACCTAAGAAAGCGCTTAAGGGGATATTTAAAGGGGCGAAAATTCAGGACAGTTGCCGCCTTGGTTGGCATTGGTTCAGAAAGACATTTGCCAGCCGTCTTGTGGAGAACGGAATATCCCTAAAGAAGGTTTCAAATTGGCTCGGCCATTCCAGCGTGTTAGTAACGGAAATCTATGCCGGGTTAGCCCCGCAATATGATGCTGACATTGAAAAATTAAACATTCCAAAACGTAAGAAAGATAAAAAAGATAAGAATAGCACAAACACAAAAACAAAGACAAAGATGCGAGAAACTGAGGGAAATTCTCTTCTAGAGACAAATCGCTATCCAAAGTCGCTATCCATCGATGTTTTAGGGGTAAATAACAAAAATAGCGATCGACGTAACTATCGACCGCTATTTGAGATAGAAAAGGGTGGGCGAGGGGAATTGAACCCCCGACCCCAAGATCCACAATCTTGTGCTCTAACCAACTGAGCTACGCCCACCATGATTCTCATTAATAAAAAAAACAGCGATATCATGGTTGTCCTGGCTTACCATTATTTTAATAAAAGCATGAGCCAGGGCACCATGATTCTAATCAATAAAATTGCAATGAAGCAGGAAGGCATTATAACGAAAAAAGTGTTTTAGGGAAGGACGAAAGCGCCCTTCCTGCCAGTGACTTACCTTTGTGACATCCGAGCAGATTATCCTAATTTTCTCTTCATTCAGATGTAATTGGGCTATAATGAGCCATGAACAGCTATTCGTTTCATGATGCGCTGGGAGGTATTAATTGAAAGAATTTCTGGTCGGGTTGTTGGTGATCGTCATGGTGCTGGTTCTTTCCGGGGTCGGGATTCTTCTTCTACCGCTTTTGCTTGTGCTGGGCATATTCTTTCGTTTGGCTATCGGACTGATCGTCCTGCTTCTTGCGGTATGGCTGATTGGGAAAGTAACGCTTTTTCTGATAGATGCTCTTACGAAAGAGTCGAAAAAACAGGTCTAGCGGAACGTTTATGGAACGGCTCATGACGGCAAAACAGGTAAGCGAATTGATCGAGGTAAAACCCTCCACGGTCTATCAATGGGTACATCTCGGGCTCATTCCCTATGTGAAGCTTGGCAAATGCGTGCGTTTTAAGAAGGCCGAGCTTTTCCGATGGATCGATAAGAACTTTCGCAAGGAACGCATCTCTTTCAGGTCTGCTGAGAAGACACTTGGCAAGTACCCCTCCGCGAAGCAAAAGGATTTCTTTTCTTTGGAATAGCTGCACCAATCGTAAGGCGTACGGAGTACGACGTGAGCTTTTTCGTCCTGCATAATACGCCATGTGTCTTATCATGGTGGTTGTATTTCCCCTTCAAAAGGCCTAAAATAATGTCGTAGATAAGAGTGCCGAGTTTTGGGCGGTTACGCTTGGTTTCACCCTAGCGGCAAATAGGAGGTGATCCATGACAGAACCCCAGAGGCATAAGCTAGTCGCCAGTGGCGCGTTAATGGTGACCGTGTGCCTGATTCTTTATTTCATCGTGTTTGGGTTCCGTGCTTTTGATCCGAAAGGCCTGATTTTGTTTGTCGGATTTTTTGCGATGGCCGCGAAGCTTTCTACGGTAAAACACAAACACAATCCGATGCTTTAAAAGCCGGGTACTAGCGCTTTGTTCCTCAGGAATCACAAAAGCAGCATCAGACGAGGAATGAGTCCCTAACCCCATTTCAGCTCTTCATCCTTGTAAAACCTCACCCCATTCAGTAGACTACCCCAACTATGAAAGAAGAAATTGCCGCGCTCAAGGACCGCATCACGGATCTCAAGGAAAAGCTCCAAGAGATAAGGGGGTATCTTTGACCTTGAGGCTCAGGAGCGTGAGATTTCTAACATTAATGAAAAAATGACCGCGGCCGATTTCTGGGACCGGCAGCAGGACGCCCAGGCGACGGTTGAACGCTTAAAAGTTCTTAAGAAGGTCGTCGACCCTTGGCATAAAGCCCATCAAACCTGCGGAGAGCTTCTGGAGCTTGTCGGAATGATGGACGAGAACCAGGAAGAATCTCTTAAAGGACTGCAGGAAGACGTTGCGAAACTCTCCCGGGAAGTAGAGCTTCTCGAATTCCAGCGGCTTTTGTCGGGTCCTTTTGATCCCAATAACGCGATTGTGAGTATTAACTCCGGCGCGGGGGGGACCGAGGCTTGTGATTGGGCCCAGATGCTCTATCGCATGTATACGCGTTGGGCGGAACAGCACGGTTATACGGTGCAAATGGTCGATCTGATGCAGGGGGAAGAGGCTGGGATCAAGAGTGCAACCTTCATAGTGCAGGGCAGCTATGCCTACGGCTATTTGAAAGCCGAATCGGGGGTGCACCGGCTTGTGCGGATATCGCCTTTTGATGCCAATAAACGCCGTCACACTTCGTTCGCGTCCATGGATGTGATCGCGGAAGTGGATGATATCCCGGAGATCGAGATCAAAGAAGCGGATATCCGGATCGATGCTTATCGGGCTGGCGGAGCGGGCGGGCAGCATGTGAACAAAACCTCAAGTGCGATCCGCATCACGCATCTTGCGACCGGAATCGTAACGCAGTGCCAGAATGAGCGTTCCCAATTTCAGAATAAGCACGTGGCGATGAAAGTTTTAAAGGCGCGCCTTTACGAAAGGTTGCGTCAGGAAAAAGAAGCGGCGCTTGCGACGCAATATGGGCCCAAGAAAAAGATCGAATGGGGTTCTCAGATCCGCTCCTATGTTTTTCACCCTTACACAATGGTGAAGGACCACCGCACGGATTTCGAGACATCGAACGGGGATGCGGTGATGGACGGCAAGCTGGATGAATTTATCGAAGCATATTTGAAACAGAATGTTGCTAAAAACTAAAGGGACTCGGGGCTAGGGATTCGTTTTGTGTGGAACGATTCCGAACCCCGATGCGCGAATCCCGAAGCGTTAGGAGTAGAAAAAATGAAAAAGATGACTCAGCTGTTTTTAGGGATTCTTTGTTGTTTCATGCTCTCCGGTTGTGTGGTCCAGGTCGAGGATGGCCAGGTGGGTGTGAAGAACGATTTCGGACACATTCGCGACGAGGTTTTGAATGCCGGCTGGCACTTTTTTGTGCCTGCGGTCACGCAGATCGAACTGTGGAATGTAAAATTGCAAGAACTGAAAGAAATGGCTTATGTGCCTTCTTCAGAAGGACTGATCTCGCAGCTGGATATTTCGATCATGTACCTTGTGCCGGCCGACAAAGCGAGTTTTGTCCGTAAGTCGATCGGACCCTATTATGTTTCAGTCGTGCTGGAACCTTACGTCCGCGAAGCGATCCGGAACGTGGCGAGCGGTTATGCGGTGAAAGCCCTTTATAGCGAGGCAGGGCGCAAGGATATCGGAAAGAACATCCTCGATTTTTTGAAGGGGAAATTAGATAGCAAGGGGATCATTATTCAAGATGTGCTTCTCCGGGACGTGAAACTCCCGCCCTCGTTTTCTCAGAGCATCGAATTAAAATTGAAAGCCGAGCAAGAAGCGCTTCAAAAGGAATTCGAATTGCAAAAAGCCAAGAAAGATGCCGAGATCGAAGTGGCTAAAGCGGAAGGTGTCGCGAAAGCCAACCAGATCATCGGGGATTCGCTGAAAAGCAACGACTCCTATTTGAAATATTTGTGGATCCGGGGATTGAAGGATACCAAAAATCAGGTGATCTATGTGCCAACCGAAACCGGACTTCCGATACTCGAAGCTTCGAGGAATCAAAGTAAATAAATATGTGACAATCGTGGAGCGGAAAACGGGGAGTGGAAGAATGACGTTGCGCTCCCCGTTCAACGTTTCCTGTCATAAGGAATTTTCATGCTGAACTATTTTTTAAAAAAGATCTTCGGGACACAGAATATCCGCACCTTGAAACTGCTTTGGCCCATGGTAGCGCAAGTGAACGCCTTTGAGCCTGAGATCCAGAAGCTTACGGATGGGGAGCTTCGTGCCAAGACCGATGAATTCAAAAAGCGGCTTGCAGGCGGGGCCACACTCGATGATATTTTGCCGGAAGCCTTCGCGGTGGTGCGCGAAGCGTCGAAACGGACGACCAAGATGCGTCATTTCGACGTGCAAATCCTCGGCGGCATCGTTCTTCATAAAGGAAAAATCGCCGAGATGTCCACGGGTGAAGGGAAAACGCTTGTTGCCACACTTGCGATCTATCTGAACGCACTCGAGGGCAAAGGCGTGCATCTTGTGACCGTCAATGATTACCTGGCTCGTCGTGACCGGAACTGGATGGGGCCGATCTATGAATTTCTCGGGATGACGGTCGGTGTGATCCAGCATGACATTCCGCAAGACGAGCGTCAGCAGGCCTATGCTTCAGATATTACATACGGGACGAATAACGAATTCGGCTTTGATTATTTGCGCGACAACATGGTCACCAGTATCGAAATGCGCGTCCAGCGGCCGCTTCATTACGCGATCGTCGACGAAGTGGATTCGATCTTGATCGATGAAGCCCGCACGCCGCTTATCATTTCCGGCCCCGCCGAGGAGTCGACGGATAAATATTATAAGGCTCACCATGCGGCGATCGCGCTCAAGGGCCACCGGATCGTGAAGGAGGAAGTCGACCCCGATTGGAAGGCCAAGCTTGAAGAGATCAAGAAAACTGTGGATTACATTGCGGATGAAAAGGCCAAGACGATCCGTATGACGGAACAAGGGGAAACCAAGGCCGCGAAGCTTATGGGCGTGGGCAATATGCATGACTCGGATACGGTCGCGGAGCGGCACCACATTATGACCGCTTTGCGTGCCAAGGAGTTTTTCGAAAAAGACGTGGACTACGTGATCAAAGACGATGAGATCCTGATCGTCGATGAATTCACGGGACGCCTGATGCCGGGGCGCCGTTTTTCGGACGGGTTGCACCAGGCGCTTGAAGCCAAGGAGAACGTGGAGATCCGTCGAGAGAATCAGACGCTCGCAACCGTGACGTTCCAGAACTATTTTCGTATGTACAAAAAACTTGGCGGCATGACCGGTACGGCCGCGACGGAATCTGTAGAATTCGATAAGATCTACAAATTGGACGTGGTCGTGATGCCGCCGAACCGTCCGTGTGTCCGCATCGATTCACCAGATTGTATCTACAGGACCGAAAAAGAAAAATTTGATGCGGTGGTGCGTGAAATCGTGGAAGAACACAAAAAGGGACGCCCGGTCCTGGTCGGGACGATCTCGATCGAAAAATCCGAACGCTTAAGTCGCATGCTCCAGAAGATCAATCTTCCCCATGTCGTCTTAAACGCCAAGTATCACGAAAAAGAAGCCGAGATCGTGGCGCAGGCCGGGCAGCCGGGTGTTGTGACGATCGCGACCAATATGGCCGGCCGCGGGACCGATATCGTGCTGGGGCCGGGCGTCGCGGAGAAGGGCGGACTTACGGTGATCGGCACCGAGCGGCATGAAGCCCGGCGTATTGATAATCAGTTGCGCGGCCGTTGCGGACGCCAGGGCGATCCGGGTTCCTCCAAGTTCTTTATTGCCATGGAAGATGAGCTCATGCGGCTTTTTGGATCGGACCGGATCTCCGCCATGATGCAGCGCCTCGGGATGCAAGAGGGGGATGAGATCCAGCATCCGCTCGTGAGCCGCGCCATGGAGACGGCGCAGAAACGCGTGGAGGCGCACAATTTTGAGATCCGCAAACACCTCCTTGAATATGATGACGTGATGAACCGCCAGCGCGAGCTGATCTACGGTGAGCGTGATCTTGTTTTGAAGGGTTCTCCCGAGGAGCTGAAGAAGCATGTTCTCCAGATGGTCGAGAACGTGGTGGAGAACCTGGTGCTGACTTATATCAACCCGGACATCCGGGAGGAGGATAAGAATCCTGAAGGGTTGATCACGGCGCTGAGCGAAAAGTTCGGCGCGGGTTTCCGCGAAGTGGTGGACAAAAATTTGGATGATATGGACGGATTGCTCGAAGCTCTGGAAGAAAAAGCGCAAGAACAGTTGGAGCGCCGGGAACAAGAATTCGGGCCGGAACGCATGCAGTATCTGGTGCGTTTCATACTGCTTCAGGTGATCGACACGAAATGGAAAGAACATCTCTATGGACTCGACAATCTCCGGGAGGGGATCGGCCTGCGTGCTTATGGCCAGCGCGATCCGCTTGTGGAATACAAGCGTGAGGCCTTTGACATGTTCGATCAAATGACGGACAGTATCAAAGAAGAAGCCATCGAATTTCTTTTCCGGGTTCAGCAGGTCCGTGAGGTCAAACCGGTAAATCCGATCGAAGAGTCCCATGCCCAGTATCTTCATCCGGAGGCTGGATTCTCAGAAAGCAAGGGAGCATCTTCCACAAAATTACCCAGAGGCATGGGCACGCCGTCGCCCTTTTCGCCGCGCAATGAAGCCCCGGACGATCAGGCCCCGGTTCCGATCAAGCGGGCCCATGAGAAAGTCGGCCGTAACGACCCCTGTCCCTGCGGCAGCGGTCAAAAATACAAAAAATGCTGCGGAAAGAATGAATAAGAGTCAGTCGTATGATGTGCGGCGCTCGGACGAGAAAAGTATTCCGTATTCCATACGGCGCACCCCGTATCTCTATCAGATAGTGTCCGGTCTTCTGCTCGCGTTGTCTTTTCCCTCCGCGGGTTGGGGATTCCTGGCGTGGTTTGCTCTGGTGCCACTTCTCGCTTCTCTTCACCATGCCCAAAACAATTCGCAGGCCCTGGGTTTTGGGTTGATCTCGGGGATCCTTTTTTTCTTTTGTTCCATTCACTGGCTTACGCACGTATCGACCTTGGGTTGGCTGATTGCGACGCTGATGGAATCGGTTTATATCATGATATTCGCGTGGCTCGCGTACGTGGGGATCAAATCCTCCAAGCCCGTTATTTTCAAGGTGTTGTGGATCGCACTCGCATGGACGTTGACGGAGTTCCTGCGTTCCGAAATGCCGGTATTCGGTTTTGGATGGAATCTTCTCGCCTACTCCCAATCTTCCTACGTTACTCTCATCCAGTTTGCAAACGTTCTCGGCGCTTACGGATTGGGGTTTTTGATCGCGCTGGTGAACGCCTCTCTTTTTTACGCCTGGTTTGAACGCAAGAACCGGAAAGCGGTTTTTGGTTTGATGGCGGTCATTGTTTGTGTGCTGACGGGGCTTTGGGGATATGGAAAACAAACACTTGAAAAATCTTTCAATCCCAAAGAATATCTGCGCGTTTCGGTCGTGCAAGGAAATATCCCTCAGTCCGTAAAGTGGGAGCTCATGGCGAAGGAGAAGATCCTTGAGATCCATGAGAAATTGACCCGCCTTGCGGCGCTCGAACAAACGGATCTGATCATTTGGCCGGAGGCGGCTTTTCCTGGTTATTTCAACAGAGACCTTCAAGCAGAGCGGATCTCCAGGCTCGCGGAAGAGATCCGGACCCCGCTTTTACTCGGAGGACTCGAATGGGAAAGCGAGAAAGAATCCTATAACAGTGCTTATTTTCTCAAAAAAGACGGTGCTTTCGGACAGCGTTATGACAAACTCCGGCTCGTGCCGTTCGGGGAATATGTTCCGCTCAAATCTATTTTCGGAGGGCTAAAACCTGTCGCGGATGCGCTAGGGATCAGTGATTTTAACGCCGGGACCGCCCCCGTGATTTTCCGCTGGTCGCGCGAGGAATGGCCGTTCGGGGTCCTGATCTGTTTTGAGGACGTCTTTTCGGATCTCGCGCGGGACTTGGCGGACCACGGTGCGAAATTCCTTGTCGTGATCACGAACGATGCCTGGTTCGGAAAGACCGGCGCGCCTTACCAGCATCTTCAGGCTTCGATCTTTCGCGCGGTCGAGAATGGCATGTCGGTCGTGCGTGCGGCGAATACCGGTGTTTCGGCTTTTGTTTCTCACCAGGGACGCGTGCTTGCCACCGTGAAGGATGCAAAAGGCGAAGAAACTTTTGTGATGGGGCAGAAGACACTCGACTTGCCGCTCGTGGCAGATCCGACCCTTTTTCGCCGGGGCGGCTATTTCTTCCCCTATTTTTCCGCGGGGCTTTTTTTGATCCTGGTCATGACCCGGAGCAAACGGAGGGTGAAGGTTTGAGAGGCGGTAAATTAGAGTGTGATCGAAGCAGAGAAAACAACAGATTTCTTTTCTGTTCTTTCTTGATTCTCTGGTTTGCTGTGGCCTGTATTTTTTCCGGATGTGTCCGCGTCGCCGGTACGGCAGGATATCGGCACGCCGATGCAGAGGAGGGGAGCCAAACCAAGCAGGTTGGTTTTGACACGGCAAACCTTGTCTCAAAAGATAAAGATCAGAGAAGCATTACGGTTTGAGGAGCGGACCCATGTACACCCCGTGGCGTACATCATGGACGGATATCAGATGAGGGAAAGGCCGCCGTCGGCGATGATCGTTTGACCGACGATCCAGGAGGACTCGGGGGAGCAGAGAAATGCGACCACCCGGGCGAGGTCTTCCGGTTTTCCAATCCTTCCGCCCGGAGTTCTTTTTAATATCTCTTTCTTGAAGTCATCAAAGAACGGGAACATTTTTAGCGCGTCTGTGTCGACGAGCCCGCCTGAGACACAATTGACCCGTATACCTTTCGGCATCAATTCCACTCCCAAATATCGGACGGTGGTTTCGATCGCGGCCTTGGAGATTCCGATGGCGCCATAATTAGGGATGAAATGGTGTGCGCCGAGGCTTGAGAGGGCGATGATGATGCCTTCCTTTTTGGCTTCCAGAGTTGGTAGCGCTCCTTGCGCAAGTGCGAGGAATGCTTTGGCATTGATATTCATCGAGAGATCCCAATGATTCATCTTGAGCCGGTGCACGGGTTTGAAGGCGCCAAGCGCGGCGTTATGGATCAGGATGTCGAGTGTTCCGAATGTTTGAAGAACACCTTCGAAAAGAGCTTTGTGCGAGTCGAGGTCACCGACATTCGCCTGGAATGCTGCGGCTTTTACTCCTTTCGCAAGAAGCTCGCCGACAGTTTTTTGGGCGGCTTTTTCATTCTGCAGATAATTGACCGCGACATTCACGCCGTCGTCGGCTAAGCGGAGGGCGATGGCTCGTCCGATCCCGCGTGAAGCGCCGGTGATAAGGGCGACCTTGCCTTTCATGGAATGCGTCATGGGCGATAAGATAGCCATATTCTTTTTGAAAATCAATCAATTTTGTGGACTCGAACACGGATTTTGCGGCACGGGTGGGTTGAGTGGGGCAGAATTATATTTTGCATGTGGTGTCCAGGACTTCCAACAGTGATGAAGATGGATTGTTTCATCGATCATCCGTTTTGTTTAGGATCAGATTTTTCCCAGCGCCTCGACCGGAAAGTAAAGAAGAATGACCATGACTTGCCACATGTTGCCTCCCGTTCCTATTCGTCGTTAAGCAATGTTGGCGATCGAGTATCCCTATACGTGTTTCTTCTTTTCGAACAAAATTACAAGGATTTAGCTTGTCTGGGGACAACGTAAGTCTTAAAGTAATTTAATTATAAAAGGATATTTTTTTTCTGACTCAAATGGAAAATCTAGTCAAAATTCAATCTATCAATATATAGCAATTTATAGCATCGAAAAATTTGACAATAGATTTAAATACGGGTACACTTCTTTTAGAGGTTGGTCAAACGCGAGAGTAAAATATATGAATGAAGGACGCATGCTTATAAGAATACATGGGCGTTGTGATTACGCTCGTCGTATGCTTTTTACGTGATTTGAAAAATGAAGTGAGAAGGGAACGTTGCTTATGTTAAGTGAGTATCACAGCGAGAACAAACCGTGGGGGATCAAAGCGGTCAGTCTTTTTGTGATCTTCACATTTCTCGTGACACAAAGTGATATGCGGCTCGGTTTCGCCAACACTATGGCTCCCGGCGTTCCCGCCGTTCCTGCGCCGGATCCTAAAGCCGACAAAATCCACTTCATGCAGAATCTGCAGCAGCAAAAGGATCTTCAAGATCAGACGAAAGAAAATCCTCTTGAAGGAGTTAGTCCCGCGACAGCTGGACAGCAAAATCCTTTTTCAGGTGATATCCCGCAAGGCCAGACACCCCAGATCTCCACTTCTTTTTTGACCGGTCAAAATCCTTTAGCCGGGAAAACAGCGGAAGGCGCGATCACTTCGAAGGATGAGGCGTTGGGGATCGTGACCGTTACCTACAACGATGGCACTTATTTCAAATATAATGATACGAGCAACAAGATCCTTGAGATCTGCGACAAAACGCGTCCGGTGCTTGATGACACAGGGAAGATTACCGGCTATGCGCTTGAGACCCGCCAATTTTCGTATGAGACAAGTTCGGAGAACATGAACAGTGTTTCTTATGTTCGCGTGATCACGGTGGGACAGAATGATCAGCTCAGCACGTATCAAAAGTTCACGACGCTTGCAGATGGCCAGCTGGATAAGCTGATCGAGACCGGTTATTGGCTCTTGGATGATTCGACACAGCAATATGTCCAATCAGTCTCGGTCCGGTACAGCGGCGATCAAGTGACGGTTTATGACCGGACCGCAGATCCTTCCTATTATATAGAAAGGACCTATGAACAATTGCCGGCCGGCGAGAACCGTCTTTTGAGGTATCAAAAGATCGAAGGGGCTTTGACGCCCGTTGATCTCGAGATCCGGTACGATGATGAAGCCGGTCGCGTGACGGTGATCGACCGATCCCAGGGCGGTGCGTCCGCTCCCACGACCGTTAATTTCTGGGAATACGGTCTAGCGAACCAGAACGAACGCGGCGCCCTTCTCGCTGTGGGAGAAATGGACTCCGCAAGCGGTCAGGTTCTTTCCCGGATGGACATTAAAGTGACCACCTATCAGATCACCTCGCCCCAGGCCCCGTCCCAACTTCTTATTTTCGAACGTCTCGCCAATGATGGTTTCGGTCGCGTACTTCGCTATCGCGATACCGGCATTGATCTCGAATATGTTTACGCAGTGGATCCGGCCACCGGTATTGAGGCGATGACCGTCCTGAACTATACGTCGAACACCTTTATCAAGATGAGTTATATAGAAGGGGCAGCGCCGGATGCGGCGAGTGGGGTGGTCGATAGTTTCCAGAATATCCTCGCAGCCGGAACATTCACACTGGCTGGAACCGTGCCTACCTATAAGAACCTCATTGAAAAGGTTCAAGGCGAGTGGGTCGTTGCGGATCCCAGCAGCAGCAAGATCTTCGATGTTTATTCGTCATTCCCGAGCGATGAATGGGGGACGCTAGTGCGGAGCCGCGGGCCGCCTGAACCGGGCGCCGCAACTCTCGCGGACTATCGCTACGCCTACGATCCCGCGACCCGTCAAGTCTATGCCTACGATACCACGAATCTCCGTTACGCCCTTTACGATTGGAAAGATCCCCAAACCCCGCGTCTTTTAGAACAAGGCAATATTGTTTTGGATAATAGCGGCAATGTCCTCTCCCGCACGGCCACCAGGACCTATAATGCCGAGATCCTCGGTCCCGTGACCGTTCCCGCTACCGAATATGAGACCGCGATCGCTTTTGCCTCGGCGAATGCCGCGCTTCAGTTGCGTTCCGGTATTGTCGCCGCCAACATTGAAAACCTTTCGATCCTGACAGATCCCAATGATGTAAGCCACTTGACGGTGGTTCTGCGTCATGGAGATATCCAATATTATTACCGGTATGATGTTCAGGCGAATGTGAGTGTTCTCGATAAGACCCGGACGCCCAATGCCGATGGGAAAACTTTTAAGATCGTTATCTATGATGCCCAGGGTCGCGAGACGGGCGAATCCGAGGAGGCCCAGGACGGCACGCTGGCTCCTCAGATGGAGTACCGTTATGAGACCGCCGGGGAAGTGATCATTATTGACCGGGGCCAGGCGCACACCGTACGGGTTGCGGTTTTGAATGCGGACGGAACGATCGGTCAGACGCTTCGCGCCGGTTTTTATGACGACGCCAATAAGATCTACTCCCTCCAAGGTCCTGATGATACGGAGGCTAAATGGTATACCTACGGCCCGGAAGGCGGCGACGGCATCATGCTGACGAAAGATGATGTTCTGACGACACGTCCCGTTCGGGGTCCGCAGCCGGGAACGGCTGGCAAAGGCTGGCGCCGTCCCGGTGGCGAAAATACAACCATAGATGAATTGATCCGTCAACTTAATGCGAAGTTCAAGACTTATCAAGAATGCGCCGAAGAGAGGCTTCGTTCACAGGGAAGCATGACGACCCAGTGCGAAGATCTGCTTGATTCAGTCTCCGGTCTTCAAAAGAAGATCGAGGATGAACAGTATAACCAGGGTGGCGCTCCGCAATTCGGAGGCAGAGGCGGAAATGGGAATCTCGATCTGAACTACCACGGCCCGGCGCCGACGCCGGCTTTTGTCGCGGCTATGGCAGGGCTGGGCAGCGCACCGATCAATGACCCGATGGCGGCAGTGGTGGATAACGCGGACGGAAGCAAAACGATCTCGCTGAACGGTTTGGTGGAGATCTGGCAGGCGGGTGCGGACGGGTGGGGGAAAGGGAACGATATGCTGTCGCAGGTGACGGAAACCGCGACGCATACCACTTGGTATTATGATGCGACGGGCCGAGCGACCAGCGCGAAGGACGGAAGTGGGAACCTTTTAGCGGAATACTTCTATGACGAGGTCCCGGGCCAGATCCGCGTTTCCCAGTCGAACGGGAACAAATACACTTATACGTACACGGATGCCAAAGATCCTTTTGGTTCCGCGAAGCTTGTGACCGCCGAATTCGATCGTGGAGGTTCGCATTATGTGGAGACTTATAGCGGAGATCGTTTAAGCGTTCTTGAGAAAGACGGCGTCCGTACGGATTACACTTATGATCTTGCTTTGAATCAAGCGGTGCTTACTTCCGCGACAGGGACGCGCATTGTGGATCTTGGCGGGGACGGGAAACTTGGGACCGCGGATGATTATCTGGTAGGTGGGACCGACACGACACTGCTTGTCACGAAGGACGCCGATCAAAAACTTCAGAGTATTGAAGACCTGACCAACGGGACGATCACGACCTTCGGGTATGCCGGCACGCAAGTGTCCATTGCAACGAATTGGACGAGCGGTGGAGTGATCAATGCGGTGACAGTCGATCTTGGCAAGGACGGAGCGCTGGGGACTTCCGATGACCGCCTTCTATATATAAGCGGGATCTATAACGGGAATCTTTTTGCCGAGACGTTTGACGCAGCCGGACACATACTTTCGTGGGAAGGCTATGTGGAGGTTGCACGTCGGGATGCCGACGGTCGCCTTTTGCGCTCAGACGGCACGGTCGCCATGACGGAAGAGGAGGCTGCAAAGGACCTTGCGCATCAATGGATCACTTATACTTGGAAGAGTGTTGAAACGCCCGGGGTGCTCTCGCTTCCGGAAGCAGAGCGCGGGGATGGGCTGGATTGGACAGTCGCAATCTCCACTTATGTTTTAGAAGGCACGGAGCGTACCCTCGATAACCAAATGACCTACAAACTCGGGGTAGATGATCTTTTCGGGACCGCCGATGATCAATTAAGCATTGCTCAGGGTTATGACGCGGCGAATAAAGTTGATTACGAACAGACGTATGATGACAAGGCCCGGGTTGTTCTTTATAGGAACCTGGATACCGGCGATGAACTTCGTTATGTCTATGATGATACGGCAAAGAAGGTCACGATCACCTCGAGCGGCAACTACTTCAAACAGGTTTATAAATTTGACGACAAGCATCCGGGTGACTTTTCGTTCGCGCGTCTTGTCGAGGAGGAACGCGACGGGATCAAGCGGCTCTGGGACGAGGATGAACAGCTGATCTCGACCGTTGATATCGAAACGGGTCTGGAGGTTAAGGAAAAGAGCGGCCACTTCGTAACTTCGGTGACGGATAAGGATGGTATCACGACATTCTTTCAAGACGGTGTGATCCTCTCGGTCGTCAAGCGCGACGGGACCGTGCTCAGGACTTACACGCATATTGTGGATCCCGCGACGGGGGAACTTCGGGACGTAAATTTTGAAGGCAAGGATACGCTCGAAAAGATCACGATCTGTCTTTCCGGGGAAACTTCCGGCTGCTCGAATTACCGGGTGATCTACGAGAACGGGATCATGCTGGAATATCAGATGAAGGATAACCGGCCGGTACTTGTCTGGGTGGGCGATCCCTTGGGTATCGAATTCACGCAGCAGATCGATGAAGCGACCGGCTCCATGACGGTCCGTTACAACGACGGACGTACGAATTTTTATTCTCAGATCGCTGGCTTCTACGAGATCCAACGCTCGATCAATCTCCGGGGCGAGGTCGAGGACTACTGTTACTACGGCTCCGCGATGGGAGCGGCCTGCAAGAGCGTTGACCTTGAGGCCTCCAAAAAGAAGATCCAGGGCGCGATCGATGCGTTACCCGCTTCCGGGGCGGACACCGGCACCACGAAATTCACAGTCCCGGACCTGACGCCCGAGAATCCCGGTCTTGATTACTCGATCCGTCATGACGGCACGATTGTTTTTTACGCGACGCGCAGCAAAACGGAATGGCAGGAAACGCCAAGTGCTTTATACACGATCGGGAAATTCGATCATGTGACGATCTCCCAGTTGGACGCGTCCAGTAAAGTGACGCAAGCGATCGAATTGCGGGCGGACGGCACACTCGCGAACATTACAACATACGACACGGACGGCCGGGTCACAAATTCCTACAGTTACAATCCCGACGGCAAGAAGATCTTGAGCCACAGTATTTACACGTATTATTCGGCGGATACCCAGTCAAAAGACTTCCGTCTTTTAAAGCTTGTCGAGACCTACAGCATCGGGGATCTGAATCTGAGCGCGATCAAGGATGTGACGGGCCCTCTGGGCGCTCTTGAGAGTCGCGTTCATTATCTCCCGCTTCACGCGGAGGCTCAGAAATTCACGAAGGAGGAGAACAAGCCCGATGTGACGGAAGCGACTTTCGGCCGTTTTGATTATTTAGGGCTTGGCCTCGTGGATTACACGGAGAATTTCCGCCGTCCTCTTGTGGCGGGCGGGGATCCGGTTTTCTTATCGAGCGTCCAACAGCAGTATTCTGTTTTTCAACTTGTCAGAAGCGTGACTTATAAGAATCTGACAAGCACGAAGCCTTGCGGGGACGGTTTCTCGGGCTGCGAGATCACGAGCCTTGATGAATTCACGTATTTGCCGGGGACCCAGGACCTTGATTTCACGAAACGGTACTGGGTTTCGGGCAATGATATTAATAACAAAGTGCTTCAAAGCGTGTTTCGCACGGAGCAGGTGGATGATTACACGAGCGTGACGCATGATTTCGGGAAAGATTTCGTCGAAGACACCGCTCCCGGTGGTGACGACAAATTTACAGTGCAAACCTCGGTGGCAGTGGGGAATGATCTGGATGGAGACACCACGCGCGAGGAATGGGGCACAGAGGTCATTGAGTACGATGACATTTCCGACTTCAGTTATTGCCACAAAGACGGTTACACAGAAGCGTTCCGTCTCGGGCTTTTCACGGACCGTCAGAGCCATACGTTCCAGTATGATGTGAACGGTGACGGGTCGGTGACGCGCACGAAATCATTCAAGTTCGTGCGCGGCGTGGAAACTTCCGAGGTCAGTTACAGCGAATCCCAAAGACGCCTCGGCTGGGAGGACGGCTATGAGGGGACGCTGGCCGATTCACTGCTCGGGGACTTGACTGCCGCCGAACTCGAGAATTTCAAAGGCCAAGAATTCTCTTTCACCCGCACCTGGAAATTCGGTTTTGACAAAGAGGAAGAAGACCGCATCTTCCGTTCCGAGAGTTATTCGGTCACGTCCCGCGATGATAAATCCACGCGCACGGTTTCTCGCGATGTGGTGACCGATCTTTTGACGTACACAAATCAAAGAAGGATCGATCCAGCGCATCAGACGGCTGAGGAGGCCGCCGTTCGTCAGGAGCTTTTGGGCACCGGCGCTCTCGCCATTACCTCGGATAAGGACATGTTCGAATCCTGGAGTTATGCGGGCGGTTTTGATACGGAGCAGTTACTCCTGGATCACAGTTTCTCGCTGGATGTGTACGGGGACGGAACGGTGACCCGCACCAAGAATTTCAAAGTGGACGGGGGCAGTGAGACGGGTGAGATCAATTACAGCGAGACCGAAGACATCGCGCACAACACGATCTCTTATGACGGTGTTCATACGGTATGGGAGCTCATGTTGAGCTCTGATCTCTGGACCAACCCGAACTGGGCCGAAGAGCATGTGAACCGGACCCAGACCTGGAGCGTGTCCTTTGAGGTGGATTCCGCGGAGCGCCAGGCGCGTCATGTCCCTCCTTACGAAGGGGAGTCTTATCAGCTGACCTCTGCGGACGGGAAGATCACCCGTAGCGCCAATTGGGACGCCATCAAGGGGGAGTCCTTCTATAATTACGTGGAGCAGGTGAAGATCCCTTACGACACGATCACGGTCAACGGTATCCATGTCGGGGAAAGCCTCTTGGGGGACGTGAAAGGCGACAAGAACTGGAGCCCGAAGAGCATTCTTTACATGACGTCCTCCCGTGAAGCGTTCAATGTCAGGGACCGCTTCATCGATTCAGAATCCTATCAAGTGACCTCCCGCGACCGCAAAGAAACGCGGACGATGACGGTGAACCGTAATGATCCGGATGGTCCGCGCGTGACGTATTCGTCATCCGTTCGTGCGACGCGTGCCGAGATGCAAGCCCTGATGGATGATCCGAAGACGACGATCTTGCCGGCCGAGCGCGAAATGTTCATGAGCGTTTTTAACGATCCCGCATTTGAACACAATCCTTTTTATCTCGTGACCGGATCCAGCGATGCCTTTAATGTTCCTCAGCTCCAGAAACGCGCGCGTGTGATCACAAGCAAAGCCTATCAAGTGACCTCGCGGGACGGCGATGTGACGCATTCTCTTGTGATCGACGACCATGTTCCGGAAGGTTATCCGATCGCGACCTATCAGCGTCAAGAGCGTATGCTGAAAGCTGACATTGAAAAGGTCCTGGCGGATCCTGCGAACACATTGGTCCCTCCTGGAACGACGATGCTCGATTCCGGGAAGACGCTTGCCGAGACCCTTCAGGCCGCTCTCAATAGCAATCCGTTTGCGACCTTTTATATGACCACCTCGAACTATTATTATCCGGACGGGTCGACGACCCCGAAAGCAAGTTCTTTTGGATATTCCTGGAGCTCGCGGGATGGGAACAAGAGTTACAACATTGGGATCAATGAAAAAGCTCCGGACGGTCCCGAAATGACTTTTACTCAAACGCAGAAGGTGAGTCATCAAGCGGCGCTTGGGATCGCGAACCAGATCGGAGACGCTGCGAAAAAAGCGGATGCTCTTGCGGCGCTCAATGGCAATCCGATTGCCTCGATCAGCATGTCACTGACGGGAATGGGGGACCCGGTCTACCAATGGACAAGTTCTCTTGACCCCAACCTGAGTTTTTCGATGAGCGTGAATAATTCGGTGCCCGTGGGTGTGGCTAATACGCCGACCGGTACGGAGATCACTTTCAGTCGGAATATTCGTGTGAGTCGCTCGGAAGTCGTCTCGAAGATCGGTTTGATCCCGAGTGACGCGGTCAAAGCCGATGAACTCGCGCGGCTCGACGCGTGCACCAATTGTGTTTATTTCACGAAACAGGAAGGGATCACGAGTGATCCGGACGCAAGTTACCAGTGGTCCGCACTCGGGGATCCGAACAATGCCTTTACTCTGACGCTGAATTCTCATGTGCCGGTCGGGATCCCGAATGCAAGCGGTGTTTATCCGAGCATGAAGACCGAAGCAAGTGTTAGTACGAACACCCGTGTTTCGCGCAGTGTCGCGTTGGGTTATATCAACGCGGACGCGAACGGCGAGTGGATCGCGAATCCAGACGACCGCGCCGCGGCCCTTGCGGCGTACAATGCGGCGGTCGCGCTCGAGAGCTCTTTTTATAAGGTCCAATCGGGGATCGCCGATCCGGTCTTGCAGTGGACCGTTGGCAGTGATCCAAACACAAGTTATTCCCTCCTTCTGAAGGACAACATCGCCGCCGGATGGCACAGCGCCATTTTTAGTTTTAACAGGAGGGTGAGTCGTGATTCGGTTGCAGCGCAATGCAGTAATTTGCCGCCGACGGATTCCAGACGGATGGCGTTCGAAGCGGCGATTATGGTGCCTGCGGATGCGTACTATATGTCGATGGGTGATCGCGGACCGACGTATCAGTGGACCGATAAGGCAAATAAGAACCTCAGCTACAGCCTTTCGCTTGACGAGAAGTTCCCGGCCGGTAATGCGTTCCAAGTTCCGCCGGTCATCACTTTCACGACCAACTTCCGCGTCAGCGTCGCGGAAGCCTTGGCCGATTTTGATCTTATTCAGGATCCCGCGAGGCGCGACGAAGCTAAGAGCAAGCTCACGGGCACTGTCCCGGTTTATCGGGCGCTCAGTGATGGAGTTTCCGCGATCGACGGGATCGACCCGGTCTATCAATTCGCGGATGCCAGCGATGCCGATACGAATTATACCGTTTCACTTCGCAGTGGCGTGCCGGTCGGTGATCCGCCAACCTATACCGGCCGTGAGGCGACGTTCGGGATCTCGAAACGCGTGAACCAGCGTGAGATCGAACAATGGCTTAATGATCAGGCGATCACGCTGGTCGCGCAAGGGATAACACCCGCCGAGGCACTCCAGAATGTCGAAATTTTTTATTTATCCAAAGGTAGCGCGGCGGAAGCGGGACAATATCAATGGACGAGTTTTCAGGATCCGAACAAGAGTTACAGTCTGCAGGTCCGCGAGGATCTCAAACAAAAAACACTTACGGCTACGACGCAGGTAAGTTCGGCGACCGTCGCAGCGGAACTTGCGGCTGCCATCGCAGCGGGAACGATCACAGCGGACGATTCTCGCAAGCAAAAGATCGAAGCTGCGATTGCTGATGGCTTGACTTTTTTTAAGACAACGGGGGATAAGGGTCCAAACTACCAGTGGGCGAGCGATTCGAACAAGAACATGAGTTATAGTCTTGGCGTCGATACCCTCGTTCCCGTCGGAGACGCCTCTGCGGACGGGACTTATGCGAATCACAGGACTGAGCTCAACATTACGGTCAGCGTTCGCTCAAGCATTGAAGCGGTGCTGAACCAATTGAACCTCATCGCGGATGTTGCGAACCGTGAAGAGGCCCGTGCCCAGCTTTTGAAGAAGGGAACGGCGGTTTCGCGAACGGTAACGGACGGCGCTTCCGCACAGGACGGGGTGGATCCCGTTTATCAGTTCGGGGATACAGGGAATCCCGATGTCAATTACAGTATTGCGGTCCGGAGCGGCTTACCGTCCGGCATTCCCGATATCAACGGTGTTTACACGTCCTTCCATAGCGAAGCGACATGGAATATTTCAACGCGTGTTGGCAAAGCGGATGTTCAGCAGTGGCTCAGCCAGCAAGGTCAAGAGTGGCTCGCCAAGCAGGGCTTTCAGCTCATCAATAACGGCGTTGATCTCGCGACAGCATTTGAGGACACTTCGCTTTATTATCTCTCGCAAGCCGGGACGAAGGACAGCGGTCAATATCAATGGTCGAATATTTCGGACCCGAATACAAGTTTCAGCTTGCAGGCCCGGGATACTTTTAAACAGGTGACGGTCAACGCAACGACGCAAGTGAGCTCAGAGACCGTCACCGCAGAACTTACGGCCGCTCTCGCGGCTGGAACGATCACAGTGAGCGATTCCCGGAAAGCATCGATCGAAAACGCGATCGCGAACGGGAAGATCTTTTCGAGAAGCACGGGAGATCAGGGGCCGAATTATCAGTGGTCGAGTGAGACGGACAAGAATCGAAGCTACAATCTCGCCGTGGACAAGAATTTCCCGGTCGGACTCGAAGACCCGCAAACGCAGCGTTATATGTCCTTTCGAACTGAACTGTCGATCACCACGAGTGACCGTGTGAGCGCCGAGTACGTTGCGCTGCAAGCTGGTTTAATCAAGGATGCTGCCAATGTTGCTGAAGCGAGAGCGAAACTCGCACTGCCCGGAGTTGCCGTGTCGCGTACTGTGACGGACGGAGTGATGGCGACCGACGGTGTGGAACCGGTTTATCAATTCGCAGACCCTCAAGACCAGGATACGAGCTACAGCCTTACGGTCCGGACGCTTGTGCCGGTCGGGGATCCGCCAGTCAATTCGGGGACAGAAGTCACGTGGGGGATCTCACGCCGCGTGGATCCTGCCGCAGCCCTTGAGGATCTCCAAAAGTATGAAATTGATCCAGCGCGGATCGCCGCATTCGAAGCAGCGATGGCCCAGGGCGATGCCGTTTATTTGTCGCAGGCCGGTTCGGACGACAAGAGCCGGCAGTATCAATGGACGCACCGTTATGATGCGGCCGATCCCGGCGCTTCAAACATCAATTATTCATTGACAGTGAAGGATTTTGATTCCGAAGCGATCTTTACCGTTTCGACCCAGGTAAGCCTGGAGACGGTGACGGCGCAGATCGCGATCCTGGACCAGGATTTTGCAGCCCGCAAAGCGGAGATCGACACAGAAAAGGCGAAACCTTCGGCCACGCCGGAGCAGATCGCGGCCCTTGATGCGGCCTTGGCGGTGCTTATCGCAGACCGCGATACAAAACGCACGTTGATCCAAGCTGCGATTGCGGACGGTAAGATCTTCAGCCGGCAGGAAACCTGGGGAGCAGATCCTTCGTATTCGTGGGCGAGCAATTCGAATGTGAATGTGAATTACAGTCTCGGGCTCAACACGAAGGTGCCTGTCGGGCTCCGTGATCCGCAGACGCAGCAGTACACGTCTTTCAGGACCGAAATTTCTTTTACGCGCTCGGAGCGTACAAGTCTCGCTGTGATCATGGGGCAGGCCAACGGCATCGCAGACCCCAAGAAGAAAGCAGAAGCGCTAGCTGCGATCGGTGTAACGGATGCCGCCGGCGGCGCGTTCTACAAGGCTTCAACAGACGGCAAAGATCCGGTCTATCAGTGGACGAATCCCAAGAATCTTGATGAGAGTTGGAATCTTTCCATGAATAATCACGTTCCGAACGGGACCGAGGCGAATCCGCTGCCGCCTTCAACCGAAATGATCTTTACTCATTCGGTCCGGTTGAGCAAGAGCGATGTCGCGGCCTTTGTTGCTCTGATCGCGGATCCCGCCAAGAAAACTGAGGCAGAAGCGGCGCTGGATACCGGCCGGGATTTTTATCGTTCCCAGGCCGGGGATGACGATCCGGTTTATCAGTGGACGAACAAGAATAATTCCGGGATCAGTTACAGCGTGACCGAGAATAATCACGTTCCTGTCGGGTTGCCTGACGCAAACGGGAATTACACGCAATTCACGACCGAATTTGTTTTTGCGCACAACGAACGCACGAGCCTTCAGGAGATGCTCACGCTGATTCCCTTGATCGTGGACACCACGAAACAAAGCCAGGCCTATTTGGCGCTTTTTGATGGGGAGATTTACTCTCGTGCCCAGGCAGGCAATGACGATCCTTCTTATCAGTGGACGGGCCTGAAGGATCAGAACGTAAGCTATACCCTGTCGAAAAATCCGCGTCTCGATACCGTGAGCTTCAGCCGCACGAAACGGGTAAGCCAGGCGCAGGTTGCGCTGGAACGCGATACGTTGACGACAAACTACAACACCGACAAGACAGCCCTTGAAGCTCAGATCGCCGCGCTTTCTGACGGCGATGAAAAAGCCGCTCTTGTCGCCTCGTTGGATCGTCTGACCTCGGAATATGCGGCTCGCCTCAGCAGGATCAATGCCGCGCTCGCGGATGCGAAAGGGAATGTCTTTTACATGTCCCAGGCCGGCAACGATGATCCGAGTTATCAATGGTCCAGTGCGGCCAATAAGAATTTGAACTATAGCCTGTCGACCAATACGAAAGTTCCTGTCGGAGAAACGGGGACGGCCGGAGCAGGTGTCAGGACCGAATTGACGTTCAACCGGACCGAGCGCTCGAGCATTGCGGAAGCGCAAGCGAAACTCGCCTTGATCCGCGATGCTGGGGACAGGACCGAGGCCCAGGCGGCACTCGATGCCCAGGCTGCCACGGCAGGATCAGCGATTTACCGGTCATTGACGGACACAGAATCTGTTTTGGATTTTGTTGATTACAATTATCAATTCACGGATGTCACAAATCCCGACAAAAGTTACAGCATCACCGTCAATTCGGGCGCTCCCGGTGGAACCGTGGAAGCGGTCTGGAGCATTTCACTCCGGATCGGTCGCGCCCAGGTGGTGACGGCCCGCGATTACATCACCGCGAATTATTCCGCGGCCCGTACTGATCTTGAAGCGCTTATCGTTGCGCAAAGTGCGGATCCCGCAAAAGTGGCATTGCTACAACAGTCCTTGGCGGACCTGACGGCGAATTATCAGGCGAAACTTGATGATATCAACGCCGCGCTCGCAGACGGGGATTCGTTCGTGATGTCTCAAGCCGGTTCCAATGACCCGAACCGGCAATATCAGTGGACAAGCAAGACGAATGCCAATATCAGTTATAGCCTGAACGTGAAAGAGAGCTGGCAGGAGGCAACCTTCACGCGGACCGTGCGGGTCAGTGCCGAAGATGTCGCAAAACAGTTCGCTTATCTTAAGGACACCGGTGATTCCCGTTACACCAACCTTCAAATGGCTCTGATCGATAGCCGGCTCTTTTACAAGAGCCAGTCAGGCAATGACGATCCATCTTTTCAATGGTCGAGCGAGACGAACCGGAACCTAAGTTACAGCATGTCGCTTAATACGAAGATCGGGGTCGGCATCCCGAACGCGCTCGGTATCTACCCGAGCACTAAGACCGAAGTGACATTTACCCGCAACGAGCGTGTGACGGTGGCCGAAGCCCAAAGCAAATTGGCACTCGTGGGTGATCCCGACTACCGCACTGCCGCGACAGCCGCCCTCGAACAGGCCGGGGTCGTGGTCTATCGCGCGCTTACGGACGGGGAATCCGCCGCCGATTTCGTGGATCCTGTCTATCAATTCTCGAACGTCTCGAATTCTGACATCAATTATTCTCTTGCGATCAAGAGCGGGATCCCGGTCGGGGAGCTCAACCCGGACGGCTCTTATCCGAGCACGAGAACGGAAGCGGTCTGGAACATTTCGGAACGGATCAGCAGGGACTCCGTGCGCCAGAATATTTTGGCGGATGCCACCGGCGAATGGATCTCGGATACCGCAAAACGCAATGACGCGTTAGCGGCGCTTGCGGATGGAGAGATTTTTTCCAAGTCTTATGCTGGCCCCAAGGATAACGTGACCTATCAGTGGACGAGCCGGACGAATCCGAATATGAGCTACAGTCTTTTGGTGAAAGACAAAGCAAATCCAGTGACGGGGAACAACTGGCATGAGGCAACTTTCAACAGGACCCGACGCGCCAGCCGCGAAGAGGTCGCCGCTCGCTATGCCTACCTCCAAGGTACCGGGGATTCCCGTTACGCGGGCCTTGAGGCGGCCATGGCTGATGCGGACGGAACGCTTTTCTATATGTCGCAGGCCGGCAACGACGACCCGAGTTTTCAATGGGCAAGCATTACCGACCATAATCTTAACTATAGTTTGTCGGTCAATTCGAAAGTGCCGGTAGGGGAAGCCGGTACGCCCGCTGCGGGTTTCAAGACCGAAGTGACGTTTACGAAGAGTTCCCGGGAGAGCATTGAGCAGGCGATGAAGCAGGCGCAACTGATCGTGGATCCTTCCGACCGCGCAGAGGCGTTGGCGGCCCTTGCAGTATTTGGGACCGTGGTTTCCAGGACTTTGTCCGACGGGGAATCCGCCTCTGACGGTATCGATCCCGTTTATCAGTTCACGGATGTCGCGAACCCGGACAAGAGCTATAGCATGGCAGTCCGCAGCGGCGTTCCGGTTGGGAATCCGCCGGCGAACACTGGGATCGAAGCCACGTGGAATGTGACGGAACGGATCAGCAAAACACAAGTGGAAACGGCACGCGGCTATATCACATCAGATTACAATGCAGCCAAAGCCGCTATTGATGCGCTTATTGCTGCGCCGGACACGGATCCCGCGCAGGTGGCCGTATTGCAGCAGACATTGGCTGTCCTCACGGCGAATTATTCTGCGAAACTGGCCAGCATCAACGCAGCCATCGATGACGGGGACGTGTTCACGATGTTGTATGCCGGGGAAAACGACAGGGTCACCGGCGTGACTTATCAGTGGACGAGCCGCACTAATCAGAACATCAACTACAGCATTCAGGTCAAGGAGAACTGGCGTGAGGCGAACTTCAACCGGAACGAGCGCGTGAGCCGGGAAACGGTTGAGCACGAATTGACCCGTCTGGCGCCGACGGACAGCCGTTATGCGACGCTTCAGGCGGAGATCGCCGACGGACAGATCTTTTATATGTCACGGTCTGGGAATGATCAGGTGTCTTACCAATGGGCAAGCGGGGCGAATAAGAACATGAATTACGGACTTTCGCTTACGCTTGTGAACGGGAGCATCCAACTTACGGTTTCGTCCACGGAAAGGATGAGCGTCGAATTTGTTCGTGCACAGACCGGACTGATCCGTGATGTCAGCGATAAAGCCGATATCGATACCGCTTTGACGCAGGAAGGTTTGGTGGTGTATCGAGCCCTATCGGACGGGGAATCCTCGCTAGACGGCAATGCCGTAAATCCGACGTATACCTTCACGGACACCGCTAACAGCGACCGCAATTATACGATTACAGTGAATTCGACGGCGCCGGATGGCCCCGAAGCCACCATCAATATTTCGACGCGGATTGCCAGAACTTTGGTAGAACAGCATATCCGCACGGACGGCGCTAACGAATGGATCCAGGATCCCGTGAAACGGTCACAAGCGCTTATTTCTCTTTGGGATGCAGATATTTTTTATATGTCTCAAGCAGGGTCTGATGATGCCCCGCAGTACCAGTGGTCAAGCCTCAGCGATCCGGATGTTAACTACAGCATGCAGGTCCGGGACGATTGGCATCAATCCCTTTTTTCGAAAAACGAACGCGTTCCGATCTCCGAGCTTGAAACAAGACTTCTTGAACTTACGGGAATTTATCAGCAGCGCAAGCAAGAAATCGAAGCTCAAATCGCCGAAATCACCGCTCAAGACCCGCAAGATCCGCGGATCTTGAATTTGCAGAATGCTCTGGCTCTCTTGGACGGAAATTACGGGACGCAAAACACACAGCTGCGTGCCGCCATCGATGATGGGGAAATGGTGTCGAAGTCTCAGGCGGGAAATGACGATCCCTCCTATCAATGGTCCAGTAAAACCGACCACAATACGAGCTACGGGTTATCCATGAACACGCACGTGCCGGTCGGGATGGCGGACGCCAACGGGAACTATGCGACTTTCCGGACAGAATTTTCCGTGGCCGTCACACAGCGGGTCAGCATTCATGACATCGATACGAACAGCGACGCTTACAAATTAATCCAGGATCCGAATCAACAGACGCCGGCCGCGCAGGCCGCGGCGGAAGTCGGGATTATGGTTTACAAAGCCGTGACCGACGGCAAAGATCCCGTTTATCAATGGACCAGTTCGCTCAACACGGCGGTCAGTTACAGCCTTTCTTTCGACGCGCATGTGCCCGTCGGCTTGGCCGGACAGGAAATCAAAGTGGCGAATTTCACCCGGACCGAAAAAATCAGCCGTGCGGCCATGCTGGACCTGTTGCCCGCGATCAAGAATCCGAGCGAAAAAACGAACGCGATCGCGGCCATTGCCGACGGAGAAAGCTTTGCCGTCTCCCAACGGGGACCGGTGGATAATTTGAATTACTCCTGGTCGAGTCTTTCCAACGCGCTCGTGAGTTATTCCATTTCGTTGGATACTCACGTAGTTCTCGGCCGAGAAGCGACATTCAAGAAGTCCACGCGCACGAGCCTGGAAGATGTTGAGGCCCTGACGGTACCGACGAAAAACGTCGACGTCTCTCAAAACGTCACGGATGAAAGATTCAGCACTACGAAGACCATCCGTGAACTGTTATTGGGGAATTTAATAAACGACCCTAATTGGGCCCAGGCGATGCCCCAACTGATCGAAGGCGTGGGCGCGGACGGGACTCTTGATTGGACGGGCTATGCCATCACCTCCGCCGACGGATTGATCACGCGGACGGTGATCTTGAATCTCGAACTCGGCCCGGACGGCCAATACGTCGATGTGGATCCGTCCACACCGGGCATTGACCGGATGCAGTACATTGAAACTCGTAAGATTTCAAAAGACACGGAAGTTCTTCCGGGCCATACAGCCTTAGAGATTTTGGGTTCCCATGTGGCAGAAACAGATTGGCCGGTCACACGGGTGAGCATTTCGCTGACCGATTTCAGCGATCCTCAGCGGGTTCTGACGAATGATTTCT
Organism: Candidatus Omnitrophota bacterium; assembly: GCA_003140935.1. Classification (GTDB taxonomy): domain Bacteria; phylum Omnitrophota; class Omnitrophia; order Omnitrophales; family Aquincolibacteriaceae; genus Aquincolibacterium. Next base: position 31,520 of record PLLJ01000055.1, read on the forward strand.
ATAATCTCAACGCAGCGGCGGTTCCCGGTCAATTCAACGTGGCGATTATTAGGAGCCCGACCGACATTCAATTTGTGACTCAAGTCGACGTCAGCGAGGTCGTCGGTGCGGTCAAGCTCATCCGGGATGATGAAATGCGTCTTGCGGCCAACCGGGCGGCAACGGATCCGCTCGCGGTTTTCTATAAAGTCGAAGGGGATAACAAGCAAACCGTTTATCAATGGACGAATTCGAATGATCCTAACGTGTCCTATTCCATCAATATTGATCTGAAGGCGCCGGCGGGAGATGAGGGCTTTTTTACTCAAGAGGCTACGTTTGTGACCACCACGCGGGTCAGCCGCGAAAGTGTGGCTAAAGTTTATGACGATCAAATCGCTTTGGTGCTTTTGTCCGTGATCGATGCGACCCTGCGGACCAACTTGATCGCCGCGGCTTCCATGGATGCTTTTAAAGATCTCATTAACAATGCGGCTGACTTGCCTGCGGAGCTCAAGGATGTGATTGCAGCCTGGAATACGGCGGATCCCGAGGACATGACGGCCTTTACTTCGGTTCAGAGCAGTCTGGCCGACCCGGTCCTCCAGGCCAAAGCGCTTTCCGGCACCGCCACGATTTCTCCCGAAGAGCTCAAAATGCTTATGGAAGGTCTTAAAGAGAACACGAACGTTGCTACAACCTTTAACCGTTCTCTTACCATCGAAAGCCATCCCGGTTTAAGCCTCGACGAAACTTCCGTCATTCAATACAGCTGGACCAGCCTTGACGGGATCAAATCGTATTCGCTCAACTACGGCAATGTGGCGATCATGGAAAGCGACGGTACTTTTACTTATGACCGTGAAGCAAGTTTCTCCGAATCCCAGCGGTTTGCCCAGATCAGCGAGGATTATCTTACACAGCTGTGTCTGATTCCTTATATCGCTTCGGCAGTGGCCGATGGATCCGCCGGAGTGACGATGGAACAGCTGCAAGCAGCCGCGAATCTCACGGAATTCAAAGCGCTGGTTGCCGGATCCGGTCTCGGGGATGACATTAAAAACGCGGCGAACGCTTTGACGGAAGACGACTGGACTCAAAAGATCAAATCCGACCTGGCGATACCGCGGCATATGACCACTCTGACGCGGACGGATTACAACGCGTTCAAGGCAGCTCTGGCATTGACGAGTGAAGACACCCTTTTCACGATGACGCGCATTGCCGGCGGTTATGAATACGGTTGGGAAGGTCTTGATGATAAAGAACAAGTGACGGAATACAGATTATCCGAGCGGGTCGACGAAGTGGCCGTGAGCAGAGACACGAACGGGAATGACGTGTACGCCCAAGATGAAGCCTGGACTTTCCGTTCCGAAACAAAAGTTTCGGAGGCTTCAGTCTCTGGGAAAGAGGCGGTACTGACCGCTGACAAGCGGCAGCAGTATATGGACGCTCTGCAGCGCGTCGGTTCTGCAACGGATTTCACGGTCACCAAAACGGGCCGGGATGTGAACTACAGCTGGATCAGTGCCGACAAAACACAAGTGTATACGCTTTCCAAGACCTTCGCGAAGGTGGAAAACCAGACAGAAGTCGTTGGGAAATGGGACTTCAATATTCAAGTGCGCGTCCGTCGCAGCGTGGTAGAAAAAGCCGCCTTGAGTTTGCCCCCCGGCTTGGAAAAAGACCAGTATCTTGTCGGGATACAAAATACGGCCAGCTGGACCAAATTCACCATGGCGATTAGCGGGAATGATGTGAACTATAAATGGACAAACCGCAGCGGTGGGGTGACCTACAGCTTGACCAACAGCAAGCAGATCAAAGAGTTTTCGGATCCGCAGGGTAACATTACTCGCCAGCTCGGAGACAATTGGAGTTTTTCGAGTTTTAACCGCGTGGTGAAATCGTACGTTGACAATTTTGTTGCACAGATCGAAGACCCCGATCAAAAAACGCAATACCTGCAAGCCCTTCAAGACACGGACGCGTCTACGATTTACACCCGGACCATCAGTGGGGACAGCACGAGTTACCGTTGGACCGGATTGGATGATGCGACGACTTACTTGCTTGGTTTTTCGAAACAGCTGACATTGCAGGTCAAGATGGAGGCAGGCGTTCCGGCCCGCGACGCGCAAGGCAATATTCTTTACGAAACGGATGTTCAAGGTAATTATTTGTATGACACGTCGGAAAAATGGTATTTCCGGACCGAGGTCCTGGTGCTTGCCGATGAAGTCGCGAATCATGCGGCGCAACTTCAAAACGAGGTTTTGAGAGAGCAATACGATCTGGCCTTTAACGAACGCACGGGCGCTACATTCTTTACGCGCAGTCAATCCGGTAAGGACACGACTTATTTATGGAATGCATATCTTGATACGCCGAGTCTCAAAGGACAAACCGCCAGCTATACGTTGAGCATGACGTCGGAAAAAATCACAGCGGCTGACGGAACGGTCAGCGATATCGACCGCTGGAATTTCCGGGCGGATTTCTTGGTTGATATCAGCGTTGTGCGTTACAGGACACAATTTTTAGACGACGATTCAAAAGCCGCTCTGGAAGCCGTTTTGGCGGAATTGGATGCCAAAGACCCGACTCACGGGACGAAATTCACAAGAACGACGACAGGTATGGAAGATTCTTACACCTGGCAAAGTTTTGATCACGTAAAAAATTACAGTCTGAATGTTTCGCGTTTGAGTGAGACTTCGGAGGAAGGCGCCCGCTGGTCTTTCAATGAGCAAATGAACGTGCCCAAGATTGCCGTGGAAGGATATTCAAGCCTTCTTGAAACGCAATATCAGGCGGCTTATGAAGCCGCTTTGGCGGATATTTGTGCGGCGGGGGATACGAGTTGCCTGATGACCACATTTACCATGACGAAGAGCGGGGAGAACATTTCGTTCAACTGGAAGAGCAAAGACGGCTCCAAGGCCTATTCGCTCGCCCGTAGTATCGAACGGACGCTTGAAACGGAAACGATAGATCCTGCCACCGGCAAGGTCACGGCCCGCACTTATAATCAACGGCAGAAATGGAATTTTACGACTAATATCGCGGTCACGAAAGATGAGGCGGCGGGATTTGTGGATGCACTCGAAACGGATTCGCTCAGAAATCAGTACAACCAGGCGTTAGGCGCCGCATCCGTGGATGCCACCACGGTCTTTACCAAAACCTTAAGCGGTGAGAGCCTCAGCTACAGCTGGACGGCGCTGGACGGTATCACGACCCACCGGCTCGCCCGTTCGAAACAAACCATCTACGATCCTGAAACCGAATGGGTTAACGGCGTCGAACAAGTGAAGCGTGATGCCCAGGGTAATGTTATTTACAAATCCGCTTATGTTGAGCAATGGAAATGGAATTTCAGTTCCGAGCAGCTCGTCCTTCGCAGTGAAGTCTTAAGCGGTGCGAATAAAATGAAATTAGAAACGCAAGAATTGCGCGACCATTATCAGTCCGTTTTGGACGAAACACCTTTGACGGTCGCCTTTACCCGCTCCACAAGCGGCGACGATGTTTCGTATTCCTGGCAGAGTACGGACAAGGCCCGGACTTTCACGCTAGGGCAAACCCTCGTAAAAGTTGAAACCGGGAAGGATGCGGACGGGAATCCCATTTACGGACAATCGGTCGGTCGCTGGTCTTTTACGGAGCAGGTTGCAGTATTGAAATCCTTGGTCGAACCGCAAATCGCCTTGCTGACAGACAACGATCAGGCGACTTTGATGCAGGCGGCGCTCGGGGATGTGAATGCCTTCACGACCTTTACGCGTTCGATCAGCGGGGCCGACTCGAGCTATAGCTGGCGCTCTGTGGACGATGCCCGTACTTATACGATCGCCTCCGAATCCTTGAAAGATGAACACGGCGTTCCGATGGGCGTGAAATCCACTTTCAGCACCCAGTCTCAAGTGAAGAAAATTGAAGTCGAGAATCATGCGGCGGATATGGAGGCAGAATACCGCTCGCAATATACGAACGCATTAGCCGATACCAATAACGCGACGGTTTTTACAAAGACGATTACGGGTCGTGAAATAAGCTATAGCTGGAAGTCCGCACTCGAAGGCAAAACCTACACATTGGCGCAGGCCATAGAAAAAATTTATATCCCCGAACTGAATACCGACGGGACCGTGAAAACCGACGTACAAGGCCAAGTGGTTTACAAGGTCAAAGACGGCACGACGGAATTAGATTATACGGAGGCCTTAAAGTGGACCTTCAGCGAGCAGGCCATTGTCCTGAAATCGGAAGCCGCGTCCAAAACAGACAATCTGGAGACCTGGGAACTCCGGAATCAGTACAGCCTGGCGCTCAATGATACGGACGAGGCCACGACCTTCACGCGGACCTTGAGCGGCTTGAGCATTACTTACAGCTGGAAATCGGCGTTCGTCGGCAAGACTTACAGCCTCTCGAAAGAACACGTGAAGGTGCTTACGGACGAACAGCGGAATGCGGCCGGCCAAGTGATCTCACAGACATTTACGGACAGCGAGAAATGGTCGTTCAGCGAACAAGTCTATGTGTCGCCGGCCGAAGTTGGAAGCCATGTGGATCAGTTGAACAATATTGACCTGAAAACGCAGTACGAGGCAGCTCTTACCGATGTCGCTCTTGGAACCTACTTTACACGAATGACCAGCGGCGCGGATATCAGCTACAGCTGGAAATCCAAGGACGGTGTTCAGTCCTATGCGTTGACTGAAGAGCGGGTCATCCAAACTCCGGCCACCGAGTCCACGCCGCCGGTTTATTCCGATGCGAATGCAAAATGGAATTTCAGCGCGCAGTTCCGCGTTCAACGAATTGAAGTTGCCGGTCATGAAGGTGATCTGGACAAAGATTCCCAAGCTCAATATATATCCGTGCTGCCGCCGGCGACCGATACCGAGACCGTCTTCACCAAGACGGTGAGTGGTGACGGCATCACGTATTCATGGAAATCTCAAGACCAGGGAGTGACCTATAGCCTGAACCGTTCCGCGGAAAAAGTCGTCGTTCCGGAAACCGAAATTGTCGACGGCACAGAACGTGTCAAAACGGATGCTTCCGGAAATACGATCTACAGAACAGACGCGAACGGGAATTTGCTCACGGAAAACGCCAGAAAATGGAGTTTCAGCGAGCAATCGATTGTGGCCCGGAGCATGGTCGAAGCCAATATTGCGAATCTTCCGACCGATTTATTGAGGACCCAGGTCACGGCCGCCCTTGCAAACGCGGCTTCCGGCATGGCCACCTTCAGCCGTTCGCTCAGCGGCAAAAATATCAGTTTTACCTGGAAGTCTTTGAGCAACGGGAAAACTTACAGCGTGAACGGAACGGCCACCAAGGTATTAACGGTCGGAACCGTGATCCCGGCTGCGGATAACGTTTGGGATGAGTCGGCTTTGAAATGGAGTTTTAGCGAGGAATCCCTTATTTTGAAAAGCGAAGTGTCCGGTCATCTGGCCGATCTCCCGCAGGAACAGCAGCAACAATACACGGATGCCCTTGCCGACACAGATGACACCTCGACCTACTTTACAAAGACAATAGGCGGTAATCAGATCAGTTATAGCTGGAGCTCGAAGGATGGGGTTAAATCGTATGTGCTGACCAAGGAAACCCTGAAAGACGGGAGCGGCGCGGTCACCATTCAGGACAGATGGACCATGAACGAACAGATCCGCGTCAAAAAGATCGAAGTCGAAAACCATACGGCGGATCTTGATCCCGACCAAGCGGTCCAATACCAGCTTGCACTTTCAGATACCAATGATGCGACGATTTATACCAAGAACCTGAGCGGCAATGAGGTCAGCTATAGCTGGAAAAATTCAGAAGGAGCCATCACTTATAACCTGACGCGAGGCGTGAAAAAGATTTCGAACGCTGACGGCAGTTTGGCGGAGACCCAGACCAAGTGGACTTTTTCTAAACAGGCCTCTGTCGCGAAGGGCCTCGTCAGCATCTATGTCGACCGCTTGGAATCGCAGGCTGTCAAAGATCAATACGCGGCGGCCCTTGCGGACACGGATGCGGCGACGGAATACACGCTGAGTGTGAGCGGAACCGACATCAGTTTTTCGTGGAAACCGATTTCAGGGAGTACCACTTACACGCTTTCAAAAGCAGCGACTCAGGTGCGCCAGGCCGACGGGAGTTGGATTGCAGGAGAAAAGTGGAGCTTCAGCGCACAAGCGCTTGTCCTGCGTTCGGAGGTGGAATCGAACGCTAATAATCTCGAGACCGATGAAATGCGTACTCAGTATGCGGCAGCGCTCAGCGCCCAACATGCTCCGGTTTCGACTCTTTTTACTAAATCGGTTTCCGGAAACGAGATCTCTTACAGCTGGGCGGATCAAGACGGCATCACCTCCTACAATCTCTCCAAGGCCGTGACGCCGTCCACCGGCGCCGAGAGGTGGTCGTTTGTTTCCACCGCGTTGGTACTGCTTGCCGAGATCCAAGGACATGTCGACGATCTTGCGATCAATGATCCGGCTGATGCGGATGCCGCAACGTTGAGGCAGCAATATAATGATGCGCTGCTCGATTTCAATTCCAGGACGGAATTTTCGAGAACCATCAGCGGCACTGAAATATCTTATGCCTGGAAGAGCGCGGACAAAAAACAATCCTACGCGCTTTCCAAGACGGTCACGCAAGAACTCCAGCAGGACCGGACTTATCTCGAAAAAACCAAATGGAGTTTTAGCACCCAGCTGGTGCTGAGCAAAGACGCGCTCATGAGTTCCAATCCCGCTCTGGGAAGTGCGCTCCAAGCCCAGTACGGAGCGGCTTTGGCGGATACGGTGTCCGCGACCGAATTCACAGTCTCGACTTCGGGACGGAATATCAGTTATTCCTGGAAGAACACAAACGGGGAAAAGACTTATACCCTGGCATCTTCAGTAGCCAAAACGTTGCTCACTGAAACCAACGGCGTGAAGACCTACCAGGAAGGGACGAAGTGGAATTTCACGGAACAGATCGCCGTGCCGGCTTCCGAAGTATCGGGTTCATTATCCGGACTTTCGGCCGATCAAAAAGCCCAAGCCGACGCAGCGCTCGCCGCCGCGAATTCAGCGACCGCTTATTCGCGTTCGACGAGCGGGACCGATGTCACTTATAGTTGGAAAAATCCGACCGGTCGACAAGCTTACAGTCTCTCGAAGACTCTTGTGCAGGAACAGCAGACGAGCGGCGATTATCTTGCCAAAGAAAAATGGAGTTTCACGGTCCAAACCGTGGTGGCCCAAGCAGTCTTCTCCGATCAGATTTCGGAACTTGCAAACCAAACACTGAAAGATCAACTCACCGCCGCGTTATCTGATATTAACAGCTTTACGGAATTTACGCTCTCCGCCAGCGGGACTGACGAAAATTACGGCTGGCGGTCTGCTGACGGCGCTCGCAATTACACACTATCGAAGTCTGTATTTCAGGAACTGCAGGCGGATGGAACTTATCTTGCAAAAGACAAATGGAGTTTCTCGGCTCAAGAATCCGTTGTCATCGGTCTGGTGCAAGCGAATTTGGCGGAGCTTCCGGAAAACCAACGGAATCAGGCGGATGCCGCGCTTGCCTCGGGTGCTTATGATCCTCTCGCCGGGTTTACAGTATCGACCAGCGGGACAGAGATCAGTTACAGCTGGAAGTCTGCGGATGAAAAAAAGAATTACTCGTTAAGCAAGACGGAAAACGCGATCCTTCAAGCAGATAATTCCGTTATTTGGTCTCCGAAGTGGAGTTTTTCGGTTCGCCAGGACGTTTCTCAGGCGGTGGTGCAA
>PLLJ01000047.1 GCA_003140935.1 Candidatus Omnitrophota bacterium
TCGCCGGCTTCCGTGTGAAGACCAACAGCGTTCATCAGGGCCGCGCTGCCGCGCATCGTCAGGCTGGAAACTTCAACGCCGGTATGCGCTTCGGTCCACGACAAAAGGTTATGCCCCCAGTTAATGGCATTGTGCTCGACGAATAGCACCGGACCAAACTTGGCCGAGAGAAAAGAGATGTGGACTTCTTCTCCTTTGACGTGTGAAGCTGCCCAAGAGAGGCCCTGATCGATATACTGCGCCGCGCCCTGCTCCCCGGGCGCGTAGCCTCCGGCGAGAAGCGCGATCTCGGCACCGACCGTCATCATCCCCCAGGTGGTCTTGGCCCAGGCGAAATAGAATCCTGTTTTGGAGAATGGATTGCTCGCCAATGTCTTCCATACCCCGGCAAGCGGGTAGACCACGAGCTGCTTGAACCAGGACGGAGCTAAAGATTCCTGAGGCGGCGCGCGGGCCTCTTCCTGGCTTTGCACTTCAAGAGTTCTTAGTTCCTCGTCCAAAAGCTCCGTTAAGAGCGTTTGTTCCACGTCCGTGTGGTAACGAACATAAGGAAGGATCGCCTGCAATTCTCTGAGCAGCGCCGGCTTCCCGGCCGCATCGCTCGCCAGGACCTCCGATACGAGTTGCCGCACCGCGAGATAATCGAGATCAAGACGCTTGCCCTCGGCTTTTTGCCGGTCATTCAGATCATTTAAAGAATGCACACGGCTCAATATGGCATCGTCATATTTAATGTTCGTATATTTCTTCGAAAAAGAAGGGACGGTCAGTAAAAAGGAGAGAATGCCCGTGTTCAAAAGAGAGGAAAGCGTGAAGGCCTTGACAAACGCGCCCGTCACGATCCCCAAAATAGGCACGCCGGCCGTCGCGTGCAGCAGCCAGACCCCCAAAGGACCCAGCAGACCGACCCCCGCGATGCCTGCCGGCAGGAACAAAATTACCAACGCCGTTCCGATCGCGCCGAAGACCGCGAGTTTCCAGCGTCGTTGAATGAACTGCAGCGTGGGAACCACAAAAGGTTCGATCAGGGTCTTGCTTGCGAAATTATAAGCGTTCGTGTACTGGATCTTATTGAGCACCCGCACGACCGTCGCGTGACGCAACAACGCGTGATAGACCCCTCGCTCGAGGAGCGTTCCGTTCTTCCAATCCACGAAACTCCGGTTCATCCCCGGTTTCGTCGCGTTGATCATGGCCCCCGCAAGCACCTCCAGCGACAACTTCCTTTCGAGAGGCTCTTGCGCGGACCGGAACCAATGAAACAAAATCTTCTTGCGATAGAAGCCGAAAAAGAACGAATCCAAAAGATGCGGGCCCACCGTGACAATCCAGGAACCCAACCGCCACAAAGAATAGCCGGCCTTCTTGAAAATATTCATGCCGGCGGGCGCGGGTTTCTTGCCGGCGGCGTGCTGGGCCGCCTTGAAATTCACCACACTTTCATAACCTTTTTCCATTTCGGTGTAGATATACCACCACTGCTGAGCGGTCCCTTCGGAAAATCCCGCAACCTGGGAAAGCAACGCGAGGTCTTCGTCGTCGTAACCGAATTCCACCTTGATACGCTCCCTGATCGTACTGGCATCCGCCCCGAAAAGCATTCGCGGAAGTCCTTTCATGGACGGCAGAGGCTTCCCTTCGTATTTCGCAAGGATCTGTTTGAGAACATTGTTTAAAGAAGACTTTTTCTCACCGCGAACTTCCGAACGCATCGCGGTCGGACGCGCGGTCCCTAATCGCTGTCCTTCCGCTTCTTGAGCTTGGAACGCATAGACGTCCTTTAATTTTTTTAAAATAATTTTAAGAAGGCTTGGCGTATCTGCTAAGAATTCCAACTGTTCATATTGCTCCAGGCTTCGCGCACTCCCGCCGAGACGAATGATCGACCGGCCATCCGCAACCGCGGTCTGAAGAACTGTCATAATCTCGTTCAAGTCGGCCCTTGTAAGAGCCTCAATCTCAAGATCGGTCCTATCTAAGGCTGTCTTTTTCAACTGATGAGCCGCGATCGTTAATTCGTGTGTTCTCCCTAGTTTTTTCCGAAAATTATCGCGAAGCTCCTCTAGTCTTTTGATATTCGGTTGCTGCGAAGCGTAAAGGACCGGGACCCAATATTTCACAGCTTCTATGCCCCAGGCTGAAATGCCTTGAAGATCTTCCTTGGACCACGAAATCTCGGGCTTATCGAATTCAGCCACCATTTCGCTTTTGATGACGGGAGAAACCTTGGGCTCATTTTTTTCCGGCGGCGGAAGGAAGGAACCCGCTCCCAAAAACTGAGCCGCCCTGGATGAGAAAAAACCCGGCATTCCCATTCCAAAAACTGCGGCAACCGCCATGATGCTTTTAACTTCCCCGAAATAGGACCGCACTTCGGAGCGCCCTTTCAGGATCTTGGGAAGCCCTCCCTGGAAATCCCAGGTGAGGACCTGGATCTCATGAAAAGCGACCGTCGCCGCTTCCTGGGCCGCTACGATCTTGATCTTGTTCTCTTCGATCGTAAGGGTCTGCGTAATGAACCGATCGTCCGTTAAGTCTCCCTTCGTGATCGCTTTTTGAATGTAGCCGCCAAGCTGCGCGTTCTGTTCCTGGAGGATGCTGATGTCATTGAGATTTTTTTCCAGGGTGTCTAAGAGGTCCGAAACTTGTAGGGAGATCCGTTCCTGGACCGCTTCAATCTCTGCATCCGCAACGTTGACTTTCAAAAATGCGATCTCCTTATCCGTAGTGGCTTTCCCCCCGATAGTCAAGTTTCCGCTAGAGCTCATAGCGCGGGCGTTATGATCGCGCACTTCTGCGTCACGAAGAATCAACGTATGAAAATTATCAGGAGGTTTATTCCCGTAAGGATCGACGAAAGAGAACCCGCCCAAACCGAAGGTAAAACTGTCTTTGATCCCCGCCACACGGGCCGCCGTTATTGCCGCCAAACGAGCGGCATAGCTTCGCGCTAAAGCGGAGTTCGGAGGAAATCCTGTGCCGGGCTTTTCCATGGCCTTGGCACGAAGCGCGGCTTTCTTGTTGTCCGTGGCCTTCCAACCGGGCGCGAAATTAGATTCTTTCATATAGAATAAGAACTTACTTTCGCCGATAGCTCCCGGGGCATAAAGATTCAAGAGCTCGGCTTTGCCTTTTTTCACCGTCGCCTGGAGCTCATTGAGCTTTAAAAGCCGTTCGCTTCTAAGATCTCTGATCGATTGACGTTTTTCTTCCGAGACCTGACGGTTTTTTTCCGAAACCGCAATCGCACGGTCGATCGCTTGGATCATTCGTTCCATGAGGGGGATCTGTTCTTCGGCCATTTTGACCTCATGAGCGATCTTCAGGTAATGAAGGTATCGCTCTCCGAGAAGCACCTCCAGGTCAAGGCGGGCCATCGTGACCATCTGCTCCGCAAGTTCCTTGACATAAAGATCCTTCCCTTTAAGGTAATGACTGAGCGCGACCGCAAAATCGATCACCACGCTGGCCGATTTGCCGATGGCGAATCCTCCCATGCCTACACTGCCGATCCCGGGAAGAATCTTCTCAACCCCGAGACCCAGCACCGGTTTGCCGTCTACAAGGCCGAGCGTCGGCCGGATCGAAATGCTGGACACGAGACGTCCTTTCCCGGCTTGCTGGATCATAACTTCAAACTTGGCTTTTTTGATGACGGGATCATTGAGAACCACATTGAGGGCGAGCGAATTTTCATCGACCACAACGGCCGGCGGCAGCGGATTATCCTTTTCAGGCGCGATATAGTCCCGGTCGGTTTTGATCTGCTCCCTTGCTTTTTGGCGCCCCTCTCCCAGTTTCTTGCCTATTTTGTCGAGGATCTGGCCGCTAGCGCTTGCGGAAAAAAGAGAAGCGGCAAGGGCGAATGTAAAAGCCCGCCTCCCCATGAGGGGGTCACGCATTTCAGAGCGGCGGGCCGAGGGGGGGGGCCGGAATAGCTCCTTCCGGTTTTCGACCCGGATCGCTTTTGGCGATTTTACGTTTTGAGGCCTGGCCGCACCCTGCCTGGCCATGAGATTGGCCTCGGCGCTCCGGAGCGCCAAGAAAGCATCGTGACCCATAAGCTGCTCGGCCATCGCATCCGGTTCGATGGAACCCTGCGCCGTCGCCAAGGTGTCGGTCGCACGGTAATCCCCCATGAGGAACTTTTCGTAACGATCCGTATCAGGTTCATCCTTGAATGACGGCTGAATGCCGGCGAACGGAAGTCCTTCTTTGCGGAACCAGTCTTCGATCCCTGTCGTGTGGTAGCCCCCGGTGACGATAGCGATAAAAAACGGCCTGTCGGGAAAAACCTTCGCTTTATCAAGGCTGTTTTTCACCTGCTTCATGAAAATGCCGTCGCGTTTTTGAGCGGCCGCATAAAATTGTTTGACCAGGTTCGCTTCGCGGATCATCTCTTCTTCTTGGAGATCGTACCCGGGCGCAATCTTCGAGAAGTGACGGATCTTTTTTTCAATATCCATCGCCAGGAACCGCTCGGACTCCGGCCGGTCCAGCTCGAGTCCAAAAGCGCGCTTGAGGATAAAAAAATCCCTGTAAGCGGAAAGGATCCCCCTCATCTTTCCCTGTGCAAAGAGTTTGTCAAAAATAGCATCCTCCATCCGTTCGACTTCCGCCAGCAATCCTTCCGGGTCGATCTCAGAGCGGAAGATCCTAACGGCAAGATAACGGACCAGGTCGGGGTACTGCTGCAAGAGAACGCCTTCCCGGCGGCAGGCTTCCACAAGGATCTCCACGTGCTTTCGAAAGTCCGGCATTTCGCGGAGCATGCCCGCGGGATTTTCGAGGGTTGCCGAAAGCAAAACCATGGTCTGCTGAAGCGCGGGGTCCCGTTCGCGCTCCAGGATCCGCGAGACTTTCTGAAATTCCTTTTGCACCATCTGCGGACGGATCTGATCCTGAAGCAGGTCCAGATGACGGAACCGGACCAGGTTGGGCCAGAGCGCTTGCATGTGATAATCCTGAAGGTCGAGTCCCAGGAATTTTTCGGCGCTCTTTATTAAGAAAGGAAGATAACGGCCCCAGGACAATTCCTTTTGGTGCTGCATCTTCCACTCCTTAAGAAAGGTGAACACATCCACCCGGAGAATATTCTTGAACGTGTTCATCATCAGTACTTCGACCGTATTAAAAAACTTTTCCGTCCCCGGCCGGGCCGTCGCCACGCGTCTGAAGATCTGCAAATGATCAAAATACGCTTTCGGATCTTCCAGACCGTAAGAGGAGACCCCTTTCTGGGCCGCAATAAAATAGGCGGCTCCGTTCAGCAGTCCCGAACTGAAGAGGTCGTTTTTATAGGCGGTATTCTTCCGGGCATCCTCGAAGACATCGAGGCGTTCAGGCGTCAGAGGACCCGCGGCGCCTTCGATCAAAACAAGGTCGAGCTGTTTTCTCTCATGAAGCCGTGTGAGGATACGCCCAATATTCTTCTGGGCCTCCGCAGAGGCATGGGCATCCTTGATGTGAAAGAAGAAAACCGCCTGATTTCCGGAAAGCGGCTTGAAAAGACCGTCCAATTTGCCGAACTCGGTGGGGATTTTTAAAAAGGCTTCCGAAGATCTTGCCGGAACAGCGATCGAAAATTCTTGGGCGAAGATCTCACGGGGATTTGTAAAAAAAAGACTCGAGAAAATGAACGCTTGAAGCGTCAAACCTGCTGTCCATTTTAAAAATCTTTTTGTTCTGCAACAATCTCGTTTCATGGCTGTCCTAAGATTCCCTGAGAGTGCTTTCTAAAAACTTTTGCAGCGTTTCAGAACTTGTGAAGAGTTTAGCCCTAAGACGTAATCACCTGATGAGGGCCATGTAATAATGCGGTAAAGCTGCGGGTCTCACGATTTGGGAATACAAAAACGGTCGGCCGTTCGCGTCTCAGAGAATGAACTTTTATTGTAAAGAGCGTGTAAAAACAGGCCGGAAAAAGACTTGAAACTGTTTTCGCCGGATTTCCTGTGGTAGAATGCCGCATCTAAAAATCCTATGGCAGGCGAAACGATCCTCCTCATTGAAGATGAAAAGAATATTGTCGAGCTTATAAAATACAATCTCGAGAAGGAAGGTTTTCGTGTCCTGACGGCTATGAAGGGTAACGCGGGCCTGGACATGGCTTTGAAGGAAAAGCCCGCGCTCGTGGTCCTGGACCTGATGCTCCCCGAACTTGGCGGTCTTGAAATCTGTAAAACCTTGAAGCATAACGACAAAACCCGCAACGTCCCCGTCATTATGCTCACGGCCAAAGGCACCGAAACTGACAAGATCGTGGGGCTTGAACTTGGCGCCGATGATTACATGACCAAACCTTTCAGCCCCCGGGAGCTTATCGCGCGTATCAAGGCGATCTTCCGCCGTGTTCACGAGAAGCCGAAACTGGAGTTGCTGAAAGCCGGGGCCCTTGAACTGGATATCACCAAACACGAGCTTCGCCTCAAAGGCAATTCCGCCGAACTGACCGCCAAGGAATTTGAACTTTTAAAAACGCTTATGGAAGCAAGCGGCCGCGCTCTTTCCCGGGAATTCCTTCTGGAGCGGGTTTGGGGCTATGAAAATTCCATGAATATCGAAACGCGGACCGTCGATATGCACATCGGACAATTGCGAAAAAAGATCGGAAAAGAAGCGGATCGGATCGTCACAGTTAAAAGTGTCGGCTACCGTTTCGATGGAGATTAAAATGGGACTTCCTAAGATCGGTTTTGCCAAACGTCTCCTTGTACTGTACAGCATCATTTTCGTCCTCGCCTTGCTCGTAACCGACTGGACACTTTCCCATTTCTTTCAGAAGCGCGATCTTCAGCAGCTCCAAAACTCCCTTACCCGCCAATCCGTTCTTATCCGCGAACTGGCGATCCCTCTTTTGAATGATCCCGCGCGCCTGCAGGAAAAAATCGTAAAAATTGCCCAAGGAACCGATGCGCGCATTACGATCATTGCTCTCAACGGAGTCGTGCTTGCCGATTCAAGGGAAACCTTTAAGCGACTTTCTGAGATGGACAATCATGCGACCCGCCCTGAGGTCGCGGCAGCTCTGAGAAAAGAAACGGGTATGAGCATCCGCTACAGCATGACCTTGGGAACCCGGATGCTCTATATCGCGGTCCCAATACTTATCAATTTCAGAGAATCTGAAATTGGGGCCGTCCCAACTACCATTTCGGAAAAAAAATCCAAAGTTGGGACGGTCCCTATTCTGGAACAGGCAAAGGTCTTGGGTGTTGTGCGCACGGCTATGCCGGTTACCCGTGTCGACGAGATCTTGGTTTCGGGCAGCCGCCCCGTAATGTTCACGGCGGTTTTCGGCATTCTGATCGTTCTCGTGGCGGGTATTTTTTTCAGCAACCATCTCACAAAGCGTATCCGTCGCATTACCTCCGTGGCCGAACGCTACGCCCGCGGCGACTGGTCCGAGAAGATCCTGATCGATGGCAAGGACGAACTCAAGATGCTCGCGAACACCATGAACCAAATGGCCGCAACCCTACGCTCAAGGATCGAAGATCTGGAAAGTGAAAAGGGCAAGGTTTCCGTCATTTTGAACCATATGAACGAAGGGGTGATCGCAGTGAATCGCCGCAAACAGGTCATTCTCATGAACCCCACCGTAGAAAAGATCTTCGGGTGTGAGGCTCCCGCCGTTCAAGGCAAGAGCCTGATCGAAGTCACAAGACATCCTCAAATTGAAAGGATCGTGGACCGCGCTTTCGAGGATCAGAGGACCCGATCTGAGGAGATCCAAATTTCCGGAGAAATAAAGAAAACCCTTCAGCTCAGCGTGGTCGTCCTGAAGGAACATGCCCGTGATATCCGCGGCATTCTTGTCTTCCATGACGCTACGGAACTCCGGCGGCTCGAGAATGTCCGTAAAGAATTCGTCACAAATGTTTCTCACGAACTCCGCACGCCGCTGACCGCCATCAAGGGATTCGTTGAAACTCTTTTAGGCGGTGCTTTAAAGGACCCGCCCGCGGGCGAGCGGTTCCTGAAGATCATTGCCGAAGAAACGGACCGGTTGGGCCGTTTGGTGGAAGATGTTTTAACGCTGGGCGAGATCGAACAAAAAATAGCGCTTATGAAAAAAGACCGGGTCGATCTTGCTCCTAAGCTGGCGGTCATTCTGGAACAATTCAAAGTGAGCGTTGAAAAAAACCAGCTCACGGTCGAGAACCGCATCTCCGGGAAACCCCTGATCGTGCCCGGCGACGGGGACAAGATCCATCAGGTCTTCGTGAACCTCATCGACAATGCCGTCAAATTTAACCGGCCCGGAGGCAGGATCATCCTGTCCGCGGAACCAAGGCCGGAAGGTGTGACGATCACGATCGAGGATACAGGGATCGGTATTTCTGAAGAGGCCCAAAGACGTGTTTTCGAACGGTTTTTCCGAGCAGATAAAGCTCGCTCGAAAGAACTGGGAGGAACGGGGCTGGGGCTGGCGATCGTCAAACACATCATGGAAGCGCATGGCGGCCACGCTTCCTGCCAAAGCACGCCCGGACAAGGCTCAAGATTTTCCGTCTTTTTTCCCCGCGCCGGATGACCCGATCCCCAAATTAAAAATGAAGCCCCACGGCGATAAAACCATGAGGCTCTATGGAATCTGTTTT
Organism: Candidatus Omnitrophota bacterium; assembly: GCA_003140935.1. Taxonomy (GTDB): domain Bacteria; phylum Omnitrophota; class Omnitrophia; order Omnitrophales; family Aquincolibacteriaceae; genus Aquincolibacterium. The sequence goes on from PLLJ01000047.1 coordinate 8,604, forward strand.
GCCGCTTATGCCGCGGACCGGATCGCCTGAAGTGCCTGCATCGCGACCGCAAGCACGGCATTCAGGGCATCCGATCTGAAACTGTAAAATCCTTTTGTTCCCTGTCTCTCCAACGTGCGAGCGACCACTTCGTCGATCTCTGAGGCCCCCGTCACCTTAAGGATCTCCTGCGATACGCGCGCCCCAAGGATCGAAGCGGCCATCCGTTCACGCAGTTCCTTCCCCTGAGGCTGACGGATCATCAGACCTTGAACCGTATCGCGGTCGAACTGATCGAGAAAAGCGAGATCGCCCATGAGCACATAGCGTTGCTGCCCTCGGGAAATAGCCGGCATCTTGGCTTTCTTTTGCTGAATAAGCTTACTCAGACCCGCCATAGGTTTCGCCCGATCGACCACCACGATGTTGAAGCGGCCTTGGATCGCGAGATCCTTGGCGGAACGCGTCTTTAACAGCCTGGCCTCCGTCGCCCTGGCCTTAGCTTCCAAAGCATTTTTGTTGCCCGCATCGGCCGTCCAGACGGCGAACATATGCTGTTTCGTATTGGCCAGTGCGACAAGGTCCGCCTCTTGGATTGCCGTCCCAGGATCCATGCCTTGGATCAAAAGGCCTTCTTCGTCCTTAACGTTCAATAGATTTCTTACCTGTTGGACTAAAACAAGCAGCGGAGTCTCCTGCGCTTTTGCGACTACTGAAAGCACTGCCGCCATTTGTTTCGCTGTGATCTCGGGGGCCGCAATACCTCCCGCCAACACGGCCACGAGCACGGTCGCCAGAAGTTCAGCGTCAACATCTGTCCCCTCGGCCATTTTCTCGATCTTTTGAAGATCTTCCGGTCTGAATCCGAGACGCGCTTCCCTGACTTCTGTGATTTTAAGAGGATCGAGTTGCCGCACCACAGCAACAGTACGGGCTATCCGCTGTTGTGATCTGTCAGCTCCGGCCTGCTCCGCCCTCACCTCGGAACGGCTTACATTCCCCGTGACCGCATCATAGAATTCGACATTCCCGTTTGCGTAAGCCACCCGGATGACATTCGAAGAGCCTTCGGCAAAACGGATCTCGGAAGGAATCCGGTCCGGAGGGATCGGCGCGTTGTCCATCTCATTGAGCAGGATCTCGATCGAACTTCGCTTGGCCACATCATAAACTTGAACCTGTAAAGTCTGGACCGTATGCCCGGTATACATGCGTTGTCCCAAGAACCCGAGGATCACGCGCTGGCCATCCGGTGAAGCATCGGGAACGGAAATCGAATTGATATAATTCCCCTGAATATCCGCCGTTTGTTTCGTCAGCTGAACCACAAAACCCTCCGCATTGAAAACATTGTAGTAGTTCTGCGAAGAAGCCGGCGGCGTAGCACCGTTTACCACATAGTAAAAATCGGGATTGGACGCTGTATGCGTTCTGCCTTCGAGAAGTTGTGCGGGCCTTTGTTCCGCGGCGGGAACCGGGACTAACTTCATGACCTCCCCGCCCGGCATCTTTACCACTTTACAAATCAAGCTGATCAAGACCGCGGGTGAATACTGGTACCCCACAAACTCTACACTGACCGCATCCGGCGGCAATGTGAATGTCACGTTATAGGGATACCGTCCTCCCTCAATAAAGACTGCGCTGACGACGGCCTCAGAATCCTGAATGACGGTTTTTCCATTGCTAAGATGAACCGCGAGAAAAGCGGGAACCTCCCCGACACGTACCCGGTTGAAAGGATCGATGTGGGCGCCGATCGTGACGGTCACGGGTCTGTTCGGCGTAATATCTACCCCTTCAAAACCTTCGGGGGGAATACTCACGACCGTCGTCCCTCCCCCGGACCTCGGAAACTCATAGGCCGAAAAAGCATGGCTTACCGGAAGTCTTACTGCTTCGTTTTCAAGCGGCTGAGCCGTGATCTCACCGTTGCTATCAAGGAAAACCTTGCGAACATACATGTTGTTATGGATCTCAACTGCTTGCGGAAATAAATGCACCGGTTTCTGGCCGGGGGCCGGCACGAGGATCGTGCCGAAGGGAGTGGACCGGACGTCCCAGATCCTGCTCGTCAAAAACTCCCCGTGCTGGGTCGCAATCCCCTCAACGCGGACCGCGCCCTCCGGAAGCGTAAGCGAAACCTGGCGCGGATTATTTCCCGCTGCGAGTGCCGGGCCAAACCCTGCCTCGGAGTCCTGGATCTCCAGGATGCCGCCGTCCTTATCATAGAAGACAAACAAACCGGGCAGGTTGCCTTCCCGCTCCCGGTAACCCGGGCCATCGATCGGAACATGGAACGCCACGGTTTCCTTACGGCCGGGGGTAAAACTCTTTCCGGAAAAAAGATCGGCGGGAATGCCCGACATCACGATCTCGCCCTCCGGATATCCCAAGAAACTGCCGATCTCATACCCCGAATAGGCATTGCGCACCGGATAGACGCCGGTGCTCATCAGCTCTTCTTGAACGTAGAGTTCGCCCTTATGTTCGGTTACCCCCGTGATAAAGGTGATGTTCCGGATCGGAGTGGTCTTGGGCGAGGCAAACTGCACCGGTTTTTGTGTCGAGGCCGGTTCCAGCCTCATGCGATTGTCCGAATTGTCGCGCTCGACGTTCCACCGCGTGCCCGTCAGAGCCGCTTGCCCGCGCGGGGACCCGACGGCAATCACCTCCGTCGCATCGGCCGGAAGATTGAGCGTAAACTCATACCAGTTTGTCCTCCGCCCCCGCTCCGTTCCGCCGCTGGGAGGCTCGCTATAGCGCGCCTGCGAGTCCCGGATCACGACGCGGCTAGGACCGGCGGTCTGTGGGTTTTGACACCAAATAATAAAAAATGCGGGAATATTACCGACCTGAACCGGGTTCGTGGGATCTTCTGGAATGCCGAACTTCATCGTCACGGCCTGGTCCTGGGTGAACTTCACCCCCTGATAAAGACCGTCGAAAATACCCGCCAGAACCGTCCCTTCCCCTCTCCCTCTTGCTCTTGAAGGATATTCGATCACAGAAAGAGCGTTGTCGAACGGTAAAACGGCTCCGGCCTTGTTTTCAACGAGAATCTTACGGGTGATGGGATCTACGGCCACTCTGGCGATTTCCAAAACATTGTGGATTTCCGTAATGTCCCCGGAAAGCGAAGGCGCCACGAAATTGGCCGCTCCCTCAAGGATCGACCCCCGGACAGCGACGGCACCCAAAGTGAAAAGACCCCCCTTAAAACCCGCCTTGAGGAAGCCTCTCCGGTTTGTCTCTCTTACTTCGGAGCGGTTCGCAGGTCTTTGATCTCCGGCCGGTGCCAGTCTCAGAATGTTGGGATCTGACGGATTGTGGGTCACGTTGAAGATCCTGCTTGTCAAAGCTCCCTCGATAAACAAACCTACAAATTCGACGCGGACAGCATCCGCGGGAAGCGTGAGTGAAATGTCATATTGATAGGTATTCCCGGCCCCTCTCCCTTTGAACTGGACCTGAGAATCCTGAATGCTGACTCGTCCGTCCGTATGAGTGATCACATAAAAGGCGGGAAGGTCCCCGACCCGCACCCGGTTCGAAAAATCGATCGGCACTTCGATCGTGACGGTCTCTGTCCTCCCGGTGACCAGATCTTTTCCTTTAAAGAGGTCCGGAGAAATGCCGGTGACCGCGGTCCCTCCCCCTTGCAAAGGGAACTCTATCGAAGAGGAGGCCTTGTTTAACGGCAGGTTCCTTCCGAATGCGTCAAAAACGTTCACCTCCCCTTTTTCATTCACCGTCACGCCTTTAACATTTAAAACGTTATGGATCGCCACCTGTTGCGGAATTAAATGCATGGGCTTTTGCTCTTCGGCAGGCACGAGCGTCATCCCGCCATCCTGGCCCCTGACCACGTTCCAGATCCGGCTCGTTAACGTTCCCTGGGCATCTCCAATGCCTTCAATGCTCACCGCATCATTGGACAGCGTCAGCGACATGTCGTACCAAAAACGGATCTGACCCGTTTCATTGATGTCACTTTTGATAAAATGGGCTTGAGAATCCTGCAGACTGATCTTTCCGTCCGCATGATGGATCACAAAGAAAGCGGGAAGATTTCCAACCCGGGCCATGCCACTCACCGTGTCACCCGGAACGCCGAGCGTAACGGTGACCGGATTATCGGGAGTCAAGTTCATTCCCGTAAAAAGTTCCCCGGGAATACCGAATACGGCACGTCTCCCGTCATTCGTTGCATATTCAACGACGGAGTAAGCGTCATTGACCGGCAGACTCTTTCCGAACCTGTCTTGAGCCGTCAGTTGGCCGTTCGGATCCACTGTGACCCCGAGAATGTCCAGATCATTACGGAGATTCAAGTATCCAAAGCGGCCCTCCTCAACGGACATACTGGTGGGTTGAGTCGCGGCAGGCGCAGAGGCCGTCTTGGGCGTTACGTTTCCTTGGGTCCCTCCCACAACGGCTCTCGGTTCCGGCGGGATAACCGGAAGCGGCGGAAGGGGCGGTGTGGGCGGATTCGATTCCGGGTCTTCACTTTGATACGTTTTAGTCGGATCAAAACTTAAGCGATTCGCCATGAACGTATATTGAGTGGTGGACGTGCGGACAAAATTACCTTGCTCATCATAACTATCATCCACAAGGACAATGGCGCTCACCGGAACGTCTTCACTGCGTTCAAAGGTGTAGTTTTTGAGATCTTCCGTCAGGATCACCCAAAAAACTTCCTTATCGTCAGGGCTCTTCGTGCTAACGATCTCAACCTTCAGTCGTCTTCCGGCGGACGCCTTGTCGGACGCCTGAAGGGCCAACGTGACATTTTTCCCTATTTTTTTACTGGAGCCCGTGAAATATCTTGACCCATAAAAATCGCCATAACTTGCGATGCTGAAAGTGAAAGAACCCGGGGAAGAAACATTGCTCGAAGCTTTAACGACGGTGATCCCGGAGACTAATGTTGGAGTTGCGTAAATATTCGCGGTAGAGAGGCCGGAAACGGAGCCGCTTCCCACCACAAGATCGGGGCCTTGAAGGTCCGTCAGTTGTGCCGCGTTGTAGGCCGTTCCTTGAACGATAGGCCTGTAATCAAAACCTTCGGCAACGACCGTATATTCCGTTTGGCCGGGCGTATCATCGACAAAATAGATCCCCGCAAGCAGCTGGCCTTGCAGTTGTGTCAGATCGAACGTGTAGCCCATGGGGGTACCCGTCAACGTAACCTGATAGACGAGCCTTTGACCTGTCGTGGTGACAAATTCCACTTTAAGGACCGTGCCGGGAGTTCCGCTTAGCCCGAACGTCATGCTGTTCCCGGTGATCGCCCCGCCGGTTCCCTGAAACCTGTTATATTCGTCGAAATATCCCCAACTAAACTGCCCCAGAGAAAAATTGCCTTCTGTGAGGGTGCTTGAGAATTTTACGGTGTTACGGCTTAAGGGAACGAAATTGGCCGTCCCGCCTTTTCTAAAACCTGTCACGGTCCCGACCGTGGCCGCTACGGCCGGTTTGCCGGGCAATGTGCTGACGGGGGACTGGGCGAACGGCACACCGGCAACCGGCGGCGTGTAACTGAGACCCGCCGTTCCGATCGTAAACGCGGTCTCGCCAACCTCATCGACCACGAAATTGATATACGCAACCGGCCCAAATCCGTCCGGGAGGTCCACGGTGTAAAACCATCCGGGGCCTTGCAAATTTACATAAACCGCTTGTTTTTTATTCGGATCGAGCGCGCTTACAACTTCGATTTTTACTTTCCTGCCTTCGCTGCCCTTGATCGCACTCAATCCAAACGTTACGCTTTTTCCGAGATCGGCACCCGTCCCATGAAAAACATTGGCCTTGTCAAAATAGCCCCAACCGAAAGTGAGGAACGCGAAGGTCCCTTTCACGGGAACCTTAGCATCGACGGTCACTGTTGTTGTCCCCGTCCGACTTACGTCCATCGTTGCTTTTTCAGTCCCCCCCACCGTCGATCCGACATTCCAGCTCACGATGGGAGAGCCCGGAAGCGGGCTGATGGTCACGCCAAATCCTCCGGGAGGAATCGTTGGAATGTAACTCAGACCGTTCACCATCACCGTGTATTCCGTGACCCCCACTTCATCCACCACAAAATTGATCGACGCCAACGGCCCCTCGAAATCCGAAAGATCGAACGCGTAGGCCTGCAGCTTGCCCGTCCCTGTCACCGCGAAGACCTTCTTCACGCCCTTGGTGTTCACAAACTCCACCTTCAAAACACGACCGTCCGTCACCTGGATCCCCAGCGTCACGCTCGTCCCGATAGGAGCGCCGATCCCCACAAAGGCGTTGTTATGATCCTTGTCAAAATAGCCCCAGCTGATACTGCTGAACGTGAAATCCCTCTTGTCCGTGATCGTGCTCCTCGCGCTGAACCCGCCCGTCTTCGTGTCCGTTTGCGTGATCTCGATCTTCGCCGTGTTCGATCCCCCCGTCGTCGTCCCAGGGGCGCTTGTGACCACAGGCGTCAGCGGAAGCGCGCTGATCGACTCCGGTTTATATTCAGTGCCCGTCACCGGATACGCGTAACTCAAGCCGTTCGTCTCCACCGTCACGGTTCCCTGTTCCGCAGGAATGATGTTCTGGTCCGCCACAAAAGCGATGCTCGTGATCTTCCCGACATTGAAATCGGGCTCGATGCTCCGAAGGAGTTCCGGAGTGATCACGACATAATTTCCGCTCGTCAGGTCATACGTGATATTCACGCTCCGGTACTGCGGACTGCCGTCCGCGTTCACCCCGACCACCTGATCGTCGCTCACGCTCATGACGATCCGGTCCGCTCCCGTCACCTTGAATACCGCCGGTCCTTTGCTCACGTCAAGTTCCTGTCCCTCAGGAAATACCACGATCGCGCCGCCGAAAAGATTCGGCTGGCTGGCATAATTAAAATTGAATCCGTTGGTCCCGGTCTGCGTTACGCTCTCCACGACACTCTTGTCCCCGATTTGACCCACGCTCGCGCGATTCATTCCCGTCAGCACTAAAGGATTTGTCTCCGACTGAGGCTGCCCCGCTACGACCGGCTGATAATTCAAGCCTCCCGTCTTGACGAACAGAGTGCCTTTTTTATGCGTCGAGGTCGAATTTTCAATGACGAATCGGATCTCCTGGATGTGTTTCGGATTCACGCCTGAGTACTGCTGTAACACCGCCTTCGAGATGGACACCGTGGTATAACCGGTCGAAAGATTGCTGATCATAAAAGTTGCCGTATGCCCCTGATCAACCTGGATCACGAGTTTAAAGACGGCTCCGGGGCTGGGAGAATCCATTTTAATTTCAAAAGCGATCGCATCAATGCCGCTAAGGTCCTGCTCAGGATAGAAACCGATCGTAACGCCGGCAACGCTATTCTTGGGCGTTGCGTCATAATCGACCGAAAATTCGCTGCGGGACGTCTGATGAATGACGGGGAGTGCGGTTCCTGAACTGAAAGCGTTTAAAGATGGTTTCCCCGGAAGAACGGTCGCCACAGAGGCAACCGCCGCGGATTGAACCGAGGACTGTTGAGCATGGCGCACGAGAGAACCTAATGAGACCATGTTCGCGGGCGACTGCGGAAGAGTTTGCGAAAACGCAGGCGGACTCATAAGGCCGAGTCCCGCGGTCATGCCCAGCTGTACAAAGGTGCTTCCAAGCCGTGACCGGCGTCCCGGGAAATATCCCTGCGAACTCACGACCATGACACCAAGGAGTCCTCCCACGGCAACCAGAGCGCCCGCGCCCACGCCAATACTTATCACTGCCACCGCCGCAGCAATGACCGGCGGCGTCGCTAAAATGGGCAGAGAGTTCGAAATGAACGGTAACACAAAGGACATCCGCGCCCATGCGCGGCCCAACCCTGACCGGAGCCCGGAAAGATAGCCTTGAAGACGTTTTGGTTTTATGCCGCCTTCACGCGCCTCGGAGCGCATCGCTGCGACCGGGACCACGATGGCCGGGAGAGCATGCCACGGCAACGCAATCTCCGGTGTGGCCGTTTCCGTCTCAGAGCGGGAAATAATCCGAAAAGCCGGTTTGACTAACGTTTTATTTCCCGCGCGAACGAGCATGATGCCGTTGTCTTTTGCCAAAAGCGACCCGTTAAAGATGCGGACCACTCCCTCAAGATCCTTTTCTCCGACTTTCATCATGGCGTTGAGAATAACTTTATAGACTTCAGCGACATCCACCCCTTGAGCCAGTTTGGCAATATCGGGCATAAGTTTGGCGGCCATTTGCAGGTAGGAGATCGAAAAAAGGCTCTCATGATCCTGGAGCATGGTGGCGCGGTATAAATCCTCATCGGATTTTTCGGAAAGCCGCGGGGTGACGATGCCGTAGCTCACCGCGTTTTCGCGGAAAAGGTCGCTCATGCCGTCGGTGTGAAAACCGCCGGTCACTAAGATAGCCTTCGTGAGCCTCCGCTTGCTCATGACCGTTTGCATCTCTTTATAGAAAACATTTTCACGTTGGCGGGCAAGATCATAGAACTCGAGACCGGCCGCAAAGATCCCGTTCATCTTTTTGCCAAAGGCTTCGGGCATGAGCTGCGGGCCTTTCAGCGCCGCCTTATCCCCGGAAGCCGCAACGATATCCGCCAGCCGGACCACGAGCGCCGGAACAGCAATGCGGTCTTGGGCTTCGACAGCCTGCTGCCACTGAACGCGGTTAAGTTCCAAATGAAGAAGTTTACGCAAAAGCTCGCCGTCCCTGTAAAGGGCCAGGAGTACCTTTTGTTTTGGCTCCTGAGTTAAGGTATCGAGCATCTGCGTAAAAAGGTATTCGATCTCTTCGAAGAGAGCTTTGGGATCCAGCTCCGAACGGAGGATCACATGGCCGGCATAAAGGCTGAAATTGGGAAAATCACTGAACTTGAAACCCTTGGGACCGGCCTCGGTAGCGAGACGCTCCAGCAATTCGCGCGGCGAAACCTCATGCGCGGACTTCCCCACGCTAATGCTGCCTTCATTAAAGTTCTCCAAAGCGGTGAGCAGTTCCGGGGAAACGTTCTTTCCGCGAAGCATTTGAATAAGCGCGGCTTGTTCCTCGGCGGCCTTCGCTTTATTCAGGTCTTTTTCCATCTGCTGGATCACAAGAAGACGGGAGATCTGCGGCCAAGTCACTTGGGCGAAGAGGCTTTCAAGGTCCGCCTTGAGGATCGTTTTGGATTTCTTCGCGAGGTTGTTCACGAACGGCATGAACTCGCGGCGCCCTTGCTCGAAGCGTTTCCAATCCGAGATCAGTTCGCGGGTCTCCGGCGTCAGGGTCCTGGAGGCCGCCTGGTCAAGCTTGGCGTCAAATCCCTTGAAGAAGCGCGTGACATCCGCCGTTGCGCCGAATACTTTTTTCAAGGCTTCGTAGTTGGACTTATACAACGAGGCTTTTTCGATCCCAAGAGCTTCGATCTTACTGCCGGCTTCCATGAGGTAATACTCGGCGCCGGTGAGTTCCCCTTGCTTCGCAAGCTCATCACAAAGTTTCAGATTGCTTTCCTCGTCCGGAAAAAGGCGCAGATAATCCGCGTTGAGTTTCTCAGAAGCGCCTTCCACGAAAATCGTCTTAAAACCATATTTTTTATCCATGTAGCCCAAAAGTTGTTTGATCTTCATTTGGGCCTGGTAATTGGCATGGGCGTCTTGAATGTGAAGAATGAACTGCGGATTCGTAGCTGAAGGCGCCTCGTAGAGTGCGTCCACGGTGCCAAGTTCCTCAGGAATGACAAAGTTCAAATAGGAAGGCTGTTCACCCTTAAAGGCGATCTCGATCCCGGCACCGGGATTTGCAAAAGCGGTTTGATTGATAAGAAAAAAACAAAGCGTCAAAAAACTTATCGCCTGAGTGATTTTTGTTTTCCTTGTTTCATTTTCCATATATCACCTCACGACGTTCTTTAAGACTTTTGCAATCCGTTTATCTGTGTTAATACGGATACCACGTCCTATAGATTTGTCAATACTTTAAAAAGTTTAATTTTCTGTGATCATCAAAATGTCTTACTATATTTCTGAGTATTTTAATGCTATGTATTGCTCTTTGATGAATTTTATTGAACTAAAAATAAATTGGCCATGGAATCATCTGAAAATCCTATAACTCATTAATCTGAAATGAGTTATAGAAAGTGAACTTCTTTTTTGATGTGTTGCTTGAGAATAGGCTCCTGGAAATAGAGCGCATGGGGGAAGGTTTATCGCTAACGCGGACCGCAGGCAGGCGTCTTTTAAAAACTGATTTGAACGGTTGCGAGAGGGGAAACTCGCCTTTCTTGAATGCCGCCAAATTGACGAACCAAGAAAAGATCGGGCTTGTTAAGAGACCTTCGGGAGAAGCGCGCTTCCGGATGAATTCATTAATGAAAATTGAGGACGATGGCCTTAGAACGCGTCATAGCCTCGATCGAATAACGGATCCCCTGGGTCCCCATCCCTGAACTTTTAACCCCGATAAAAGGAAAATGGTCGGGCCCGCGCTCTGTTTTACCGTTCACTTGGACCGTGCCGACATCCAGTTGCGCTCCGATCCTGAACGCCGAATCCACGTTCTCCGTAAAAACGGAGGCTTGGAGCCCGTACTCAGATTCATTCGTGATCCGGACCGCCTCTTCGACCGTTTTGACACGCAAGATCGGAAGCACCGGACCGAAAGGCTCTTCCCAGGCGACCCTCATATCCACCGTCACGCGATCCAGTAGAGTGGGATAAACAAGGTTCTTTTCCCGCTTGTTACCCGCAAGAAGTTTCGCGCCTTTTTGGATCGCATCCCCGATCAATGCCTGGACAAAATCTGCGGCTTCGTTCGAAATAAGCGGCGTGATGTCTGCGTCGTCTTCCGGCCGGCCGACGGTCATTTTTTGCACAAGCGGTAAAAGCTTTTCGATCAGTTTGTCGGCCACGGATTCCAGAACCAGGATACGTTTGACAGCCGTACACCGCTGACCGGAAAAGGAAAAAGCGCCGGCCGCAATATGCTGGGCGGCTAAAGAAAGGTCGGCATCTTCCAGAACGAGCGCCGCATCCTTGCCGCCAAGCTCCAAAAGAAGCGGCTTCATGCCGGCAAGAGAAGCGATGTGTTTCCCGATCTTGCTGCTTCCCGTAAAAGCGATCATATTGACGAGAGGATGGCTTGCCAGAAAATCCCCGATCATGCGGCCCTGCCCTGTAATCACATTGAGAACGCCTGCCGGGAGCCCGGCTTCGCAGAAAACACGCGCCAGATAAAGAGCGCTGATGGATCCCTGCGTCGGCGGCTTGAAAACCACGGCATTTCCCGCCACAAGCGCCGGTGCGATCTTGGAGGCCGCCAGATTGATGGGATAATTGAAGGGAGCGATCGCAAGGACAACGCCCACGGGGACACGGTTCACGATCGAAAGTTTTGTTTCGTGGAACCCGGGGAAGGCTCCCGACGAAAGGCTTTCGCCCGTGACGCGCTTTCCTTCTTCCGCGGTAAAATGAATCAGGTCCGCCGTCCGCGTTACTTCGGAGAGAGAGGATTTTCTGTTCTTGGCGATCTCGCGCATCAGAACGCCCGCGATCACGTCCTTTTCGCGCAAAAGGATATCCGCCGCTTTGTGGAGGACCTCGGCGCGCTCATTGGTCGGTATGGTCGTCCAGGCTTTTTGAGCCTGCACGGCCGTCTCCAGAAATTCGCCGGCCTCCTCCGGACTTACCGCGGGGATCTCTCCCACAAGCGAACCATCCGTCGGCGAGAAGATCTGATCCCACGTCCCCGAGCGCGAGGCCACCCACCGGCCGTTCAGAAGGTTTTTATATTTTTGCCCTTCGCTAAAAATGCAACGGAACATTTCGCTCTTTCCTCGGGCTGGATTTTATCTTCTTTATTTTTTTGTTGCGGGCTTTTGGGAAAGAGG
>PLLJ01000034.1 GCA_003140935.1 Candidatus Omnitrophota bacterium
CGGGCCAGGGCCGCGTCCTTTTCAATGTACTTACGGTATTCATCAAGCGTCGTGGCTCCGATACACTGGATTTCACCGCGGGAAAGGGAGGGCTTCAGGATATTCGAAGCATCGATCGCGCCTTCGGCGCCTCCGGCACCGACCAGGGTATGCAATTCATCGATAAAGATCATGACATTTTCCGTACGGCGGATCTCGTCCATCACGGCCTTGATACGCTCCTCGAACTGGCCGCGGTATTTCGTCCCCGCCACCATCAGCGCAAGATCGAGCACGACGATGCGTTTATCCGCCAGGATCTCCGGCACATCGCCGGCGATGATCATCTGCGCGAGACCTTCCACGATCGCGGTTTTTCCGACCCCCGCCTCCCCCAAAAGTACGGGGTTATTTTTGGTGCGCCGCGCAAGAATTTGGATCACGCGCTGGATCTCGTCCTGCCGGCCCACGACCGGGTCCAGTTTTCCTTCACGGGCGAGCTGCGAAAGATCGCGCCCGAACGCGTCAAGTGCGGGCGTCTTTGTCTTGGACTTCCCGCCGGCTCCGCCCCCGGGACCGCCCATACCTGGCGACGGTGCGCCGGGTTCCGCATTCGGTGTCGTGGAACCCAAGAGCTTGATCACCTCGGAACGCACCTTGTTAAGGTCAAGCCCCACGTTCATGAGTACATGGCTCGCCACGCCCTCACCTTCTTTGATGAGACCTAAAAGTAAATGCTCGGTCCCGATATAGTTATGCCCGAGGCGACGCGCCTCATCCATCGCCAACTCGATCACTTTCTTGGCCTTGGGCGTGAACGGGATATCCCCGGAAACAACCGTGCTCGGACCGAACTGGACAAGCTTTTCAACCTCTAGGCGGATCGTATCTAGCGACAGCCCGAGATTCTGGAGCACCGCCGCCGCGACACTTTCCCCTTCTTTGATGAGCCCGAGCAAAATATGCTCGGTCCCGATGTAATCGTGATTGAACCTCTTAGCCTCTTCCTTGGCGAGAATGATGACCTTACGAGCTCTTTCCGTGAAACGATCGAACATGGTGAACCTCCAAATTAATTAAACCGTTGTAGGACTGACTACAATAACGGAGATTTATGCAATTCTCTAAAGAATGACTCTTGAAAAATATTCCCGAATACGAGAGGCGCGGCGGGCATCCCGCTCCGTGGCGCCAAGTTCTTTGCCGTTGATCTTCTGGAGATGCGCCGGCTGGATCAAAAGAAAAAGCTGATTCAGATCCGTGTGAGTCACCTGTCCCTCCAAGACCCCGACATCGATCCCGACCTGCACAAGTGACAAGAGTTGGGTCGCCTCGGAAGAAGACATGATACGCGCGGATTTAAGCGTCGCCAGAGCCCGCCAGATCTGATCTTCCATTTTGCTTTTACGTTTTTTCTTAAGATACTCCCGGGCCTCGCGTTCATGCGTGATCACCTGCCGGATCACGCCCTCAAGATTTGAAATGATCTCTTCTTCCGGTTGGCCCAATGTAATCTGATTTGAAAACTGGAAAAAATTCCCGCTCGCCTGTGTTCCCTCGCCGTAAAGTCCGCGCACCGCGAGATTAAGCTTTGAAAGGGCCTGCAACACTTTATGGACCTGTTTGGTCAGAACAAGGCTCGGCAGATGCAGCATGCACGAGGCCCGGATGCCGGTTCCGACATTCGTCGGACAAGCGGTTAAATACCCGAGTGTCCCGTCGAAGGCATAATCCAGATCCTGTTCAAGTTCGCTGTCGATCTCATCGGCAATACGCCAAGTCTCGACGAGATTGAGACCCGACTGAAACACTTGAAGCCGCAGATGGTCTTCTTCGATCATCATCAAACTCACCATTTCATCCGGCGTGATCGCAACCGCACTTCTACCCTCTTCCAAAAAAAGCTCCCGGCTGACCAAATGGCGTTCCAGAAGAAATTGCCGGTCGAGTTCAGAAAGTTCCGTTGAAGAAATGAAATAAGCGTGTTTAAGGAAATTCGATCTCTTGACCGCCTCTCCGACTTCTTGAATAATCGCGATGCGCTGTTCGCCGGATAGTCGGCTTAAAAAAGGATAGTTCGCAAGATTGCGCGCCATGCGCAGGCGCGAGCTGATCACCACGTCACTTTCAGGCCCCGTCGCCCGAAGCCAATTCACCGGCTGGTCTATAAAACGGTCGATCTCACTCATCTTTCGGCCTCTTTACTTTTTTGAACTTGGCCAAAGCCTGCCTGATCTCGTCCCGCAAGCGCGCCGCTTCTTCGAACGCTTCTTCTTGAATGCTTTTGCGGAGTTTTTCCTGGAGCTGGCGCAGGTCATGGACGCTGCGTGTTTCCTTCGAAATACGGGAGGGTTTTTTCCCGACATGAGAACTTGAACGCTGAACTTGTTTGATCACGGTGGCAAGCGGTTTTTGAAAAGAAACATAACATCCCGCGCAGCCTAGACGCCCGTTCTTGGCGAAATCTTCATAATTCATACCGCAATCTTTGCAGATAAGCGCAGTTTTCGTACCTGAAGCGCCGGGCGCCGCCTCAAGACCCGGCATGCCCGTTAGCAGATCCCCAAAGTTAAAATAGGTCTTAAACTCCGTACCTTTTTCTTCGGCACACGCTTCGCAGATATGGACCTCGGCCATCTGGCCGTTGACGATCTCTGTCAGATGGATGGTCGCTTCCTTTGTCCCGCAAATATTGCAGATCATGATGGGCTAGCTCCGAACTCGCGAAGGATCAAAGCGTGTAACGCACGCCGTCTTTATGGGTTAGCGCCTGAAAATCCTTGAGAAGCATATTGGTGATCTTTCCAGGCTTGCCTTCGCCGATCCCGCGTCCGTCGATCTTCACGACCGGAATGACCTCCGCCGCCGTGCCGGTCAAAAATACCTCGTTCGCATTAAAAAGATCATGCCTCGTAATGATGCGCTCCTCAAAAGGCAACTTGATCCTTTCTGCGATCTCGAGAATAGCTTGGCGGGTGATGCCCCTGAGCGCCCCGAGATAAGTGGGCGGCGTGAGCAGGATATGGTCTTTGACCATCTGCCCTTTACCTGTTTTTTTGAGCATGAATACGTTGTCGCCGGTGCACTCCGTCACATAGCCCTGATGATTGAGCATGAGCGCTTCCATGCAACCGCCGTTCTTAGCTTCGATCTTCGCCATGATGTTGTTGAGATAGTTCAGACTCTTGATCGAAGGGTTCACGGCCTCCGGCAGGTTCCGCACTGTCGGCACGGTAATGATCTCCAGTCCCTTTTGATAAAGGACCTTGGGATAAAGCGCGATCTTATCCGTAATAATGAAAACCGAGGCCTTTTTGCAAAGCCAGGGCGAAAGCCCGAGATCCCCTACTCCGCGCGTCACTACCACGCGGATATAAGCATCCATCAATCCGTTCTTCTTGAGCGTTGAAAGGATCGCGGCTTTCATGGCCTTCACGTCCATGGGGACCGTGAGCATCAAGGTATGCGCCGATTCCCAAAGCCGTTTCAAATGTTCATCCAGTTTAAAAACCAGTCCGTTATACGCACGGATCCCTTCGAAGACGCCATCGCCGTACAAAAGTCCATGATCAAAGATCGAGATCTTCGCTTCGCTTTTGGGATACCATTTACCATCGATGTAAATCTGAAGTTCCATTTTCTTCTCCTGGGTTCTTACCATTACAAAACCGGTTTATTGTTAATGATCGTTTCCGGGGCCGGAACCTTCGACTGCCCGGGGACCAGGACCCCGTCCTGCAAACGATAGGAACGTTCATATCTTGATGCCATTTCCTCATCGTGCGTCACGATTAGAAATGCCTGACCTTCCTGCTGATTAAGTTCATTGAGGAGCGTCATCACCGAACTCGCGGTCTCAGGGTCCAGATTCCCAGTGGGTTCATCACAAAGCACCACGGCCGGATGGTTTACAAGCGCCCGCGCGATCGCCACACGCTGCTGCTCACCCCCGGAAAGCTCGGAGGGATAATGGGTCCTGCGGTTCCAAAGACGCACGCGCTTCAACACCTCCTTGACCCACGGTTTGTTGGACTTCCCCGCGATCAAAGTCGGCAAGAGCACATTCTCAAAAACGGTCAATTCCGGCAGCAAGTGATAGAACTGGAACACAAAACCAACCTGATGACTCCGCAGCCGCGCGAGTTCCTTTTCCGACATCTCGACCATATCCTTGCCTTCAAAGAAGATCTTCCCGTCGGTCGCCCGGTCCAAGCCGCCGAGAATATGCAGGAGGGTTGATTTTCCGCAACCTGACTTTCCGGTAATAAAAACCATCTCCCCCTTGCGAACGATCAATTGCACCGAGCGCAAGATCTCCAGGGTCCCGACCGGCGTCTCGTAATCTTTACGGACATCGAACGCGCTTAGCAAGGGGGCTTCGATAATGTTACTCATAGCGAAGCGCCTCCACCGGATTGAGATTCGCCGCCCGGTGTGCCGGATAAAAACCCGCCACCACTGCCACGATCAACGCAAAACCGACGATGGTCAAAACATCCGGCATATGCACCTCGGACGGAATGCGGTCAAAAAGATAGATATCGCTCGGGAACACATCAAGCCCGGTAGTTTTTTTAAGGAAATCCGCCACGGGATTCAGATTATACGCAAGCGCAAGCCCCATCACCGTCCCGAGCATGATGCCCAAAGATCCGATACTAAATCCTTCCATGACAAAGATCCTGCGAATGCTCATGCGCGTCGCCCCAAGGGCCCGGAGGATCCCGATATCTTTGGTCTTTTCCATCACGACCATGGTAAGGGTGGATATGATATTGAACGCCGCCACCAGGATAATAAGCCCTAGAAGGATCGTCATCACGCTTTTTTCGACTTTGAGCGCCTGAAAGAAATTTTGGTTCATGTCATACCAGGAACGGAAAAAATATTGATTGGAAAAATCCCCGGCGATCACCCACTTCCATTTTTCTGCGTCGTCCACATTTTTAAAGCGCATGCTGATCCCGGATACTTTATTTCCCATCTGATAGACCTTTTGCGCTTGCTCGATGGAAACAAGCGCGAGTGATGTGTCAAAATCGTTCATCCCCACGCGATAGATCCCGCGCACCAGGAAAGGCCACGTCCGCACATGCATCGGCAAAGGAACAAACGGATTCTCGGGCTCGGGGATCGGCGTGACCATGTAGATCACATCCCCCACTTGAGCGCCAAGGGATGCCGCCAAATTCTCCCCGATAAAGACACTGCCGCGACGCGTCTCGATCTTGTGTTTAAAGAACCAAAGAAACCGCTTGCGCTCAATTTGCACGGAATCCTTAAAATTCAAAGTCCCGGAAACCATGCTCTTATCAAAGATGCTCAGATCTTCCGCGTCCGGATCGATCCCCTTGACCACAACTCCGGACGCATTCTTGGTGCTCCGGAGAATGGCCTGCCCTTCGACGAATCTTGCCGCAGAAACAAGTCCCGGAATGTTATGCCTCCGGATCGCGGCAAGATCACGGTCTGCATCCTCGATCCCATCCACTTTTTCGATCCTCAAGTGCGGCTGAACGCCCACGATCTTGTTTTTCAGCTCACGGTCAAAACCGCTCATCACCGCAAGCACAACGATCAGGGCCATCACTCCGATCGCCACCCCGCCGACCGAGATCATGGAGATGAGTGAAATAAAACCCGTCTTGCGCCGCCGCGTCAGATGTCTTCCTGCGATAAAAGTTTCAAATCCCATAAGGGCTCCTTAGGACTCCGCTTCGGCCTGTTCGATCGTCTTTTTTTCCGGCTTCAACTGAGGAAATAAGATCACATCCCGGATGGAAGCCTGATTGGTAAGAAGCATGACCAGGCGATCAATTCCGATCCCTAACCCGCCGGCAGGCGGCATCCCGTACTCAAGCGCCATCAGGAAATCTTCATCGACCTCTTTAGACTCTCCAATTAGCTCTTTTTGCTCCATGAGACGCTGCCGCTGGATGGTCGGATCGTTTAATTCAGAAAAGGCATTCGCGATCTCCATCTTCGCGACAAAAAGTTCGAACCGGTAGACCAATCCCGGATCCTCAGCTTTGGCCTTCGCCAAGGGCGTCATGACCGTCGGGTAATCGATCACAAAGACAGGATCCCAGAAATCCTTCTCGACCTTCTCCCCGAAAATCTCATTGAGGATATCGATATCATCCATAGTGTCGGCAACTTCCACGTGAAGTTTCATCGCCGCGTCGCGCACGTTCACCTTCCTGAAATCCATGCCTGTCGCCGCCTCAAGCGCACCGTAAAAGGAAACGCGCTTCCAGGGCCGTTTAAAGTTCAAGGTCTTGTCGCCGTACGGGATTTCTTCTTTCCCGTAAAGCATCGTCACGAGGTGGTGCGTCAACTCTTCCGTGATATTCATCATGTCCTCGTAATCCGCATACGCCTGATAAAGCTCCATCATCGTAAATTCGGGATTATGGCGGACGGAGATGCCCTCGTTGCGGAAATTGCGGTTGATCTCATAGACTTTTTCAAAACCGCCCACAAGAAGGCGCTTAAGATAAAGCTCGGGCGCCACACGAAGGAAAAGATCGGTGTGGAGCGTATGATGATGTGTCACAAAGGGCTTGGCTCGGGCGCCTCCAGCCAAAGGCTGCATCATCGGTGTTTCTACTTCCATAAAATCTTTTTTGTCGAGAAACGCGCGGATCTCGCGAATAATGCGGCTGCGCGTTTTAAAGGTCGTTCTCACTTCGTCATTCGAGATCAGATCGACATAGCGGTGGCGGTAGCGGATTTCCACATCCTTCAGGCCATGCCATTTCTCAGGCAGCGTGCGGACTATTTTGGAAAGCCGTTCGAATTTCTCCACTTTGATCGTGGGCTCCCCCGTCTTAGACTTGAAGAGTTCTCCCTCAAGCCCAAGGATGTCCCCTAGCGAAAGTCCCGTAAAGAACTTATAGTTTTCTTCACCGAGTATATCCTTCTTGGCGTAGATCTGCATGCGCGCGCCTTCGTCCTTCAGATCCGCGAACGCGCTCTTTCCCATGTCACGACGGGTCATAAGACGCCCTGCCACACGCACCTTGCGGCCTTCCTGGAAATTCGCCAGGATCTCCGCAAGAGAATCCTTGGGAAGAAACCTTTGCCCGTAATCCGATGTGCTCATTTAGACTTATCCTTATTCCTTGATGTAGAATGATTTAAGACGATTGGAAGCGTTATTATATGTTAGTTTTCAGACGGGGTCAATTGACGGATAGACTCAATTTACCTTGACCCTCCTTCTCCATTTGTTATGATTCCACTCCCTATGGAAATCATCTCGAACGCTACATTCTTTCTCCTCCTCTTCATCCTGGCAGGTTGGATCTATCGCAGTTGGCGATCGTTATCCGAATTGAAACAAGCGCCCACCTTGAAGCTCACGGAGTCTGCATCCCGCCAAGGAAAAGTTTCGATCCTCATTCCCGTGAAAAATGAAGAGACGAATATCGCGAATTGCGTGAAGCCTCTCCTCGTCCAGCTTCGTGAGGGCGATGAGCTTCTTATCATCAATAACTGTTCCGAGGACAGGACAGAAGCGGTCCTTAAGGAACTTGGGGCTGTGGAAATCCGTTCCGAAGATCCACCAGCCCGTTCACATGCGAAGTTTAAATATCTTAACACCCCTTCCACTCCCGTGGAATGGACGGGCAAGAATTTCGCTCTTCACCTCGGGATCGAACATGTAACAGGCGACTGGCTGTTTTTTACCGACGCGGACACGCGCCACGAACCCGGGAGCCTCAACATTGCCCTTGCTTTTGCAGAAGAACGGAAGCTCGACCTTTTGACCCTCCTGCCTCGGTGTCTCGCCCACGGTTTTTGGGAAGAAGTGATCCAACCCTGCATGATGGGCTATATGGGGCTTTGGTTCCCCGTCCAAAAGATCAATGACCCGAAATCCAAGGTTTATTTCGGGAATGGACAATACTTGCTCATACGCGCAGAGCATTACCGGAGGATAGGCGGACACGAGGACGTGAAGGAAGCCTTTCTCGAAGACTTTGCGCTGATGAAAAAGACGAAAGAAACGGGGGCTCGCGGAATGTGCGCTTTTGGAGTGGAAATCTACGGCACAAGGATGTATGAATCGTTGGGCGCGATCTGGCGGGGCTGGCGACGGATCTTCCTTCACGCGTTCGAACAAAAACCGGCAACAATCCTGAGGTGCGCATTGAGTGTTTTTTTCTTTTCCGTCTTCCCCTTCATAGTGCTTGCCACGCTGCCTCAGTCCTTCTCCTTGGCTTTGCTTCTTTGCGTCTTCATTCTTGTTATTATTTTCGCCACCGCAGCCACGGCTTACGCGATCGTCAGAGCCAGAAAACGTTATGCCCTGTTTCATCCGCTCGCGGCACTGGTCTTCACAGCCATTCTCCTCGATGCCTTTCAAATGGCTCTTCTCAAACGCCGAACCCACTGGCGCTGACACAAAAAAAGCGTTACCCCGGGCTTGTCCCCGGGATAACGCTTTTGTAAGGGAAGCGGGTCTTAGTAGGAGCTTTTCTCGTCCGCCTTGGGATTTTTGGAACTCGTTTGACCGTTTTTCTTGGAAGAAGATTTTTTAGAGGAATTCTTTTTAGTTTTTCCCTTTTTCGTTTTTTCCTTTTTAGTTTTCCCCTTTTTCTTCTTTTCCGTTTTTTTCTCATCGGCCGTCGCTGCCGCAGCGCTCACCCCATTGCTCGTCTGGCTTGTTGTCGTGCCGCTCACGGAGGTTTTTCCCGTTACGGTTGCTTGAGGATCCGCCGAAACCATCGGATCCAGATCCTGGGAGATCTCCGCCCGGGCTCCGGGAACGCATAAATTCAAGAGCATCAAAACCAACATTGCAGTGACTGTCTTTTTCATTTAAGAATCTCCATGGATTTTTTGGGGGTTGCTCACGCTGGCCTTTTCAGATCGCCAGATAACCTACTTTAACGGCATAACGGACCAGTGTCTTAAGAAAAGCGTGATCGGTCTTCGGCATCGATATCCCGGTACCGCGTAGGATCTCGCGGGTATTGGTAGTATCGAACGTGAGACGCCCGTTCAAATAACCCAGGTAAGGCTCCAGCATCGCAAAAACCATTTGCTCCTGCGCACCCATCTTACTTTTTATGAAATGTTTAGGATCGATCACCTCGATCGGAGGAATGGTCGAGTATTCCTCCTCTCCCACCCGCAAGAGCATGCCGATCGAAGGCGGCTTAGGCGCCACCACATGGAAAGCCTTATTGATGCTTCGCGGATCCTTAACGATCGCACAGGTCGCCCGGATCACGAAATCAATGGGCACGATATTGAACGTATTCTCACGATGTGTAGGAATTTTTGAGAGAACTCCATGGGCAAAAAGCTTGATGAAAGGATAGATCACGTTGAAATCCGAAACTACGCCTGTCTCCGAATGCCCCACGACAATACTCGGACGGATGATCGTGACCGGAAGACCTTTCGCCATCGCCTCGCGCACTTTGGTCTCGGCCTTGTACTTGCTTGATTCGTAGTAGTTCGCGAACACAGGCTTGGCCGGCAGTTCATCTTCTTTGGAATAATGGTCCCACACGCTCCCGGCCACGAATGCCGTACTGAAATAGACGAACCGCTCAAGTTTTCCTTTTTTGCGCAGATCCCAGGCCAGTTCGAGTGCATGTTCCGTGCCTCCCACATTGATCTGCTGACATTCTTTCTCGGTCCCGTTCAAAGCCGTAAGCGCCGCAATGTGATAGAAAACCTTGCAATCGTGCTCCAGGTATTCGAGGTCGGTTTTTTTGATGCCAAATTTGTGATGCGTTACGTCTCCTTCGATCACATGGACGCGAGAACCCAAGTGAGAATCGATACCGATCGAAGTAAGGATTTTTTTGACCCGCTCCGAATGGGAGGCGCGGTTCTTCGCGCGGGCCAGAAGCGCGATCTGGGAATCCGTGGTCCGGAGCAGCTCCTTGACAAGCTCCTGCCCCAACACCCCGGTCGCACCGGTCATAAAGATCAAGCTATGCGGCATCATATCTCCTCAAAGCTAAACAAATGTTCTGTCCTCCGAACCCGAACGAGTTGGAGAGCGCTATATTCACATTCGAGCGCCGGGCTGTGTTCGGCACATAATCCAGATCGCATTCGGGGTCCGGTTCTTCATAATTGATCGTCGGCGGAATCACGGAATCACGCATGGCCATCAAACAAATGATCGCTTCGACCCCACCAGCCGCCGCGATCATGTGCCCAAGCATGGATTTCGTCGAGCTTACCGGAACTTTCGACGCAGAAGCACCCATCACTTTTTTGATGACGAGGGTCTCCAGCGAGTCGTTCACTACGGTGGAAGTTCCGTGCGCATTAATATAATCGACATTCTGAGGCCCAATGCAAGCTTTTTCCATAGCAATTTCCATCGCACGCGCCGCGCCCCGGCCCTCCGGGTCCATATCCGTAAGACGGTACGCGTCCGCCGTCGAACCGTAACCCACGACTTCCCCGTAGATCGAGGACTTGCGTCTGCGTGCGTGCTCCAACTCTTCCAGGATCAGCACCCCCGCACCTTCGCCGATCACGAACCCATCCCGCTTTTTATCAAACGGCCGCGAGGCCTTCTCAGGCTCCTCGTTGCGGGTGGAAAGCGCCGTCAATAAGCTAAATCCGGCAACTCCCATCGGATAGATCATGGAATGGGAACCTCCCGCCATCATAATGTCGGCATCACCTCGTTTGATCCATTCGAAGGCCTCCCCGATCGCCTGTGACGATGCCGCGCACGCCGTCAAACAATTCGAGACCGGTCCGCGAATATCAAAAAGACGTGTCAAATGGGTCACTGTCATGAAGGGCTGGTTTTCCAGCTCCCGCAAAGCGCTCATATTCTCACTTGCAAATTGAAGATATTTCCCTTTATCCACAACGTCAGCGCCCCCGACGCCATCTTTCGTAAAAGACGACACCAAGGTTTTGATGAACGGACCAAAATCGATCCCGCTGTCGCCCGCGCCAAAATAAATACCGAAACGGTTTGGATTCACGGCAAGCGGCTCCAGGCCGGCGCCCTTGTAAGCCTCCGCGGCGGCCTGAAGTGCAAAGAAGGTGCTCCGGCTCGCGCAGCTGAGCGGCGGATTGCGCTCAAGCCATTTTTCAAATGAGAATCCCCTGACCTCACCTGCGATGCGCGTCGGAAAACGGCTCGCATCAAAAAGTGTGATGGGGCCGATCCCCGACTTCCCTTGTGTTATGCGAAGCCAGGTATCACGCACCGAATTTCCAAGGGGCGTAACAGCACCCATTCCAGTAACCACGACTCTGCGTTTTAACATTTTTTAAATACCAGGGACGCGTTTTGGCCGCCCAATCCGAATGTGTTCAAAACAGCCACGTTCACTTGGCAAGATTTCGCTTTATCCTTGACGAACGGCAATGAACATTCGGGATCGGGACTCTCAAGATTAACGACCGGAGGCACCTGCCCTTTTTTTGTGGTCATGGCCGCGACCACAGCCTCCACACTGCCGGTCCCATAAACCAGATTTCCGGTCACGGGCTTTACCGCGGTGACGTGAAGCTTTTTGAAAGTGGAGGCATAAAAAGAATGGACTGCGAGCGACTCCTGAACATCCTCCTGCGGGATGCCGCTCCCGTTCGCCACAAGGACGTCGACATCCGAGGGTTCGAGCGCGGCATCTTCGAGGGCCCGTCGGATCGCCACGCGTTTTCCTGTAAAGTCATCCGGATCACGCGGGTCATAATTAAAATCCGAAGAGGATCCATACCCCGCGATCTCAGCATAGATCGATGCCTCGCGTTTCTTCGCACTTTCAAGAGATTCTAGCACGAGGATCCCCGCGCCTTCGCCCAGAACGATCCCGTCATGCTTTTTATCAAAAGGACAATAAACTTTCTCGGGCAGTTCTTCTCGCGTCGAGAGAAGACCGAGAAGCTGGAAACGCGAGATCCCCATCGCATTAAGCTTAGAGTCCGTGCCGCCCGCAAGCATGATATCGGCATCCCCGCGCTCGACCACACGGTACGCTTCCCCGATCGCTTGCGTGCCCGCGGCCGAAGACGTCGTGATGGTATTGTTCGGACCCCGGAGCTGATTCGCAACGGAGATATGACAGGCCGGCATGTTCGGAAGATACTTCAGGAACCAGAGAGGAAAAAGCGTGCGGATGCCGTCTTGCCCGAATTTGGTCATGGAAAAATGCCCGTTCTCATCCAGACCGTTTTTGAAGCCCACCCCAATTTCATCCAGATCGTTATTGATGACCCCGGTCCCCAGCGTCACACCAATACGTGTGGGATCATAATGTTCCGGAGAAAGTTTGGCGTCCTTAAGCGCGAGACGGCTTGCGGCAACGGCCATCTGGATCTCGCGGGACATCAGCTTGATGGATTTCCGGTTCTCGATGAATTCTGTCGGTTCGAACCCGGACAACATCCCGGCGTATTTAAAAGAGGGAGAGTTGAGCTTAAGCGGACCGGAGCTCCGGATCGCGGAACGCCCGTGAAGTGCGGCATCCCAATAAGGTTCCCAGCCGTTCCCGCACGGTGTGATGACCCCGAAACCTGTGATTACGACACGGCGTTTTTCAGTCATGGTTGTCCTTATTCAAAAATCGCACTGGTCATTATGACTGTCCAAGTCGCCCTGCATGAAGAGAAAAAAGACTTGGACGTCATGAAGGTTGGTCACCTCGTGCTATGGGCGGAAGAATTTTCTCGCGAACATTAAAATGATCCATGAAAGCCTCGTGGAATGTGATGGACTTTGTTTGCTCCGCAGAAAGGCCCTCCACCGCGATGAGCAAAAGTTTTGCTCGCGCCACCAATCCTTCGGCGCATGTGATCGTCGCTTCCAACCAGCCGCCGTCGGCCCCAAGACTCTCGGACCAGGCCTCGATCCGAAGGGGGGTTCCGGACTTCGGTATCTTTGTGATGGTCGCATTCTCGATCTTTGCGAAAATGAGATCTTTTTGATAATTGCTTTCCGCACCGACCAAGAGACCGCCGGTCTGCGCCATCATTTCAATGAAGAGGACTTCCGAACTATAGGGAGCCCGGGGAACTTTGGCAGAAGCAACGGCCTTTTCTCCTCTGCGGATCGAATGGACTTTCTCAAGAAGAAGCCAGCGCATATTATTTCCAGATCATGGCCTGCGCGCCCACCAGGTCCCCGCTCCGGAAAAAATGCCCTTTCCCGCGATAAAGCTTCTTGGTACGCCCGGTCCGCCATTCCATCTCAAAGTGATCTCCTCCGCATCGTTTCAGCCGCATGCCCTGAAAACCCTCGAGCCCCATCCAGGCTTCACCGCAGGCCTTGAAAAAAGCCTCCTTGGCCGTAAAAAGTTCGGTGAATTCTTGCAGGGAAAGACGCTTGAAGGAACGGCGTTCCGAGAAATTCAGGAAACGCTCGCGAACATAACCCCTGTGGCGAGAAAGGAATTGCTTCACACGATTTCGGGACACCAGATCAACACCCACGCCGCATAGCGTGGCAGGCCGTCCTTCGGTCGTTTTCTGAAAGTTGGACGAATTCCGTCCCGAATGACGGGAGGATCTTTGTTTTACGAGCAGCATTGATCGGAGCAGGAACTCTTGCCCAAGCGGTCGCTAAGATAACGAAGGAGCATCTTCACCGTAAAACAATCCGCTAGTTTCGTGATCTGCGGATCTTTGGTGAATTCTCCGAGCTCAAGATAAGGGAGCTTCGCACGAAGTTCTGCAAGCCCTTCCGCCGTGACCATACCTTCCTTCACGAAACGTTCATCATTCAAAAGATGGCTCGGAAAAAGGTCGCCGGCCGGGATCTTGAGATCGAACGCTTTTTCAAGGCGGAAAACGATATCGATGAAATCGATGGACTCCGCGCCAAGGTCCCGCTTCAGGGAAGCCTCCGGCGTGATTTCGGATTCATCCACACCCAGCGCGCCAGCAAGTGTTTGCTGAACTTTTGCAAAGAGCTCTTTCTCCATGATCATTCTAGCTTCCTTCCTAAGTTGTCTATGACAACACTGATGATTGCGGGTTCTTGACTTTGGCCAGTGTCAATTTGGCCGATACGGCAACGTCGCCGTGGTAAAACAATTTCGCATCCCAGGTCGTTTCCTCGCCCTCGCTTTGCGTGAGCATAAGCCGGCTTTCCCATTCGTCTCCAGGCCTGAGATATTTCGTGAACCGGGTCGCGCGGATCTGCTTTAAAAAATAATGCTGCCCCTCGCCGCTCACGATCGATGCCAAATACCGTTCTGCGGTCTGTTTAAGCATCTCAAGGGCCAGCACTCCGGGCAACACTGGAAATCCGGGAAAATGATCTTTGAAAAATTCGGAGTCTTCCGGAATACGGCCGCAGGCCGTAATCCCTTCTCCTTCTTTCATCCAAAGGATCTTTTCGATCGCGAGTGTTGTCATAATTAAAACTCCGGGGAACGATTTTCCGTTGCGTTCGTCGTTACCCGTTGCTCTTTTTTTCTAAAACATAGATCCCGTTCAGGATACGCAATCCTGAAAGCCAAGTATAAAAACTTTTAAAAGAACTGATTTCGAAACCGGCCGTTTTAAAAAATTCCCGCCACTCGCCATCCTTACGAAATTGATGTGGGTGTGCCATGAATTCCACATTCAAAAGCCTGTCACGGCAAATGGTCCAGAACCGGCCAACCGTATGGTGATAAAGATCTTCGACGACCACGACCTGTTGGCGCGTCACTCGCCGCACTTCCTCGAAAAGCGCCTGTGGATCAAGCACATGATGAAGCATGGTCATGAGAATCGTCACATCAAAACTTTGATCCGGAAACGGGATCTTGAAGCCATCATACAGCACCACCGGCGACTTCTGATAACCGGGGCTTACAACATCCAGCACCAGGTGCTCATGCCCCTGCTTTTTGAGAGGTTCGGCGTAAAAACCCCAACCGCCGCCAAGATCCAAGATCCGGCTTTTCCGGGGGATCTGATTTTCAAAAAGCTGAACGATCTTTTCTGCCCGGGCCTCAAGAGCGCCTTGAGCGAAATGCCTGACAATTCCGTCTAGCACCCGGCGCTGAAAGACCTGCAGATGATTCTTAATGATGTTCACGATCTCGTTTGCAATAGTTTTTAAGCGAGAAATTATAGCATAGGCCTGTTTCTGCCCAAACTTTTATTTCTTTTCTCGAAAGTCAGCCTGAACGACCCTAATCTCAGCTATGCTTTGCTCTGCGTCTTTATCGGATAGAAGCTCGTGGCCTGATTCGAAAAAAAGGTCCTGACCAACCGCTTTTTTATTGGGCGGAAGATCGGGGAAAAAGGTCCGTCTTGAGACAAGTCACATGATCGATAAAAAGAATGCCCTCCAGATGATCGACCTCGTGTTCCACACAAATCGCTTCGATCCCGGTACTGATCTTTTCCTGGAATTCACCGCTTTCGTTCTGCCAGCGAAATCGGACCCACTTATGACGCTTCAGGAATGCCGTGTAATCCGGAAAGCTCATACAACCCTCCTTGCGCGCTTCCGGCTCTTTTTTTTCAAGGATAACGGGGTTGACAAGAACCAGACGTTTTGTTTTCGGATCGCGCTTCGAAACATCCACGATCGCAACAGCCTTCGCAACCCCGATCTGTGGCGCGGCAATCCCGATCCCGTGCGGTTGGCTTTTCATGACGCGAACCAACGAGGCTACAAGCTTCAAGAGTGAGCGGTCAAACGTCGTGACCGCTTGCGTCTTTTTTCTGAGGATCGGATCGGGAAATGTCCGGAGAAGTATGGATTTCATAGGAAATTATAAAGAAACACGTTCCAAGGGTTTGACCTGGATCTCGATCTTTAACTTTCTTGAAACTCTCGCCAATAAAGCTTTGAGCTTGGCCAGAACTCCCTTGTCAGGAACATCCACTTCCAGAAGCATCGCGTAAGTGGTCTTGGCGCCTTTGCCCAAGATCCGGCTGTCGAGATCCGTAATGTTGACGCCCATCCCCGCCAGCACACGGCTCACTTCATAAACGATCCCGGTGCGGTCCTTGCCGAACGCAGTGATCATGCAGGGAAGAGAATCTTTCGCATGCTTTTTTCCTCGTGGGATTTTCCCTTTCAGCTCGGTCACATGACAATCCAGGGACCAGGGAATACCCCTCAAGATCTCCAAACCTTGCAATACGCGGACCCCGGCCGCAGGCGATGGGAGACAGGCCGTCATCATCATGGCGAATTGCCCTTCCAAAAGAGTCATACTAATATCCTCAAGATTACATCCTCGGGCAAACAAGAGACCGCTTACTTTGGCGATGATGCCGGGCTTATCTTTACCACTGACTGTGATCATTATTTTTTTCATTTTTTCTTACCCCCAAGGATTTTAGAAAGCGCGCTCATGCCCTGTTGGATCATTTGGTCCTGTTCCGAAAGAGTCCCCTGCGATTGCGTGGAACCACCGAGGCTTGCGATCTTCCCGGCTTTCTTGCCCCCCAAAAGCCGCTCCACCCCGCTGCTTAAAAGTTGATTCGCTTCACTCTGAAGCAACCGTGGGCCAAGATAGGAAAGATCCGGTTGGACGGTGGCGTTCGGAAAAACACCGCGGTAAGTGAACGGGATCATGACTTGGCCGTTCCGGTCCGCGATCAACTCCATTTCGCGGATCTTTTTCATTAAATAAGCTGAAATGGCTTGAGATAATAACAATTGCATGGAACCTTCGACACGCTTGTCTGAAATCCCATAAGTGCCCTGGCCGGACAACTGATAGTTGGAATGTGTCAGCCGGAATTCGCTGATCCGCACGATTCCCGTCTGTACCCCATACAACACCTGCAAGGACTGGAACGGCGTATCACGTTCCTTCAACATTGTATTCACTTCCGGCGGAAGCTCCCCACCGAGGGCACTCGTGATCGCAAGCACCGGAGAGAGACGGTCAAAAACTTCCTTGATAAGATTCCGGTTCTTGAGAGCCCCATCCAGGATCTCGATCGTTCCCTGCCCTTTAAGAGATCGTTGGAGCATGGCGGGATTTGCTCCCTCGAACGAAAGCTGCGTCTTGGCGCTAAGACGGCCGGCGACATAATCACCCTTCTTGTAAATTGCCGGGATTACGGATTCCATGTCCAAGTCGCGGACCTCAAGGGCCCCCTCAAAATGCGGCAGGGTATTGATCACTTTGAGACGGCCTTTGAACACCGCTTTTTCAGGACCATAACGAAGCAAAAAATCCAGTGATCGCAACCCCAGATCCAGATCCCCTTCCGCTTCAAGGTTTCTTTTAGAGGAGTTAAATACAGAGCCCCCCGCCGTAAAATGGAACAATGAGGCGGAAGTTTTCTGCCGCACCTCTGCTTCCATCTTTTTGATTTCCAGTCTATAGGCCGGCTCGACCGTTTCATCCGTAAAATGGATGGTCGCGTCCCGCACGAGGATCTTTCCAAGCCCGAATTCCCAACCTTGAGTTATACGATCCAATTTTTTGAGTGGAATATTTTCGGTTCCTTCCGAAGCTTCGGCCGTCGGAATAAGACCCCTCTGGGAATGTGCAGACGCAACGGCCGGCGCAGAAACAGCGGGTTCTTGAACGGTCTGAAAATTCCAGGTCCCTGCCCGGTTACGTTTGAGAAAAATCTCGGGACTCTGGATCACAACTTGAGACATGCTGAAATGCTTTCGTAAGACCGAAGTCAGATCGGCGTCGATCCGAACCTGATCACTCTGGAGGATCTTTTCGAGGCTTTTGGGATGATAGAATTTGAGACTGGCCACTTGAAGCTGCGGCTGGGGCTTCCATTGGAACTTGATATCACCGAGTTCCACGCGAAGAGCTGTCTGCCGGGTAAGAAACTTTTCGAATTCTGCCCGGAACATATTGGGATCAAAGTTACGGATCGCGAAGTAACCGATTCCTCCGAGAATCATTCCAAGGATCAAGAGTACGGCTAAAAGACCTCCCAGAAATTTCAGGAAACCTCGTAAGACCATACGCCCTCGCCTTTTTTCCTGGCTTCCTCCTGAACTTTCAAGAACTTGGCTTTGTGGCCAAAGTCCTGGGTCTCGGCCACTTTGGCGGCACCGATCTGTACCAGGAATTCATTGATAAGAACCTCTTGCTCATCGGGAATGTCGTTCGGCTTCGCGGGAAATCTCACGTACTTCGCCTTAAGATACGCATAGGCGAACTCCTTGGCTCCCGGCACGGGATTGGCGATCAGTTGAAGATGCAGATCCTGCTTCTGAGCAAGCACACGAAGGACGGAGATCCCTTCCGTGTCCATCTGGATCCCGACGAGGACCACCTGCTTACCGCTCTCAAGCGTTAACGTTCCGTCCGCCCCGACTTTCGTCACGATCTCCGCATAAAGAACCGAAGAAAAAAGACAGAGACCCGGCAAAAGTAAAAAAAGCCATCGCTTTTTTGATTTCACGACGCTCTGACTCTCCCGTCGTTATAATCTATCTCATCTAAGCCCAGCACCACGGTCCGGTACTTTTTTCGCAGAGCCTTCAGTTGTTCTTGACCCGCCGGATTATATTGGTAGAAACGCACTTGTTCTTTTTTATTCAAAACCCCAGCATCGCTATAGGCGCCCGGAATGCTCCAGAACCAAGTTAACCACATTATATTCCAGAGATATTTTTCGTCGGAACCATAAGCAAGATACCAGTATCCCGCAAAGGGCAATAAACACAGCCATGCGGCAACCGCAGGATCCTTGATTTTTACATCGCTGGTGCTCACTCCATAGGACTTCAATTCATATACAGCGTTCTTTTCGGATGGAGTAAGTGAAATACAACCGGAAAGCATCATTACCAGCATCAGCCATGCACTCAATTTTAGAAAATGATTTTTCACTGGATCCTCCTTATTGGGGTTAGGACTTGGAAATGGCATTTCTCAGCCATTCTAGAGCATCTTCCCTGTTTTTGAAACGACCTTCTAACTGTAAAACAAAAGCTTCTTCCAAAAGGGGTTTCATGGCTCGTCCGGGTTTCATACCGAGTTCCATGAGATCATGCCCGTTCACGAGCGGTTTGGGTTTTAATTCTTCATGCTCATATTCCTTGAGCTTGTCCCGGAGGAATGTGAGATTGTCCAACATCCCGTGACTTGCAGTACAATCCAAACGATGGAGCTCCATTTCTTCCTCAAAATGCGGACGGCTGATGAATTGCTTGAGTTTCCCGGCCCGCATCTTCTGCACATCCATGAATTTCATATGATTGGCCACGCATTCCGAAACCCCCTCGATCTCCTCGTTTGAAAAACGCAGCCGGCGCATGATCTCGCGGACGATCTTGACACCTTCTTCGGAATGTTCATAAAAGGTCAAGCGGCCTTTGCGTACCGCGGATGTCTTGGGCTTCCCGATGTCATGAAAAAGCGCGGAGAAAGCGAGAATGGTTGAGACGGGAGGCCGGAGGTGCTCCAAAAGAAGTCGCGTATGTTCATAAACATCGCCTTCGGGATGAAAATTCTCCGGTTGCTTTACTCCGCGCATCGCTTCCACTTCAGGCAGTATCTCTTTCATAAGTCCGGATTCCGAAAGCAGTGTGAATCCGCGCGCCGCGCCTGACCGCGTAAAGATCTTCACCAGTTCTTCACGGACCCGTTCGAGACTCACTTCGCGGATCTTGGAAGCTTTCTTGCAAAGCGCTTCCCAGGTTTTCTTCTCGATCTCAAAACCAAGCGTCGAGGCAAAACGGATCGCCCGGAGAAGTCGCAGTTTATCCTCTTCAAAGCGGGCCGCAGGATCGCCGATGGCACGTATCACCTTAAGGGGCAGATCTTTCATCCCCTCCACGAAATCAATCACCTTTTCCGCGAAGGGATCATAGAACATGCCGTTCACCGTGAAATCGCGGCGTTTGGCGTCTTCCTCAGGTTGGGTAAATGCAACCCGGGTGGGATGGCGGCCGTTCTGGTATCCCCCTTCGCAACGGAAGGTCGCAACTTCAAAAGGGATGTCTTCTTCGACCACGATCATCACGCCAAATTGCTTGCCGACAGGGATCGTCCGGCGAAAGATCTTTTCGACCTCTTCAGGTGTTGCGGTCGTGGCAATATCAAAATCCTGAGGCTTTTGACCCCTTAAATGGTCCCGAACACAGCCCCCCGCGAAATAAGCGATGAATCCCTTATCTTTCAAGGCCTTGGCGATCGTGCGCGCTAGCCGCCCTTTCGGCTCGCTAAGGTCCATCGGTCCCGGGTCCATTTCGCTCCCTGATGTCATGCATCAAAGTTCATTGGAAACCATGCTAAACGTTAAAAAAATCGCGGGCGGCCTTATCTCCCGCAGCTTTCTGATAATCCAGGTAATCGATCAACATGAGATCGGGCCGCTTCTCACCAAGACGCTTGGCCAGTTGAAAGCGCTCGGACGGGTGCGTCTCAAGACGCCGGCTTGCGATATACTTGAACACCGTACCGCATTTCGGACAGGCTTTGGTATCGTAGGCATTGATCCCAAGCTCATTGCAGGAAGCACAATTTCCCGAAAGGTCTCCGATGATCAGAAGGTTTTTTTTGACCTCTTCAAGCACGAAAGGTTTGTAGGTGCGAAGATAATGCTGGGCCATGGTTTGAAACTCCTCACTCAAAGGAGATAGCTATTTTTTGAACACAAGATCCCCGGCGCGAACGCGGGATTTTACTTCAACGCCAAAATCATCGCCTTTTTTGGCGATCATGACCGGCTGGTGATCGATCTGCATCGAGGTGACCTTTTGCTTGAAATCCGTCGTATGACCTTTAAACAAAAGCACATCCCCGATCCGGATCTCCCCGGCCTTGATCTTGAGCACCGCGGCATTCACATGTGGAAAATAATGCGTCACTTCCGCGGTCGGCAATGCCGCCAAAGCGACTTTGACCATCCTCGCTTGTTTTTTCACCACGGCTTTTTTTGAAACTTTCTTCTTAGCCGGCTTGGCTGTCTTTTTCTTGGCAGGCTTGATCGTTTTCTTTTTAGAAACTTTTCTTTTGGATTTTACGGCCTTCTTGGGCTTGTTCGAACCAAAAAGGGCCTTACCTATCTTCTTTAAAAATTTCATGGCTTTTCCTCCGCTGGATGACGAACTGGTTTAAGAATCCGTTTCCAAAGTGATCTCCTTGGGCGCCGGCCCTGCAACCTGCCCCTGATGTTGTTCCAGAACATTCAACCGGTTACGCAATTTTTGGAACCGCTGTTCCGTTTTTTCATAGGCGGTGCGGGCGTGGGCTAAATGCCCGCCGATCTTTTCGAAATCCGTCAGACACTGCTCAAGATCCACTTCCAACTGACCTAAATTTTCAAGAATGATCTGGGCCGAACGCTCGATCCTCATGCCCTTAAGCCCGCGCACGATCGACTGAAGATAGACATAAAAACTGTTCGGCGAAACCGGGATCACCTTGCGCTTCATGGCATACGCCGAAAGACTCTCATTCTGCGCATCGTCTTTGATGATCGTTTCATAATAAATACTTTCGGACGGAATATACATGAGCGCAAACTCAAAAGTCCCTTCCTCCGGCAGGATGTACTTTGTCCCGATATCATCGATGTGTTTTTTGACGTCCCTCCAAAACCCCTTGCGGGCTTCGGCCTGTTTTTCGTCACTCCCCGCCTCTAAAATGCGTTTGAAATTCTCGAGCGGGAATTTCGCGTCCACCGGGATCAATCCCTCGCCGAGCCGGATGACGGCATCCACCTGGGAACCATTCGCGAAACGATACTGAAGCGAGAAATGATCTTCGGGAAGAATCTGGCGCAGAAGCTCCGCGAGGAGCAGCTCCCCCATTCCGCCGCGAAGTTTCGGGGCCCGAAGAATGTCATGGAGGGACGAGATGTCCTTTCCGATATCCATCATGGACTGCGTGGCGTGCTGCAAAACACCGAGCCGGTGCTGGACATCTCCCATGATCTGGCGGTAATTCTGCTGGTTTTCCTGAAGGAATTGGGAATTCTGTTTCATCTGGTCGTTCATCTGACGCGCAAGAGCTTGGATCTGGTCCTGCAGCGTTGTGTTGAGGTTGTGGAGTTCCTGCTGAAGCTGAAGGAAGGGCTGGAAGGTCTTATCATCAGCAACTGCCCGCTTGGACAAACGCTGAAAAATCCAGAGAACTGCGGCGAAGCCACAAAAAGATACCGCAACCGTGATCAGGATCAAAAGGGGCACGCTCATGAAGGCATTATACTCAAAGGCGTGAGATTTTCATAACGCTCTTTAGCGTTAGCTCCACCATTCTGAGCGAAGCGAAGAATCTCTTTGGAAGATCCTTCGCCTCACTCACAAAAGCACGTTGCTCAGGATGAGCGTCACCCGAGCGATGTCACTTAATGAACGTGATATTGATATCTTCGCGATGTGCGGTCGGTTCGGAATAGATCGAAATGCGACTCCCCGTGTTCTTCTCGAGGAACCGCAACGCTTTCTTTTCCTGTTGGAGTAAACGTTCAGCGACATCCGGATGCACGTACGCATTCACGATGCGGTCCCTGGAATCCTTCAAGGATTTGCGCAACTCCCGGATGACCTGGATCGACATGGTCGCGGTCGACTTGATATTGCCCTTGCCCTCGCAATACGGGCAGGTATCGTAGACCGCGCTCTCAAGCGACGGACGCATTCTCTGGCGCGTCATCTGGATGAGCCCGAGCTCGGAAACCTGCACCAGATGGGTCTTGGCACGGTCTTTGCTCACCGCCTCTTTAAAAATATTAAAAAGGTTGCGGCGATGCTGTCCTTGCTCCATATCGATAAAATCGATCACGATGATCCCGCCGATGTCCCGAAGCCGGAGCTGGCGCGCGATCTCCTGTGCGGCCTCGACGTTATTCTTATACACGGTCTCCTCAAGACCCCGGTTGTTCCCGGTGAACTTCCCGGTATTCACATCGATCGCCACAAGGCCCTCGGTCTGCTCGATCACGACATAACCGCCCGACTTGAGGTAAACATTCTTTTGGAACGTCCGTTCGATCTCTTTTTCGATCCCGTGACGTTCAAAGAGGCTTCCCTTTTCCTTTGCGAATTCGATGTTCAGGTCCTGCCCCGGCATATAGACCGAGGTGAAGCGCTTGAGCTTCTTGAAGATCTCGGGATGATCCACCACGATCTTGGTGGTCTCTTCGTTCACGTGATCACGGACCACGCGTTCCACAAGACCGAGCTCCTGATGGATCATGACGGGTGCTTTCTTGGTCGAGATCATCCCGTGGATCTTCTTCCACAGCCGGATCAAGTAACGGATATCCCGCGTGAAATCCGCATCGCTTTTTCCTTCGGCATTCGTCCGTACAATGAACCCAACACCCTTCGGGATCTCCAGGCTTCTGAAAATGCCCCGGATGCGCTCGCGTTCGGTACGGCTCTCCACGCGACGCGAGATCCCGATCTTCGATTCGCCGGGCATCATCACAAGATAACGCGCCGGGATCGAAAACTGCGTCGTAAGACGCGGACCCTTATTCCCGAGCGGCTCCTTTACCACCTGGACGATGACCTTCTGCCCGACCTTCAGGACGTCTTCAATTCTCGGACGCCGCTGATGCTGGTGATACTGTTGCGGTGGCTGATTCCGGCCGCCTTGGCGCCCTCCTTGCTGATGTCTTCCACGCCCGCGGTCCCGTCCCCCATGACGTCCCTGGCCCCGTCCCTGCCCCTGAGGTTGCCCCGGTACTTGTCCCTGAGCTTGGCCCTGAGCTTGGCCCTGAACTTGGCCCGGCACAGGGGGCTGTGCCTGGAGATTACCTTCAACCACAACGCCTTCGGGAGGTTTCACTTCGGTGACTGTTCCTTCCGTTTTTTTCTCTTCTCCCTCGTCAAATTCCGCATCGAGATCCAGCGGCGAACGAAGTGCGTCGCCGACATATAGAAATCCATCTTTCCCGGTACCGATATCCACAAATGCGGCGTCGATCCCGGGAATCACGGTCTTCACGATCCCTTCGTAGATATTCCCGAAAAGCTTCTTCGAGTCCCCGCGCTCGATGTAGAACTCCTCTAACCGGCCATCTTCGAGAATGGCGACCTGTTTTTCATTGGCATCCTGTGAAATTAAAATTTGTCTTTCCATGAACTGTGCTTCCTCTCTTGAAACCATTTCCGCTGCATAGGCGGACTTTATGGTTATTGTTTGAAGTGAAAACTCGGGAGATCCAGGCGGGTGTAAAGCTTGTGGAAAGAAAAAACGTCAACTTATTCCGAGGCGGAACTTTAACGAACTTTAAGGCCTGTCGAAGACCTTTCCCAAGAGAACTTAAAAAACCGGACCTGAGCTTAGGCCGGTTTGCCCTTGTTCGCTTCGTCCGAGACTACTGGCTTCTCAGAATCTTTCACGCCCGGAGCGGCATCCGTTGCAGCCGTTTTTTTCTGGGCTTGAGCGTCTTTTGACTGGTTATTCTTCCCGTCAACTTTGGCACCCGCAGGCTGTCCCTGCGAATCCACCGTGGTAACTGTTACAAAAAAGAGCGTTTCGTTCTTAGTGTTATCTGCAGCGTTCTGCCGTTTGGATCGGAATAATTTCCCCACGAGAGGAATATCCCCCAAATAAGGCACTTTATTTTCCGTCGAGCCGTAATTATCCGACATTAACCCGCCAATCGCGATGGTTTGGCCGCTTTGGATCAATACCTGGGTCGTTGCTTTGGTGATGTTGAAGGAAGGCGCGCTTAATCCCCCGGCACCCGGTATGAATGTGATCAGTGGACCTGCACTGCTTATCTCTGGCGTCAGATCCACAAGGATCTCTTCGGCTGAATTAATGTGCGGCGTCACATTTAAAACAATGCCCAACTTCCTGTAATTATAGCCCGACACCTCCATGCTGCCGGTCGTTTCGTTCCTTTCGAAATTCGGAATGGGATAGTCCGACCCTACCTGAATAGTGGCCTTCTGATTATTCAAGACAACGACCCGTGGATTGGAAACCACCTTCGTATTGGCCCGGGTCTGCAGAAGATTCAATATCGCGGAAAAGCTTGAGAAATCCAAAGTGCCGTATTGAAGAGAAGGCGCATTTCCTGTCACTGCAGAAACCTGTGGAAACCCACGCGCATCAACCGGATTGACTACGTAATCACCGACGGTCCCAGCAGTAGATTTGCCTGCAAAAACAGGAAAAAACTGATTCAACGCTGGCGAAGGAGCTTCGCCTGTTTGAGTGAATGGAAATGTTGTGGGTCGAGTACTTCCATGGGTAAGCCCACCCGCAACATTCCAATCAATGCCAAGGTTCTCGACATTAGAAAGATCCGTATTGACGATCTTGGAGTCAATAAAGGCCTGCGACGTGACTTGATCGAGTTTCTTGATCACTTCCCCGATACGATAGAGATTGGTGGGAACGTCGGTCACGACGAGCATGTTGGTACGCTCCGAAGACTTGATCTTGCCGCGCTCACTCAACATATCCGTGACCGAGGCCTGGATCTCCTTGGCTTTAGAATAATTCAGAATGAAGGTCTTCGTTTCGACCGGCTCGAGTTTCATTTCTTCGCGGGTCGTCACGCGGATAATGTTCCCATCACGCTCGAAAACATAGTTATAGGTCCTCAAGATCACACCGAGCGCTTTTTCCCAGGGGACATTGTCCAACCGGACAGTCACGAGACCTTTCACTTCAGGGCCGGTCACAATATTGACGTGACTTTTCATGCTCAGCACGCGAAGCACGCTTCCGATATCCGCATCTTTAAAATCCAAGCTGATCGTGTCATCTACTGGCACCGGACTGGACACCGCGGCAGACTCCGCCGGCGCTGAAGTCGTTTCCGGCACCGAACCCTTTTGCGTCATGGCAACCGGGTTGGGGTCTGCGGCAGAGGCAACACCTGGAACGCCAAAAAGACACACGAAAAGCGCAAAAAAAATGGAGCCCCACGGCTTTACAGCCTGAATCCTTTGCGAAGGCGGGATAAAATTATGAGACGGTTGTTTCATGAAGTTCACGGGCCTCATTGTATCATAAAACCTATGTTTTTTCCTCTTCCCTTATCCAAAGTGTCTTCTCTTCCCCACGCATAGAAATGACGACATGGTCCTTCGATATCTTAACGACCGTCGCATTTCCCACGGTCTCACCTTTCTGATAGGATTTCCCGTTCAAAATGGCCATCGAACGTCCGCCCGGATCATAGATGATACCCTCCAGTTTAAC
The DNA here is from genome assembly GCA_003140935.1 of Candidatus Omnitrophota bacterium. Lineage (GTDB taxonomy): Bacteria > Omnitrophota > Omnitrophia > Omnitrophales > Aquincolibacteriaceae > Aquincolibacterium. The sequence goes on from PLLJ01000034.1 coordinate 26,031, forward strand.
GCCGGATGAGGATGTGTTCACTGAAGTGTCACCCCCTCCTTCGAGCGGCACGAAGGGATCCCGCCTGTTCCCGGAATCGTAAAGAACCTCAGTGGCGGCAAACGTCACCGAGGCCAAGGCCAGCAGCGCGATCACCAGAAAAAATAAGCTTGTCTTACTTTTTAACATGCGCCACTTTCCCAACATTCGCTACCTTCTTCGCCTTCGTGAGCAGCACCACTTGCGGCGGGGCTTTCAGGATCGCCCAAAGCTTTAGCTCCGCAATATGCCGCTCCGGCGTTTTTTTATCCGGCACAATCTCGAGGCTCTGTATTCTTAAAAGTTTTCCATGACTCTCAATGCGGCTCATCAAATTACCGAGGTCATGATAACCGCCTTGCACCGTGAATTCATAGCCACGCGGTTGATAGATCAGGTGATAGGGCGCCGCAAAAGCCACTTTCTCGGTCAAAGGTTTTGAGGCTAACACTTCTACGCGCGACTCACTCGCCATTTTTGAAGTGGAACCCAGCAACATATCCATTTCTTCGTCCGTAAAAACACGAGCCCGGGTACTTTCAATGAGCGAACCGAACACCTTCTGATTCTCTTCCCATTCCGGCCGTTTCTTATTCAGGTCATTGACCTGGCGGATCTGAGTTTCCATGCTTTGAATATCACGCCGGAGCATGGGACGTTCGATCCAAGCCGGAATGACCAGAAAAACAACCACCAGAAAAAAACCTATCGTACACAAAACACCGGCCACCCAGACTTTTTTATCGACACTTTTCAGAAATGCTATAACTTCGGCAAAAAGTAAGTTGAGCGGCTTCATGGCTTTGGGGTCACTCCCCATTCAAGTTGAGCGACAAAAATGGTCTCCTCCGTCTTTTCGTTGGCCTCTTTGGAAGTCGCTACCGTGACGGATGTTTGGGGCGGCAATTTCGTTCTCAGTTTCTGGAAATATTCCTCGATCTGTTCAATGCCGGTCTGTGTGCGGGATGCCAACACCACACCCTCCAGGGTCAACCGGCACCCGCCACCTTCCCGCTCCGCCTTGAGTTTCGTGAGCCATCCTCGTGGAGGCAGAAAATCGCTCACCCAATAAAGTATCCGGGTTATGGGTTCCTCATTGAGCACGTTCGCTTCCAGAAAATCTTTTTCGCCCTTCATTTCAACCGCGACTTTTTGCTCCAAAGTCTTAAGCTGTGCCAGGAGGGGACTCAACCTAATCCATTCCTTACGCACGCCTTCGTAGGTAGACCGAGCCTTGAGATAATCCCCGTAGAAAAAAAACGTCATAAGAAGAAAAAGCACCCCGACTAGAAGAGCCAACGGAATATAGGGAATGCGCGTCGCGTTCGCTTTCCCTTTCAAAAGCTCCTGAGGCAAAAGATTGATCTTGATCATTCTTCGCGAAGCCCCAGTCCCAACGCTACGGGTAAGAGAGATGCGTTAGTTTTTAGAAGTTCGGGATCAACCCCCGGGGCCCATTTGATCTTCGGAAGGATGTCCATATTCACGACCGGGATCTGCAATCCCTCACTCAACGCCTTCAAAACTGTGGGGTGAGACACCACACCGCTCAGAAAGAGTTTTGCGACAGGTTTCGATTGTCCGGATTGATCATGGTAATAGTCAAAAGAAACACGCAGGTCCCGGATCAACCCTTCAAGACTTTCGGTGATCGCTTGCGCTTCATCGGCCGCCAAAGTTTCATTATTCTCAAAAAGACTTTCGATCTTTTCGTCCGCAAGATTGGAACGGGTCTTGAACCGCTTGAAAAGATCGTAGGCCCCATAAGAAATGTCACGGACAAAGCGAGGCTTCCCCTCCCGGACGATCCCAAGGGTTGATATCTCAGTGCCAAGGTCCAAGAGACCGCTGTGCCTTGAAAAATCTTCGGGGTGAAAATATTCCAAGGCGGCCATCGCCGAAAGGATATCGACATCCACCACCGACAGGCGGCATTCCAAATTACGGAAGATCTCAAGCGTCGGCTCAAGTTCCTGGCGTTTGATGGCAACCAGCATGACTTCCATTTTCACCCCATCATCGGTCGCAAGGGCCTCCTCCACCACTGCGCAATCAAGCACCACATCGTTCAACTCGAACGGAATGTACTGCTCGGCTTCGTATTTCATGGCACTGCGAAGCTCATCGGCTTTCATTTTCGGGAAAGGTATGAAACGGATCACGACCCCATGTCCCTTGAGGGCCACGCGGATCCCGTCCTTCCGGAATTTCTTTCCGTCCAGAAACGGTTTCAAAATTAAGGACGGTTTCTGATCCTGGGAAGCGTTCTTGATAATATCGAGATGATGAACAAGAAGATGTCCGGGCCGTTTTTCAAGTTCAAGCAGTACCGTCCGCATGCGGCCAAGATCACACACGGTAACCTTGGAAGCAGCCGTTTTTTTCGACAGGATTATGGATGTAAAACCGTCCCAAAAACTGGAAAACTGCTGTTTGAGCAAACCCGTCATGTTGGAATCGTTATTCATGAGTGAGAGACTAACAGAAAATCTTCAAGAAAACAGCCAAAAAAAACCCACCCCGCTCCAAAAAAGCGGGGTGGGTCAAAAAACACTTGTTTCTTTACGTATCGCTTAGCCACCAATGGCCGTACCACCCGCGCAACCCGTAGTCGCAGCGGTCGGCGCTACACCTGCCGTCGGACCATAAACAACACCCGCCTGGTCAATGCAGTAGGTGTTTTCCGCTGCAGCTGTCGGCGTTCCCAGCAAAGAATACGTGCTGGCAGGAGCGGCAGCCACAAGGTAGGTTATGGTGAAGCCATGCTTGACACCAGCTTCAACCCACGAGGCGTCAAGATATGAAGGGCCCGTTGCCGGCGGCGTCGTCAGCGTGAGAATATCAGCCGCATAAGTCGGAGGATTCTGCGCGGCACGATAGCTTTCATTCGCTCCGCTGAATGTCCTCATATCTGACTTGATGGCACCTTCATTGGCATTGATACGCGCACGGAGAAGATTGGGGATGGCAATAGCGGCCAAGAGCCCGATGATCGCAACTACGATCATGATCTCTACGAGCGTAAAACCTTTCCTATTTAATTTGATAAACATGTTATTCCTCCCGTTTCTATGTTTGCCACTGCCTAGTACTAGCCTAAACTAGTATAGATGATACGACAATACGGGGGATAACTAAACTAGTTTTTTTGATATTCAAGTTATATCTCACAACCTTAATAAGTATCATTGAAGAGCCTTGAGGCAGATTCCTGCAGGTTTTTGCGACAGGAGGGAGAATTTCTTTACTTGATCGCCTGAGTCAGCGTAAGAATGGGAAGAAAAAGAGCGATCACGATGCCGCCGATCACGATACCCAGAAAAGCAATAATGAGCGGTTCGATGAGAGATGTAAGGCCGGAAACAGCGGTGTCCACCTGGGTGTCATAGAAGTCCGCGATCTTTGTGAGCATCTCCTCCAATTCCCCGGTTTCCTCCCCGATCGCGATCATACGGACGACCATGGAGGGAAAGATATCGCTTTTTTCGAGTGGGCTGGCAATGCTCTCCCCTCGCTTCACGGATCCCATAAGATCCGTAATGACTTTCTCGATCCGGGCGTTCCCTGAAGTTTTAGAAACGATCTCCAGAGCCGCGAGGATCGCCACGCCGCTACGCAACAACGTGGAAAGTGTGCGCGCAAACTTACTTACCGCCACTTTCAAAATGATCGTACCGAAGATGGGCATGCGGAGCGTAAAGGAATCCCAGGGCAACCGGCCCATCGGAGAGCTAATGAATTTCTTGAACAGAAAAATACTTGCGCCCAGAAGGGAAAGGATCCACCACCAGTTTGCCGCGAGATAATTGCTTATACCAATCAGAACCTGAGTCGGCACGGGCAGTTTTGCGTTGAGACCTTCAAAGATCGTCGCGAATTGCGGGATCACGAAGGCAAGCATGAAGAACGTGATCCCGAACGCCATGATCGAAACGGCCGTTGGGTACATCACCGCAGCCCTGACTTTTTTTTGAAGGGCGCTGGACTTTTCGAAATAATGGGCTACGCGGTCCAGGATCTCCTGCAACTTCCCGCTCATCTCGCCCGCACGGACCATATGAATGAAAAGCGCCGAAAAGACCTTGGTGTGCACCTGCATAGATTCAGAAAGACTTTTGCCGGTTTGAAGGTCGCTATGCATTTTGTGAAGAATCAACCGGAATTTTTCTTTATCCATTTGACTGGCGAGAATGTCCAAAGCCTGGATCAAGGGGATCCCTGCTGCAACAAGCGTGGCCATTTGCCTTGAAAAGATCACGAGGTCATCCAACTTGATTTTTCCGGATTTCCCCTGCCGAATCTTGGGCGCCGACCCTTTCTGGACACTCAAAATGGCGGATCCCTTCTTGGCCTGTTCTACGCGAACCACAAGATAACCCTGAGTCTTCAACTGGCGGACAAGTTCTTGCACGTCCTGGGCATCCTGAAAGCCTTTCAGATCTTTTCCTGCCTTGTCCTTGACCCAATATTCAAACGATGGCATAGCTCACTCCCGGCTTGAAACGCGCAGCACTTCTTCAAGCGTAGTCACTCCGGATTTAAAGAGTCCCAGAGCGTTCTCGAAGAGCGTTTCCATTCCCTTTTCAACGGCAAGCTGATGAATAACATTACTTGATTTTTTCTGGATCACGAGTTCCCGGATGTCCGGATCCACAAGCAGCACCTCACTTGCACCGGTCCTGCCCAAATAGCCCGTCATGTTGCACTTGATACAACCCTTTCCTGTGAACGGAGCGATCTTGTCCAATTCCGACTTGGAAAGCTTACAACGAAGCAGAACCTCCGCGGGTATAACGGCCGGCACCTTGCAATGCGAGCAGATCTTTCTGAGCAAACGCTGGGCACCAACGCATACGACTGAGGAGGCGATCAAAAAAGGCTCCACCCCCATATCGATAAGACGCGTCATCGCGCCGGCCGCGCTGTTCGTATGAAGCGTGCTGAATACCAGATGCCCGGTCAAAGCGGCCTTCACCGCAATATCGGCAGTCTCCGAATCGCGGATCTCTCCCACCAACACAATGTCCGGACTTTGGCGCAAAAGCGCGCGCAAACCGCTCGCGAACGTGAGCCCAATCTCCGGTTGCACCTGCGTCTGCGTGATCCCTTCAACTTGGTATTCGACAGGATCCTCTACGGTCATTAAATTCTTTTGCGGCGTGTTCAGAGAGTTAAGGATCGAGTAGAGAGTGGTGGATTTCCCGCTGCCCGTCGGCCCGGTGATCAGGATCATTCCGTAAGGCTTCTTGACCGCTTCGGCAAGGGCACGCGTTGGTTTCTCCGTGAAACCAAGCTTGTCAAGCCCTGCCCTGATCCCGCTCCGGTCCAGAACGCGCAGCACCATCTTCTCACCGAAATAGGTCGGCAGCACCGAAACACGGAAATCGATCTGCCGGTCCTTGAGTAAGAGTCGAAACCGCCCATCCTGGGGCAACCGTTTTTCGGTGATGTCCAAAAGGGAAATGATCTTTGTCCGCGCCACGAGAGCGGGATAAAGTTCCAAAGAATGAGAGAACGATTCTTTTAAAGCTCCGTCGACACGGTATCGGATCCGAAATTCTTTTTCATAAGGCTCGAAGTGGATATCGGAAGCGCGTGACTTGAGGGCTTTTTCGAGAATAAAGTTGACCATCTTGATGACGGGCGCATCATCGACCCCGGCCTGCACGACGGAGGCTGACTCTTTTTCCTCCTCGGTCACAAGTTCCAGACTGTCTGCGTCCTTTTCGGTAATGAATTCAGAAAAGTTTTTGCTTTCCGCGTAATGGTCGCTGATGGCAGCGGCGATCCGGGCAGGCGTAACTAACACCAAACTTACCTCGCATCCTGTCAGGCCCTTGATATCATCGAAGACCCTCAATTTGGAGGGATCGCTTGTGGCGACAGTCACAAGCTTTCCGATGCGCCCTACCGGAAAAACCTGGTGCAATTCAATGAATTTCCGGGAAAACATCCTCAGAAGTTCTGGATCGAACTGCATCCCGTGAAGATTCAAGGTGGGGATCTCAAGTTGAGCGCTCAAAAAATCCATGATCTCTTCTTCCGGCAGGGTCTTTTCCGTGAGGATCATTTTAAAAATGCTTTCACTGCGCTTCTGCGCCGCCTGTTCCAGGCGGTCACACTCCCCGTCAGAAAGCCCTAGCGTTTTCATCCATTCTCGAATGATTTTTTTGTCGATCATGGACCGCCTCCCCCGGGCGGCAACCCGGCATCCGCTATCGTCACGCGGAAAACCTCATCGAGCGACGTTTCGCCCGTCAGGGCCTTTTGGATCGCAGATTCGCGGAGCGTGTTCATTCCGTGTTCGCGGGCTTTCGCCTTGATCACATCCGCGGACGCACCCTGCATAATCAGCTCTAAAATATCCGGCTTCATTTCCATGATCTCAGTGACCACGCTCCGGCCCTGGTATCCCAACTGGCGGCACTGCGAACAGCCTTTGGCTTTCCAAAGCTGGATCTTCTTTTTCGGATCCAGGTTCAGGAATTTATATATATCCTGTTCCAAATTGTATGCGACGCGGCAACGAGGGCAGAGGCGGCGCACTAAACGCTGGGCGGAGATCATCAGTACCGTCGACGCGATCAGGAACGGTTCGAGTCCCAGATTCTCCATGCGGGTCACAGAGCTCACCGCATCGTTGGTGTGAAGCGTGCTCAGAACGAGATGTCCCGTAAGCGCGGCCTTGACCGCAATATCGAGCGTTTCCGCATCGCGAATCTCCCCGATCAAGATAATGTCAGGATCTTGACGCAGGATCGAACGGAGAGCCGCGGGAAACGTCAGTCCAATGGATTCGCGAACATTGACTTGATTGATACCGGCTATCTGATATTCCACAGGATCCTCGACGGTCGTAATATTGACTTGCGGAGAATCTAAATACTTAAGGACCGAATACAGCGTGGTCGTCTTCCCGCTCCCGGTTGGTCCGGTCACGAGGATCATCCCATGCGGCTTCTTGGCAGAAGCCCGGATCACCTCCTGTTCTGACCTCGTAAACCCGAGTTTTTGAATGTCATGAGACTGTGCCCCGGTATCCAAAATGCGCAAGCAAACTTTTTCGCCGAAGCTGGATGGTAATATGGAAACGCGCACGTCCACTTCCCGGCCCTGGGTTCTCACTTTGAAACGGCCATCCTGTGGCACTCGATGCTCCGCGATATTGAGCTGACTCATGATCTTAACGCGGGAAACAATGGCATCGCCAAAACTCTTTTGAGGTCTTACGATCTCCTCAAGGATGCCGTCAATGCGCATGCGGATCCGGACAAAACCTTCCCAGGGTTCAATAAAAATATCGCTCGCACGGCGACGCACCCCCTCCACGAGCGTCATGTTGACAAGTTTCACGACCGGAGCCTGGTTCGCCTGTTCCATGAGGTCCGAGGCCTGCTGCTGCTTATCAAGAACCACTTCGCTTTCGACCATATTGGCAAGAGAGACGAGGTCTTCGGTGCCTTCCTCCGGAACGGGTTCTTCCGGGACAGCAACCTCTCCCGCATAGGATTTTTGTATGTATTCTTTGAGCTGGGAATATTCCGCCACCGAGACCCGGATGCGCTTTCCGGTCAAGGAGTGGAGTTCATCCAGATTTTTTAGATTGGCGGGATTCGCAACCGCAACCGTTAGCGTATTCTCATAAAGGACGATCGGAAGACACCCATAGACCTCTGCGATCCTTCGGGGAATGAGTTCCAGGACTTCTTTGTGGATGATAAGCATTTTGAGACTGACGATACGATAGCCGTACTCTTTGAAAAAAACGTCCGCGAGTTTTTTTTCGTTGCATTTCCCTTTCTGAAGAAGAATGTCCAAAAAATGGAGCTTCATTGAGCTCTTGGTCTGCTCCTGGAGCGCCTTTTGGAGTTCCTCTGAATTGACGACCCCAGCCCGGAGAAGGGCTTCTTTCAGGTCCGGCAATGAACTTCGCTTAGGGTCCGTCATGATCGCCTTCCTGTGATGGCATACCGAAAATAGAATACTGCTGCCCTGATGGACGGTTTAAAAGTGAATGGATTCATCAGGACCCCTCGTGATAAATGAAAAAGATCGCGTTCAGAACTTCGGAGATGCGGGCAAGGAACACCTGGGGAATGTGCCCGGTCATCGCTCGGATCTTCTCAACGGCCGTGTCGTTCATGGGGTCCGTCATCGCGACATAGACCTTTTTGTGGTCGCAATCGAACGCTACGGCCATGTTTTCATGGCAAAAATCCGCAGTCAGCATACCGGCCATGTCGGGATTGATCGCGTAATTCTTAAGCGGGATATAAGGAATTTTGAACTGCTTGCCCAAAGCGCCGATCAGCGACTCCTCGTCCACGAACTTTTTTTCGATGAGGATCCGTCCGATCATACCGCCCTTTTCTTTCTGAAAAGTAAGGGCCTCTTCCAATTGGGCTTTTGACAAAAGCCCATCCTCGATCAAGATCTCTCCGATCTTTCTCTTTTTCCTAGGCTCCATATTACCTCTTTTTTAATTCACTTATCTTTAAGTAACGGCACAAGTTGTAAAGAATTTCATATCTTTTGCCTGTACTTTCTTAGAAAAACCGCTGAAGAGGGCATCCTTCACAACGGGGAACTTTCCGGCAATAATCCTTCCCCGTCCGAACGATCTGGGCGTGAAAATCGTTATAAAGATCCAAGTTTTCCGGTAACGCCCGCATAAAGATCTCCCGCCATCGTTCATAAGTGTCATGGTCTTTGGCCAACCCATGCCTCAAAAAGATCCTTTTGGTATAGGCGTCGATCACGAAGGACCTCTTGCCCAGCGCATAAAGGAGGATGGAATCCGCGGTCTCAGGTCCCACTCCTTTGACAGCAAGAAGTTTTTCGCGGAGCACGGGCATCGTTTTCTGTTTCAGTTTTGACAGGTCACCCTGACATTCCCGGTCCAGAAAATCCATGAAAGCCTTAAGCCGGTCCGCCTTGACATTGAAATATCCGGACGGCCGGATCCACTGTGCGAGCTTCTTGGCCGGAATCCGGCGCAGGGCTTCAAACGAAAGCTTTCTGGCTTTCTTGAGATTCAGAATGGCTTTTTCGACATTCGCCCAGGCTGTATTCTGTGTAAGGATCGCCCCGATGATGACCTCGAAAGGGGTATCTCCCGGCCACCACTTCTGATGTCCAAAATTTTTCAGCAATACCGTGTAAACCCGATGCAACTGTGAAATTTTGAGTTTACGCTTTTTTTGACAAGGGATAGGTTTCAAGGATCTCATAACGGACGCCTTCCGGAAGCAAGTGACTTTGATAGAGAACAAAATGATCCGCGGTTTTTGCCGGGGCCGACAATGGGAAAGGGATCTTTGCCGCGAGCGGTTTAAAATCTTTGCTTTTCCACTTCACGCGACCGATCGTCGCATGAGGTTGGAACGGCCTTGCTTCGATCTCAAAGCCAAGCGTGCGGACCTCCCCTTGAATAGCCTTCTGTAGGGAAAGAAGTTTTCCGGCATGTTCTACGACCTCAAGCCAAATAATATTCGGCCTTTCAAGGCTTGGGAATCCCCCGACCCGGCCCAAGTTTAGATGAAGTGGTGGAAAGAGGGGCGCTACTCTTTTTGAAAAAAGACGGATCAGTTCGATCTCTTTTGTGGAAACGGAGCCGAAGAAATGAAGTGTCAGATGGACCTTAAGAGGTTCGACCCACCGGACACCGGAAATCTCACGACGAAGCGGACCCAGGAAACTCTCTATTTCTTGACGAAAGATCTCATGAAGAGGGATCGCGAGAAATACACGCGCCGTGGTCTGTTTTAGCAGATCTTCCGCCATAGATATTCGAGCGCTTTCGTCGCGGCCTTGTCCTGGATCTGATAACGCTCCCCCCAGAAAACATGCTTCCAGGTCCGGACCGTTCCGTCGGGTGATGCAAGACCGATATAAACAAGGCCAACCGGTTTCGTGGAACTTCCACCGCCGGGCCCGGCAATCCCCGTGATGCCGATGCCAAAACTTGATCCCATCCGGATGCGGACCGATTTCGCGAGCTGAGAAGCGACCTGAGCTGAAACCTCTCCGCGCTCTTTGATGAGCTTTTCGGGAACACCAAGATCCGTTTTTACATCAGCATGGTATGCGATGACTCCTCCGCGAAAATAAGCGCTGGCACCAGGACAGGCCGTAATGCGTGCAGCCAAAAACCCTCCCGTGCAGCTTTCCGCAGCGGCTAGTGTTTGCTTTTTTCTTGTCAGGATCTTTCCGATCACGACGGAAAGGGGCGTTTCATCCCAGCCGTAGATCCAGCCTTTGAGCCGGGTCGCGATCTTCTTTTTGAGCCTTCCGAGGACCGCGGCTTCCTCCGCGAGAATGCGGATCGCGATCTCACCAGCTGAAGGATAGATCCCGAAATCGAACAAATCGTCAAAAAAATCTTTCCCGAGCTTTTTCATCACATCCGGCTCCGAAATGCCGGCCATTTTTACGATCAATTTCTTGTATTTAAAAAGGTTCCCGTATTTCTTTTTCAGGAACGGCAGGACCACATCAAAATACATGTTCTGAAGTTCCGATGGGACCCCGGGAAGCGCGATCACGATCTTGGACCCGATTTCAATTGAGAACCCGAGCGCGATCCCAAAACGATTGACGAGGGGTCTCGCGTTCTCGGGATAAAAGGCTTCGCGCTTTACAAGAGCTGGAACGCGTTTGCCGTAACGTTTATAGACTTTTTGGAGCTGGCTGTACTGCCGGGGTGAAAAAACAAGCGGGACCTTGAAATGCGCGGCGATGCCTTCACGGGTCACGTCATCGGGCGTCGGCCCGAGCCCCCCCATCATGATGATCAGATCCACGCGACGGAGCACTTCGCCCAGCCGGAAGCGGATCGCTTCTATCGAATCCGCACAAACGCCGTGAGAGATGACCTCGAACCCAAGACCGGAGAGTTCACGGCCGAGGAATGCGGCATTCGTGTTGACTACGCTCCCGCGCAAAACTTCATTACCGACAGAGAGGATAGCAGCCGTGGGTTTCATTTGAAGATCACGAACAGAATGAGCCAGGCATAGAGCCCGGCACCTAGATCGTCCGCCATGATGCCCCAGTAACGCGGGATCCGCTCAAGCGACCGTACGGGGAAAGGTTTGAACACATCAAAAAGACGAAACAATGCGAACCCGAGGATCGCGGAAGACCAGGTCATTGGGATCAGCATGAATGTTACGAAAATGCCGCAGACTTCGTCAATCACAATATATTGCGGGTCCGGGTCCGGATCCTTGATCCGTTCATACGCCAAAGCGCCCCACACCACAAAAAACACGAAAACCGCCCCGTAAAGACCGCTGCTCCACCGGGTCAGGAAAACCAGAAAAACACCGAGCAAACTTCCCCATGTCCCGGGAGCTCTCGGGAACAACCCCACTCCCGCCGCGAGAACGAACCTATTGAACGCCTCGGATCCAAAATGAGCCCGCTGGTTCCAGAGGAACATGGCGCCTGAGACAAGTGTCAATGCGACCGTCGCAATCAGTAGTATCGGAAGAAGATAATAAAGAATGTCCGTCACTGCATCGAGTGCGGGATGAGGATCCAGAAGTAAATAGGCAAAGGCGATCCACACCATGACCGTCTGAAAACCGAATTTCAGTTTGCCCATCATCTCGGCGCCCAAGGACTTCCCTTCAAGGAGCCACCCTGTCCGGCAAAATGTCACCAGGATCTCACGGATAAAGATCGGAACCACCCACCAGATCGAATAAAAATGGAGGGCCGCAAAAGAAGCCATCGGCGCCAGGATCAGGATCTTGTCATTAAAAGGATCGATCCATTTACCAAAGTCGGATTCGAGTTTGTACTGACGGGCGATCCAGCCGTCGAAATAATCGGTGATCGCACCTACGATGAACAAAATAAAGGCCCAAAGATGCCCTGACGGGCTCGGCCGCAGGATCAGGAACGGCAGAGAAAGCCCGATCAGTCCCCGCGCGATGCTCAGCACGTTCGGGATCAGGAGAGAATATTTATATTTCGCCCACGAGGTCATAGTCTTGTGTGTCCGTGATCTTGACGGTATAAAATTTTCCGGCCATTATTTCTTTTGTCGTTCGGATAAGAACACTGCCATCCACTTCCGGCGCGTCCATGAAGGAACGTCCGGTCCACAAACCCGGATCCTTTCCATTCTGCGTCTCGACAAGCACCCGGAGCTCTTTGCCAAGGTAGCGGCGGTTCACTTCCCGCGCGATCTCCTGCTGCAACTGCATGGCCCGGTGATAGCGTTCCTCTTTGATCTTTTCGGGAACTTGCCCGGGGAATTCCGCGGCTGCGGAACCCTCTTCCTGGGAATACCGGAAAATCCCGAGACACTCGAATTTCGTCTCGCGCATGAACGCCAGAAGCTCCTCGAAATCCTCTTCCGTCTCGCCCGGGAATCCCACGATAAAACTCGTCCGGATCACAACCCCGGGGATCATGGCCCGTAATTTCCGGATCAGTTCCACGATCTGTTTTTTCGTGCTCCCCCGCCGCATGGCTTTGAGTATTTTATCACTAATGTGCTGAAGCGGTAAGTCTATGTAGCGGCAGATCTGTTTTGACTTCGCAATAGCCCGGATGATCTCATCTGTCAGCGTCGAAGGATAGGTGTAAAGAAGACGCACCCACTTGACATCCCGCACCGTCTCCAGCGCTTCCAAGAGTTGCGGCAAGAGTGACTTGCCGGCATAATCCCATCCGAATCTCGTGATATCCTGGCCGATCACGACAAGCTCCTTGGCTCCTTCGTCAGCCAGTTGCTTCGCTTCCCGGACAAGGTCCGCGATGTGACGGGAACGGTAACGTCCGCGGAGCTTCGGGATCACACAAAAAGAACACGCATGATCGCATCCTTCCGAAATCTTAAGATAGCGGGTATGTAAGGGCGTCAGAGAAACGCGTGCTTCATCGGCCCCGGCAAGATAGCCAGCCTTGTGAACACTGACGAACTTCTGCCCGTCCGTGACCTTCTTCAGGACTTCGGCGATCCGCATATAATCCCCGGAACCGAGGAAGGCGTCGACTTCGGGGAATTCTTTCTGAAGTTCTTCTGCATACCGCTGGACCAGACATCCCACCACGACCACCCCCAGCAGTTTCTTTTTTTTCTTCAGCTCGAGCAGTTTCAAAAGCGCGTCGATCGACTCCTGTTTGGCGTCCCTGATGAATCCGCAGGTGTTAAGCAACACCACATCACTTTTTCCGATATCTTGAGTGATCGAAAAATGGGCGCCCCGAACCTTTCCCAAAATGACCTCGCTATCCACGAGCGTTTTGGAACATCCCAAGGACACGATCCCAACTCTGATCTCTTTCATTGAAAGGACTCCATTCGATTACTGGAAGACAAAAAACAGCGGCATTGTAAGGTTTTTTTGTGTGGAATTGGAAGGTTTTTATCAGTTCACATGATAGTCTTTTAGGAGGCCGTTTACGCGGCGGACTGGATTGCCTGCAACGCTTGTATTGCGACCACCAGCATCTGGCCGAAAATTGTCGCGTTAAATGTATAAAAGCCGCCACGCTCGGTTCTGTTGAGCATGTCCTCAATGGCCTTCTCGATCTCGGCCGGAGCAATACCCAGGAGTTTTTCCGAGACGCGGGCCGCCATGATCGAAGCGGCAATCCGCTCCGCCGTCGCCGCATGATAAGCCCGGTCGATCATAATGACCCGGCTATTCACTTCTGTGGGGGGAAAAACACGAAGATCCGCGGCATCTCCCATCAGGACAAAACCCTCCTGACGCCGTGCCAGCTCCTGAACAAGTTTGTTTAATGCGTTCTTCACGGCTATGCGGCTGCTGCTATTGACCACGACGGCCTTGAACCTCTCCGGCGCACCGCCGAGATCCTTAAGCAATTGCTTCGCCAGTTTATTCATCGCCTTGGCCTGTTCTTTCGCCGCTGCCAGGGCCTTCGGATCCTTTCCGTCCGCCATGATGATAATACCCTTCGCGAGATTCTTATTCACAAGCACGCCCAGATCGCCCACTCCGATCTTATCCTCAGCATGGATCACCTCAACCGTAACGAAGCGCTCCTTGCCAACTTCCGCCGTTTCAGTTTTCAAGAACAGATTTCCAATGATTTTTCGAACATTCGCGATCCAGTCGACAACTTGTTTTTCGCTGACCTTCGCGATGGAAACCAAGACAGAAGCCAACTGTTCGGCTGTCATTTCCGCCCTTAGGATCTTGCCGGCCACAAGAGCCGCCACGACCGACGCCTTGAACTCTAAGGGGAGTCCCTCCAAAGCTTCAGAAGAGCGTAGCGCACCGGGATCCAGACCCAACCTGGTCTCGTTGACGATCTTCTGATGCTCTGGAGCAATTACTCTCCAGACAGCCTCTGCGCTTGTTATCCGCACCTCGGAACGTTGATTTGCTCCGGAAATATCCGTTGGCCGCGAGCTGGCGTCGGCAAAAAACTCTTGGCCTTCTGATAAGATCCCTTTACGGATCAATGCCGCTTTGATTTCTTCCAATGAGGACACGGGTGTTTTTAACAATTTTCCATAAGGGGAAGCATTAAATCCCCGAATGATCTTTTGAGTATCCAAAGAAATTTCCGTCCATTGTCCATCGGTTTCGATGCGTGTCACTTTATTGGGGCAAGGCACACCTGCGGAACGAAGAAGGCTGATAAGCACGGCCGCTTGAAACTGCCGCAAAGCGTCAACGCGTTCGCTTTCGGCCGGATTCGGTTGGGGATATCGAGTGACTTGATACCATACCCCATCGATCGCGCCGACCCCATGAAACCGGATGGCGACTTCATTCATGGGAATCCGACCTTCTTGTGAATCATGCGCAAGGATCGCATCGTGAATTTCCTTATAGGAAAGATTGATCCCCTGTTCCGCTGCGGACACAGGGTTCCCGAGGTCGCTCATGTTAGCCGCATATTTGACGACATTCGGATCCGAAGGGGAAAAACTAAAACCAATGCCCGTCCTCAGTTCCTGCTGATGTCCGCGGGCCACATAGGTAGTCGACTGGGCAGACTCTTCGTCCTTTGCCGCTTCAACCACTCCTTTCGCATGATTAAGAGGATCCGAATAAAATCCAACCCCGTGAACCAGCATTACGTTCTTTCTGTCCAATTCAGGAGGAACGGGTTCCAGAACCCTAGACTCGAAGCGTTGTTTTTCTCCAGAAGTCGCCGGTTCGCCGGCATCCACCATGCGCTCCGATGGCATCCGATCGGCAGCAGACTTTTCAGGTTGATTGGCATCTCCCCTCTCAAGGGACCTGCCAAAAGTCTCTAGCTTCCCTGCGCGGTCATTCAAAATATTCCGCGCCTCTGCTACGACTCGCGCTCTTCCCTGATCTTCAGCTTCGCGCACTTCGGAACGTTGACCGTTTTCGGGGCCCTCCGCTTTCCGCAAACCGGCTTCAGCCGCCGTGATCGCCTCCAACAGTTCCTGCCAAGGGACTACCGCCGGCAGCACCCCATTCACCGGATCAGGAATTTTCTCGATCAAGGCTCCGAGTACACGGTACTCGATAGAATCACGGACGACCCTGAACTGCGCACCCGCAAAAATTGGCCTGAGAGCCTGGAAGAAAAGTTGGGCATTGGCCTCCATGACTCCGGGCAGGGCTTCCTCGTCCGATAAGACCGATCGTGGTGGCAGGGGTTTTATTTTTTCCCTTCTCAGCCGCTCCAGAAGCGTTTCGGTCGTGTACAAATGTCCAAAATCCACTAATTTTGCGGTCCCCTTCGAACCCACAATAATGTTGCTTAAATTCTTCGGATCCGCGTGGATAAGCCCCTTACTGTCCAGAAATTGATGAATGACAACATATTGTTTTGCCACGTTCAACAATTTCACCAAATCAGTTCGTGAAAAATGCAGCAGGCTCGAGATATTCCGAAAGTTCTCGCCTTCAACAAACTCATTGACCCCCATGATCAGTGTTTCCGTTTTCTTCGAACCATCCGCCGAAGTCAGTTTGTGTGTTAGCGGCCAAATCCCGAAGCGATGCGCAAAATTGACGCTTTGGTTGGTGATCTTCATCGTATCTGTGTGGTTCTTTTCAATTTCATCGGCTGGCATGACGTCATCCCTGGGAACATCCACCTTCACCGCGAAGGACTTTCTGTCAGCATCGCTAACCCGAAAGGCCCACCCGTCCGTCCCTAGACCGAGGAACTGTTCTACTCTAAGTTCAAATTCCGGCTTTTGGATCTCACGGATCACAAAAGCCATCCGCGACAGATCCTCTCTGAGATCGCGCAGATTGTGTCTTTCTCTTTGGAAGGACACCGGGACCTTCTGCAGAGTTTCATAAATAAATGTGTCGATCGTATTCGTATCCTGAACCACGCCCATGGAAACTACTTTTTTCACAAAATCATTGATCTCGCGGTTGGCTATTTGGTCGGCATCCTCCCGCATCTCCGAACGGGCAGAAGGCATGATCGCTTGCAGATGGCCTGCGAGAGACTCGGAATAGGCTTCATCTTTCGTCCCGACTTCCGTCAAGACCCCTTCTCGCATTTCGGATCGAGAAACGGGTTTTTTAGCAGCCAGTTCGCGAAATAATGATACATCGCGCCCGCCGAGTTCCTTCAAAAAAGATTCTTCCGCTTTTCTGTCCTGGGCGAGTCGGTAGAGAGCAAGAAGGGCGTCCGCCTTCGAGGGATTGAATGTGAGAATACGGCTATGTTTTCCCCACTCCACGTCCACTACTTTTTCAAGGTCTTCGGGAGAAACAGATTTTATCGCGCTCAAAAACCATCCCACGAGGCTCATAATGTCTTTAGCCTTGAACAAGGGAATGAACTGGATATGCAGACCGTCCATAGTTTGCAATTGATCGAGGCTGTCTTTTTTGATCACGAGCGCTGTAATCGTGGGAGGCTCAGACGTGTGCAGGCCGACAGCTTCGCCGTTGATGGGTATTTGCATTTCCCGTGCGAGTTCGTCTAACCGTCCGGTCGTAAGCTGGGACGTTTGCGGTGGTCCGCGGATATTTTCCGGCCTTTTCCTTTTAGCAGTTATGAACGTATCCGGCGGATCACGAGAGATTATGACCCCCTTTTCATTCATCGCGTTGAACGTTTTGTCCGCTTTGATTCCGTAGATCGAACAAACGACTCTGCTGTCAGCTTCGATCAGATTATTTCCGCCTGTGTAACCGATGAGTGAGTTTGCTTCGTGAAAAACTCTTCCTTTGACTTGCGACTGCCCTTGAACGCCATAGCTTGTGAACGTAATCTCGTCCACCTCTTCGATATCTCCCGCTTTGTTCGCGGCATCTCGCCCGCCCGTCAGATTATAAAAACCGGTTAACGCATCCCGGTTTTCCAGCGGACTTTGTTTGGGATAAACTATATTTTCGATGTTTTTCTCTTCCGCCAGGATTTTTTCCGGGGTCACTTCCTTTTTAATGAAGATCTTCCGGTTCTCCCCTTCGTACGACGGCACGTTGACCGCTTGATTCCTTCCGGTCCCGTCTTTGGCGATCATCAATCCGGTCTTTTTGTCGATCGTAAACCCGGTTTCTTTGGCAGCCGTCAGTGCGTCATTCGCCAAGCGCATACCCCACACACGAAACAGCTCAATACGTTCGAATCGCAAGCTTTCTTCGCCCGTAGCCGGGTCCTTTTCTGTCCAATAGTTCCTCCCGCCCTGGTCTTTCATGACATCACTTAAATAATTCAAGACAATATCCGCCGAAACGGTCACCCCTGTAGCACTAAAAAATCCGCGGTCCTTCGCACCGGATCCGTCCTCCTTCGTTTCAAACCGCCGTTCAAAGAACTGACCTTCCTTCAAGTCTAGTCCCGTTTGAATCTTTTCAATAAAATTGCCCCATTTTTCTTCCGTATTTAATTTCCTCCGATCGACAAGTATATGAGTGCTCGTTCCATAGTTCGCAGCAGAGATCACGTAGGGATTTTCTTTCAAGAAAAGTATTTCTGCCGCTGTGAGTATTTTGGTCACTTTTAAAAGTGAATAGCGACCCTGAAAAGCGATCGTAAATTCCTTGATGACATTTTCCAGATCGAAAGGGTGGTCGGCGACGATCACAAACTCATCTCCGCCAACGCCCCGGTAGACCCTTACTCCCTGCGCCTCCAGGATCTTCATGAATTCATTCCTGAATTCGAAATAGGGCGATTCCTTAGGAAGGAATAGAAGGTCCGTAGAATTCGGCATCCCGAGAACGCCGACAATATCCTTGGAAAATGCGAGATTGAGAGCGCCCATTTTATCGAGATCGCCAATGCAAAAAATGAAGTTCTTGAGATCATTAACCTTTTGGAATTTTTGCAAAAGTTGTTTCTGATAAAGTTCGCCTTCCCACATCGGCTTCCACGAATCCTCTGTCTTGAAAGCATCCGACTCAACTTGACGCGTGGTCACGACCCTGCCATTAGTCGCCGTTGCAAGGGCGATCAGATTCGTTGCTTCCTGCGCCTGCTCACCCGAAGGGACATTAACGATACTCTTCGTGCCGGGAATCGTTTCTAACTTCCTGAGTTGCTCGCCGATCTCGTCGATCTTCCCCTGCGTCTCCGTCTCCTTCCGCACCTCGGAGCGCTGACCCCCTTGCGCAATGCCCGCCAAATCTAACAGCCTTTGTCCGGCCGTCGGACGGAAGGCAAACAGGCGCCCGCCCTTCTGGTCCTGACTTTGAAAATTGATCCTGTCCAAAATCGCATCCCGCAAAACAAGCACCTTCGGTCGACCGTCTCGAGAAGTAGAACCAAGGCATAGATTTCCGAAGAAACCCATCAGGCCGATCATAGAAGTCAGGGCTAGGTTAAGCCCCAAGAGATCCTGCCCAAAATTGCCCCGTTGAAGAAAGAGCCCGATAACCGGACTTAGAATAGCCGCCACAATATATCCGAACGCACCCCCTTGCTGGATCCATGCGGACTTCCATGGCCCTGCTTCCGTACGGGACCATTCGGCTCCCGGCCCCATAGTGGATGGAACTAGCCGGACGGGTACGTGCAGCAACCGAGCGGTTAACCAGTGGCCTAATTCGTGGACGATCAGAAAAACGAAATAGATCGTCAGGGGTAGCGTTACACCGATGGCCAGGTAACCTTGGGTATTCAACAATGAGGGTATTTCTCCTTGCCGGAAAAACGCTCCAAGAACGAGCAGGTTGAAGTAACCCACAATACCGGTCACGGCGACGGTAGTGCCGATAAGACGGGAAGTCACTGCGGTCCTTGATAAGATTCGCATCTCGGAACGTCCCCTACCCTTGGTCGTGGCGGCTTTTCTGGCCTTTGACGCTCCGGCCAATAAGGGATCCAATTTACGCGCTTGTCCGTTAAGCGTCACGATCAACCGCTCCGTGGCCTCCGCGGAATTAAGGACCCCGTCATTGGCCTCTTTTTGGATGCTCTCCCAATTACCGGGTTGGTAACCCTTGGGGCTATATTGGTTCAGTGCTTCAAGCGCCCGCCGGGCATCCGCGAGATATTTGTTTTTTAGTTTAATATTGTTCAAATTCCGCAAATTGACCGTGATGCGTTTTCTGTAGCCTTGAAGTTTTGCCAGATTCCGTTCCGCCGCAGGCTTCCCCATCTCAGCATCGATCTTATCCGCAAGCGATTCGGCATCCCGGATCCGCCGCAATGCATTCGTCAGCGGGGCATTGATGTTCTCAACCTGATAGAGATCCACTAAGAGGTTCTTAAAGAGCGTTTCTGTTTGCTGCCGGTTGCTGGCGCTTAAAGATTCGCGCATGGTTTTTTCCACCAACTGCGCCATGAACGATTTGACGGCCGTCGCTTTCAGACGCGTCGCGAGCCCGTAATGAAGCTCGGCTTCCTCTCCCTCGTTCCTGGGTTTTGCCGTGTCCGCGAGAAAAGGCGTATTGTATCTCCCGTGAAACTGCGGCCAGCCGTCTTTTTCCCCGGGTCGTCCCGCGACTTCCTTAGCCGAAGGTTCCATGCGAATGTAAATGAATAGCCGCCACAAAAGGTGCTGCAGCGTCGCATCCGATGCAATGGATTCACGAACGGTCCTCATTTCCTCTTTTTTTAGAGTGTTATATTTAGTGGACTTGAGCGCCTTGTAAAAAGTGGCCACNNAACCTTCCGGAGCGTTCATCGCCTCGCGGAAAAGATCCACAGCCGTTTGGGCTTCGATCTGGAAAGGCCCGGCCGCGGGGCCTTTTTTCTTTTGATAGGGCTCGAACGTCGGATTTTCGAGGTAGGTCAAGTAGACCGCCGCAAACGCCAGATGCTGGATCCGTTCGGCGCATTCTTTATCCGACGCTTGAGGATAAAGCGTTTTTTCAGAGTCCCTCAAAAATTCTATTGTATCCAGATAATGCCGGACGATCCGTTGCATCTTCTCGTCCTGGATCTTTTCCATGTTCATCCTGAGCGCTTCAAGATTCCCCGTCAGCGCTTCTTGGTCGAACACCGTAAGGACGGGCACTTTGACTTGCGTCACCACGCGAGCGGAAGGATGGAAGATCTTGGAAATCGGAAGCCCACGAAAGTACGTGTAAACAGCCAAAGTCCCGATAATGACCGCGATCGCAGGAATGCCGAACAATAACCACCGTTTGAGACGGGGAAGCGGAGAACGAGGGTCGTTCCAGTTCAAAATGATCTTGAGCCGACCTTTTCCTTCATCTCCTCGCATTTCAGAACGCTGAGCGGAGAGCTCGCCGGTCTCAAGCATCACCTGTTCATTTTCCAGAAACACACGCCCCAACCGTCCGCTTGCCTGGCTGAAGTGGAAGAGGAAAAGATAGAAAGAATAAATAGAAAGCGAGACCCCCTCCACCCAACCGAAAGTCGACCCATAAGAAAGCCCCATGAGAACCCATTGCGTCACATAGGTCCATAACGGAAGCATTAAGATCCGGAGCTTTTCCCCCGAAACCCGCCAGGGCGATACTCCGAGCGCCATAAGAGAAAATTCCATCGCCACATTGCGAAGGGCCTGTTTGGCCGCCAAGATCTCTTCCCCCCGGCGCACTTCGGAGCGGGCTGAACCTTTCTCGATGGCAGCTGTATTAATCCTTTGAATCCCCATAATCTGATAATGTGAATAATTATCGGAGGTATAAGTGAGTTTTTGTTCCCCTTCGTCATTCTTGATATGGATCAAGAACTGCTTGACAGGAACCTCCCTTAAAAGCTCGTAGGAAACAAACTCGCCGTCCATGAAAGCATGTTGCTGTTTTTTAAGAGGTAAAGATCTCTGACTGTAATCCCGGTACTCGATACGGATCCGTTCGCCGGGGTTCAGCGCATCCAGAAATGCCTTCAGTTGTCCTCCGAGCATCGGCGACCCTCTGGAGGAATGTCTCCATTCCCAAAAAGCAGCCTCCATATCGCCACGAGAGCCGATCCCCTGGGAAATGAACAACATCACTCCAAATAGGAATCCAAAACTATTCACTCCCCACATCAGGATGCTTGTGGATGCCAAGATCAAGGCAGGAATTCCCGCCGCTGCAAATCCAGCTATGGAAAAGTAAAAGGCTTTCCTTTCCGAAAGTTCCATCCCCTGGACCACCGAAATCGCCTCATCCGTGATCCGGTATTCAATCTCCTTTTTCCCATAGAACTTTAAAACTCCCGCATGGCCCATTTCATGTAAAAAATCAAAAAAGGGTCTTAAAAACTGTAAAGCGCCGAACGCCATGACGGATTGCGCGCCTATATTGATGCCGTTTTGAATGACGCTGGGAAAATCTTGAAGTACTGCGCCTGCAACGGCCCCAAACAGAATAATCGGGGCTCCCAGCACAAAACTCATCCAGTCATAGCGGATGACCTTTATTAAAAATTCTCCCGCTGAGGTCGCGTAATCATTAATTTCCTCAAATTCATTCTTTGTCCGCATCTCGGAACGGATCTCGGAACTCAAGCCTTTCCCATTTATTGGCCTTATCGTTTTCTCCAATTCTTGTAACTTCGCTTCACTCTTTTTATTAAAAACCAATCTTCCTAAAGCGCTGTTTTTCAGAAATTTTCCGGCCGCGTCTTTTTTAAACACATAATCCATCCCTGGCTTGTCAACCGGATAGACTCCTCCCGCATCCCGCGTATAACTCGAAACATCCGCCTGAAGAAGAATAGTTAAAACCTTCAAATAATCAGACGCCTGCATGCCCAAAGCTAAGGATCTGCTTTCTATCAATTCGGCGGTCTCATTCAGACTTTTTTTATTTCGAATATACAGGCCCAAAGGATCGCCATTCATTAAAGAAATAAGAAGATCAAATTCCCGTTCCGACACGGGAAGGTGTTCTTTAATGGCTTCCATGACCTGTTTGGTATAGGTATGTTGATCAGCCTTGCTTTTTTGGGCCACGGCAATGGGTTTACCGATATCATGTAAAACAAGAAGCAGTCGCATCAAAGGCAATGAAACTCCGGCGGGAAGATCTGCTGAAGTAAAATAATGCTCAAATTGCCGCAGGACCCTTAGCGTATGGGTCCTCAGATTGTACCCCGGCTCGTAGTTTTCTTCCCGAACATCGATCGCCTTGTTAAAAAGGGCGCTCTCTTTTATATAAGGGATCGCTTCGACCAAGGTGATCAGTTTTTCGGGATCGTTCTGTAATGCGGCAGACTCAAGTTTTGTCCTCACCTCTGATCTTAAGCCGTTGGTTGCCTTCCCGTTTTCAGGATTCCATTTGCGTGACAGCTCGTAAAGACCGGCCGCTGTTTCCTCAAGGATCTCATGCCCCAAAAGAGGGATTGCCTTCTCGGCTTGATAGGACTTAACTGCCGCCAGACCATTAAACGCGCCGCTTAAAGTCCCGGAGATCGATGCGATCGTATCGGTATCCCCGCCATGGTTGATCGACCCGAGAATAGTGGTCTCGAATGAATCCGGAGTCTTTAAAAAATAGTACAAGGCGAGCGCAACAACACCGATCGCCCCTCCCCGCCCAAATTTTGAAGTCAACGCATCCCGGTTTCCATTGAGAAGCGGGATCAGTTCTTCTAATTTATCCGAAAAATCAATATCCACCTTTGCGATATCTAAGGCGATATGCCTCACAAATTCTTCTTTCGAGGATGGATCAGCGATCAAGGACCTCTTTTCTTCCTCCGTCATCATCAAAACCCGTTGAACCGCCAACGCAACCGCAATGGATGACGCTTGCGCACTCGTTTGAACGTGCGTGATCCGAGACTGAACTTTTGCTTGCTCCAAGATCAGATCGGGACGATAGATATTGACCATCCCAATAACCGCGGCTCTCATAGCGGAACCCGAACTAGTCCCCGGTCGTCCTGAAAGCCTCCAATCCACACCCACATTTAACGCACGCCCGACATTGAGTGTGTTAATCCCGTATCCGGTATCTATTCTTTGTCGCATATCAATTTCACCGACCAGTCGTCCCAAAGATTTCGCGATCTGATGCGGATCGAAGTTCTGTTGCCCGATCAAAGTTTGAGCGATCGCGACCTTCGTCTCTGTATCATCCGTGAACTGCCCACGCTGAAACCCTTCGTTCCGGCTTGCAAAAGGCTCCACATACCCGTCTATGACCTCCTTCCCAAATGCTTGCACGAAATCGTCGGGGAGATACCCCTCAACACCGGCCCCCATCGCATCTCCCAGTCCGCCTCCGACCCAGGCCCCAAGGAATCTGTCTTTCAATATTGGATCATCCGCATGGAAAGCGAGTGAAAGTTGCTTTCCCTCGCCGCTTAGATTTTGACAACGGTCTGCTAAATGGATGCGAACATACGGGTCTGTTTCTTTATTGAGGTCCCGGTAAGTTTTCAGGATCTCATAGGCCCTGGGACCTTTATGATTAAATATCGCTTCAATGACGGCGTCTCTTATTGCTGGATCAGGATCAATGTTTAAAATCCTTTGGAGCGAAATGAATGAACTCATAGAATTCATGTAACCCAGTTGAGCCACAGCAATGGAGCGTATGACCGGATCTTGGCAATTCTGATAGGCTTCAAGGAATACGGCCTCCAGAGAGCCATACCCTTGTTTTACTTGCGCTTGAGCTGCCAGAAGAAAGCTTTTCCGCGCGCGCTCTGCTTCGCCCTGCTTGCGTGTGACCTTTTTCCATTGAGTTAACATTTCCAATAAAACCGGAGCGATCCTATCCTCATCATGAAATTGGCTTAAAGAAACGGCCGCCAGCCATTGAACATGGGGATCGCTATCTTTCAAAAATGCCAAGAGATCCGGAATGCTTTTTTTAAACCCGAGCAACCCCAACGTGATCGCCACTTCCTGCCGGACAAGACCGCTCTGATCTTTCATTAAAGGCTGCCAAAAATCGAATGACGTCTTCCCCCTGTATTTAGCCAGCTGGCTGACCGCATGGACACGCGTATCCCGGTCCTTACTTTTTAAATCCTTAAGCGCTTTTTCAAACTCGGCGAGTCCCGCCAATTGTTGCTGAATGTCGGCATCCACGATCCTTGCAACTTCCTCGACTGAAATCGCCGTAGACCCACCTCGCGTAACAAAGGGACTGCCAAAGGTGCGGTAAGGAGCCCCGCCCCAATTATTCGCCGACACCTCCTTTAAAATTTTGGTCAATTCAAGCTCGATGGATTTCAATTGCTCTTGATCGATCTTTTTCTGAAAAACAGCAAGGTACAATTTGTCTTTAATAGAGTCCAAGGCTGCTTTAGGATCCTCTACAGAAAAATCCACCGACAGAATGGTTTTTAATTCCTTCAGAAGTGATAAAATCGCCGGGTCAACCGCTCGCCCGCTGATCATTCCCGCGGTCCACATTTCCGTCGCACCGGTCCATGCATCGATTTTTCTTTCAAACCTTCTCAAAGATTCAAGCACTTTAAATTTTTCAAGGCTTTCAACTAAGCTGAGGCCTTTAAAGCTTGAAGCCCGGTCCGGACGGAATGCCACCACAATATTATGGCCCACCAATCCTCCAAGCTGACTTTTGACCACGACCACCGTGCCGGCCAGCGATGGGTCCTGCAGCTCTCGCTCGGTAAGTTCGTCTGTGACCGGAATGGGGTGAACTTTGCTTTTTAAATTCTTAAAAACTACCACTTTCCCATACACTTTGGGAGGTGAAGCAGATTCTTTTATAACAGCCCGACCTTTTTTAACGAGATCATTCGTGCGCTCAAAATATTTTTGGATGTCACTTCCCTGAAAATCAGCTGTGTCCTCACGGTATGCATTTTCCATACTCCCGATCGTGTTCACAACTTCGTTAAAATCCTTAAGCGCGACAGGCCCCATCAACATTCCATTAATCGCAAAATAGAAGGCTCGGGCTTTCAAATACCTTTCGCGGGTTTCGGGATCCATCTTGTTCAAGTCGAAGGAATTAAGCCATCCTGAACCTGTTTTAATGCTGTCTTGAGTACTCATTTGAGTCGTATTAAGAAAATCTTCACTTTTTGCCGCAAGCAACAAACTCTCAGCATTTTTTTTCTCCTTGATCGCTTCGGCATTTTGTAAAACAAATCGGGCGACCGCCACGTCGGCGTTGCGGCTATTTATCACAAAGGGAGACTTGCTCAGATCAAATCCCGAGAACTCCTGCAATTTCAGACATTCAAGAATGAGCTCCGTCGAAGTCGCATAAAGAGCGCCGGAAGCGTACGGGTTAACGACATAGATCACTCTTCCATCCAGATACTCATACCGATAAACTTTCCCTCCTTCGCCGGCGTCCACTACGACCACTTGTGAACGGGTGTCGAGGCCTCTCGCGTTAAAACCCGCTAAAATAGCCGGTTGACCGGGATCGATCAGTGGAATCAAGTCCTCAACATTATTTTGGCCCCATTCGTATCCTTCGGCAGCACGGCCCGACACAACTGCCAAGCGGAATCTGATCTGTTGATCAATACGATTGAGGGAAAGCAACAACGTCTGAATATTGTCAGCCGTGTCAGGGGAAATCATTTCCCGGGATTCAAGTAACTTACGGTAAGGACTCAATAAACTTTCGGAAAGACGTGTTCGCTGGGCCATGAGCCGGCGGATATGGGAATCCTTGGATTCGTTTTCAGAAAAAACGGGGCCGGAAGAAGCGGCTACTAGTTTATCAATAAAAGGTTTTGAGGGAATCTTCTGCGGGGGACCGCGCGGGACTCCCGGTGTCACAAGCGTGCCCATGGATACGGCCTGCGGGCCTTGATCCATAAGCCTTCGAGCATATTCATTGTAGGGCGCAAACAATGTCACGAAATCTGCGACATGGTCGAGTTTGAAAATATTTGATTTCTTTTCAGTTTGAAGAACTGTCAGAATATCGCTTTCAAGAAGAGGCCCCTTTTCCTTTCGCATCTTTACCTGAAACTCACCCATCAACTCTTCGGAATAACCCAGTTCTTTCAATTTCTTCAATAATGCTTTATTAAAACTCTTGGTATCAAAAGCCTCACCTATTTCTTTTTCATATTCGGCTGACAGAAATCCGACGAGTTGTTTTGTTTTTTCGACCGAATCCACGGATTGCAGTTGACAAGCTTTCGCAAATTCACTGTCCGCTTGCAAAAGACGACGGAGGACCTGTTGATCCCGCGGCTTACTTAGAGCCGTCTGTCCGATGACTGTTGCATCCGCCAAAGGCGTCCCGGCCAATAAAATAGCGAGCCTTAGAAGGGCCAAACTCGGAGTCTTCACGTCAGGATCCGTGATCCAATGATTGGTTTGATCAAAAACCTGACGTATTTTCGGATTGAGCGCGATCCCGGGCATTAAAAATTCCAAGAAGGACAAACCGGACAACGCTTCCCTCGGCTTGAACAGTTGTTCGACCAGAGCTGCATAGGGATCATCCCGGACTGGACTCGCCTTGGCATCGATCCCCAAAAGATTGAAAACAGCCTCATCCGGCACGTAAGTTGCCGGTTTTCCATTTTTGTGAAACTTCGGCTGGGTCGAGAGAAGCGCCTCTAAGGCTATTTTCCCGACGAGAAGATAACTCACGGCAAATTCAATTTGATTCGCAAAGGCGGCGCTCAACTCCGGATTATTATTAAATTCCAAGAATTTTTTATTGGTAGGAATGAGGACTTTGCCGTGCAAATCCCATTCGGTGTCGGGATACAGCTGGGAAAGGAAATTTTGGAGGGTCTTCATATTCACTCCCTCCACATTCACAATGATCGCCTCGAGCGAAACACTGATCTGGCCGGCTATTTTTTTATGGGATAGGTAATTGCCGATCGGATCCGTTCCTTTGGTGCGATTCACGTACTGCCTTGCCCGCTCGCTCTCCCCCGTGATTCCCTCGTAAAATATGATCTTACTCTGCAAAGCTTTCAGCTTCGCAATGGTCTCTTGATCATCCTTGGCCTGTTGGATCGCTTCCTCAAAGAACTGGTTAATTTGAGCCTCTTTACTGCGTGGGGCCCGTGCCACGATGACATTATCCAGAACGGAGATCGCGACAGGCCAATGACCTTCGGGTTTCCCGAGCATACCTCCCGGCGCACGAGCCAACCCGGTATGAAGCATGATAAAAGTTTCGATCTGCTGCTCGTCTATTTTTAAGGCGCTGGCAACATCGGTCGGAAGTGAATCGGTAAAACTTTTGACAAAATCCGCGGCGATGGCGGCGCTCATGTACCGTTTGGCATCCTGCCGGTTCATGGTATCGGAGAATTTGTCCGACGGCCGCACGACCGGAGTTCGCGGGTCCTTTATCAATCCCCACGGCAGGTCATCCGGGTAATACCAAGCCTGTCCGTCTCCCCGGGCATTCGTCTCCGCATCCAACTGGTCCATTCGTTCCGGATTAAATTCCAAAATTAAATCGCCGTAACTTTTAATACTCGACGACAAAGAGGTGCATAGATCATTCGTACCTGATTTCAAGACATCCGAAATGGAAGAATGGATCCCTCGCGCGATCCTGCCCATGACCGCCCCACTCAACAGGACAGCGCGAAAAGCCGCCGTGTCCAGCGTATGGGTATCGGAAAATCGCGAGACCCATTCATGAGCCTGAGTTTCAAATCGCGCGAACAGGTCCTCGATAAAAAGACGCGCTTTGTTAATGTCTTCGGGATCTTTGAGCGAAAATTTATTGACGAACTCGGCATGGGCCTGATCGATCATTTTCCTAATAAGGGCATTTGTGTTTTTTTCGGACTGTTCGGGGGTCAGGTACGCGCCTCTTTCATTGAAAACGGCGGCATACAGTGAAGGATTCCCTTGGTACGCGTTGGTCAAAAGAAGGGCCTGTAAAGAAGCATCTTGCAGTTTGAAAATCTCTTCGATCTCCTGCCGTTTGTTCTCAAAATCAGTGCCTTTTTCCCGGTGAAGCCTTCTCACCTCTTGGATGTCCACCTTCCGGTCGTTGCTGGCCTGAGTTCCCGACATCAGCACGGCCGCACCGAACGTCAGTTGCTGGTCAGGGTTTTCATATATTTTTGATAGGATCTCGATACGTTCGGCAGGACTTTTTTTGTTGGCTTCGGCGATCATATTCTTAACCGCCGGCAATTGCTGGGACATAGCCGCCGCTTGCCGGAGGTCCTCCAGAGTAGCCGTCATCTTCCTTGCTCGCAACGCCTCATTGACAAGCGCCAATGTTTCCGGCGCTTCCGGATCAAGCGCTCGAGACTCCAGAACAGCCGCGATGTTCATCGCCTTAATGATATCGGTTTCATTCAACACCTGCCTCGTCTCGGAGCGAGCTTCGGATTTTGCGGCGACCGACACAACCCACAGCTTGGACCTTTCATTCTTTTGTACGATCAAACGGGGCTTATGGGCGGTCATTTGAGCGTAGGATTCCCAACTCGGCAAAAAAATCTGGTTAAACGCTTTCAGGCTTCTTTCGATTTGACTCCCTGAATAACCGAGATCCCTGAGCCGGCTCACCATTTGGCTGTTCGAAAGATTGGAAGGTATTTCTATCCGTATTGAAAAATCAACGAAAGGCTCGAATTCCGGCAATAAAGAATATTTATTGTCAAAAATACCGAGGGCTTTTTTCCCTCTCTGCAATCTCAGGGTCGTTCCGTTGGGCAAGATTTGTTT
Source organism: Candidatus Omnitrophota bacterium (assembly GCA_003140935.1). GTDB lineage: Bacteria > Omnitrophota > Omnitrophia > Omnitrophales > Aquincolibacteriaceae > Aquincolibacterium. The sequence continues at coordinate 54,997 of PLLJ01000034.1, forward strand.
ATTGCGCTTGTCGTAGATCGGACCTGTGGATAGTTGGGCAGTTTTTTGATTTTCCGAGTCGATAAATTGCCTTATCCGGTTCAGAAGGGTTACGAGAGCCTCTTTCCGGTGAAGGAATTTGCTTTCATCGGTAAAAACTTTTCCGGCCAAATCGGCATTTAACCAATCGCGGAAGGGGGATTCCGTGAGCGCTTTTATTTCCTGGCCGGTAAGGCTCTCTCCAAAAATCAATTTGCGAATGGCATAACGAATGATGTCGGATTCAAAAAAAGCATCCGCACCCAAAACCCCTTGTTGTAATTCGTCATTTTCAACGTTTGGAAAAAACAAAACGGGAAGACCCCGGCGGCGATATTCTTCGATGATTTGCCTGGCCATTGTGGACTTGCCCGCTCCGGACATGCCGTCGACGGCAACAATCCCGCCCTTGTCCGGAATCGCCTCATAAATCGAGTCGACAACCTGCCGGATCACCTCGTCAGGAAATCTTGAATCCGAAGGTATTTCGGCCAGTGGAACCTCCGTTTTAGACGCTTCATCCACCGCCCGGTCGTTTTCCCTTGCTTCGGAGCGATTGCCTTCCGGTGCTTTGGCGGAGGAGGGGCCGGATTTTTGGATAATGACGTAATGGATATCGTGATCTTTAAGCAACCCGGCGCTGAAAGACTCGACCCCAGTCTCGGCTTGTTCTTTCGGAGAACCCCTTACACTGTCTGAGATCGCCGGAACTTCACCCTCTGGATAAGCGACTACCAGTATCCCGCCGGCACTGACCTTGTTGTAGAAAATATTCGCGAGCGTTTGATAAGACGTTTGATAAGAAAGGATAGTGCTCGGCACAACCACCCAAGACGCCGGTCCCTCGCTTGTCCCGAAATCTCCTTGCTTATTCATGACAAGACCGCTAGTCACATCGAGGCCAAAACGTTTAGTAATTTCGTTAGCCACCAATGCCACAGACGAAACGCTTATTGGATCCGCTGCCTGATCTGCTGCCTGCTGAGGTTTTCTTTTCGAGCCAGCAGTTTCCCATTCAACCTTGAGCCTTGGATGAAGTGGCAGCTTGGTTTCCATGAGTCTTCGGATCTTGGAAACACCGTCCGCCCCAACCCCCGCCACTTCCCTAACCTCGGAGCGGGTTTCGGGTTGCTCGCCTTCTTTTGATTTAGCCAGGGGAAAAATATACTTCAAACCTCCTTTGAGTTGAGGTTTTAATTTCTTGAATTCTCTTGGAGAGATCGTTCCTTTAGGCAGCTTAAGGCTCGGATCCTTACTCCAAGGCTCAAATCCAAGACTTAAATAAAAGCCTAAAGTCCCGGCAGAAAGAAATTGGCTCTCCTCGACGGTCAAAACAGCCCCGTCATCTAGCATTCGCCTTAATGTCTCCATTCTCATCTGATAGATCGCCTTCGACAGTCCTGGGATCAGGCCGCGACCGAACCGGGAGCCAGGGACTTGAGGGAAAAGATTGAACTGAAGCTCCACATCCGTCGGACCCATATACCTCGTGACGCCGTAACCGACATAAACCCCATTCACGAGAAAGAACTCTGTGATCTCCGCTTGGGCCATCTTGGACTCGCTCACAACGAGGGCCTGAGTAATATTCAGGGATTCACCGTTAAGACTGGTCTTAATATCTCTAAAATAAACTTTTTGACCTAGATCGAGAAAAGTGAACGGGAATTGGGAAATATGTTCCAGATGAAAATAACGTGTGTGCTCCAAGAATTTTTTAGCGTCATCCGTCGATAACAGGGTCAATTCGGGCTTCTCCGCATCAATCCTAAAGATTTCTTTCGATGCCGTATTTTCGAATGTGGCACTGGGAGAAATTGCCGCGGTCGATTCCAATAATTCAACGAGTCTCGCCAGATGTTGTTCAATCTTACTCATGGCAAGCCCTTTTCGCTCCACCTGTTGGGCAAAGAGTCCCCTGTCTTTAAGAACCTCGTTTAAGGACTGCTGAGCTTCTTCCGGGATCGATGGAAGTTTAGAAACCATTTCTAGAAATGAATCCGGGGTCTCTTTGAAAAAGTTTTCCCGTACTTCGGAGCGTTGTTTTTTTTCACCAGACTGCACGCTTGACAGGTTCATCTCGGCCAACCGTTTTTGGACCCTCGATTCCAGGGTTGTTTTTTCCAGCGCGGTTTGTATCCGTCTCAGAAGATCCGGTGTCCTCTCCTGCAATCCCTTGATCTCATAAGCCTGGAGCGCCCCCTGGACCGACGCCCTATAAGAAGCACGGTGCATGACAGAATAATCTGCAACGCTCTGCTGGAACGAAACGCTCAAGGCAAGATTGCGGGCAAGGACATCGACATTGACGTCTCCGGTCGCTTTCCGCTTTGACCGGGTTTCTTCCAAGCGGCGGGTATCTTTATCAAATTTACTTAATTTTTCTAAGAGGGGCTCTAGTTTCTTTTTTGTGGAATTATAAGAAATCGCATTGACATGGCGCTGGACGGGTGTGAATCGAATCAAAATACTTTCCACCTCCCTCAATAGCTCGTCAGCACTGCGAATTTCCCGGATCGTGATAGTTCCCAAAAGCCCCTGGCCCTGAAGCTGTTCGGCTTCACGGTGCATCTCCTCCAGCCTTTGCTCCGAATTCCGACCCAGATATTGCGTCGTAAATTTCTCATCGAATTCTTTGATGATCCCGGATACCGCTTCGGCCCAGCGATGCAATTTGGTGGTCAACCAATCCCATTTCGCCTCGCTTTGTTTCTCCGCATCATAAGGCTTCTGGTAAGGTTCCCGGGTATCCGCCACAAGGGTCATCCCATGATCCGTCCACAGGAAACGAGCTCCCTTTTCTGTCAGGGTAAAATTAACGAGCCAGCGTAGATCGTTGATGGATTCAGCGGTGCGCAACCGGCCCTCAAGCGCCGTCCAGAGATCCGGCAAAGAAACGGTAGACACCCCGTCTAAACGTTCGAGAATGGCTTCCGCATCGCGTTCCCTCAGCTCCTGAACCTGTCGCCGCATATCAGCAGTCTTGAGGCTGTTGTCATCCCCCCAAAGCCGCCGCGCGATCAGCCGGTCGTACGCCAGTGCCAATCGGCCCCGCTCAGGTTCTTCGAAAATCCACTGACAAGCGGACAAACGGATCAGTGAAACATCCCTCAGGTTCCGAGGAGTTTTCATTTCTTCCTGCGCCGTCTTGAATTGTTGAACCCAGTCCTCAATCAGTTTCGGCTCGGCAAAGAACTGCAACAAATTCCCGCGGTTGGGAATTCCCTGGACCAGATTCAGCAACAGATCCGTTTCACTCCGAAGTTCCGGATGGTACTTCAGATAGGCCATGACGGCGGTCGGTTTAAGATCGTGAGCCTTGGCAAACGCCGTGGAACCGCCCCGCCTTGCGATCTCACGGACAAGCATCGCACCACGCTCCTCCGCTATCTGCCCCGCTTTTCCCGGGAACCAGGAAGGTACCAGGACATCGCGGGCTTCTTGTTCAAGGTCGGGGTGATTCTGGAGGTAGTCGTGGATCAAATGGATCGTTATGTCTAACTTTTTCTCCAATCGGGGAACGCTGCCCGCCTTGGCAAGCGCTATGAGAAATTTACGCGTGCGCGTTTCCGGATCTTCCCCGGGTTTCCCGGGAAACCAATCTGGAAATTTCAACTTGTCGTACGCCTGCTTTACTTCAGGATGGCTGCTAAAATAACCTGAGACTCTTCCCTTGCTCAAACCTGCGCCTTCTTCATAGGCCAAAACGCTTCCGGCCTTAAGCAAGTCCGCTATCAACAATTTTTGCCGTTGAGCCAGGGACATGGTCGCCGCATCCCCAGGCATCCAGGAAGGACCACGGTCGATGCGGTCACGGATCTCCGGGTGACGGCGAAGATAATAATTTATTTGAGCGATTTGTTGAGCGATCTGTCCCCGATCAGCCTCCTTGGACCGAACGTAGGCCGACACCGAACCTGCTCGCATCACCTCCTCAACCAATTGGTTCTGGCGCGTTTCGACGGAATCGGAAGGATTTCCGGGAAGCCAGACAGGAATCTTGTCAACCTTCTGCACACTTTCCACTTCACCGGGCTTTCCTTTGGGCGGCTGTTCTTCCTCTCTCACCTCGGAGCGTTGCACTTCAACTACATTGAAGGCCATCCCATCGACTGGAGTTTTTGTTGAAAGCTTATTCATATCGTTTAGAATCGCCGCGGCAACAGAGGCGGGCTCCTGTCCCACGCTTGTGGCAACTTGATTTACGATCGGGGCAATTTGTTTCTCTGCAATGACGGGACCAGCCGCTTTTGCTTCTCTGGTCGCTATAATCCGGTCCATTCGGCCCCCTTGCTCTGCCAATGCCTGCGCCAAAATCGGACTCACTTGCTGAGCAGGTGCCGTGCTGTTAGCTATTTTGTCCAAAACGTCCGTAATTTCGGAAGTCGTAGCGCCCACTTTTTTAATCGCTTCCACGGCCTGGGCTTCATGACGGAGAACGATGCGATAGTGGTTGGCATCCACTTTCTCGAGATGATCAAGGGTGTTGTTTTCTCCTTTTGCGGTCAGATTTTTGAGGTAGGCATTAATAATCCCGATTGCTTCATCCAAGTTTTTAGGCGCATTTTCTACCTGCAACTGCATAAGGGCTCTGGTGTAAGAACGGAGACGCTGACGCGTGATCGTCATATCCCCCGCTTGCCCTTGTTGGGTCACCCACCTTTGCAGGGCCGAAATGGCCTCCAAATTGGATATCTCGAACGGATAAGAACGGTTCATAAGCATCACATTGCGGTAGAGGTTCTCGTCGCTCTTTTCGCTGAGGCGAGGAGTAAGAGTCCCGTAGCTGATCTCATGCTCCCTTAAAAGCTCCGTGATCCCGTCTGTATGGAAACCGCCGGTAATAAGCACCGCTTTGTTGAGCGACTCCTTCCGCATGACCGAATCGATCTTCTCGTAGAACACGTCTTCACGCTTCCGGGCCGCCTCATAGAACCCGTAGGCCGCCGTCTGTACCTCCATCACTTCCCCCCGGAATTTAGAATTGACCGGCTTCGTCTCGAAATTGGAAAGCGGCAAGCCGGACTCCCGACTTACCGCCGTCCCAATCTCTTTAAGTTCCGCGACGAGCGGATCCATCGCGAGCAGGTCTTTCTTTGCGAGGACCTCCTGCCAGTCCTTACGGGTCAATTCGAGGTTCAGGAGCTTACGGACCATTTCTTCGTTACGGTACAGCGCCAAAAGCTTTTTCTCGCGCTGGCTCCCGGCCAACTGATCCAGGATCCGTGTGAACAGGACCCTGATCTCGCCAAAAAGTCCTTTCGGGTCCATTTCGCTCTTGAGGATGAGATATCCGGCATAAAGACTGAAATGCGGATAATTATAAAAATAAAACCCCTTGGGCCCCGCCTCGGTGACGAGTTGTTCCATCAGGTCGCGCGGTTGAACTGGTGCCGCTGCGCCGCCGCGAGTCCCTTGCAGCACGGTCACTTGCTGATCCCGGAAATTTTCGATCGCCGTGATGAGCTTCACCGAGGCCTTTTTTTCTTTCAGAAATTGGATCAACAGGTCCCGCTCCGCGAGGCCCTTTTGCATATCCAGTTCTTTTTCCATCGTCTGAAGCACAAGTAGCCGTGTGATCTGCGGCCACTCGATCTGAGAAAGCAGGCTTTCGAGATCAACACCGAGCACTCTCTTTGATTCAGTTGCGAGACCCTTCACATAAGGTATGAACTCCCGGTGCCCTTTCTCAAATTTCTTCCACTCCTCGAGAAGCTTAAGCAGGTCTTTTGAGAAAACCTTGGAAGCCAGCGTCGAGAGCCGCCCTTCGAACCCTTCCAGATAACGCTTTACCGTCACTTCCGACCCGAACACTTTTTTCAGTGCATCGTAGTTCTCGCGGTAAAGACCTGCATCTTCAATACCGTGCGCCTTGACCTTCCGGTCATCGGCGCGGGACACGTAGCTCGTTCCTCGGGACTTGTTTGGGTCCCGCATTTTTTCGAGAGACGAGTCCCGAGTCCCGAGTCCCGGATTATCTGCCTCAAGCAGATACATCTCAGCCCCCGTCAACTCTCCTTGCTTCGCCAGGAATTCCGCGAGCTTCATGTTCCGCTCCCGGTCAGGGAACATCTTGAGATAATCAGGATTAAGATCCTCCGAAGCCCCCTCCACGAAGATCGTTTTCATCGCGTAATGCTTCTCCAAGTACTGCAGAAGCTCTTTGATCTTTTGTTGTGCCCCGTAATTGGCGTGCGCGTTCTGAATGTGGAGAATGAGTTTCGGATCTTGCTGCAGGGGCGCTTCGTACAAACCGTCAAGTGTCGCGAGTTCTGAGGGGATATCAATCCTGAGAGAGCTGGGAATTTCCCGGTTGACCGCGATCTCGATCCCGGCACCGGGATTTGCGAACGCAAGCTGGGAAACAAGAAAAAATCCCATCGTCAGTAAACTGACCGCCCGAGTCATTATTTTCTTTTTATTAATAGCGACTCGGACGGCCCCAATTTCAGACGTGCTGAAATTGATCGGTATTGGGACCCTCCGCTTCACCCGTTTTCCCATCCATTCAGTTTTCATATCGCTCCCATGAAAAACTAAAAAACATTTCTAACTACTTTGTAAATCAAGAGTTGCCTGCAATGTAATACATTAAAAAATGAACGCCATTTTTCAATAAAAAATTTTAGCAAATGTACTTATTTAATCACTAAAGCTATATCTTGCAATATGATGTAGCTCCTTACATTTAAAAAGTAGCTTATGGGCGTTATTTTGTCAACATGGATACATTACATTTATAATATTTCTTAACTTATTGTAAATAAACAAGTTATGACAAATAGTCGATCTAAATTAAAGACCAAATACTCAAAACATGCCGAAAATCATGTTCAGGGTCTTTTCCTACCGTATGCCTCCTTCATTTTCACTCCAGACATCTTTCTTGTGGGGAGCATAAAAAACCCCAAAGGGCGTAGACCCTTTGAGGCTTTTACTTGCTTAGATTGTGGAGTTAAAAAAAAGCGACCCCGGCGCGATTCGAACGCGCGACCCTCAGCTTAGAAGGCTGATGCTCTATCCAACTGAGCTACGGGGTCCAACATTTTTCATGAATCATAACATCCCCCAGTTTCTTCGCCAGAGGCGAATCCGCCTCGGGCGGAGAAAACAGATGCTCTATTCCTCTGAGCTACCGGCGCAATTCATACTAATCTATATATAAATCGGAACTTCTGCCAGTCCTTGTTTATGATGAACAAATCAACCAAACCTGACTAATGCCGCACATGTTCCAATGGACTCATACAGAGGAGGATGACTGCCCCGGCATTTATTTAATGATATCCGATTCAAGCCATTCGTACTGCCCGCTTAGAACTATTTTTGCAACGGCTTTTTTGAGGCCATCCTGGTTATAACAAACTTCATGAAATTGACGAGCAATCTTTGTCCGGGTCGTGCGACAAAAAAGATCGGCAAGGAGCGTTAGATCCTTCTCGGAGATTCCGTTTTTGATCTTGCTTGCCACGTAGGAACAGACCACGGAGATGGCGAAAAGATCACATCCGATCTTCACGAATCGGGCAGCCAAACTTTCTTTTTTCGCCATCGCCTGTTGATAAATCATCATGCTGTGAAACACGCTGCGTGCGAGACGCCGGGTCATGCGTTTGGCATAGATGAGATGCTGTTTAAGCTTGGCCGGGATCCCGTTTGCGTTGCTGAATCCGAAGACGGGCAGCCAAAGCCCCGGATACCAGCATGCATAAGAAACGCCCATGTCAAAAATAGCTTTTAATTTTGAAAAAATCCCGGCTCGAGGGTTGAAAAGCGGGAGCATGCGCTTGAGATGGATGTCCAGGGCTTCGCGCGTGATAAAGAGATCCATGATCTCGCTTGTCCCTTCGATGATCGTGCTGATCCTGGCATCGCGAACCAGGCGCTCAATGGGATAAGCAGTTTCATCTTCTCCCCTTTCACTTAATGATCTCGAAGTCTCATATCCGCGGCCGCCCCGGATCTGCAAAGCTTCGTTCGTGACATCCAAGCACATTTCCGTGCAAAACTTCTTCGCGACCGCGGTCTCGAGCCGGATATCCGCATGAGCCCGCATGGCTGCGTGGGTCACATACCAAGTCATGGCCTCCATCGCCAGGACCGAGGCGGCCATTCCGGCAAGTTTATCGGCAACGGCTTCATGTTCGCCTATCGGAGCACCCCACTGTACGCGTTTCGCGGCCCAGATCCTGGAAACGCGCAGCGCGTATTTGGAGGCTCCGGTCACCGCGGCAGGTATCGTCAGGCGGCCTGTGTTAAGCGTGGTCAGAGCAAGCTTTAGCCCCTCTCCTTCTCCCGCCACGATATTCTCGCGCGGCACTTTGACATTGGTGAATTTCAGAAGGCCGATCTTTGCACCATGTATCCCCATGAATTCGCAGCGGTGCTTGACCTCAAAACCCGGGGTGTTCGTTTCCACGATGAACGCCGTGATCTGTTTTTTTTCCTTCCCGTGAACCATTTTGGGCGGCGTCAGCGCCATGACGATCAGGATGTCCGCGATCACGCCGTTCGTGCACCACAACTTCTCACCGTTCAGCAGAAAATACTTTCCATCCTCGATCGGTGTGGCCGTGGTGGTTATTTTGCTCGGATCGCTGCCGGCACCCGGCTCTGTAAGCGCAAATCCCGAGATCGCATCCTTGCGGAACCGGGGCAGGTATTTTTTCTTCTGCTCTTCGGTGCCAAAATCAAGAAGCGGTTGGGGAACTCCGATGCTCTGATGCGCCGAAAGAAGGGCCGAGGTGGAACCGCAATAGCTGGAGATCAGATGCATCACTCTTCCATAATTCACCTTGCTCATGCCCAATCCCCCGTAGCTTTCGGGGATCTTAAGAGCAAAGGCGCCCATTTCAAAAAGTTTCCGGATCACCCCTTCAGGGATCTCCCCTGTCAGGTCCACTTGTTCCGGATCAAGTTCTTCACACAGGAGTCTTTCGATCGCCGCCAGATACTCGTCGCCCTTCTTCTTATCTTCCGGAGTCTGCTCCGGGAAAGGATGGACCAGGTCCCAAAGATATTTCCCGTCGTACAACCCCCGCAAAAAACTTCCCTGTTTCCATTCCGTCTGGCGGGACGCCTCGGCTACCTCGAGGGAGGCCCGTTCTTCTTTCCCGACTTTTTTCCCAAACATGTCCATACCCTGTCTCCTGTCGTAAGATCGCTATGAAATATCCCAATATCAGTAAAACGTTTGCCTGTTTTTCGCCAAGTTCACGAGATACGGCGAGGGTACGAGGCGTACACCATTCGCCCCTCCGGAGAAGCGGCTCAGATCTTCAACAACACTCCCAAGACCCATATGATCGGCATAACGGAGCAACCCCGCGCGGAACGGCGGAAAGCCCACCCCCATGATCATGCCGATATCCACGCCTCCCGCTTCCTTGGCCACTTTCTCGTCAAGGCAGCGGCTCGCTTCATTGATCATACTATAGATCAGCCGCTTCAGGATCTCTTCGTCCGAAATGACCCGCAATGACCGTGGCAGCTCGATACTTGGATTCGGCTCTATCTTTTTTCCGCGGTGATGGTAAAAACCGAACCCCGTTTTTTTCCCGAAATATTTTTTTTCTTTGAGGACTTCGAGGATCGAGGCCATCTTCATCCGCTCGCCATAAGCATTCTCCATGATATGAGCAACCTTACAAGCCATGTCGATCCCGATGTGGTCCATAAGTTCCGCAGGCCCCATCGGCATCCCGAAGCGCTTGGCGACGGAATCGACCCGCTGTGGGCTCACACCCTCCTCTATCAGAAGACCCGCTTCGTTCAGGTATGGAGCCAGGATGCGATTGACAAGAAAACCGCGCACATCTTTCACAATAATCACTGTTTTCCCGAGCCTGCGCGCAAATTGGACGGTCCGTTCGATCGTTTCCTGGCTCGTTACATCGGCCGGGATCACTTCAACGAGTGGCATGCGGTGAACAGGATTGAAAAAGTGAAGCCCGATGACCCGCTCAGGATGAAGCGTCCCCTTCGCCATTTCATTGATCGAAAGGGATGAAGTGTTGGAAGCCAGGATCGTTCTGGGTCCGGTGATCTCGCTGAGTTCACGAAAAACCTTTTGTTTGATACCAAGGTCCTCCACCACGGCTTCGATAATGAACCCGGAGCGGCGCATGCCTTCCTGAGTCAGTCCCGCGGAGATCAGGCACATTTTCCGGTCCCTCTCAAAGGGTTTCATCTTTTTTCTGCGCACAGATTCAGAATAAAGACGGTAGGCTTCGCGCAAAGCCCCTCCCAAGGCTTCCGTATTAATATCTTTAACGCGCACGGGAATATTCCGGTTACTCAAAAGCTGGGCAATCCCCCCTCCCATAACGCCGGCCCCTATCACCCCGGCCTGAAGGACCGGCTCGGGACCGAGTTTCAGGTCCGTCCACGGGAATTTTTTGTACCGCTCATTGAGAAAATAAAGCCGGATCAGGCACTTCGAGACCTCCGTGCCTGCAAGGTCCGCAAATCCTTCGCTTTCGATCCGGGAACCTTGATCCACAGAAAGCCCGTAGGTTTTCCGGATCACCTCGAGCACTTTGAGTGGGGCGGGATAAAAACCGTGCGTCTTCTTGAGTGCGTTTTTCTTCGCCGTGTGATAGACCAGCATGCGACCCAGCGGGTTTTTTTCGAAGAACCACGGCAGAGGCTGCCTCATGACCTTTTCTGGCCCTGAAACGATGGCCTTTGCGAATTCGATCGCCTGGGAAATGATGGTTTTTTCAGGGAAAAGCCGGTCGACAAGGCCGGACTTCAAGGCTTCTTTCGCCCCGACCACCTTGCCCGTCAGGATCAGCGGCAGCGCTTTGACGATCCCGATAAGTTTCGGAAGTCTGAGCGTGCCCCCGAATCCCGGCAGGATCCCGAGCTGAACTTCGGGCAGTCCGATCTTGACCGCATCCGAAAAACTTGCTACGCGGTACTTACACGCCAACGCAAGCTCGAATCCCCCGCCGAGGCAAGCGCCGTTGATCACCGCGATCGTCGGGACTTTGATATCCGCGATCATCCGGAGAATGGCTTTTCCTTTCTCGGCCTTTTCGATCATCTGCTCCCGCTCTGTCAGATTTTCGATCTCATGAATGTCGGCCCCGGCGATAAAGATCTTTGGTTTCGCGCTTGTCACGAGCACGGCGGAAAGGTCCGTCCGTTTTTGGACGGCGTACAAGACTGCCTGCAATTGCAACATAGTGACCGTGTCTAGAAGATTGACATCTTTTTCCGGATGATCGAATTCGATCCGCGCGATGCCGTGTTCTTCTTTCAGATGGATATGCGCTGTCATGGTTATCTCTCCAGGATAAGGGCCGCGCCTTGACCGCCCCCGACGCAGGCCGAAACAAGCCCTCGCCGCAGGGACCGCCGTTTCATTTCCTTCAGACAGGTGAGCACAAGACGCGCCCCACTTGTCCCTACCGGATGTCCTAGAGCGATCGCACCTCCGTTCACGTTCAACTTTTCCAAAGGGATCTCGCCTACCGGTATTCCGGATGGGAAATGTTTCTTACTGAATTCTTCGGACGCAAGCCCGCGCAGACAAGCCAGGACCTGGACCGCAAAAGCCTCGTTGATCTCAAAAAGATCGATGTCTTTCAGGGACATTTTGTTCCGTCGCAGGATCTTCTCGATCGCGATCGCCGGACCGAGCCCCATGCGTGCCGGTTCAAGTCCCACATAAAGATAATCCCGCAAGAAACCCAGGGCTTCATAGCCCAATTGCTTTGCTTTTTCTTCCGGCATGATGAGAAGCACGCAGGCCCCGTCTGTGATCTGCGACGCATTTCCGGCCGTGACCGTCCCCGTATGTTTCTCAAAGATCGGCTTAAGCTTTTGAAGCGCTTCGTAGGTCTGATTTTTACGGATCCCGTTATCATCCCGGACACATACTTTGTAATCGGGAGGAACGAGTACGTCCATGGTTTCTTCGCGCAGTTTATCCTTGGAAATCTCGGCGCGCCGGTGGCTTTCCAAAGCGAAACGGTCCTGCTCCGCACGCGAGATCCCGAAATCCTTGGCAAGAAGCTCGGCTGTTTGCCCCATATTCAACCCGCAGGCCGGGTCGGTCAGACCGAGCACCAAGGACGGCGTCGGAGCGAAGTGGTGTGGGCGCATTTTCGTGATGATTTTCAATTTTTGAAGGATAGTCTTGGCTTTGGAGAGTTTCAGGAAAAGTGTTGCGGTCTCTTTTTTGAAAAGCATCGGCATGTTGGACATGGATTCCGTACCGCCTGCGATCACGATTTCATCCACTCCACATTGTATCTTTTCGGCTGCGCTCGTGATCGCCTCGAACCCCGAAGCGCAGTTGCGTCCCACGGTGTAGGCCCTTTTCTCCTGCGGGATCCCGGCAAGAAGGCTGATCACACGCGCCACGTTCGCGGCTTCCGCGGGCTGACCCACGCACCCCATCACCACTTCATCGACCAGGCGACTGTCAAACTCGGTCCGCTGAAGAAGTTCGGTCACGCACAAAGCGCCGAGTTGATGGGCCGGGATAGTGTCAAAGGATTCCCAGGCCTTGATAAAGGGCGTCCGGACACCGTTGACGATTGCGATCCTCTTCATCGATTCCCCCTTTTCGCCTTTTAGGCTTGCGGACGACGGTCCACGATCTCCTTGGCCTTTACGGCCGATCCCAATTCTAACTATTTCTCATTTCCTCAGGTATGACAAACACGATAAAATCAAAATTATCTCATAAGATATCGACATTTTGTCGTTCAAGAGTTTCCCGAACCAGGCCTCGTCTACCGAGCTGTGCGTTCAAATAAGTGTTCCGTTTTCCTTGCACGCTTTGCGGTTCAAGCACCTGCATGAACTACCTACCCACGTAACGGCATTTTTCCTTCTAATTTGAGCGTACGTCCCCCTTTTAAATTTGAAGAAAATGAAAGGTAAGACAGAACGCAAACGCAAGGGTACGCGAGGCCTAGAAATGGCGCGGGAAGCAAGTAAGGATAGGATCAAAGGGCGAGCGCAAGCTGCCTTCGTTTGCGTTCAGACTGACACTTGCGCCAGCCCTTGATTTTTAAAAAGTCAGCACTTCAACCGGCAAAGGTCGCTTTAATGGGACTCGCGGACACATCCCGAGACACTTTGAACACTCTCAGAGCGCCGCGCGATTTATCGAGATCATTCGGAAGCACGAGTTGGTTTTTTACCACCAAGGCCCCTACCACGCCTTCCATTGCCTGCCGGAGCATCCATCCCGCGGCTCCGGTGTAGCCGTGCCAGATCATCCGTCCCGGCTCAAAAGTGGTCAAGATGTCCGCCGATTGTTTGTTCGGCTGTCCGCCGTAGATTTCGATCTCATGCATATGCGCGATCGGTGAGACCTTGAGCCATAACCGGTACGCGGTCTCGCGGTATTTCGCCGCATTCACCGAATCGCCGCGTTTCTCGAATTCTTCGGCCAAAAGACGCGCCGCTCTTACGAGCCACTGAACTCCGTGACAATACATACCATTCTCTCTGACGCCTTCCGGATATTTGCTGCTTCGACCGAGATAAGGCTTCGTATCTTCGCGCAAAGCCGGCCACCCGAGCAGGATCGCGTTATCCTTCTCGAGGACTTGCAGGGCTGTATTGAAGATCGTCACACCGCGCTCAAAATTGATACCCGACATGACCGACCAGGCCGCGGTCAGGGCGTCGATCTCCCACACCCCGCTGCCCTTGACACCGATCTCGGTCCCGTCATCGTGAAAGGCGCGCAGATACCGGTCACCCCGCCATGTCTTTTCGAGGGCCACCTTGAGCGCTTCTATTTTTTGCGCATAATAAGCTTTCTTTGCATCGCCTTCTTTTTGACCGATGATATCGATCATCTCCTTCAGAATATAGTAGAGAAAGAAGCCGAGCCACACGCTCTCGCCATGACCTTCGCTCCCGATCTCGTCCAATCCATCATTCCAGTCACCAACCCCCATGAGCGGCAGACCGTTCTTGCCCGTGCGCTGTTTGATCACCAGATCGATCGACTTCATGCAATGCTTGTAGAGCGTATCCGCCCGCGTCGTACGGTGATACAAATGCCCCCACCCCTGCTTGTTTTTCGGCAAGGGCGCGAACGGAAACTCGGAGATAAGATACGCAGCCATTTCATCCAGGATCGTATGGTCCCCCGTCGCCCGGACATATTCCGCCGTGCCCCAGGCCAGCCAAAGCGGATTGTCGGAGGCATGAGAGCGGCATGAGAACGCCGCGCGCCCGTCGGTCAACGTAAAAAACCAGTGGGTCACGTCGCCTTCCACAAATTGCTGGGACGCGTGCAAAAGGATCTGCTTGCGTGCCAGGGCCGGATCCACCCACATCAGGTTCACGGTGTCCTGAAGCTGGTCACGGAAACCAAAGGCGCCGCTCGTCTGATAGAACCCGCGCCGGGCCCAAATGCGCTCGGCCAGGGCCTGATACTTAAGCCAGTTCTGATACCGGTCGAACTCCGGTTGATTGGTCTCGACCTTGACCGTTCCCATGAGCCCGAGCCACCACTGGCGCGTACCCTCTAGCTCCTTGCGAACGGTCTCGAGATTCTTGTATTTTTGCACCAACGCAACGGCACTTTTATGGTCTTCCGCCTGGCCGAGCACGATCGCGACCGTGCATTCGCCGCGGGCCGGGATCTCGACCGTCCCCACAAAGCCCGCGATCTGTCCGGCATCGGTCAGCTCTGTCGCATCGGACACGGCATTCTCCACCATGAACGGACGCTTGACGCCGCGACGCGATCCGAAGAACCGGCCGCGCTTCGTCTCCACGCAATCCGCCGGGATCGACATCGAAGCGAACGCCCATCCGGAACGGAAGATATTGCGGCAATTCGAAAAGTAAAGTGCATCCGAAGGCTTGTCGTGGCGTACCTCAAGCGGCCCCGATTTCTCCGGCTGAAAGGACAACACCATCTGAAAATAAGGCGCGATCCGCATGCGCCGCGGCTTGTCCTCGTCGTTTTTCAGGGTCAATAAATACACGCCGAGTGGATCCGCCGGCGGCACATAGACGGTCAGTTGGGATGAAAGATTCCCGTCTTTCATGCGGAAAACCGCCGTCCCGTCCACGCTGAACTCCGACTCGTGCTTGGCATTATTGTCATTCAAGGGCTGATATGTCGGCGAATACCATTCGTCACGGTCCGGATCATAGAGATAGATCGCTTCTGTCGGTGTTTCTTTCGTCACCGTGTCCGGCCAGTCTGGCGTCAGACGGTTTTGCTGGGAATTGCCGTTGCACGACGTGTGGAGTCCCCGGTTCGTCACCATCGTCGAATGGATCGCATTCGACATGGCGTGATCGAAAGGACGCGGCGTGTAAGGCGTCAACACCTTCAGCTTATTCCCGTTGTCCAGATATTCATAATAAGGTTGCGGCGTTCCGGGCGGGATCTCTCCGTGGCCGATCAAAAGCGCGCGATGTTTTTTTGACGAAAGCACGGGGCCCTGGGCCGGGCTTGGTTTGAGATATTTCGCGATCATCTCAAGCGCCACTTTCTTATCCTTGGAGTAACCGATCATGAGACGCAGCGTCGCGGTCGCCTTGGGCGCCACAAGCGCATTCACCATCAAACTGCCGATCGGATCAAACGTCGGGTAGGCCGCCGTGTCCTTGGCCGGCAGAAAATCCAATGTCTCCAAGCTGCGCGGCGACCAAACGCTCTGACCGCGACCGATAAAATCCACCCGCCCGGTATGAAAACCCTCCGGCGCGATATCCGAGGCCAGAAGCCCCATGGATTTTGTGCTCTTTTGCCATGACAAGATCGCGTTGGCTCCGGCGACGTATTCCATTTCCGGATATAAGCGGGCGTACTGTGTGTGAAAACGGTCATGCAAGCCGCCGTTCAAGACCCATTCAAGATAAGGCACGACCTTCAATTGACGCGACCTTTCGGTCAGATTCTCGATCGTGATCTTCCAAAGCTCCGCCGTACTGTCCATGTCCGGAAGACTGATCTCGATCGTCGTCTTCACTCCATGGCTTGCGTTGATGACTTTAAGAACATCTTCACAACGCTCGACCCTGGATGCCTCGAACTGTTCGGTCGGAAAATTCCCCGCAACCGGCCACACTTGAGGTTTTCCGTCCGTTCCTGCCACCGTGTCCACAAGATAGAGAATGCGGCCGCAAGGATCGATCTGGTCATAAGAACGCCGGCTGATATCGCATTCCTTGCTGAGGAGTTCGCTGTAAATCTCCCCGTTCTGCTTGGCTACCACTTTATACTCGCGGTTCGCCACTTCACAACTTTGGATCAATCGTGTACGAGAGCGGCGGCGCAGCAAGCGGATCACGAATGAAAATCCCGTACACACCAGGATACACAACGCTATCAGGACCAGCATCTGCGGCATCGAAAGCGACTGTAAGTATGGGATCAGCCCTTTCCCCCTCGCGGCGTTCTGGATCTTCTCCGCCGAACTCCATACTTCGTCCCATTGTTCGCCGCGCGGGATATAAAAAGGGATCAAGAGCGGGGCCCATGTCGCGAACCTCTTCACTCCTTCCGGGATATACCGCTGCGCCGCCGCCTTGCCGATAAATTTCGAGACCTTCTCATCCAGCTTGTCCATACCGAGGAAACTCAAGTTCACGAGTGTTGCGACACGCAGCCCCATGTGATCCATCCAGATCAAGATCCGGAAGAAATCGAACGCCAGGATCCAGACGAACATCTTGAGACTCCACGCCACGAACGCGGGAGACGACATCGTCAAATTATTGTAAATGGCAAAGAGCGTCCGGATCGCGCCGTCCTGGTTGTACCAGGTCGGGTTGGGCATCATGCGCAGGAACGTGTAGATAATGGGCGACATCCAGAGACCCCACCGCAACACATGGACCATCAGTTCGCTTAACTGAGCCAGTCCCGCTTTCGAAAAGAAGAATTTGATCGGCGTCTTATCTTTGTCAAAGAACGCCTGCATGAACACTTTGTTCACTGCGAAAAGCCATGTGGCCACAGACCATTTGATCACGCCATCCAAGGACTCGGTGAAAAGCAATTTAACGCCGCCCGGACAATACCCCAGGTCCATTTGCCCCCATTTGCTGATCAGGACCGGCTGGACGTAATGCCCCAGGGAATTCAAATAGGGATACGTCGTCGTGGACATCTCGCCCAGGGAGTTAAAAGCAGGATATGCAGAATATTGCGCGGCTGAAAAATGTGCGGTGATATAAAGCTTGAACTTGTAAAGAATGACCGCGACCTGTTGAGCGTCCAGATAAAAGGCAACGGCGCTTCCGAGAAAAACGCCGAAAAGCGAATCGATAAAGTAAAGCCGCCACGACTGGACCTTCCCGCAGCCCCGTGAGGCATAATACACATCTCTTAAAAAACTCATGCCGCCCGAAGCCAAAAGACCGATCAGGAGACCAAAAACGACCCTGTCAGACATTGATTTTTCAATGTACCCTTGAGCGATCATATAGGCAAGTCCGAATCCGGCCACTGCCCCGCGCGCGTAAAGTGTTTTACTGCGATAGCTGTAGCGCACCCGTTCAAAAAACGGCAAACTGCCGTCAAAGGTCTCGATAATGGTTTTCACGAATGGAAACACCAAAGCCCCCAGGAGGATCCCGATCCCATAGGGGAAAGAAGCCATGAATTTCTGCGCCGCAGGTGCCGCGAAGATCATCGAAAGCGCATAGAGGATCGCCATGAGAATGCCGCTGTAGGCCATGCCTTTTTTCATGCCGGTCGTAACATTCTTGAAAATATTTTCCGCCGAAGGCGCAATGCGTTTACCTCCATCCAACAGGATCCCTGTGATGAGATAAATTTCTCCCCACAATCCGCCGAAGGAAAGCAAGGTGGCGAGAACGGAAATAAGGGCCCTCAATATCTCCGGTAAACCGGCCACCCACGCGAGCGATCCCAGATTCGCAATGGAGGGAGCGACCACGACCCCCAAAGAAACCAGGAGAAGGAATAAATGCGCCTTGACCGTCCGGAGCAGTCTCCCTTTCGTCACGTACCCGATCCCGACGGCAAGAAGTTCGTTGAAGATGAACACGACCAGAAGCCGGCCTATTCCCTCGAGAAGCGCAGGCCATGCGGCCAAAAGGCCCAATGTGGCACTGTAGGTCAGGGTCTGCAAGAGAGTCACGTTTTCAAGCAAAAGCAGCCAACCCACCATGAAGGGCGTGCCGATGATCAATGCGGTGGGGATAGCTTTCATATTTTTTCCGAAAGCAGCGAATTCATGGGCATTAAAGATCTGATAGATCAAGAAGGCAACTGTCGCCGTGAGCTTATTGATCATGAGGAGATGGCTCCACATCGTAGGAGCCTGCAAGAGTTCGAGGCGGCTTGAAGATGCCGCGAGAAGCCCTGTCACCAGAACGTTCTGAAAAACCTCGGCCGGCGTCAGATGTTTCCCGGTGAATTGGTGTTTCAAGCATTCCGCGATCAAGGCACCCAAGACTCCGACGGCAAGAATGGCCGCCATGGAACCCGAACTCAAGATTTCCAAAGTTCCCAAGAAATAGATCCCTATCGCCGTTCCCAGGATCAAGACCGTGATCGCTCCGTAGAGAAGATCTTTTTTAAGTCTGGAAAGGATCGATATCTCCTTCGGAGAAACAATATCCGGACCTTGATGGCTTGCCGGACCGAACTGTGTCCCGTTACGATTTTGGCCCAAGAGCTTGCCCAAAAAAGCAGCCAAAAGAGCCAGGAGGAACGCAAGGATCAGGACCGATCCGAATTTTATGGCCACAAGGTATTGTTTTAAGAAAGTCGTTTTGCAGAAATCGAACCCCAGATACAAGGTACCCTTGACGGAACCCGCGCGCCCTTTGGGGCTGATAATAAAGTTCACTTCCTTCAGCTCGCCGATCTCCTTCCAATGGACTGATTTCCGGATGGCATTCCATCCCGGCTTCAGACCGAGCGGGATCCTCTGCGTATTTGCCGCTCCAACCACTTCTGCCGTGATCGAGAGCTGAGTGAGTTGCGATGCCTCAAGCACCCTGAGACCGAACTCGATCGTGTTCATTTGTGTACCGGTCAGGTTGGCGGGGAAATTTTTCGTCCAGACGGTGATCGAAGATCCCTCCGGTAATGTATATCCCAGGTCATAAACATCTTTTTTCGATTCTTCATCAAACGAAGACGTCATATCACCTTTGGCGGACCCGCTAGGAGACACTCCCCTGTCCCCGGCATCCAGAAGGCCGAACGAGGAACGAACGGACGGCATGGAAGTTTTAGTAGGAGTCACGGTAGTTGCTGCCTTTACAACCGCAGGAATTTTGGCCATGGTAACCGGCGCTGCTTTTGCGGCTGCGAGAACTTTGGCTGCGGGGACTGCCGC
The DNA here is from genome assembly GCA_003140935.1 of Candidatus Omnitrophota bacterium. Taxonomy (GTDB): domain Bacteria; phylum Omnitrophota; class Omnitrophia; order Omnitrophales; family Aquincolibacteriaceae; genus Aquincolibacterium. The sequence goes on from PLLJ01000034.1 coordinate 74,328, forward strand.
AGGCGTTGCGGCTGCCCGGGGAGCAAACGTCGTGCGGGTTTTCACAACACCAGTAGCCACTGTTTTTGCGATAGCGCTTGACGCGGTTTTTGCTACGGTAGGCGTGCCCGCGGAAGGCGTCACGGGTTTGACAACCGCCGCTTGCTGGACGAATTCCAATGAAAAAGACAAGGTTCCTTTAACGGCCGGGGCGGTACCTTTCGGACCGACCACAAAAACAACTTCTTTTAAAGCGCCGGTCCTGGCCCGATCGAGCGTTGCTTCGACGGAATTCCAACCATCCTTAAGACGAAGAGGGACCGACTGAATCCCTTGGGTCCCGCGCACTTCCACCGTTACGGAAACTTCGTCCGCCTGAACGGCCACGAATGTCTTGACGCTGATTTTGGCTTTGTTGACCGCCGAAGACGTAAGCCCTTCGGGAAAATCCCTAGTCCACACCGTAACCGTAGCGCCTTGAGGGATCGAGTAATCGAATTCCAGAACATCCTTTTTGATCGCCTCATCGAAGGTCGGAGTCAGCGTGCCCTTGGCAGCGCCCGTGACTGTCGTTCCCCGTTCACGAGCATCCAGCAAATTGAATGTCGAAGCCGCCCAAGCATGAGTCGTGAGCGTGAAGCTCAGGAGAAGGGCCGCCAAGACTCCGCGGGCCGGGATAGCGATGAAGGATCGAAGGGTCTTGAAAATCGAGGGCATTTCATCTGTCCTATTTTTAAAGGGTTTAAAAACTTTCCAAAATTTTTTTGCGCTCATGAAACCGTGTGATTATAAAAAGACAATACCGCTTTACATTCCTGGTCCGGAACCGCTTCTAAAAGGAGGGGCGTATTATACCAAATTACCGTTTTTTCCCAAGTTTTTGTTTGAGCTGCAGGGACCTCGTTCTAGCTTCGAACGTCTGCCTGGGGAAAGGCTTAAGGTTCGGATCACTCAGGAATTCCCAGCACGTTCCGGATGACGGGCATCATCAGCACGGCCTGCCAACGCATCATGCCGCTCACCTCCATAGCCTTCTCGATCGAGCGAGGTTCGTGGCGGGCCACAGCCGTTAAGGTGGCGCGAGAAGCCAGAAAACAAGGTTCGATCTTAAGCTCCCCCGCTAGGGTCTTGCATGCGGCGAGCAAGGCCTCCACTTTCTCCGAAGAAGGCTGCCTTTCTCTCGACCGGATCCTCTCCGGAGCGACCGGCCATTCCGACAAAGGAAGATTCTCCGCGAAGCGAATCGCACCTTCCAAACGGGCGAGATGATCTCCGGTGATCCTTTTCATGAATTTCGGTCCTGGGTGAAGTGGTTCGTGCGGACTTTGCACCCGCCAGCGGGCAAGTTCGATCAGGTCTTCATTCAGCAGGATCATAAAAGGCGGGCGATCTCTCCGACGGGCTTCCTCATCCCGCCATTTCCAAAGCTCCCGCACAAAGACAAGCTCCTTCGGGGCCAACCCGTAGGACCCCTTAATGCGCCAAGTTTCTTTCGCGTCACTTTTCCCCTCAAGACCGGAGGTCTCGACCACGCGTTCGCAGCATTCCCTGTGCCAGTCCGCCCGCCCTGACTCCCGAAGGCTCCGAGCGAGAGCATCGGCAATCGTTTCCAAATATTTCGTATCGTCCGAGGCATAGTCCAGCTGCTTGGCGGACAAGGGCCGCCTCGCCCAATCGGATTTTTGGCCCGTTTTCGAAAGTGCGACCCCGCAAAACTTCTCGGCCAATGCCGCGAGACCGATCTTTTCATATCCCAACACCTGGGCCGCCAGCATCGTGTCAAAAACACGGGTTTTCGGCCTGAACTCAAATGATTTTTTCAACATGCGAAGGTCATAGTCCGCACCTTGAAGGATCAACTCTTTCCGGGATAATACTTCCAAAAATTCCGTGAGCGAGAAACCGGCGAGAGGATCAACAACATAGTTCGCCCCTGAAAAACTCAATTGGATCAGACAGACCTTCTCAAAATAATGGTGCAGGCTGTCGGCTTCTGTGTCCAGGCCCACGCGTGAAGTCGCCAGGAGTTCTTCGGTGAGTTGCGCGAGACTTTTTGCACTCTCTACGTAGGTATATCCCCGACCGGTTTTCAAATGCATGCTTTTTTCCATCTAACCTAACAGCGCCATTTTCATTTTTTGGGTTTTTTTTCCGGCGTACGGCTTTTTCCTTTCTGGGAAATATCACGCGCGGAAGGACGGACGATCTCGGAGACTGTCACTTTCCCCACTCCTTTTTTTGTAACGATCACCTGTCGCTGATGAGAATCCACCGGACCCGTCACCTTGGGAAGGTCGGCGGCCTGTTGATTTCTATCATTCAACTTAACTGGATTACCGGCCTTGCGTTTCGAAAAGCACTCCTTGCAATAGACTGGCCGCTCTCCGGTAGGCTTGAAGGGAATTTCACAGTCTTTATGACAGTCGGCACAAACCGCTTTATGTAAGATCTTTTCCCTGCGTCCTTGGGCATGTCCATGGGGACGATTCTGGACCGGTTTCATTTCGTTCGGACGCTCGGACGGATTGGATGGCCGAGACGGCTGGGATGAAATGATGGACTGAGAGGCTGGCTGCGAAAAATTCCGCCCCGGGAAAGCCCCGGACGACGTTTGGCTGATCACCAGATCCGTTTTCTTTTCCAGGGCTTCGAGCCTCTCGACGATCTTCGCCATAAGCGCAATGATTTCAGGTAGTTCCGTTCCTGTTCCTTTGGGATTGGATTTTAGCAACGATTTTCCTTTTCCGAATATTTTCATATGACTCCTCTTAACGTTTTGTATCGTCCTGGAAACCGCAACCCTGGCCGGTAGGTAACGCGGGATCGCCTAAATCAAGTGCAATCTCACAAGTGCTGCTGCTTCTCGCCTTTCATCTTCTTCCATTGCTCCGCATATAAGAAGAAAATTCCGGGCCCGAAAGAAACAAACATCACCGCCAGGCCGCACGCGAGCCCGATCGCGGTCCCGAACCCCGCACAGCAATACTCCTTGCTCCGGACATAAATATGGCAAGGCACCACCACCAGAAGTTGAAGAACGCTGCCCTTAAAAAGCGTGCGGCAGGTTTGTTTGATAAGATCCCCGGTTTCAAGCTTCCGGCTCCAGGTCGCGAAAACACGCGCCCAAAAAAGCCAAGAGACCCCCAAGACTCCGAAGAATATCCAACCGGTGTAACCGAACGATGCGTCCCCCTTTACGGCCTCGCCTACGCCCACCGCCAGTCCTGCGATCAGAAGGCCCATGGACAGGGCGGACGCGGTGATCTGGAAAATAAGCGACCGCTTCCCTGCCGGCCGTTGATTCGCGAGATCGACCGGAAGCGACAAAAGCGCCCACTGGTTCAGCATCAGAATGACGATCCACACCCAGTACTCCCAGCTACCGAAAAGCGTCCCCGGATCCATTTTTTCCTTATGGGATATAAAAACCAAACTTACTGCCGGAGCGGTCAACACGATAAGAGTGACCGCGTATAAGAGCGCGACCCACATCGGCCAACGTTTCATGAAACACCTCCGTTCTTAACCCGCAGGGTCTGCCTTCAAAGTACCGTGCTGCATAGTGCACCCATTCTTGAACAATAAGCCGTTAAGATAGACTTCTTTTCCTCTAGCATCAACATAAAAGACACCGGAGAAGCGATGGTCGAATCCGTACTCGCGCCTTGATCCCACGGGAATTCAAGGACATCGCGGAAAAGTATCGCCTTTCTCTATTTCCTGACGGCCCAACGCAGTATCGCGCTTTTAGAGCGCGGATTATCGTAACATTCCTTAGAAGTGGCGCGTATAGGGTCGCGACCCCACTCTGCATAGATCCCGGTTTCGGATCCTTCTCGAAAAGAACGAACAACACGGTCATCTTCCCCCGAATGGAAAGTCAGGACCGCGACCCTTCCATGGGATCTAAGACAGTGAGGCAGATTCCTTAAGAATTGGTCGAGCGCCCCGAACTCGTCATTGACGGCAATACGTAATGCTTGAAAAGTCCTCCGGATCGATCTTGTGATCGTTTCTTCAGTATTTGAAGGCGATACGCGCGGCAACGCTTTCCGGATAATGTCCGCAAGAGCCGTCGTGGTCAAGATCCCTTCCCGGGCTTTGGAAATGGCCTTCGCGATCATTCGGGCGTGGGGTTCATCGGAATGGATCCGGAGCATTTCTTCGAGGTCTTTTTCCGGGATCGATCGAATGAGGGCCGCGGCCGGCTGGCCTCGTTTGGGATTAAACCTGAGATCAAGAGGTCCTTCAACTTTGAATGTAAAGCCACGCGAAGGATCATCCAATTGCATGGAGGAAACGCCCAGATCCGCCAGGATGAAATCAAAACCGCCGCCGGCGTCCTCAAGGAGCTTCAGGATCCCCGCGAAATTGATCCTCCGGACCACGAGTTGCTTCTCGTTAAAACCTAAGCTCCGGAGACGTGCCTCCGTACGCATGATCTCGATGGGATCCACATCGATCCCGAAAAGACGGCCGCCCGGAGTAATGCGCGCGAGAAGTTCCCGGGCATGTCCCCCAAACCCCAGCGTTGCGTCCAAACCTGTCTGGCCGGGCTTGGGGCGAAGCACTTCGAGGATCTCTTGAACACAAATGGGGCGATGCGAACCTGCGGGCGTCCTCCCGCTCTTCATGACCTTGTCGATGTCCTGAGGATATTTCTCCGCGTTCAGTTCTTTATATTTTTCCTCAAACCGGCGCGGATGGGTTCCCTTGTAACGCAATCGCCGTCTTTTAGGAGACGCCTGCTGATTTATGGAAGAATCTTGCATGAAAGACCGCTTTATTTAACCACGTTTCCGGGAATAGGCGTGGATGGCGTGACCGTAGAACATCTCGGCACATTCCATGAGGGTTTCGGAGAGAGTCGGATGAGGGTGAACGATCCGGGCCAAGTCTTGCGCCCTAAGCCCTATCTCGACGGCCAGAAGCCCTTCACTGATAAGTTCCCCGGCCCCGGCGCCACAAATGCCGACCCCCAGGATCTTTTCCGTGTGGGGATCCACAAGAAGTTTCGTCGCGCCGTCCGTCCTCTCCAGCGTAAGTGCCCTGCCGGAAGCAGACCACGGGAATTTCACGATCTGAACGGGAATATTTTTAGCCTTCGCCTCAGCTTCGGTCAGTCCGCACCAAGCAAGCTCCGGATCCGTAAAGACCACCGCGGGGATCAACGGCTCTTTCGCAACACCCACTTCCCCCAGCACCGCGTTCACGGCCACTTTCGCATCTTTCGATGCCTTGTGAGCCAGCATCATGCCTCCGGTAACATCGCCGATGGCGTAAATGTCCGGCTCCGCGGTTCGCTGCCGCGCGTCGACTTGAATGAAACCTTTCGAATCCACGTGAGTTTTTGTTTTCTCAAGACCCAGGTCCTGACCGTTCGGCGTTCTTCCGATCGAAACAAGGACACGGTCATAAACTTCCCGCTTTTCCTCGCTACCGATCGTCATCCGGACTTCGATCCCCTCCGGAAGCGGTTTCAGTTGAGTCACTTTGGCATTGAGCCGGATCTCTTTAAAGATCTTTGAGGCACGCTCCTGGACAAGCCGTACAAGATCCGCATCGGCTCCAAGCAGGATCCCGCCAAGCGCCTCCGCAACCGTCACTTCACTGCCAAGCGCGGCGTAAACAGTACCAAGCTCCATACCGATGTACCCGCCACCCACCACGAGCATTTTCTTCGGAATATCCTGAAGCGCCAGGGCCTCGGTCGAGGTCATGACCCGTGCGTCCTTGATATCAAAAATAGATGGCAACGCGGCTCGTGAGCCGGCAGCAATAATGGCTTTGCCGAATTGGATCTGCTGAGGGCCTTCCGAAGTTTCGACGAGCAGGCACTTCGGCCCTTCAAAGGCCGCGTGGCCCGTGATCACCCGAACGTTTCTACGGCCGGCAAGGTTCGCGATCCCGGCACCGAGCTTTTCAAGAACAGACTCTTTCCATGCACGTAATTGATCGAGATGGACGACGGGCTTCGCGAATGTCACACCGCATTTTTCGCTCTCCGCTGTCTCAAAAATGAGCTTGGCAAGATGAAGAAGGGTTTTAGAAGGGATGCAACCGCGGTTCAGACACACGCCGCCAAGGCGCTTTTCCTGTTCGATCAGAACAACTTTTTTGCCGCGGGCAGCGGCATAAAATGCGGCCGTATAGCCGCCGGGCCCCGCCCCGATCACTGCAATGTCTGTCTGGATCGTTTCCATAGGTTCCTCTGGGTGCAAAGACGGCCCTGATTCATATTTTCTTCTAATCCACGGTAATCAGTGCCGCCCCAATTTCATCTTTGTTAAAATTGATAAGTATTGGGACGCGCTATTGTAACAAAACACGTTTTAAGGCGACAGCCCAAACTTATCATTTCGTTCCCAAAATGGTAGTTTGGGCAGCCCCCATTTCAACAAAACTAAAATTGAAAGGTGTTGAGACAGGCATTAATTGACTGCCTGACATCTTTTATAAAGCACGGCGATCCACCGGCGCCCGCGGAGGATTTTTAAGCACCTCAACGGAGCCCCGAAAAATCCACGCCTGAATGCCGGGAAGTTCTGAATGGCGATCCCCGACACAAGAAGATGACCTCCCGGGCGAACACGGGCGATGATCCTCTCACGATGTTCCAAGAGGGTCTTGGAAAGCAGGTTCGCGCCGACGGTGTCAAAATAGCCGGAGACTTTCGTCCTCTTGAGCTGCGCGTAAAAAAACCTCCCGTTCTCGCATTGATTCCTCCGGAAATTCTCCTGGGCAACAAAGATTGAGGGCTTATCATTGTCGTATCCGGTGATCTTCCCGGCACCCAATTTCGCCGCCACGACCGACAGGATCCCGGTCCCGCACCCAATATCGAGAAAGCTCCCGATCTTCCCGGCAAGCGACTCGAGCAATCGTGCGATAAGACGCGTGGTCTCATGATACCCGGATCCGAACGCGCTCCCCGGTTCCAGATAGACCGGTATACGTGGACCGCCAGGCTTGAATTTGAGCCTCTCCCAAAACGGTACGATCACGAACTTGGCACCAAGGGGCTTTATATGATAATCCCGTTTCCATTTATCGAACCAGTCGCACCGCCTGAGCCTCTTGACCTTAAGGGTAAGAGAGCCGCGGAGGTCCCATGTCTTGTATTTCTTTTTAACCTCTCGGACTTTCTTTGCGGAACGAGTGTAGCAGTTAACACGGAACGCGTCTTTGTAATCGGAAAAGACGAGATCGCGTCCCGGGATCCGGCAACTTAAAAGAAGTGCCCGGGCCGACACTTTTTCCTGAGCGCGAAGGCCATGACCACACAAGGCGATCTCAATCACGGAATACTTTCCGGAGGGTCCGATGGCTTTTTTCATTCCAACGGATAATCGGAGATTTTGACGAACTTGTAGCCCTTGGCGCGGAGCTCACGAACTGCTTTCATCACGCTATCCACGAAGGAACTTTGTAGCGAGACGCCTCCAAGGATCGCGATAGCGCCCGCGGCGGGGTTCACGAGCACATCCAGGATCTTTTTCTGTCCAAAATTCTTGCCCTGCGCTCCACGGTCGAAAGAACCGAGGGCTTCGTACCCAAGCGCCTTGACAATGCGCACCGCCACCTCATCATAGTGACCGGATCCGGCGTGATAATATTGCGGCAGAATACCGGTGATCGCTTCGATTTTTCTGGCATTCCGTTCGATCTCCGCAAAAAGTTCTCCGATGTTGCCTGTACCGGGGATTCCGTTTGCGCTCTTCCCGTTCACGGAACACGCCTTACGCGACACACCCTGATTTGCGATCTCAAAAAGAGGATTGGCGGCAAGCTTTTTGAGCATTGCGCTGTTCTTGTCGACCCAATCCCCGCAAACAAACAAAGTCGCGGGAATGTTCTCAGCCGTCAGGAATTTGATCAATTTCGCGTCTTGGCCCTTGTCCATCAGATCACAGGTGTCGACACCGAGCGCCAAGACCTTGTCCTCGGTTTTAAGACGTGTCTTGACGCCGGAGACCGCTTCCCCCCACTCGTGCGGGGCCTGGCCGGAAAACTCTGTATTGATAATCTCACGAAGAAGCTGGTAATCCTCGGGCTCGGGATCTCGTTCATGCTGGGGATTCGCCGCCATGCAAAACCATTCCCCTTGCAAGGCACCGCACGCCAAAAATAGAAGGACCCAAATGATGCGTCTCACTTATCAACCCTCGAAGTGCACTATCCTCCGCTCTTCAGGAACATCGGAACTTCGTTCTATTTCTTTGAGCATCTTTTGAAGCAGTTCTTTGGGCAGGCCCACCACATTCGAATAGGAACCCCGGATCTTCCGCACAATCTTAAGCCTGCCTTGGATCGCATAAGCTCCGGCTTTATCAAAAGGATGGATGGTGTCCACATATTTTTGGAGCCAGGCTTCTCCGACCGGTTTCATCCATACATCGGTCCTGGCGCATCCGGTGAACACGCATCCTGTTTTCCGGTCCCAGATCGCAAGGCCGGTATAAACGGCATGTTTTCTCCCCGAAAGTCTGCGTAATATACGCAAAGCTTCGGCACGGTTTCGAGGCTTTCCGAGACCGCGACCGTGATGCCAAACAATCGTGTCCCCTCCCAAAACAAAACGCCCGCCGCTTGGAAGTGCGGCTTTGCGGGCTTTTCCGATCGCGTGGCGTATGCAAAGGACCTCGGGAGTGGTTTTCCGGCACCACCGCTCACGGTACGCACTTGAGATAATCTTAAAAGGAACTTTTAAACTTTTGAGAAGTTCCCGTCTCCGGGAAGACTGGGAGGCAAGATATATAGTCCATCGACGTCTTGGCATGATCAAGGCCTCTGGCACATCGTGAGAGATCTGGAAGATAAATCCTAAATCAAATCAAAAAAAAAGAGGGGGTCGCGAAACCCCCTCTTTTTCGAATACAAAATACAAACAACTATTTTCCGCTAAGATCCACCGGGCTTGGAATTTCAATGTCAGCCGGGATCGGGAAGGTGACCAACTGAACGGCACCAAGAACCGTGGTGACACAGGTATCCATCAAACCCTGTCCAACGCCCTGCCAAACATTCTTCTTCTCATTGGAGTATTGGTTCGGAGTGGTAAAAATCTTGGTCCAACCAAGAACCGTGTTGGTCAAGCCATACCCGAGCTTTCCCGAAACCTTCTCACCATAGGTTTTTCCATCCACCCACGGACTCGCGGCAAAAGCCAACGGCGCGAGCAGCATGGAGAGTACAATCACCAGACTCATGATCTTCTTCATTGGTTTTCCTCCTGTTGGTTAGAACGTGAAACTTTTGAATCCCTCAAGATTCCGTTCTGGATTTACTTTACTAAAAAAAATTTAATGATGCAACCGATATTTCCATTTTTTTAATAGGATCATCGAGAGGTGTGCTATCGACCTCCCCTAAAAAAACTTAACGAAATCCCTTTACCCGGCGTGCAAGCCGGGTCCCGATCGAGGCGGCACACGATTGACATCAAATCGTGGTAACCTCGCATTTGCGCATCGGCGCAAGTGTTACTAAACCAAACCGCCCTAATACAAAAAACGCATTAGGACAGACCCTTTTTTTGTCTCTCAGGAAGAAAACCTTCGGTTTTCTATATCAACGCAAAAAAAGGGTCGGGGTGAGAGGAATTGAACCTCCGACATCTTGCTCCCAAAGCAAGCGCTCTAGCCCCTGAGCTACACCCCGAAGTGACCTTGTGATTTTTTTATATCGGAACTTCGGGGTTGTCCCAATTTTCCGATCATTTCAAATCGAAATTGGGGCACCCCGAAACAACTTCGTACCTTACTTAAGGCGAACGCCATTGTATCGACCGAGCCTATTGATGGCAAATGCTTCTCAAAATATCGACCGTTCTTTGTAGACGCTCAAGACAAGCCCCAGACAAAGACAGGTCATGATGAAAGAAGACCCCCCGTAACTGACCAGGGGAAGCGGCACTCCGGCGATCGGCATCAGTCCGATGGTCATCCCGACATTGATTATCACATGCGAAAAAAGGAGCGCGAGCACCCCCCCGCAAAGCATCTTCGCCTTCACGTCCGTTGTATGCTGCATGACCAGAAAGATCGAATGAAAAAGGAACCCGTAGAGACACAACACGAGAAGACTTCCGAGAAATCCCAATTCCTCTCCGATCACGCAAAAGATGAAATCGGTGTGATGTTCGGGAACAAAATGAAGTTGCGTTTGCGTCCCGGCCAAATATCCTTTGCCCCAAAACCCTCCCGACCCGACCGCGATCTTGGACTGGAGAGCCGTGTAGCCGGAACCCAGAGGATCCAGGCTGGGGTTAAGAAATACCATCAAACGCTTCTTCTGATAACCCTTGAGAAATCCCCAGGCTAAAGGAGCTGCAAGCAACAGTGCGCTCAGACTCGTAATGAGAAAACGTTTTCGCACACCCCACAGGAAAAGTATGACGATCGACATGGGGATAAAAAGAAGTGCCGTTCCGAGATCGGGCTGTTTGATGATCAGAAAAAGCGGCACGGCCAGAAGCAAGAGCGCGACACTTACCGTCTTAGTCTGACCTTCCCATGGATGATGGGATCCCAAGAAATTGACACCGGCCAGGAGCGCTCCGACTTTCGCGAATTCCGAAGGCTGGATCGCAATGGGACCTAACGTCAGCCATCTCTGAGCACCCAAAACCTTGCTTCCAAAAAAATCGACCAAGACAAGCAAAATGAGCGTCAGAAAATAAAAAGGATAAGAAACGCTCAGGAAGGGACGATATCCGATAAAGGGAACGCTGATCAGCACCACCAAACCCGCCAAAATCCAGAAGACCTGCTTGGCCTCATAATTCCCTGGGTCACGATAAGATGCGCTGTAAATAAAAAGGATCCCGATCGCGGCCAAAGCCACCACCGCAAAAAAAAGCGGGAAATGGATCTCGTTAAGCCACCGGCGCAACATGAAGGTCCCTCCACGCCTCGAGCATCTGCTTCACAAGACGCGCGCTTGTGACACCCCCGGATCCGCCATGCTCCACGAACACGACGAACGCGATCTTCGGATTTTTGTAGGGGAAAAATCCGGTCATCCAACTGTGCGCCTTCTGGGGCGGCGCCTGAGCGGTCCCGGTCTTGCCGGCCAGTTTATCAAAATCCACGCGCGCCAACTGCCCGGTCCCGTAATCTGATTCCACGACTTGGAGCATGGCCCTTTTGACCGCTTCAAGATTCTCTTCACGAATGGCTACCCGGGGAATCTCCGGCATCACCGTGCTGTCTTGAACGACCAGGTGGGGCTCCACGACTTTGCCGTTCTTCGCGATGATCGAAGTAAGGCGGAGGATCTCGAAGGGAGTCACAAGCATATAACCCTGCCCGATCGCCATATTGAGAGTTTCACCCTGGAACCAAGGCTGATTGAAATGCTCTTTCTTCCATGCGGAATCAGGGATGAGACCCGGAGCCATGCGCGAGATCTCGAGCTTGAGGGGCTCGCCGAGACCGAGTTCGTGGGCATAATGTGCGATCTCATCCGGCGTTAATCTTTTGGCCACATTAAAAAAATAGACGTTACAGGAACGCTCGAGAGCCTCGTAAAGATTAAGGCTCCCATGACCCTCATGATTCCAGCAATGCACGGGTTTTGATTTCGGACCCAATTGAAAAGTACCGGTACACCGGAACCGTGTTTGGGGAGTGATCTTCCCGAGATCGAGTCCGGCGAGCGCCGTCACCAGTTTGAAGATCGAACCGGGAGGATAAGCGGCGTTGATCCCGCGATCCAACATCGGAGAGTTCTCGTCCTTCAGGATACGGAGACGCTGTTCACTGGCCGCCGGGGAAACAAAAATATTCGGATCATAGGCCGGTGCGCTGGCCAGCGCCAGAAGCCCGTCCGTCTCGAGGTCCAGAACGGCAATGCTTGCATGCAGACCGTTGACCATGCTCATGATCTTCTTTTGGAATTCGAGATCCAGCGTAAGCTTGATATCGGAACCCGCCTCGGGCTTGCGATCTGAAAGCACCCGGACCATTTGCCCGCGCGCATCCACTTCGATCTGTTGCCCGCCCCGCCACCCGCGAAGATCATCATCAAAAGCCCTTTCAATCCCGGCCCGACCGATCTTGGAGTTGATTCCAAACCTGTCGTGGTCCATATCCTCGTACTCGCGGGGACTCACCGCCCCAATGTAGCCGATCACGTGCGAAGCCGTTTCGCCGTAAGGATAATAACGGATGCCCTCAACACGAACACTTACGCCGGAAAGTTCCGGCCGTCGTTCTTCAATGAGGAATGCGAGTTCTTGAGGAACATCTTCCTTGATCACCGCCGGCGCGAATGGATACTCACGGCCCGCACTCATGCGCCGTCGGACCTCCTTTTCCGGAATCTCCAATAACTTCGCGAGCCTTGGATAAACCTCAGGGGTGATATCTTCCGGAATCGCAATGACGTTGTAGGAAGGACGATTCGCGGCAAGCAACCGATCCTTCTGATCGAGCACGCGTCCGCGCGGAGCTTCGAGAGGAATAAGGCGAACTCGGTTACGCTTGCTGAGTTCGTAGTAGTAAGACCCGCGCAAAACCTGCGTTTGGAAGAGCCCCAGCCCCAGAAGGGCCATGAGAATAAAAACGAACGTCTGGAAGAAATGAAACCGTGTGAACATCATCGGAAAAGCTCGTATTGTCTGGCGGCAGAATGGCCGAACCACCGGTCTGTTAGAAAATTAAAGAGAGGCAAGAGCGCGGTTGTATAAAGCGCTGTCATCGTGATCATCCCCAAATAGTTCCCAACAAAGGATGGCGGCAATTCACCCGCATAGCTCACCAGAAGTCTTAAAGCCCCCGCGCAGAAGACAAAAAGGAACGTAATGATGAAATGGATCCCCGGCAACTGTCGCTCCATTTTTTGGATCAAGAAATCAAGCGCCGGAGCTAAAACGACCAGAAGGATCGCATCAAGCCCGATCAACCCGCCCCCCAAAAGGTCCCGCAGAAGCCCGGCCCAGAACGCGACATAAACGGTCTTGGTCGCCCCCCATTCAAAAGCAGCGTAGCAAATGAAAAGGTAAAGAAGGCTCGGATACGTGGAACGGATCTGAAAGGCCGGCATCACAGACCCATCCAGGACCGCAAGCAAAATAAAATAAAGAATTACTTTTGCGGAGACGAGACGATGCATAGCACTTCCTCAAGTTTGGAGAATGACACAGCGGGTTTGACGAGAGCGAGAAGATGCAATCCGTCGCTGTCACGTTCGATCGCTTCGATCTTCCCGATCTGGAGGCCCTTCGGAAAAACACTCCCGATGCCGGACGTGGTGACATCTTCCCCGACTTCAATTTCGGCATCCAGGGCCAGATACTTCATTTGGAGCTTGTCCGTGCCGATCCCAGCGACGATTCCCTGTGCGCGGCTTGTCGCGGTCAGCGCGCTCACGCGGGAATCCGGGTCCAACAAAAGGATCGTATGAGCCGTGTAAGGCTCGACTTCCAGGATCCGTCCCACCAACCCTTCCGGCACAACAACGGCCATATCTTTCTTAAGATCGTTGCGGCTTCCTTTGTCCAAGAGAACGATTTTTTTCCAAGGGGTCACATCCTCCCCGATCACCCGGACCCCGATGGTGCGCGTGGCAAGCGGCAGACTGAAATTGAGAAGCTTCTTGAGTCGCTGGTTCTCCCGGTCCATTTCACGAAAACGGACGAGCTGCCCCTCAAGTTCCTGAATGCGCGCGAGATATTCCCTTTGCTTTCCGACCGCATCCAGAAAATTTCCGGATTGGTAGCGGATCGCGTAGAGGCCGTCCCGAACACTGCTTCCGAGCACAACCGCAGGCCGGGCCAGGGTAGAGAAAACAGAATGGACGGACTCGTTGACGCGGGGATACTGAAAAGAAACGATGAGGACAACGACGGGAACCCCAAAAAAATAATACGAACGCCAGCGCCGCATGAGGGCAAAATCTCCGATAAGCGATAAAAGCAAAAAGATCCTGAAAAAACGACTTCCTCAGATGTCAGGAGACTGCTTTCGGAGGGGCGCTAAAACAAAAAAACTTTCAGTATTCCCGGGTAGCGTTGCTGTTCACCGACAAACGCTTCAAAAGATGAAAATCGCTTAAATAACGACCCGTACCAAGCGCCACGGCGGTAAGAGGATCATCCGCGATGTGCACAGGAAGCCCTGTTTCCTCGCTGATCAGTTTATCAAATCCCCTTAAAAGCGATCCTCCTCCTGCTAAGACCAGACCCCGATCAATCAGATCCGCGGATAGTTCCGGCGGTGTGCGCTCCAGCGCGATGCGAACGGCCTCGAGAATAGTGGAAAGCGGCTCAGAGAGAGCTTCCCGGATCTCTTCGCTGGTCACACTGATTGTTTTCGGCAATCCAGCGAGGACATCACGTCCCTTGACGTCCAGTGTCGTTTCTTCTTCAAGAGGGTACGCAGAACCGATACGGATCTTGATCTCTTCGGCCGTGCGCTCCCCGATCATCAAATTATAGGCCTTCTTCAAGTGCGACATGATCGACTCATCGAACTCATCGCCGCCGATACGGATGCTTTTGGCGAACACGATGCCTGAAAGCGAGATCACGGCGATCTCGGTCGTCCCGCCGCCGATATCGATGATCATGTTACCGGCCGGCTCATGGATCGGAAGTCCGACGCCGATCGCTGCCGCAATGGGTTCTTCCACAAGATAAACCGGCGTGCGGGCTCCCGCCCGCTCCGCGGAATCTTTTACGGCGCGCTTTTCGACCTCGGTGATTCCGCTCGGAACCGCGATGACAACACGCGGGCTGATACCGGTCTTGCGGCGATGGACCTTACGTATAAAATAACGGAGCATGGCTTCGGTGATATCAAAGTCGGCGATCACACCATCCTTCATGGGCCGGATGGCGGTGATGTTTCCCGGCGTGCGGCCGAGCATGCGCTTGGCCTCTTCTCCGACGGCAAGCACTTGATGGGTCGAACGGTCAATAGCGACCACGGAAGGCTCACACAACACGACTCCCTGGCCTTTGACATAAACGAGGGTATTCGCGGTACCGAGATCGATACCAATATCGCTCGAGAAGAATCCTAACAGTCTATCGATTAGAAACATGGGCTTTGCCTTTTCGTATCTGTTGTGTGGGCTGGCGTTTATAGAAGCCGTAGTATATCGAAAGCCTTTTTCACTGTCAAACCAAAACAACCTCGTGTTTCAAACCTTGAGAAGCCGGTGAAAATGGTCCGTAAAGGCAGGGTAAGAAGTCGCGATACATGCTGTGTCTGTCACCGTGATCGTCCCCTTCGCGGCGAGGCTTGCCACGCCCATGCTCATTGCCGTCCGGTGATCCCCGAAACTTTCGACGGTTGCACTATGGAATCTCTCCACGCCCCGGATCAGAGAACCGTCCGGAAGTTCCTCGATCAATGCCCCAATAGCCTTGAGATTCCGGACCATGGATTGAATGCGATCGGTTTCTTTGACGCGTAGCTCTGCCGCTCCCGAAATAAGACTTTCTCCTTCTGCGAGCGCCATCGCAACCATCAAAACAGGCAATTCGTCGATCAGGGACGGGATTTCTTCATGCGTAATCCCAGTACCTTTTAGCTTCGCGCCCCACACACGGATCGTCCCCATCGGTTCAGGGACCGTCTGCGTGATCTGTGTTTCAACCCTTGCGCCCATACGTTTCAGAACTTCAAGAAACCCGGTACGCGTGGGATTGAGTCCCACGTCCTGAACGGTCACTTCAGCCCCCGGGGTCATCGCGGCACCCACGATAAAAAAAGCGGCGGATGAAATATCGCCCGCAATACACGCATGGATCGGCAAAAGCATTTCCGTCTTTTCGATGATAAGATGGTTGCCGATCTTTTGGAAACGTGCACCGGTCGCCTCAAGAAAGCGCTCCGTATGATCCCGCGACGGAATCGCTTCACGGACGATCGTCCTTCCCTCGGCGTACATCCCCGCGAAAAGAAGCGCGGACTTGACCTGCGCACTCGAAAGCTTGTTATCGAAATCAATCCCGCGAAGTTTACCGCCGCGGATCGTAAGCGGCGCAAAGTTGCCGTTGTCTTTGCCTTTGATCTGCGCGCCCATCTGTTTCAAAGGATCGGTCACGCGGCGCATCGGCCGGACCGAAAGAGACGGATCTCCTGCCAACACGGCTTCGAAGCGCTGACCCGCCAGGATCCCCAATAAAAGTCTCAAGGAAGTTCCGGAATTTCCGAGATAAAGTTCCTGCCCCGGAGCGGAAAGCTTATGAAGCCCCTTCCCCGATATCCGGACCTTGCCCGTTCCTTTTTCATGCTGGATCTGAACGCCCATCCGGCGCATCGCTTCCAGGGTGTGAAGACAATCCCCGGCTTCCAGGAAATTCTCATAAACGCTCTCCCCTTCGGCTAAAGCACCGAAAAGGACCGCTCGGTGGGAAATGGACTTATCTCCGGGAGGGGCATAGGTCCCGCAAAACCGGCCGGGTCCTGTGAACGAAAGAGAAGGCATGAAAAAAGTTATTTCCGGTGGACCCAAATTTTAACGATCGCGAGCTCTTCGAGGATCTTATTTTCTTTGGCGATAATGTCGTCTTGCTTTTTCTCGAGGGCTGTCAAACGGGTCTTGATATCGCTCAGATCACTTTTAGTTTGTTCTTCGAGGGCAAAAGCTCGTGAGGCAAACAGGATTCCGCCCAACAACAGGCATAGGAAAAAGAGCTTAAGCCTTGCGGATCTCATCGCCTTCAATAACCTGCTGCTTGGGATTTTCTGACATAAGAGTGGCCGCGGAAAATTTATCATAGAGTTTTTCGATCTGGACCGTTGCGATCTCCTGACCCTGTCTGAGGACCTTCAGCTTGTCCCCCATCTTGAGTCCTTCTTGAAGTCCTTGGTTGATAACCACAAAATTAAATTTCCGGTTCACTGTGAGGACTTTGGGACCTGTCGTTGCTGCTGCCGAAGTCAATTGCGTTGGCGGTGTGGACGTGGCCACCGGATTCGCGGCAGGAGAAGATTCCGGTCCTTGTGAAACCTTTTGAACGCCCGGAGCCACAGAGGGCGGCACAGCGGCCATTCCGGACGCCTTTCCTGCTGGAGTGACCGGTTTAAAAACAAGCGGTGGAGGTCCAACTGTGGAAACGGCCGGTGTTGAAGCCGATGCGTTTGTGACAGGTTGGGCCGAAACTAAGGTGTTCGTTCTCAAATCTGCGGGAGTCACCCCGCAAGCCGCTTGAGCATCTTTAGCCTTTTGTTCAAGCTCCTGCATCTTTGTCTGGAGCTCTGCGATCACTCTTTGCCGCTCTTCAAGCTGGTTTGCGAGTGCGGCTTTTTCGGATGCGGCCTGTTGCTGCTCGGTCTGAAGTTTTCCAACTTGGGTCTGCATAGCCTCGGCCTGGGCCCGAAATTTTTCGCTCTCGGCCGCGGCCTGCTCTTTTTCAGCCTTGATCTTTTCTTTCTCGGACTGGACCGTGATTATTCTTTCTCTAACCTGATCGTACTTGGCCTCAACAACGCCCCGGACAGTACGCGCTTCAACCCAGCCTTGATATAAATAATAAGAGCCGGCAGCAGCGGCAACGGAAAGGAGAAACGCCAAAATAATCCCGATCTTCCCCATAAGAGTCCCTCTTCTCACTGATCGCTTGAATGATTGTTTAAAGAAAAAAACAAAATTTCAAACACCGCCCCTCACGAAGGGCTCGTTCTCAGGCCGGAGAGGGTCCGGAAGTTTTGCTTCCGGGCCCTCTCCGCCCATCCGACTTTTACATGAACCCCATCCTCCGCCCTACAGCAAAGAACAGAGCGATGAAAAACGAAAGAGGCCTAAGAAAGGTGCTTGCTGACGAGTTTGGTCATCTCGAACATATTGACGACCGCCTTGCCGCCGAACACAGCCTTGAGCGAGGCATCCGCGTTGATGTTGCGCTTGTTCGCCTGATCCTGGAGCTTATTCTTCTTGATGTATTCCCAAAGCTTTTTCACGACTTCACTGCGAGGCATCGGCCCCTTACCGACCACCACCGCAAGTTCTGCACTTACATTCATCGGTTTCATAAACGCTGCGTTTGCTTTCGCCATAATGCTTTCTCCTTTTAGTTTGAACCGAGTTCCCGCATCCGACGTCCCGGACCCGCGCCCACGGCCTTTGCTGGGTTAGTATCATACAATACAGTTTCAAAGACAACAATAAAGCTTTTCTTTTTTTGTGAGTCCCAATTCCAATCAATTTCATCGAAGATGAAATTGGGGCAATCCTTGTCACCCTTTTAAAAAAAGAACGCCGGACAAGGATAGAAGATTATTTCGGCTTCGCCAGCAGAGACTTAAGCTCTTTCATGAAATGGCCCACATCCTGAAAATCACGATAGACACTGGCAAAACGCACATAAGCCACCTGATCGATCTTTGCGAGATGCTGCATGATGAACTCCCCGATGACCCGGGACGGAACCTCGCGGTCATACTTTTCACGGATCGTGGTTTCCAGATCATCCGCGACTTTCTCTTGAGCCGCAAGCGGAACGGGACGCTTCTCGCAAGCCTTGTACACCCCGGCGAGGACCTTGGAACGCTCATAGGCCTCGCGACGATGGTCTTTTTTCACCACGAACATCGGGATCTCCTCGACCCGCTCATAAGTGGTAAATCGCTTACTGCAAGCCGTGCACTCGCGCCGCCTGCGAACCACCTCCCCTTCGTTCGCCCCGCGCGAATCGATCACTTTGTCAGAATCCTGTTTGCAGAAGGGACAACGCATGCGTTCTCTTTTCTTTTATTGAAGTTCCGGATAAAGCGGAAACTTTTGGGTCAAAGCTTCGACCCGCGAAAGAACTTTCGCAAGATTCGCTTCTTCGCCGGGAGCCTTGAGCGTTTCATCGATGAGCTCGGCAATGAGCTCCATTTCCTTTTCTTTCATCCCGCGCGTGGTCACGGCAGGCGTTCCCAAGCGAACCCCGGACCCTTTAAAAGGCGATTCTTTGTCGAACGGGATCATGTTCTTATTTACCGTGATCTTTACCTTGTCCAAAAGCTCCTGGACCTGCTTTCCGTTAAAACCCTTCACCGTCACGTCCACGAGCATAAGATGATTGTCCGTACCGCCGGAGACGATCCTCCAGCCGCGCGCGGCCATTGAGCTCGCAAGTGTCTTGGCGTTTTTCACGATTTGAGCGCTGTATTCTTTGAATTCCGGGCTCGAGGCTTCTTTCAACGCCACCGCCTTGGCCGCGATCACATGCATGAGCGGACCCCCTTGAATCCCCGGAAACACGGCGGAATCGATCGCTTTCGCATATTTCTCTTTGCAAAGGATCAGGCCTGCGCGAGGACCGCGAAGGGTTTTGTGCGTCGTCGTGGTCACAACATCCGCGTAGGGCACGGGACTGGGGTGATGCCCCGTGGCCACAAGACCTGCGAAGTGCGCCATATCCACCATCAGAAGCGCCCCGACCTGGTCGGCAATTTTCCGTCCTCGTTCAAAATCAATGATCCGCGGATACGCCGACGCACCCAAAAGGATCATTTTAGGCTTATGCTCTTTGGCTAAATGCTCCAAGGCGTCATAATCGATCCTCTCATCCTTCGGGCTGACGCCGTACGGAATGATCGTATAAAATTTCCCGGAATAATTCATTTTATGGCCATGAGACAAATGGCCGCCATGCGTCAGGTCCATCCCCAGGATCTTATCCCCCGGCTTCAAGAGCGCCATGAAGACCGCGATATTAGCCGAGGTCCCGCTATGGGGCTGGACATTCGCGTGCTCGGCCCCGAAAAGCTGCTTCGCGCGATCGATCGCAAGTTGTTCGACCACATCCATATTTTCGCAGCCCCCGTACCAACGCTTAGCCGGATATCCTTCGGCGTATTTGTTCGTCAAGACCGATCCCATCGCCTCGAGGACGGAAAGCGAAGCGAAATTCTCGCTCGCGATCAGTTCGATATTCTCATTCTGCCGGCGAACTTCCGCACGAATCGCGTTATAAATATCCGGATCGGTTCTCTTAAGCTGCGTTTGATCGATGATGCTTTTTTTCATAAGCCTTGATTTTGTTAACACGGACCTCATGTCGTCCCCTTTCAAATGGTGTGTTGAGCCAGGTATCTACGAGCGGAAGGATAATATCTTGCGGCAAAAACCCCGAGCCGAGGATCAGCATATTGGAATCATTATGCCCCCGGGAAAGGCGCGCTTGTTCGATATTTTGGCAAAGCGCCGCGCGAACGCCATCGACCTTGTTGGCCGCGATCGTGCTCCCGATCCCGGTGTAACAGATTCCGATCCCACGTTGGCATTCTTTGCTGGCCACCTTCTCGGCCGCGGCGATAATAAAATCCGGATAATCACAGGACTCGTCGGTAAAGGCGCCGCAGTCAATCACCTCGAAATGTTTGTTCTTGAGAAAATCGATCAGCGCGTTCTTCAATTGAATGCCGCGGTGATCGGCAGCGATCGCAATCTTGGGTTTCATCATGGTTTCCGCCTTTAAGGTTGATCCAACCGGAGTATCTTGTCCATATATTGTTTCATTTTCGATTCGATATCAAGTAAGGTCTTCTCGTAAACCTGCATGCTCATCCCGATGGGATCTTCCACATTCAACGTGATCATCTTTTCCTTCGCCGAAGGCAACATATCCGCCATGGCTTCTGCGTGCTGCGTCGACATCGCGAGAACAAGATCCGAACTCCACAGATCCCCTTTCCGACAACGGTGGCTGCGAAATCCGCTGAGATCTATCTCACGATTGCGCATCACAAGCTCCGCTTCGGGTGTGCACGGGAGGCCGTCCCGCGCGCTCGTCCCACAGGAAATGACTTCGATCTCGGAAGACAATCCCCTTTTTTCGATCTCGTGTTTAAGCCATCCTTCCGCCATCGGTGAACGGCAGGAATTTCCGGTGCAAATGATCAAAATACGTTTGCGCGGGCATTTGCCTGAGACGATTCTTTCAACAGCCTTTTCCACATCCGTGCCTTGTGCGCCTTTGCGAAGAATGACCGGGATCTCTCCCGTAAGATCCACCACCGTCGAATCAAGCATCAGCTCGGTCTTACCGCCATCGATCAGCTGATCGAAAGCACCCTGCAACTCCTCGATCACGTGATGCGCCGTGTGAGGCGAGGGTTTTCCGCTCCTATTCGCGCTGCTCGCAATAAGCGGTTCGCCAACTTCCTGGATCAAAGCAAGCGCGATCCTGCTCCTTGGGAACCGGATCCCGATCTTTTGACCGGCAGTGTCTAAGACCACCAAGGTCACCGGACCCGGCCAAAACTGCCGGGCCATCGTGCGGACAAGCGGTGTTTTTTTGACCTTGAGTGCATCGAGCATCACCCAATCGCCGACATGATAGGCAAAGGGTTTTTTGTCCGAACGCTCCTTGATCTCACGAAGACGCTTTTCGACCCCCGGAGCGCTCATCATCCCGCCGATCCCATAAACCGTTTCCGTGGGGAACACAATAACCTTGCCCTCTTTACAGGCATGTGCCACTTCCCGGACACGCGCCATATCCGGATCGTGACTATCGATCTTGATCACTCCAGGCGTTACCATCACGATGCGTCAGACCCCCTGCATGTTATTGCGACCTATTTGCGGAGTTTCTCTTGCAACTTTTTGTTCTTTTCCCGGCTGCTTTCCACCAAAGCATTTTTATATTTCCTGAGTTTCTCCGCCAATTTCGCGTCCGAAAGAGCCAGGATCTGCACCGCCAAAAGACCGGCATTGCGTGCGCCGGGTTTCCCCACCGCCACCGTTGCCACCGGAACCCCGGCCGGCATCTGGACTGTCGCTAAAAGCGCGTCCAAACCATTCATTTGGGTCGCTGCCAGTGGCACCCCGATCACCGGTAAGATCGTATTCGCGGCCACAGCCCCGGCCAAATGCGCGGCTCCGCCCGCCCCGGCCACAATGACCTTGAGACCCTTTTGCGTCGCTTGGGTCGCGAAATCTGCGACCAGGATCGGTGTACGGTGTGCCGAAAGCACCTGCATCTCAAAGCTCACCCCGAACTCTTTGAGCACCTCCGCACATTCCTGCATCACTTCCAGATCCGAGTCACTTCCCATCACGATCGAAACAAGTTCGTTCATCGCAACACCTCTATGGCCTTCTGGCCGATGTCCCGGCGGCAAAAGCCGCCTTCGAAATTGATTTGTGTGATCACTTGATAAACACGTTCATTGGCGGACTTGAGCGTATCACCCCAAGCCGTCACGGCCAGGACACGTCCTCCGGCTGTCACGATCTCTTTTTGTGCGTTAAATGCCGTACCGGCATGAAAAATCGCCACGTCCTGCTGACCCTTCACAGTCTCAAGCCCCCGGATCGGAAAACCTTTTGCGTAGGAACCCGGATACCCGCCCGATGCCATCACGACCGTAATGCATGCCTTGTCATACCATTCAAGGCTTTGAGTTTCCAGACATCCGTTGGCGATCTGCACCATCACAGGGAGAAGATCGGAACGCAGCCGTGGCAGGATCACCTCGGTTTCAGGGTCTCCGAACCGGCAATTGTACTCCAGCACGAACGGCCCTTCTTTGGTCATCATAATCCCCGCATAAAGAACGCCCCGGTAAGGCATCCCGTCCCGGGCCAATCCCTCAAGGATCGGACGCACCGTGATATCGATGATCCCCGCGATCTCGGACTCCGGAATCTTCATACTCGGCGAAAAGGCGCCCATGCCGCCCGTATTCGGACCCCGGTCGTGGTCATACACCCGCTTATGGTCACGGGCGCTCGCGAGAGGAATGATCTTCTTTCCATCCGTCAGCACGAGAATGGAAAGCTCTTCACCTTCAAGTTTTTTTTCGATGATGACCTTGGAGCCGGCTTCCCCGAAATGTTTTTCTTCCATCATTTGAGTCAACGTCGCGACCGCCTGCCCGGAACTTTCGCAGATCACCACGCCCTTGCCCGCCGCGAGCCCGTCCGCCTTGATCACCACCGGCATGTCGGCCTCGATCACATAATGCTTGGCTTCTTTCACGTGCGTAAAAATCTCGTAGGCAGCCGTGGGCACGCCGAATTTCGTCATGATCTCTTTGGAAAAAGCCTTGCTTCCTTCAAGAAGCGCCGTTTCTTTGGACGGACCAAAGAGCAGCAATCCATTTTCACGGAACACATCCCCGATCCCCGCCACCAAAGGGACTTCGGGACCCACCACGGTCAGATCGATCTTTTCACGGATCGCAAATTTCAGAAGTCCGTTGATGTCATCCGAGGCGATGGGAACGCATTCCGCGTGCTGGCTGATCCCGGCATTTCCCGGAGCCGCATAAAGCTTTGCAAGGAGCGGACTCTGCGCGATCTTCCACGCGAGCGCGTGTTCCCTGCCTCCCGAACCCACCAAAAGGACTTTGATCCCGACGGCATTCACGCGACGGTCACCCCGCTTGAGCGGACGATCTTTCCGATCGCCCAGGAATTTAATTTAAAATTCTTTAAAACTTTTTGAGCAGAACGGACATGACGTTTTTCAAGGATCACCACCATCCCGACGCCCATATTGAAGGTCTTATACATTTCATGGGCCGAGATGCCGCCGGCTTTTTGTGCAACACGGAAGATCTCGGGAACTTTCCATGAGTTACGGGCAATGCATGCGCCCAAGCTTTTCGGGATCACGCGAGGCAGATTGTCATAAAAACCGCCTCCGGTGATATTGACGATGCCTTTCACCGGTATTTTTTTCACAAGTGCCAGGACCGGCTGTACGTAAATGAAGGTCGGCGTCAAAAGTTTCCGTCCTACGGAACCTTTCAGTTCTTTTTCGGAAAAGATCTTTCTCAGAAGTGAATATCCGTTCGAATGAAATCCCGAAGACTGAATGCCGAGAATGATATCTCCCGTTTTGATCTTTTTTCCCGTCACAACTTTCCTGCGGTCCACCGCGCCGACCGAAAATCCGGCAATGTCATACTGCGCCGCAAGTGTTGTTTTCTTGTCGGTATAAAATCCGGGCATAATAGCCGTCTCGCCGCCCACAAGTGCGCAACCCGACTGCCGGCAGCCTTCGGTGACGCCTTTCAGGACCTCGCCGATCACGTCCGTCTGGAATTTCCCGGAAGCATAATAATCAAGAAAGAAAAGCGGACGCGCGCCGGAGGTAATAAGATCGTTCACGCACATGGCGACAAGGTCGATCCCGATCGTGTCGTGTTTACCGAGAAGCCGCGCAAGTTCCAGCTTGGTCCCCACGCCATCGGTCGAAGCCACAAGCAAAGGGTCCTTGATCCCTGTCTTCGAAAGGTCGAAAAGTGAGGCAAATCCGAGTGTGTCTCCGCAAACACCCGGAGTGCGGGTCGAACGTATAAGTCCTGCGATCTTCCGGTTGTACGCGGGATCGCCCTTCAGGTGCGGCACTCCGGCCTTCTCGTAAGTCCAGGCGCTCATATTTTGCAGGTATTCCTTTTGTGTTCCAATTTATACTTGTCATCCGAATCGTAGATCTTGGTCGGATATTTTCCCGTGTAACACGCGGCGCAAAAATCCTTCGGGTTCTGCGTGGTCGCGCCCAGCATTCCCTCCAGGCTCAGGTAGCCCAACGAATCCACATTCAAAAATTTCTTGATATCTTCCATACTGTTATTGGCCGCCAAGAGCTCCTTTTTGGAAGGAAAATCGATCCCGTAAAAACAGGGCGAAATATGCGGCGGACCGCTGATCCGCATGTGGACCTCTTTGGCGCCCGCGCCTCTCAAAAGCTTGACGCGGCTTCTTGCGGTGTTTCCGCGAACGATCGAATCGTCCACCACGATCACGCGTTTACCTTCCACGACCTGCCGGATCGGGTTCAATTTGATCTTGACCTTGAGCAAACGTCCCGCTTCCGAAGGACTGATGAACGTACGGCCGATATAGTGGTTGCGGACGAACCCGTGCGAAAGCGGGATCCCCGACTCCCGGGAATAACCCATCGCCGCGAAACTTCCCGAGTCGGGGACCGGGATCACGATGTCCGCGTCCACGGGATGCTCCTTCGCGAGTTGACGGCCAAGATTTTCCCGCACAAACGCTACACTATCATTAAAAATGGTCGAGTCCGGACGCGCGAAATAGACGTGTTCAAAAATGCACTGCGCCTTGGCGGGTTTTTCATCTTTAAAAGGAAAATGGCTACGAAGCCCCTTGCTGTCGATCACGACGATCTCGCCCGGTTCGATCTCACGGATGAATTCGGCTTCGATCAGGTCGAACGCACAAGTCTCAGAAGCAAGCACGTAGCTATTCCCCAATTTTCCTAGGCAAAGCGGCCTGAACCCCTGCGGGTCGCGGACCCCGAACAAATGATCCTCGGTCAGAAGGACCAGACTGAACGCGCCTTTCGCCCGTTTTGCCGCCCCGATCACGCCCTCTTCATGAGAACGGTAGGACGGCTTGGCGATCATATGCACAAAAACTTCGGAATCGATCGTGCTCCCGAAAATGGAACCGTAAGCCTCAAGTTCTGCGCGAAGGATCTGCGCGTTCACAAGATTTCCGTTATGCGCGATCGCGATCTGCCCGCGCGAATAATCGACCTTGCAAGGCTGGGCGTTCAAAAGCGTCGAGGACCCGGTCGTGGAATAGCGGACATGGCCAATGGCATTCTTACCGGGAAGCTGGGCGAAAGACTCCTCATCAAACACCTCGCCGACATGTCCCATTTTTTTGACAAGATAAAGATCGGAGCTGTCGCTGGTGCAGATCCCGGCCGCTTCCTCGCCGCGATGCTGGAGCGCAAAAAGCCCGAGCTGCGTGATGCGCGCCGCGTGGGGATGGTTGTAAATGCCGAAAATGCCGCAATGGTGTTTGATATTTTCGCCGCTCATGATTTTCGCTCCATGATATTGTGGATCATGTTTTCGAAAAGTTTCACCATGTCCCCGACTGGAAGCCGGATCCGTTCTCCCAGGATGAGCGCATCCCCGCCCACTTTCCCGATCTCATAGAGAGGCACTCCCTGCTTTTGCGCTAAATATCTGATGTCTTTTTGATGCTCAGGCTTGACCGAGATAATCACGCGTGATTGGCTTTCGCCGAAATAGAGCGCGTCCACGCGAAGTCCTTTCTGATGTTCCGAAACACCCTCAAGACCTCGCACCACAGCACCCAGGCCCGCGGCGCTTTTGATGCAACATTCAGCAAGCGCTACCGCGAGCCCACCTTCGGAAAGATCGTGGCAGGAAACAAGCTTTTTTCCTTCCGCGGCCGCGAGAATGAATTGCTGAAGCGCTTTTTCGCGCACGAGATCCATCCGTGGCGGCAGACCCTGCTTCAAACCGTGCTCGATCATCAAGTAGTGGCTTCCTCCGAGTTCATTGAAAGTCTCCCCCGCAAGAAAAATAATGTCCCCCTCATCTTGAAAGGCCGACGGAATGCGCTTTTCGATATTCTCCAAAAGGCCGACCATCCCGATCGTAGGCGTCGGATAGATGGCGCCCTGCGGGCTCTCATTATAGAAGCTGACATTCCCGCCCGTGACCGGGATCTCAAGCGCCTTGCAGGATTCGATGATCCCGGACACCGCACTATGAAATTGCCAGAAAATCTCAGGCTTCATGGGATTGCCGAAATTAAGACAGTTCGTCATGCCGATTGGTTTGGCGCCGGAACAGATGACGTTGCGCGCCGCTTCCGCAACGGCGATCTTCCCGCCTTCAAACGGATCAAGATAAGCATAAAGACTATTGCAATCGGTTGAGACCGCGATCCCCTTTTGTGTTCCCTTGATGCGGATAAGCGCCGCATCGTGCCCCGGATAAAAGACCGAGTCCGTCCGGACCATGTGGTCGTACTGCTGCCAAACCCAGACTTTGGAGGCGATCGACGGATGTGAAAGTAATCGCTGGAGTACGGCACTGCAATCCCGCGGCTCGGGAACCGCGCCGAGATCGAGTCGCTGAGCTTCGGCCAAATAGGCTGGTTTTTCTTCTTCGCGCGTATAGACCGGCCCGTCATCCGCGAGTGCCTTCGCCGGGATCTCCGCGGCCAACTTCCCTTCATCCAGCACGCGATATTTATCGCCACGGGTCACTTCACCGATCTTCACGGCATGGAGGTCCCACTTCGTAAAAATGGTCTCGACCTCTTTTTCTTTTCCTTTTTTGACAATGACCAGCATGCGTTCTTGCGATTCCGAGAGCAAGGTTTCATAGGGGGTCATTCCGGGTTCGCGGCGCGGCACTTTTGCGAGGTCGATCTCGACCCCGGTGCTCGCACGGGATGCGGTCTCGCAGCCCGCGCAGGTCAGCCCCGCGGCGCCCATATCCTGCATCCCCACCAGCGCGTCGGTCCTGAGAAGCTCCAAACACGCCTCCATTAAAAGTTTTTCCATGAAGGGGTCCCCCACTTGCACGGCCGGACGGTCCTCATGACTTTGCTCCGAGAGTTCTTTGGAAGCGAATGCCGCACCGCCCAATCCGTCACGGCCGGTCGTGGCTCCCACGTAATAAACCGGATTGCCGACGCCGTGCGCCGCTCCGCGCACGATTTCGTCCTTCTTGATGATCCCGAGCGCCATCGCATTCACGAGAGGATTTCCCTCATAGGATGCGTCAAAATAAATATCCCCGCCCAGAGTCGGGATCCCCATGCAATTCCCGTAATGCGCGATCCCGGCAACTACGCCGCGGAAAAGCCGCTGGCTCACCGGTTCTTTGAGATCTCCGAACCGGAGAGAATTCATGAGAAGGATCGGCCGCGCACCCATCGTGAAAATGTCCCGGAGAATGCCTCCCACACCGGTCGCCGCGCCCTGGAAAGGCTCAATGGCCGAAGGGTGGTTATGACTTTCGATCTTGAAGCACACCGCAAAACCGTCGCCGATATCCACGATCCCGGCGTTCTCCTGCCCCGGCTTCACCAGCAGGTGTTCCTGATGCGGGAGTCCCGCGTTCATTCTCGAAAAAAGCTTGAGGATGGGCTTGGAATTCTTATAAGAGCAATGCTCGCTCCACATCACGCTGAACATTCCGAGTTCCGTGATGTTGGGATCCCGGCCGAGGATGTCCCGGATATGCTGATACTCCTGCGGCGTGATCCCGTGCGCCGCGATCAATTCCGAAGTGATGGGTGTCGTCGAATCTAATGCCGGCATCATTTATTCCAGTGCGTTTAAAATGCTTTCGAAGATCTTGCGTCCGTCCGAAGAACCGAGAAGGTCCTCGCTCGACCGCTCCGGGTGGGGCATCATACCCAGGACATTTTTCTTTTTGTTCACGATGCCCGCGATATGATCCTTGGAACCGTTCGGATTGAACTCTTCTCCGAGTTTTCCGCCCTCGGACGAATAACGGAAAACGATCTGCGAATTATCATGCAAGGATTTCAGCGTATCCTCATCGCAATAATAATTCCCCTCACCGTGCGCAATGGGGACGCAAAGCGTCTCGCCCGGATCCATTTGCCCGGTAAAGATCGTCAGATTTTCTTCCGTGCGGATCCAGATATGTTTGCAAACAAATTCCAGCGTCTTGTTCCTGAGCATCGCGCCCGGCAAGAGCCCGGCTTCCAGAAGGATCTGGAACCCGTTACAGATCCCGATCACGGCACGGCCGCTCTGGGCGTGCTGGATCACGGATTCCATGACCGGTGAAAAACGGGCGATCGCGCCGGTCCTCAGATAATCCCCGTAGCTAAACCCCCCCGGAATGACCACCAGATCCACCTTCGGAAGAGTACGTTCCTTGTGCCAGACGTACTCCACCGGCACTTTGACGACGTCTTTGAGCGCGTGGAAACAATCCGTATCACAATTAGAACCCGGAAATACAATGACCGCGGCTTTCATGAACTTCCTCTTCGGGGAACGCTGAACGGGAAATGCAGAACGTCAAAGCTTTTTCGTTCCCCGTTCCCTGTTGCCCGATATTTTAATTAGGATGGCACTTCTTGAATTTCGAATGAATACTCTTCGATCACGGGATTATGAAGCAATTTGTCGCACATGACGTGAATGCGTTCTTCAGCCTTCACGCGCGTCTCCGCTTCAAGCACAAGCTCGAAATATTTCCCGATCCTCAAACTCTTCGCTTCTTTGAACCCCATGGACTCAAGCGCGTGGAGCGTCGTCTGCCCCTGCGGATCCAAAACCGATTTTTTCAAGCTCGTATGAATTCTTGCTTTGAATTGCATGCATCCCCCTACTTCTGGCTCCGAATATCTTTTCCGGATAACCGCTTATAGATCTCACAATAGGCCTCGGTGGTCTTCTCAATGATATCTTCCGGAAGCTCCGGTGCGGGCGCGCGTTTTTCCCACGAAAGCGTTTCTAGATAATTTCTTACGATCTGTTTGTCAAAACTCGGCTGATCATGGCCGGTCTCATACTGGTCGGCGGGCCAAAAGCGCGAGCTGTCGGGCGTCAAGATCTCGTCGATCAGCATCATTTTTCCGTCATGGATACCAAATTCGAATTTCGTGTCCGCGATAATGATCCCCTTCGACGCCGCGTATTCCTGGCCCTTCTTATAAAGAAGGATGGAAAGGTCCTTGGCTTGTTGGGCGATGTCTTTCCCAACGATCCGGATCGCCTCGCTGAAATCGATATTGACGTCATGCCCGCTCTTTGCCTTCGTGGACGGCGTAAAAAGCGGCTCCGGGAATTTCTGGCACTGTTCCATGCCGGGCAAAAGCGTGTGCCCGCAAACCTTACCCGTCTTCAGGTAATCCTTCCATCCGGAACCGGTAATATAGCCCCGGACCACGCATTCGATCGCGAGCGGTTCCGCCCGCTTCACGAGCACGGAACGCCCGGTCAGTTCATGACGAAAGTTAGCAACCACTTCTTTCGGCAGGCCCATGGCATCCACGTCCGCGGTGATCAGATGCTGTGGAAGGATATCCTTAAAATGCTCCAGCCAAAAAAGCGTGATCTGATTGAGGACCTTCCCCTTCATCGGGATCGGGTCCGGCATCACCACGTCAAAAGCGCTCAGCCGGTCGGTCGTCACGATCAGAAGCTTATCAGGTCCTACTCCGTAGATATCACGCACTTTTCCGACCGCGACACGCGGCAGCGGCAGGCGCGTTTCCAGGATCGCTTCGTTCCTATCAAGATCACTCGCCATAGGGTGCTCCCTTATTTTGAGGATGAACGGATTCCCGCACGTTTTAGAATGACCGGTATGTTCTTAAGATGCCTGTCATAGCTGAAGACCGCGCGTATCTCCTGGGGCGTCAGGATTTTTAAGATCTTCTCTTCTTTCAACACCACTTGCTCCAGATAAAGTTTTTCATCTTCCCAAAGTTTTTTGGCTGCGTCCTGCACGAGCTTATAACCCTCCTCGCGAGTCAGGCCCTTTTCCACAAGCGCGAGAAGCAGACCCTGCGAAAACACCATGCCCCGGCTGGACTCCAGATTTTTGAGCATGCGGTCTTTATTGACCACAAGATTCTTGATCACGTTCTGCATAAGCCCGAGCATATAATCAAGGAGAATGGTGCTGTCGGGGAAAATGACGCGCTCGACGGAAGAATGCGTGATGTCCCGTTCGTGCCACAGCGCGATGTTCTCAAAACCCGCAAGCGCGTTCCCGCGAAGAATGCGCGAAAGCCCTGCCACACGTTCGCAAATAATGGGATTCCGCTTGTGCGGCATCGCCGAAGAACCTTTCTGCCCTTTTGAGAAAAATTCCTGCACTTCAAAAATCTCTGTTCTCTGAAGACCCCGGATCTCGGTCGCAAGCTGTTCGAGCGAACCCCCGACGATCGCGATCGCTCCCAGATATTCCGCGTGACGGTCACGCTGAAGGACCTGCGTTGAAACCGGCGCCGGGTTCAGCCTGAGTTTCTTGCAGACAAATTCCTCGACCTTGGGATCCACGTTCGCGAAAGTCCCGACCGCACCGGAGATCTTGCCATACCGGAGATTTTCTTTGGCGGCCTCAAGGCGCACAAGACCCCGTTGACACGCGGCATGGAAAAGCGCCATCTTGAGCCCGAAAGTGATGGGTTCGGCATGCACGCCGTGCGAGCGGCCCACCATAAGGGTGCGGGCATGTTCTTTGGCTTTTTCGCCGAGAAGCACAATAAGTTTTTTCAGCTCACGGATAAGGATCTCCGAGGCCTCCTGAACTTGAAGTGAAAGCCCGGTATCCAGAATGTCTGAGGAAGTCAAGCCAAAGTGAACGTAGCGGCCCGCGGGGCCGACGTTCTCGGAAATATTGGTAAGAAAGGCAATGACGTCATGATTGACGACCTTCTCGATCTCTTTGACGCGCTCAACATCGAATTTTGCCCGGGCACGGACCTTGGCGGGAACACCCTTGGGAATATAGCCGTAGTGCGCAAGCCCCTCAAGCGCGGCCAACTCCACTTCAAGCCACTTTTGAAGCTTGTTCTCTTCAGTCCAGATCTTCGCCATTTCCTGGCGCGTGTAACGAGAGATCATCTTGTATCCGCCTTCCTTACGGTCCACAACCACTGGTACTGCATTACTATTTATTCTAAAGGCTCGCAGTGCCGTACCGTCAACCCTTAAAATTGATCGAAGACGGTACTGGTAGCGCTAACGGGATTTAAACCCGTGTTTCTGCCTTGAGAGGGCAGCGTCCTAGATCAGGCTAGACGATAGCGCCCTGATGAATCCCGCTTATCTTCTATATCGATCATCAGGACGCCTTTAGAAAACACGTGCCCTGTGACAGATCTAACCCACGATTGAAAAACAAGTTGCGGGGAGAATAAAAGCGCTAAAAACGAACTCGGTCCCAATTTTTATCAATTTTTGAGAATCTGAAATTGGGGCAGCACTTGTCACCATTTAAAAAAGCAAAATTAAGACGAGTGCAGTATAGCTTTGCCCCTATAGAATGTCAACGGACACACACCCCGGAAAAAACAGCCTAAAACAAGGGAGACTTTCCGGAACGATCGAATGACTTGTAAAAGCGCTCTTTAAAAACGCCGATCCACCTTGTCTTTTAGGTCATACACGGATTTTTCAAGCATTTTCACGCGCTCTGCCATGAACCGGTTCGCCTGTTCCAAGTCGGAAACACGCCGTTCAAGCGTATCCGCACGGTCTTGCTTGAGAGTTTTTTCCATGTCGGAAAAATCCGTCGAAGTCCCGCTCATGCCCGTCCCCTTCGCTTCGTCCTCGGCCGCCCGCAAAAGCGGAAGTGCGATCGAAAAGAAGCACATCACCAAGATTGAAACTACCGCGAGTTTTTTCATAAGAGTCACCTCGTGCGGGAGTATAGCATAACCCAGGAGAACGCAAAATGGGAAACACGATGTGAAAAAACCGGGATTCGTCCCTCGCCTGGCTCTCATTCAAATTTTTATTGAAAGCCAGTGCAGTACTGAATAACCATTAATTTTTATCAGTTATTCAGTACGGGACTCAAAAAACGAAAAAACAGAAAGCGATTTGTGTCGAGGATCGAGTCCCCAGTCCCGCGCTTGTCAGCCTCGGGGATGAAATTTCGCGTGGATGGATTTGAGGCGGTTCCCGGAGACATGCGTGTAGATCTGCGTCGTAGAAATATCCGCATGGCCGAGAAGCTCCTGGACCACACGCAGGTCCGCGCCGCGCTCCAAAAGGTGGGTCGCAAAAGAATGGCGGAACGTGTGGGGGGTGATCTCCTTGGTGATACCGGCAAGCCGCGCATATTTTCCGATCATCTGCCACACAAATTGCCGCGTCAGCCCTTTCCCGCTTCGGCCCAGAAAAAAATGCTCGGTCTTGGCCTTCATCTTGGAACGGACCCTGGCAAGATAGGTCTGGCAAGCCGAGACCGCGACACTGCCGAGCGGTACAAGCCGTTCCTTATCCCCTTTGCCGCGACACTTGATGAACTTATTATCCAGATACACATGCCCCAAAGGAAGTTCCGTGATCTCTGAGACCCGCATCCCGGTCGCGTAAAGACACTCCAAGAGCGCCAGGTCCCGTATCCCTCCGGGCTTTTTGACGTCTGGCGTCTTGAGAAGAGAGTCCATTTCCTGCGTGGTCAAAAAATGAGGCAGTTTTTTCCAGAGTTTCGGCGATTCCAGGACGCTTGTAATGTCGCTCTGGACATGGCGTTCTTTAGTGAGAAAACGGTGGAAAAGCTTGACCGAGACAAGTCCTCGGGCGATCGAGGAAGATTCGAGACCCCGTTTACTTTCCGCGTTCAGGAATTTCAGGATATGGGTCCGCGTGACCTTCGCCCAGTCTGAAACCTTTTCTTTTTTCAGGAAGGAGTCGTAACGCGCGAGGTCCTGCCGGTAGGCGTCCAGCGTATTCTGGGCCAGCCCTTTTTCCACGGAGAGATAGTTCAGAAACTCCTCGAAAAGGAGTTGGCTCTTGTCCTTAGGTTTCTCTGCGGTTACCGGTGCCGTATCCATCACCCCAGGTATCGGCTAATTAGACTGGAGACTGGAGACAGAGGACTGGGAATCCTCATAGCGCACGGCAACCACAGCACTTTTATACTGACCGTGCGGTCATGGTTTTTTGCTATCGGTAGAAGAGCCGTAGGTGCGACACAGGGCTTTCTTTTCATCCGGATCGACAAAGAGCAGTTTTTTGTTGTCGTACCTCTTTCTCGCTAATTTTCTCGTCTCGGCCTGTCCGGGCGGCATGAGAGTCAGGGTATCCAGATATTCTGATTCACGGTCCGCGCAAACGGCGACTTCCATAAACTGGTTCAGGTCCGTGTCCAGATCTAAGACATCACCCCGTTTCATCCTAGCCAGCATGAGCGCTCTCAAAGCGTCAAAGTAATCCGTCATACCCTTTCTTTCGTACCGGGCCCTTTCGGAAAAAATCGCGGCTTTTCTAGAAAGAAGGCTTATGTCTCCGGGACTTCTTTTTAATTCCTCATCGATCTCTCTGAGGGCTTTTCCTCTCTCATTGCGAAGACCCAAATAATACCTGGCCCTGCGATAGACCTTCTTGGCGTCCCACACATACCATTTGGACTTTTTGGGAATAGCATCGTAGGCAATGATCGCGACCTCTTTGCCTTCCAAAAAAAACTGCCATATATCGGGACGAGGCTCAGGCCCGTACTTGGGGGGTTCCGGGGATACAGCAAAATATTGATAGCCTTGGCCGACCACATATTCGCTGATCCTATACAGATCTTTGTTGGACATGCGGGGACTTGGAACCGGCCATTCGGTTTTCACCAGAGAATCATAGATGTCATAGCTGTCCAGGACCTTCACCTGGTCCTCCAAAGAATCCGCCCACAAAAGACCTGCCCCGGCAAAAAACAGCAGGACCATAAAACAAAATAATATTTTGCAATTCCCGGCAGGCATCATTTAACTCCGGACTTTTTAAGTTCGAGCGAACGCGGGTGCTTCTTCCCTGGCCCGATCCCCTCACTTTGTTTATTCTTCAAACCGCACCGCCAAACCTTCGTCCAGCAATTCCTGGTTCACATAGATGTAGCTGTCGGCCCGGACGGGAACGGCAGGTTCCTGGCGAAGCCGTTCTTGCTCATTGGGGACAAGGGCCACCCAGACATCCGCCAGGTAACGGTCGTACTTGTCGGACTTAACGGTCCTGATGAGAACGGGCGTTTTGGCTTTAAGGAGCCGCTCTTCGAGAAAAGCCTTGGCCTCCTGGCCGTCGGTGCTTACGATCTCCGGAGCGTCCAGCCCGCGCAGACGCAGTTTCTGGACGGTGGTGAATCCGAACCCGAGCGGGACCGCGGCCTTGAGCGTGTCGCCGTCGATCACTTCGATCACGTCCACCGGGTAGGTGTAAAGGGCCTCCTCGCCGGCTTGGGATTTTTGAAGCTTCCCTTTTTCAAACGTCACAATATCGCCTTCCTGCAAACCGGTTGTGTTCTCCGGCTTGAAATAATTCGAAAACCCGAGGTCCAGCACCAGCGCGCCCGTAAATTCCCCGGCCGTGGCCTTGAGAACGCGATACGTTCCCGGGATTCCGGGACGGGCCTCGAGAGGGACTTCGGCTGGCAAAGGAGCCCCGGCAGGAACTTTCAGTTTCTTGATTTCCCGGCGAAGTTTTTTCTGCGACCAGTGGTGGCTTTCGGCCTGCTTTGTCATTTGCTCTCGTTCTTTTGAATCATTCAAAGAAAGGAGTTCACGATAATGTGCCCAGCTCAATTTCCCCGGCGCCGGGGCAATTGGGTAAGCCCTGGCGAATCGAAGCATATAGCCTAGTTCCGTGTCACTCACACCCAGATCTTTGGCGAGTTTAAGAAGGACCTGTTTTCCGTACTCGGCCCGTTCCTGATGAAGCAGAATGTGTTCGTCGATGAGCTTCCCGGTCTCCCACGCCTCACGGACCTTTTCCTGCGCCACGGCCTGCGCAACCCGCTTCTGACTTTCGGTCCTCACCTCACGGATCGCCGCCACCAGTTGGTCGTACGTCTCGACCTTCGACAGAGCCGCGGTTTGTGCCTGTAATGCTCCTGAACTTATGAGAACCAGAATAAGAAAAATACTAAAGATTTTTATTTTTTTCATGACTTCAGCCAATCCAGAGGCCGCCGCCCTGCCATTCGCATACACTGATCCTTCAGCTTCTTGAGCCGGAGGGTGATGATCTCAATGTCGCCGCTCGGATCGTCAAGCTCCAGGGTGCCTTCTTCGCTGATGTCCTTGATCTCGCCCGTCGCGATCATTAAATACTGGCGGCAATCGTGGATGAGCATTTCGAGCATATCCAGTGTCCCGTTCTCGGGATACACGGTAAGCGACCGCAGGTCCTTGCGCTTCCGGGACCAATCCGCGAGGATCCTGCCCGCTCTCCGACCGTCCTCCACCACGACCCAGAGCGCCACGCCCTGCCCGGTATAAAAGGAACGCCCGCCAAGCTCCCGGGAATCCGTGGCGGCGCGAATCCCGTGCTTGCGCAAATAAGCGATCGCCTTCCGCGCCCCGGCCAAGGTATGGAACCGTTCCAGATTACACATTGGTACTGTTTCTTTTTCCTTCCTCATTTTCTTTCCCATTGCCGCCCCCCCTGTCTCTCTGTGCCGTATATCATATATGATATACGGCAGGATCCTCCACTTGAGGTTTACTTCTGACTTCCTTACGTGCCACCCGAATTACCAGACCCCTTTTTATTTAAAAAAA
Source organism: Candidatus Omnitrophota bacterium (assembly GCA_003140935.1). Lineage (GTDB taxonomy): Bacteria > Omnitrophota > Omnitrophia > Omnitrophales > Aquincolibacteriaceae > Aquincolibacterium. Next base: position 110,274 of record PLLJ01000034.1, read on the forward strand.
ATGGTGTTCGTATTTCATCAAGAAAGGGAACATCTTCTAGTTTGACCTCGGGAGGGTTTATTGTATCGATATCTAAATATTTTTGACTAAAAACTAACACGTATGAATTTAAAAAAATGGAAAATGCGTGCGCAATCGATGTCACTTCATCGATCATTTTTTCAAACTTGCCTTTCAACTCATCTGGATCATTCCCTTGTATTCCTAAAGCCTGCAAAATCATGAGTTGGTGTGAAAGAACATAACAACAATTTCCATCTGTTTCCCCTAAGAAAATATGTGGGTCTTTGATAACATTAAATTTCTTTCGCTGATGGAAAGCTTGCTCCAAGTCATAGTGAAAACCAAATTTATTACGTAATCGTTTGAGCAAATTATTCTTTAAAAAATAATCCTGTATTTTTTCATTTGCTTTTTTAGCTTCACCGCTCATTGCCGGCATAAAAGTATCGGCTAATGGCCTTAGCTTCAATTTCGTAATTTTCTTTTGCTTTGTTTTGAATGCTCTACACTTCAGCGGAGTACCTGGATTTGCATAAAAGCCAAGCTGTATGAAATCAAAAGTTTCACAACACATACCAGCCAGCATCCTTATAAAACAAAATGATTGGGCAACTTGAGCGCTGGTTTCTGGAGAATTAGGATTATTTAGAGGCATCGCGGCAGTCGAATGCAAAATAGCCTTCTGGAGAACAGATATATCGTTAAGAATGCTCATAGCCCTTAAGAAAAACGCCGTTTCCTGCTGCGGAGCCTTTCCGAGCATATCAATAGGAATTTTTAATTCATAAAGAAATAATGATTTACCCATTTATCCTTATAAAAATTAAAACGCAAAGACGCATCATTTCACCCCGGATTTTTGGAGTTCGGACAAAAACTTTTTTTCGTCCCACACCTGGACGCCGAGTTCCTGGGCTTTGGCGAGTTTGGAGCCGGCGCCGGGGCCGGCGACGAGGATATCGGTCTTCTTGCTGACACTGCCTGACGGGTGCGCGCCGAGCTTGCGCAAAAGGGCCTCCGCGGCGGGCCTTTCCATACTCTCAAGCGTGCCGGTGAGAACGATCGTTTTCCCGCGGAACGGATTGTCGCCCGCGATTTTTTCCACGAGGTCCGTTTTTATGCCCGCGGCTTCGAGTTTTTTAAGGAGTTTCCTGGCGGAAGGTTCCTTGAAAAATGTCACGATAGAATTCGCCGTTTTGGGACCGATCTCATGGATACTTTCAAGGTCTTCCTTAGCGGCTCCGGAAAGTTTTTCAAGGCTCCTGAACTTGTCTGCAAGAATGAATGCCGTGTGGACACCAACGTCCCGGATCCCGAGCCCGAAGATAAGTCTCTGGAGCGGACGTTTCTTGCTTTGTCCGATCCCGCCCACCAGATTGTTCGCGGACTTCTCAGCCATCCGTTCGAGCGCCTCGACGTCCGTGATCTTCAGGGAATAAAGGTCCGCAAGGTCTTTGACAAGGCCCTTGTCGACGAGCTGGTCAATGATCGCAATACCGAGATTTTCAATGTCCATCGCCTCGCGTCCCGCGAAATGTTTCAGAAGCCTTTTGAGCTGGGCCGGGCAAAGAGAATTCAGGCAACGGACCGCCACTTCGGTTTTGTCCTCTTCGGGGTCCTCCTCTTTTCCGACCGCTCCGCCGCAAACCGGGCATTGTTTCGGGAACACGAATTTCGCGGCGCCGCTTTTCCGCTTTTCTTTGTTCACGGAAATGACCTGCGGGATGATCTCCCCGCTTTTCTCGATAAGGACATGATCTCCGATCCGCGCGTCCAGCCGTTCGATCTCATCCTGGTTGTGGAGACTCGCGCGCGACACCGTGGTGCCGGCAAGCTGCACGGGTTTCAGGTTCGCCACAGGCGTCAGGACTCCGGTCCTTCCGACCTGGACGTCGATGCTCTCGAGGATTGTTTCCGCCTGCTCGGCCGGGTATTTATAGGCGATCATCCAGCGTGGCGACTTCGAGGTCATGCCAAGCGTTTTCTGGTCTTCGAAGGAGTCGACTTTCACGACCATGCCGTCGATCTCATACGGAAGCTCCGCGCGCTTTTTCTCAACCTCATCGATCACGCCAAGCACCTCGCTCATGCCCTTGCCTATGCGCGCGTCCGGAATGACCTTGAAACCCAGCTCCTTTAAAAACGCCATGGCCTCGCTTTGGCTTTGCGGCGGGTTTTTTCCTTCGCAGCGCGCCAGGCCGTGGATCAGGGCGTCGAGCTTGCGGGCCGCGACGAGTTTGGGGTCCAGAAGTTTCAGACTGCCGGCGCAGGCATTGCGGGGGTTCTTGAAAAGTTCCTCGCCCGCTCTTTCCTTTTCCTGATTGATCTTTTCAAATTGTCCCTTGGAGAGGTAGGCTTCGCCGCGCACTTCCAGGAGACTTGGGACGGGGCCCGTGTACGGACTGCCGGGAGCGGGGATCTTGAGCGGGACCGAGCCGAGGGTCTTGATATTTTCGGTGACGTCATCACCATGTTTTCCGTCTCCGCGCGTCGCGCCCAGTTTCAGGAGCCCGTCTTCATAAACGAGTGCGATCGAAACGCCGTCGATCTTTTCTTCCACAAAATAGGAGAAGGGCTCCCCACCCAGACCTTTTTTGACGCGGCCGTCAAAATCCTCCAGCTCTTCACGGGAATAAGTATTGTCGAGCGAAAGCATGGGGACTTTGTGGACGATGGTTTTGAATTCTTTGAGCGGCGCGCCGCCCACCCGCTGGGAAGGCGAATCGGAAGTGATGTATTCGGGAAAAGCTTTTTCAAGATCGATGAGTTCTTTCATTCTCCGGTCGTATTCCCGGTCCGTGATCTCGGGCTTGGCGGCCACATAATAAAGGTAATTGTGGCGGTCAAGTTCTTCCCGGAGCTTTTTGACCCTTTTCAACACATCATTTCGATCCATAAGACCCCTGCTCCTTACTCGCGACGGCGGTTCGCATCGTTATTAAGAAATAAGTCTTTCCGCCAGGAACCGCGGCAGTCCCGCCGCCAGGATTTTTTGCGCGGCTTTCTTATTATTATAAGGGAGACGGACGATTTCAAACATTAATTCCTCCGGGTCGAAGATCCCGAACGAAAGACGCAGGTCCCGGTCGCGGGGCTGGCCGATGCTCCCGGGGTTGAGAAGATAGCGCTCTCCTTTTTTCAGCGGATGGACCCCTTCTTTTAAATAGCCCAAGGTCTGCTCTTTTTCGGCAAAAAAGGAGGGGATGTGCGTGTGGCCCACGAACCCGAATTTTTCCCGGAAGGCCATAAAGGATTTGTGTGCGTCGGCAGGTTCCAACAGGTAATGGAACTCTTCCGGATCGTGAAGTGTTCCGTGGGCCAGAATGACTTCGCCCTCTCTTTGAAGATACGGCAGGTCTTTGATCTTCTGGGTCAATTCGGGCCTCAGCCGCTCCGCCGTCCATTGGATCGCGATACGGGCCCAATCTGTAAATTTCAACTGCACCTTTTCATGGATCACCGCGGCCTCATGGTTCCCGAGAATATGAAACCCGGCGTTGCCGAGCGCCCACTCAAGGCATTCGTTCGGATTGGCGCCATACCCCACGGAATCACCCAGGACAAAAAAACGGGAGAGACCTCGCTTCTCAGCACATTCCAGCGCGGCCTCAAGCGCCTCCAGATTCCCGTGAATATCTGCGAAGATCGCGTGCTTCATGGCGTTCTAGCACCGTTTCAAGTTTTAGTAAGCTATCCCGAACCCCTTAAACGTTCCTTGCGCATTCGACCAGTGGGCCTCAACGTCCCGGATATAATCTTTCATGCCGGAGCCGCGGATCGCCGTCAGAAAATCGACCAGCGTCGTCTCTTCGCCCTCGGCCACGACCTCGACGCGTCCGTCGTCCAGATTACGGACAAAACCGCTCACGGAAAAACGCCGCGCCAGGCGTTCCGCCGTAAAACGGAAGCCCACTCCCTGGACCGTTCCGCTGAAAAAAACCTGCATCCGTTTCATCGATGCGGGCAGCGCACAACGATCAACGCTCAACGTTTTTGAAGATACGTTGCGCCTTGTCCGCCAAAGGACGGATCCGTCCGACGCATTGTGGCGGACGTGTTGCGCTTCGTGCCCTGTCCTTTCTTAGCAAATTCCCAATGTGAAAAGCGGCCACCCCGAACGCGACGCTCACGTTCAGAGAGTTTTTCAGCCCCGCCATCTCGATCTCGATCGTTTGGTCACACAAGGACAGAAGTTTTTCGGAGACACCGGTCACTTCATTTCCCACGATCAGACAAACCGGTGCGGCGGGTTCATAATCCTGATAAGGAATACTGCCCGCGACCTGCTCCAGAAGGACGATCTGGTAGCCTTGGGACTTGAGTTTGCGTACGACCGAGCGGACGTCTTCCCGGTATTCCCAGGGAACTTCTTTTTCGGCACCCAAGGCGGTTTTGGTGATCTGGGTGTCCGGCGGGAATCCCGTGATCCCGCAGATCCAGATCTTTTCGACCCCGATGCCGTCCGCGGTCCTGAAGATCGATCCCACGTTATAGAGGCTCCGGATATCGTTCAGGACCACGCAAAACGGAAGCCGTGGTTCCTTTTGCCGGTCTTGCTGGCGGGCGAGAAGTTCCGGATGGCTTAATTTTCTCACGGCAAAGTCGCGGGCTTTTTTTTGTCCCAGGAAAGATAACGGCGATAACCCCAGTGGTACACGGATTCCGGGACCTGGCGAAGGAGCCACATCACGATCCCCCACCAGGACGGCACGTACGCGATCCTCTTCCCTTTCCGGACGGCCTCATAAATATCCTCTGCGGCTTTTTCCGGAGAAATGATCCCGAAGAGCCCCTTGCGGCCGCGCACCATTTCCGTGTCGACAAAACCGGGACGGATATCGACCACTTGGATGGCCGTATTTGAAAATTTCTGCCGCAAACCTTCCATATAGTTGGAAACAAAAGCCTTGGAAGCGTTGTAGGCCGGGGAACGGCCGCTGCCGCGGTGAGCGGCCACCGAAGAGATCCCGACAATGCAACCGGCGCCTTTTTGCAGAAAATAATCCGCCGCCACATTGGCCACGGCCGCAAAGCCAAGTGCGTTCACCTTGATCATTTCTTCCTCAAGGTTCCATTGCAATGGTTCATTTTGAAAAAGCACTCCGGCATTAATGACCATCAGATCCAGATCGTGTAAAGCCATGATCAGGTTCCGGAAGTTATGGATCGCCTCACGCGTGTCGCGAACATCGATCTCCCGGGCCAGGCTTTCCCCGGGCAATTCCTTTTGCAGTTCCTGCAATCTTTCAAGCGAGCGTCCGGTCAGCGCGACCAGGTAACCTTCGGCGGAGAGTTTCTTGGCCAACGCACGGCCGATCCCGGTGCTGGAACCGACCACGATGGCTTTTTTCTTGGAGGATTTCATTGATTTTTCGCTTGCTTGGTTACCGCTTTTTTAAATGAAGCGAAAGGAATTTTTCCACAGACCGGTCATAGGTTCTTTCGACGTCTTTGGGAAAATAACAGGCAGGCAACTGGTTCTGGGCCCGGTGGTAAGCCACACACTCACAGCAGACCCCCTTGCGGGGGCAAGAATCGTAGGTGCAATTGCAATGCTTCTTGTTGACCTCGATCTGACATTCCATCGGCACCCTCACCTCGGATGGTAAAAAATGGTCGGGGTGATAGGATTTGAACCTACGACCTCTCGGTCCCGAACCGAGCGCACTACCTCTGTGCTACACCCCGACGATATTCATATGCAATGATTTTATCTGTTCATTCAGTCCGCAAAAGGCGGACCCGGATTTTCCGCCAGACAGCGCGGCGGACCTGTCCCAAAGCGCTGTCGGACGGACCCGCCATCGCTTTTTGGCGGGGAACCTACGACCTCTCGGTCCCGAACCGAGCGCACTACCTCTGTGCTACACCCCGACAACTGAATAATCCGGTTATTTTAAAATATCGATCTGTGATTATTGGCGTGTCAGGGCGGGGATTATATCACCCTCATTAGGAGTATTCAATCAAAGGCATTAATCCACCGCCAGATCGGCGGTGGCGGCAACCTGCTCGGGAGTGAGCTTGGGAGAAACGCTTTCACGAGAAGGTTGCGATCCTTGGGTCATAAGCGCGGCCTCCATGACTTCCTTAAAAACAGGCGCGGCAACGGTCCCGCCGTAATAAAGAGGCCGTGCTTCATCCAGTACGACCACCATGGCATAACGGGGATTTTCCGCCGGCGCGAATCCCACAAAGGTAGACATGAACGCTGAATGGGAGTAGCCTCTGCCTCCCGGAAGGATCTTTTGCGCGGTGCCGGTCTTGCCGCCGACCGGAATGTCCGGGATCTTCGCCTTCGTGCCGGTGCCTCTTTCCACCACCTGCGTAAGGATTCTTCGCATGGTCGCGGCCGTTTCGGGTGTGATCACCCGCTTTTTCACAATAGGTTTTTTCTCCTTGAGGATGACTCCCGCAGAATCCTGGACCTTGGAAATAATATAAGGTTTTACAAGATTTCCCCCGTTCGCGATCACCGACATCGCAGTCACCATCTGCAGGGCCGTGACCATCACCTCTTGCCCCATCGGAATGTTGTACGGCGAGGTCTTGGACCATTGAGAGGGCGGCCTCGTATACCCGGGCGCCTCTCCGGCCAGGTCGATACCGCTCCAGGTCCCGAACCCGAAACCTGTCACATAATTTTGGAATTTCTGCGCCCCCATCTTGAGCCCGATCTTCACGGCCCCGATATTGCTCGACTTTACGATCACTTCCTCCATAGGCATCATGCCATAAGGGTGGACATCGTGAAGCACTTTGATGCCATAATTCCACTTTCCATTTTCGCAATTAATGACCGTTTCCGGGGTGACCGTGCCCTCATTCAGCGCGCCGCTCGCGGTCACGATCTTGAATACCGAGCCGGGTTCGTACATGTCCGTGATCGCACGGTTGCGTTTCGCGTCAGGACCCGCCTGGGAGTAATGGTTGGGATCAAAACCCGGTTGGTTCGCCATCGCCAAGATTTCGCCCGTTTGGGGATCCATCACGATCGCCCATGCACCCTTGGCCTTCCACTGTTTGAAGGCCTGTTCAAGCGCCTTCTCGGTTAAGTACTGAAGATGTTGATCGATCGTCAGCACGACACGGTTCCCGTCGACCACGGGAAGACTTTTGATTTCGAAGGCTTTGATCTCACGTCCCTTGGCGTCGCGCTGGGTCACGCGCTTGCCGGGCCTTCCGCGAAGATCGCCATCCATAGACCGTTCGAGCCCCTCCACTCCCTGATTGTCCACCGTAGAAAATCCGAGCACCTGCGCCAGCATGGTTCCCTGGGGATAGAACCGTTTGTATTCTTCAAGAATACCCAAATCGGGGCATTGGAGTTTCCTGATCTTTTCGGACTCCTCAAAAGTGACGCGCCGTTTGAGCCACACGAACGATTTATCCCGGCTCAATCGCTCCATCACCCATTTAGGGTCCAGGCCCAGGATCTTCGCGATCTCCCGACTGAGGCCTGCGCGTTCATCGTCTTTCAGAGCGCGAGGTACCGCATAAATGGACGGGATCTTGAGATTGGTAACAAACTCTTTTCCGTGGCGGTCCGTGATAGGCCCCCGCAAGGGCGGCACATCGATCGTCAAATAATGCTGGCGATGCGCAAGAGTAAGAAGTGAGGACTGATGGAACCAGGTCAGCTGGACGATCTGATAGATCACGAGACCAAAAAGAATGAACAGAACGATGTAGAGGAACCAAAACCGACGCGGCGAAAGCAACGCACGCATTTTTTAGGAGGAAAGATCTGTTTTTGCCTGGGCCGTTTGGATCCACCGGCCAAGAAAACTCGTCACCTTGGAAGAAAGAGTGCTCGTGACCTTGGGTCCCGACGAGGCGGGAATCACAAGCTCGGAAACGGGCGGCACTTCCACCACTTGGATCTTGTTAGGAATCGCTAATCCCATGTCATGATGTTTCATTTTCGCTTCTAGCAGGCGGGGGGCCCTCAACTGGTCGACCTTGAATTGAAATTTTCGAAGTATCTCTTGTTTCTCGGCCAACGCGCGGGAACTCGTATGGATATCGAAAGAGACTAGAACGGAAGCAATTTGTAAATGCACATAGAAAAGCATTGCGCAAGTCAGGATGGCTATAAGCACTAAAATCTTTCCGCTGCCTTTCATGATATTTTTTCGATCACTCTCAGTTTGGCGCTTCTTGCTCTTGGATTATTCAATATTTCCGAACGGTTTGCAACTACTGGTTTACGAAAAATCAAACTTCCGCGCTCCTCGTCGTCCCATTTCCGGAACTGACGCTTCACGATCCTGTCCTCCATCGAATGAAAGCTGATAATTCCGAGCCGCCCGGTCTTAGTGAGATGATCGAACGCCGCGGTCATACCTTCCTTGAGCGCTTCCAACTCATCATTGACTCCGATCCGGAGAGCCTGGAACACTTTGGTCGAGGGGTGACGCCGTGCCCAGGATGGCCTCTGCCCTTTTTTAAATCTCATATGGGCGGGCAACGCTTGTTCCAGCGTCTGGTTGAGATCTTCGATCGTACGGATGGGTTGTTGCCGCCGTCTTTCTACAATGACACGGGCAAAACGGCGTGAGTTGCGTTCTTCGCCATAATGATAGAAAAGATCCGCAAGCTCGGCTTCAGACATTTGAGCGAGCAGTTCTGAAGCCTTAAGACCGACTTCCGGGTTCATCCGCATATCCAATTCCCCTTCCGTTTGGAAACTGAAACCGCGCTTCCCATCCGCCAATTGTTCCGACGAGGTCCCGATATCTAAGAGTACTGCGTCGAATGCCGCCACTCCCAGTCCCGAAAAGACTTTCTCTAAATTCCTGAAATTCTCGTGCACCAACGTGACCCGCGGATCCTTTTGGAACAACACACGGCAACGCGCGATCGCCTCAGGATCCTGATCAAATCCGATCAATTTTCCTGAGGGACCTATTACCCCGAGGATCGCCTCCGCATGCCCTCCGCTCCCGAGGGTCCCATCCATCACAACAGCCCCGGGTTTTAAAGCGAAAGACCCAAGAACTTCCTGTAAAAGAACGGGGTTATGCCGCAAAACTAAGGATCGCCTCTTCTTCTGTCGAATAACTTTCCATCAAACCATTGACCCCGATCATCTGGAAAGTCTTTTCGACTTCGGGCCGCAAATTGCACAATTTGATATCCCCTTTTTGTTCACGCACCTTGCGCAAACGGTCTACCAAAATGCCGACGCCCGCCAATTCCACATGTTTCGTATCTTTCAGGTCCAGCAAGAGGCGCTTGTGGTTTCTGTTAAGCAGACGGTTCATGCGACCTTTCATTTTGATCATGCTAAGAGCATCGAGATCTCCGTTGAAACGCAACACATCCACCCCGACCTTCGTTCTGGCATGATAAACCATGATGACCCCTTTCTTATTCCGATACTAATTTTTCTGCGAGTTCTTCAAAGTGGTTCTTATGATTATCAAAAAAGCTTTGCCATTTTTCTTTTGCCCAGATTTCAATACGACTTGAAACTCCCACGATCATGACGTCCGTCTTAATGTCGGCATAAGTCTTAAGATAGTCCGGGATGAGGATCCTCCCCTGCTTATCGCAAACAACTTCGGAAGCACCCGAGAAAAAAAGCCGGTTGAAAGTTCTGGATTCGGCTTTGGTAAAAGGCATATCGCGAAACTTTTTTTCTTCCGTCTTCCATTGTTCTTCGGTGAAAACAAACAAACATTGATCAAGGCCGCGTGTGATAAAAAAGCGCTCTACATAGCGCTCCTTGAAAATCTCGCGGAATTTGGCAGGGATCATCACGCGGCTTTTGGTATCGATCACATGTCCGAATTCACCGTAAAACATGGATTTTCTTTCCTTTCATATTCCCACTTCATCCCACTTTATCCCACTTCATTATCGACGGCAGTATATATTTCCCTTAATATCGTGTCAATATTCTTTTTTATTGGGAATCCGTTAAACCCATCCATAGTATCCTCCTAAAAAGGAACCACAAGATGATGGGCAAAAATATAGTGCTTAAGACAGAGCGGGGCCGCTAGGTTGTAACCTTAAGGGGATGAGAGACGGCGAATGGTTGGAACGGAAGAAAGCTAGTTTTCGAAGTAGAGAATGCGGGAACAGTTCTCGCAAACAATGATCTGCTCGCCGAGCCGGATCTCATTGATGAGTTGCGGGCGCAACTTCATCTGGCAAGCAGCACAAACTTCACCGTTTACAACGGCAAGAGCCAGTCCCTGCTTTTTGAGAGCGATCCGGCTGTAAAGCTCCCCAAGTTCGGGCGGCAATTCCGCGACAGATTCTTCGCGCTGTTTTTTCAAAACTGCAAGACGTTCCTGCAAAGTCTTTTCTTGACCGGCCATTTCGTTATCCCGGTCCTGGAAAGATGTAGTGATGGATGAGAATTTTTCTTTTTCTTTGCGGGTCTCTTCTTTCGCCGCATCCACTTCATCCATAATATGAATGATCCCTTCCTCGAGAAGCGAATTATCGGCCTTCAAAGAAGCGATCTCCTGTTGAAGCGCGGCGTATTCCTTGTTCGTTTTCACCTGGGAGAGTTGCCCGTCGAGCTTTTTGATTTGCGTTTCTTTCTGCATAAGTTCTATTTCTTTTTCTTTCTGTTTCAACTGTATATCCTTGAGGGATTTCTCCAGTTCATGGAGATGGACCTTTTCGAGTTCCAATTCGGATTTGAGCTGAGCCCGCTGCGCAGGGATTTCTTCCAGAAGAATATGAGTGTGATGGATCTCACTATCCAATTGCTGGGCTTTTTTCAAGGCATCAAGATTCTGGGCAATAGGGCCTGTCATAAGTGCAGCGATTATAGAAGAGATGGGAGGCACCATCAAGGACGAAATACGAAACGCCTGTGCAAGTCACACTACGCATAACGTCTCTTTCGCCACCCTACTGAAAAGCCGCACTCCTCTTTAATATTTCAGGCGATGCCTTTGGAACCCAGGGGCATGATCTCCCCTCCTCCCAGGCATACATCTTTCCGGTAGAGCACAGCAAATTGGCCAGGAGTCACAGCCCGCTGGGGTTTATCAAAAACGATCCTCGTTCGGTTCCCGGAAAGAGGATAAAGCCTGCCGGGCGCCGCGGCTTGACGGTACCGGATCTTCGCCTTGACGCGCAGAGACCGCTTGGGCATTCCGCCGATAAAGTTACACGGAGAAAGAAGCACTTCCCGGCTCAAAAGCTTTTTTTCGTCACGGGTCACTCGGAGAACATTGCGTTTTATATCGGATCCCATCACAAAGAAAGGCCCGCCCGAAAACCCGAGCCCCTTGCGCTGGCCCACCGTATAAAAATGAAGCCCTTGATGAGTGCCGATCACATGCCCCATATCATCCCGAACTTCGCCTTCATTTCTTCCGATCTCCTTAACAAGGAACGGCTCCATCGCATTCCCTGAAACAAAACAAAAGTCCTGGCTCTGCTTACGTTTGAGAAAGATCTCAAAACCTCGCTTCGCGGCCATTAGGTAGATTTCTTTTTTTGTATATTTCCCCAGAGGGAACACGACACGGCGAAGCTGGTCCTGTGAAAGAAAACTCAGGGAGTAAGTCTGGTCTTTTTCCGCGTCTTTACTTGTGAGAAGTTCGAACTTCCGGGTCCTTGGATTCTTCCGGACCTGTGCGTAATGCCCGGTCGCCACATGCGCGATATGGTGGCGTGACGCCCATGCCAGAAGTTGTTTGAATTTGAGGTGCCTGTTGCACATCACGCAGGGATTCGGGGTCTTGTGATCGCGCAAGCGGCCAAGGAAATAATCCATGACCTCTTTTTCGAAATCACGCGATACATCGACGATATGATAAGGAACGCCCAGTGTTTTACAGACATCTTCCGCGATCTGAAAGGATTCCGTACTGCAGCAGATATTCTCTCTCAGGCAATTCGCCTCGTCGTGCCAAACAGGGTACTTGAGCGAAACGCCGACCGGATCCCATCCCTGTTCTTTCAGGAGTACGAGCGCCATGGAGGAATCCACGCCACCCGACATCCCGACCACAATGGGCCTTCGCTCTTTTCTCTTCATGACAATAAGCTCAGGGCCTTCCGAAGAAATGATAGAAACCCGACAATCGGAGGCCGAAAGTAAAACGGGAACCCGAAGAGGCCGAGACCTTAATGCGCCGCAAAAGATAGGGATTCCCCACACATCTACGGTCGTGCACATGGCTTGCGGCACAGCCATACGCATACCCCGTGCTACGGACCATTTCAATGATCCCTTCATTAAAGGAACCGCACGGATAAGAGATCGCCTTTATTTCACGGCCGAGCTTTTCCTCCAGGATCTTCTTGGAAATAACCACGGAAGTTCGGGCCTCTGTCCCGAGCATATCGGAAAGCGGTTTGTGCTCAAGCGTGTGGCTCCTGATCTCGATCCCGGGAACTGCAGCCATTTCACGAAGCATGTCCCAAGTCATGAAGCCTGCCTTGCCCACGTCCGCTGCCGTGACAAAAAAAGTAGCAGAAAATCCAAACTCTTTAAGGACGGGAAAGGCCTGCTGGTAATTATCCAGATAGCCATCATCGAATGTGATCGCGGTTTTACGCTCCCAAAGATTCTCTTTCCACCTTTCTTTCGCGCACGCCGCAAGCCCGATCACCTGGCATCGTTCTTGCTTGATCCAAAGCATTTGTTTCCTGAAAAGCCCGGGGCTGATCGCAAGCTTATTCGGAAACCGCTTCGGATCGAGACTATGATAAGCAAGGATCGGAATGAATTTCTTCATGCCTTTCCCGCCAGAACATTTTCATAAACCTTCAGGATGCGTTCGCACATTACGGAAGAAGTATATTCCAGCGCTGCTTGGCGGGCCGCTTTGCCCATTTGGGAACGCAATGACGTGTCCTTTGCATAGCGGAGAAAACAGGACGCGAGATCCGACACATTTTCCCTTTCGAAGAGTAGTCCGTATTTCCCATGCCCCAAAAGATCCACAATACCGCCGGAAATGGATCCCACCACGGGCAACCCAACTGCCATGGCCTCCAGCACGGCAAGCCCGAAGGCTTCCGGCCAGAGATAGGGCGCCGCGAAAATATCCCCGGCGCGTAAAGGCTTCTCAATCTCAGGTTCATTCCCGAGAAAAAGCACATCTCTCTCGAGTTTCAATTCCTTCACACGATCCTTCAGCTCTTGCGTGTAAACCGGATCTCCTGAACCCGACACGAGTAATTTTAATTCCCGAGCTTCTTTGCGCGCCGCCGCAAAAGCCTCGATCAAGATGTGGACACCTTTGACGGAGATCAATCGGGAAAGCGACAGGATAACAAGGTCTTCGTTCTGGTATCCATAATTTTTTCGGATCTTGTCGCGATCAGCGCTGTCAAATTTTGCGCACAGCTTCTCCACATCGATTCCGTTCGGCACGACGATAATGGGAGGCAATTCTTTTTCCTTAAAGATAGTCCTTAAACCCTCTTCCATGACGTTAGAAATAGCAATGATCTTTTTTCCCCAACACGGAAAAAGGCGGCGCCCTAAGCGGCGCTTGTAGAACATATGTGCCGTTGAAACGTAGGGAATTTTGACAAAAAAAGTCGCTGCCGCGGCAAGCACCTGTGTCACGCGGGTGTGCGTGTGGATGATGTCGATGGACCGGGTCTTCAGGATATGAATAAGCTTGGGCAACGTAAGCCAAAGCCTCGGAGAAAGCTCGCTTTTACAACGCGGAACATCTCCCAAAACCGTGCTTCCTCCGGCTCGCAGATCTTGGGAGCAGCTTCCGTCAGCGCCCCAGACGAAGACATCATGCCCGGCCTTGACCTGCTCTCCGGCCAAGGTACGGATATAGGTAGTGATACCACCGGTATTCAAATGATTTGTGAGATGCAGGATCTTCAAGCTTCCCTCTCAACAGGATTCTATGCAACGAGGCATTATAGTCCCAATTCTTATCAATTTCAGAGAAACTGAAATTGGGGCAATCCTGACTACCCTTTAATAAAAAGAAAGTAAAAGTCAGGATAGCCCAAAAACTCAAAAAAAAAGGGGCTCTTCTTGGAGCCCCTTTTCATAAGAACAACAGGTCGACGTTAAAATTGAGACGTGCAATTTGGACAACGGACCGCCTTGATCGCGATCGCGGAACAACAGAACGGACATTCCCGGGTCACCGGCGCTGCGGGCTTAGCCGGTTTCTGGAGTTTGTTGATCTGCTTGATCATGAGAAAGATCACGAACGCAACGATCAAAAAATTGATCACGTTATTGAGGAAAAGTCCGTAATTGAGAGTCGGGGCGCCGGCCTTCTGTGCTTCTGCTAGCGATGCGAACGTCTTTCCGGACATATTGATATAAAGACTGCTAAAATCCACTTCCCCGAGCAAAAGCCCGATCGGCGGCATAATGATGTCGCTCACCATAGAGGCCACGATCTTTCCGAACGCGCCGCCGATGATCACACCGACCGCCATATCAATAACGTTGCCTCGCATAATAAATTGCTTAAATTCATCCATGATCTTCATATTCACATCCTTATTTTACTGATTGGGATGGTTCGATCTGGATCTTGGCGAAATCCCCGCCTTTTTCCTGAAAAGCCTGCGCATAGATCCGGTACCGCTCGAAAAGGGCCTCTCCCTCTTGTCCGATTCCCACGATGCGCCGCGTCATGGACTTATTATCGAAAACCTTATTCATAGGCATACGCCGTATCTCCTCCTGGATCTTCTGGATCTCGGCCTTTTTCGCGCGTATCGCTGCCGCGTAAGCGGATGCATAAGACTCTAGTTCTGCGAGGGGCATCGCTACCACTTCTTTTTGGATCTTTTCAATCGGCCTTTTCGGATCCGCTTTCCTCGCACAGCCTGTGAAAGGAATAAGCAGCAGGACTAAAAGATATACGGGGATAAATCGAAATCTCATAAAATCGCCTCCTTGAGCTGATCAACAGGTGCTTTCTTCAGAAACCACATCGGTGCCCTATTTGCCTACATTGAGAATAAGCGTCCCCAAGGGGATTTGAACCCCTGTTACCAGGATGAAAACCTGGTGTCCTAGGCCGACCTAGACGATGGGGACACAGTTTCCTTTTGTCCTGCTTCCGCGGCACCTCAAAGTGCCGGTGAGCCGTGCTTGTGCCACGGGGCACAAGTGCGATGGGGACGTGAAAGAAGCGCCAAAAGAGAGGTGATTATACCGATTTGCCTTCCTTGAGGGAAGAAATTTTACGCCGCAGTGCGGATCTGGAGATATCCTTGGATCGCTTGAAGGACGGCCTCCAGCAGGGTCCCGTGATCATACTCGGAAGGTTTATGAATGTTGAACCGGTCCGTTTCCCACTGTTTGTCTAATGCCGCATAAAGCACGGTCGTGAGGGCTGCAGCGAGAGTCTTCATGTCACCCGCGTCTTCCGTCACCCAACGGCTTCCAATCCCCTTGCGATAGGCGACCTGGTCGAAGGATCCGTTGTTACGCGCCACCAAAGCGTCTACCTTTTGAGTTCCTTTCAACAAGAACGGGTCCTCCTGCCGAGAAGAGACGATCTTGAGTTGATCGGGTGCCAATGTGATCCCCTCCTGTTTGGCTAGACCGCGGATCTTTTCACTGATGTCTTGAGTCGTTTTGTCGTCAGTATCGATGTTCATCAAAAGACGTCCACGCAATGATACAAGAGCTCCCAACACCACCGTAAAATGTGTGATCAACTCCGACCGGTCATTCTCCGTAAGGCCCGTTAAATGAACATGGACCCGAGGTCCTTCAAGAGAAGTTCCGGACGGAAGCGCGGCGCCGGCCGGCACCGCTTTTTGGAACGTCTCCAAAACCTTCGCCAGCCGTTCATTCGAGATCCCCGAAGCCGCCGCTTGCATGAGAACTTTCTGTGTCATTTGCCCCACGACCCAACCCTGCGCGGCTTCCAACCCCGACAGTATCACTTGCCGGCCTTCTACAGTCACGGAAACTTGCTTGGGAAGATAAAACGCGATCCCCGAAACGGAGAAAATGGTGTCCACGCTATCTGCGGCATCAACGACAGCATCCCGCGGAAACTCCGGTACGTCCAGGGAAAATGCCTTATTCGAAGCCGCAAGCTGATCTCTTGCCACAGCCGTTGGTCCCCGGAGTTCTGAACGACTCGGTACGCTTTCCGCCTTCTCGAACACGAACTCCTCTTGATGGAACTGCAATCCTTTCGCCGCCTGGATCATGAATGCTAAACCTTCTTCCAAATGAAAGAGTTCGCGACGGTGGCGGGGACCGATCGCGTCCCTGGATCCGGCCTGAATGCGGTCCACCAACTCCCCGGACTCGAGGCGCTCCGTCTTGTGCCATCCCTTCAGATATCCTTCAATATACTCCGGCCGTTTTTCTCTCGCGGCGGGAGGATTCCACGGCTCACGCGACCATTCGAGGATCAGATCCGGAAATGTCTCCACGATCCCGCGAAATCCCGTGTACCCCGCGGGGATCTCGTCGAGAAGGCGCCGGACCGCGAGCGTCCAGACCTCTGTGGTCTTTTGGATATAACCCCGGATCGCCTGGTTATCATGTTTCCCACGAAGCGGATCATACCGATAGAGGGACGTTTCCCATCCGTTATAGATTTCCTGAAATGCCACGGCTTCTCCCGCCCACACATTCAAGCGATTGCGTAAAGGCGTCAAAACCTTCCGGTCCGTGACAGAACCTTTATAAGCTGGACGTGAGTCGAACCCTGCAAAGATCCGGTCCGCGATCTCCTTGGCCGACCGGATGCGTTCCGGATCCGCGTACCGGTTCTTTTTCATGTTTTTCTCGAGAGCCGTCAGTTCCTTAAACAATAAATTGAAATTCGAGTAGAAAAAGGGCGGCTTCCAGGTCCCGGTCATTCGTGCGCGGATAGCCTTCAAATCCAACATTCCGATCGCGTTCAAAAGCGCGGCGTTCTTTTCAAGAAGTCTGCCCTGCAAAACCTCCAGGTCCCGCGCATTTTCCTCCGTCCGCACTTCCGAGCGTTTCCCTTCCCGTGAGACCTTATCTCTTATGTCGGAACGTGCGGGTGTTTTCACCAGATCGCTTAGAGAGGTGACAATATGGTCGGCTATTTCACGAGAGCGGGCGGCCTCTTTGGCGGTCGCCGGCATTCCCACGAGCCAGAATTGCCGTCTAACTTCCGGTTTGATCCTCACTGCCCGATCAATGGCTTTGGAACTATCATCAACGAAAATGGCTTTGGCTTCGGGAGGCAAGTCGCCTAGCGCCTTTGCCAGGACACTTATTTTTTCATCCAACGTGTTGACAAAAACGAGATCCTTTTCCGGATCCTCGAAATATTTCAGCAATCCGGTTTTTTGAATAATGGGTAAACGGAATTCTTTTTTCGATGTCGAAATGATCCGGACCCGCTTTCCCTGGTCTTTAGCTGCCTCAAAAAATTCCATCACCCCCGGCATAAGCAATCTTTGTCTCACTTCCTGTTCCGGCAATTGAAGAATCGAACGCAGGTCTTCATCTCTTCTAGTTTCGTAAAGTTTCAGGAAATACCCGGCAGGATCATTTATGCCAGGGAAAACAAGGTCTTTCCGTTCATTGAATAGAGTCTTTAAATTTTTTTCAGTAGATTCGCCGAGTCTTTGGTCATAAAACGCGGTTCCCTCCCGCAGCGCCTCGGGATCCGGCTTAAACCCTGAGGGATCCGCGATTTGATTGAAGATCATTGAGTAAATATAAGCCGCGTGTTTCCGGTTTAAACCAATGGTGTCCAAAACAACCCCGTCCAGGTCCAAGTAAACATCCGTTATTTCATCGAACGAGAACGGCGCCTGATGATCGCCCCGCATCTCGGAACGCCGGGGCCAATGAAGAAAATACATCTCTGGGTTTTTAAAAATGGGTCTTAAGAAATCGCCGCGGACAGGTTTCTTTAATAGATGAACCGGATGTTGTTCTTTTAACTCCCCGAGGATTTTATCTCCCACCTCATCGCCCATAAAAACGATCGGAACTCTCTCTAAACCCGGCATCTTGACAGCCTCCAAGATCCACTCCGGCCCTGTCATTCCGGACATGGGGACTTTAGTAAGAATAGCGTCCGGTACCCCTTGGTTGAGCGCTTGCAGAGCCGCTTCCCCCGAAGATACCGCCGTGACCTTAAAACCATCTAAATTGAGCAACAGTTCCAGAGCTTCTAAAGCACTTTCCCTGTCATCAACGACCAGGATCGTCTTGATCGGTTTTTCCAAAGGCCGTCTGTCCTCGCGCGCTTCAGAACGGAAAAATCGGTTGCTCCAGGTATCTGTAAAAACGTCCGGATGCTGATTCATCCATGTCCATGTTCTGCGGACTCCTTCCTCGAGAGTCACAAAACCGGCTGGGTCCAATCCAAGAACGCTTTTCATTCGTTGGGTGTCCATCAATAATCGTGGTTTCTCTTTGGAATCTGTTTCGGGAACTAATGCTATTTTGGCACCTGCAACGCGAACGATCGTTCGTGCGACCTCTTCACCCGTATGACGCGTCGAAGCTCCGACATTGATCACCCGTTGACCGCCTAACGGCCCGAGATCAGCCGTGGCCGCCGCTATGAAGGCGTGGGCAACATCATCCACGTAAATTAAGTTTTTAGGCACACGATCAAACCGAATTTCTTTTTCTCCGTGAAGCACTTGGAAAAAATACCGGTGAACAAGGCGACGGTTCAAACTTGTTTTCTGGGGATCGTAGGCTGGCCCATAAACATTCCCAAGGCGAAGGGAAATGCCGTTTGAATAGCGGTCAATGATCCTTTCGGAAACGATCTTAGCGAGCGCATCAGGGTTTTTCGTATACCGTTCCGACGGAGCATGCTCGCGGAGAAAACCTTGAACCCTTTCCAAAGCCTGCGCTTTGTCGGTGAGGTCCGAAATGCTGGTGAAAAATTCAACCGCCATCGCAATCCATGCCTCGAGTTCCGGGTCCAGCTTCAAGCCGCTTTCTTCGAGTGAAAGCTGTTCCTTCAGGTCCATAAGGTCATAAACGCGCATGGTCGAAGCAAAAACGATCCGGGGCTTGTGCGGAGCATTCTCTGCCGCCCGAACAAAGATCGCCGTCGGAAGAACATTTTTATATAAAAATTCCGGCAATATCAGGGGGTCCGACAACTTTTCAGCGCCTATTGCCGCACCCCACATCGCTAAATGAAAAATGACATCGTTCTGAGCAACCATTTCTTTCTGGATTTTGGGATCGGGGAGTTCCGTTGTTTTAATCGTCGCTTTATGGGCATTTTCGAACCCATAGCCGGCATAGGGTTCTATTTCTGCCGGTAAGAGCAACGGAGTAACGTGTTTCGCCTTCCCGAGCAATTCATCAAAGAGGACCGACCCGATATTCCCTCCAGCACCCGTCAGGACCACTTGTTTCTCTTTGAGCATTCCTTTGTCCACTTCGGAGATGGAAGAGCCAGTGCGAGCTTCGGAACGCGGGCTTTCCGGCCTCCCGAATTGAGCGATGTAGGTATGGTGGGCCGTTGTTTCTCCGGGCAAAGATCTTCCCCACCGGACCGAGGAGACTCCCGGGATATTTTCAAATCTTCCAAACAACGGATCATCCTGCGCGGCGCCATCACCGGTAAAATTCCAGGCCAGCATCATACTGCGCTCGCGATCCATCGAGAGAGGCAGCCCGTCGATCAGCCCGTCCCAAAATTGGTAGCCCGGCTTTCCGCCGTCATGGAAATCAAAAAGCGTCACATTGCCCGTTGGCTCCCCGGGATCTTTATAACCATAGGCGGGAGCGTTGATGATGAGGACCCGCAGCGGTTTGGGGAACGCCCGGGTTTTTTCCGGCGACACCAAATTGTCATGGACGGTCACAGACACATGAGGGACCTTCAAAATATATTTCAGGTTGGTCTCTGCGTTGGCGGCGGCTAGGGGATTGATATCGGCAGCAGCGTATTCAAATTCATCCCGCCGGTCGCCCGCGGCGATCCAGGCCAGCCAGGTCATCACGCCCGGTCCCGTACCCAGATCCCCGATAACGTCCCCGGCATGCATCGCGGGAACGGTCTCCCGGACCGTATCGTAAACATGCCTGCGGAACGGCCCGTCCGCATAGGATGAACTCATGTAATTAAAGACCGACCAGAACCGGATAAAAACGGCCCGCGGATTCCCGGAATCCAGGAAAATCCGTTCCCGGGCTTGGACATCTTCACCGGTATCGTAATTGAAATCGCTCAAGGATGAATGACGGTCGGGATGATCGGACAAAAAGAATTCCGGACCGAAGGAAACACTTTTGATCTTCTTTTCTCGTGCGTCGAATTCGGAATAGATAAAAGGGTGCTGGCCCACCGACACATCGCCGGTCATCGGAAACTCCCCGGCATTCTTAAGGAGAACCTGTTCGTAATAGTTCTTGAATGCCGCGACTTTTTCTTTCAGGACCCCGAGCGATAAGGCATGTTCTTTCCATTTCGCGCGGTCCCCGGGGTGCCCGAAGGTCCGCAAAAGGTCGTAGGGTGTCCTGTAGTCGGTCAGGTCCAGGAAAGAGTAGGTCAGGAATTCCATTTCATTATAGTGTTCTCGGACATCTGCCGGCGCTTGCCCTTCCTTGGGAAAGATCGCGAGCGGCAGGTTCTCGTCATCGTACAGAACATAAAAACGGGCGCTCTTCCCATGCAACCGTTGCCGGTCGAAATCAAAAAGTTCCCGAAGGACATGGGGTCCTTTCACCGCCAAAGGCCTGCCATCCAGATGAGCGATTTCCACTTCCGTTGCATAAAGCCCGCTCGAGGCCTCCCGGAAACGCCGCACGATCCGCGTCTCCTCCAATTTCAGCGCGGTCATAAATTCGCGCACTGGCATTTCGACGGAATAAATATCCTGAGGCAACCGTTCCCCTTGACCGACGGAAAGCTCCTCTTCCCGCATCTCCGAGCGGCCGGAAGAGGACGCGGAGGGATCCAGAGAGGCATATTTCGAGGCGAGAGCTTGGGCACGCGCATCGATAGCGAGCGCTTTTCGAACAGCGGCATAAAGAGCTTCAACGCGATCGGGTTTTTCCACAATGCGGTAGAACTGCGCCGTGATCTGAATGGCCCGGCCCAGTTTCAACCCCGCATCGATCACGATACCGTAGCGGGCGGGGTCCCGGTTCAATTCTCTTGTGACCGCGTCAAGGATGCCGGCCTGGGCCTTATCGGAATTCGTAACCGGCCTGCCTCCGGTCTGCACCGTTGCCAATAAACCCACTAAAGAAACCGCCGGGACTTTCCGGAGCGCCTCAAGGCGCGCGTTCTGTTCGATCAGCACTTCCGCCTGATTCGTGTCTTCTTGCGCAACCCGATGATCGCTTGCGGGCTGGCTCATCTGCCAAATGGTGCGCCACAGGTTCCCGTGAGAATCATTGACATGAGTAATTTCATGCTTGGCCGTTTCAAGATACCGCGCCAGTTGCCACAAACCGAAGTCGAAAACAGTCTTGCCCTTATCAAGAGTCCGGGTGACCGCTGTCATCAACTTCATAGCGGCATATCCCGCCGCGGAACTCAAGTCCGTGACAGGATACGAAATAACTTTGACCGTTTTCTTCCCCTGGGAAACCGTCGGTTCACCGACACGGACCCCTTGAATGATATCTCTCAAGGAAAAGTCCCCCGCCAAAAATCCAAGATCGATCTTCCCGAGGCTTGCACGATCATATTTCAAAGCCTGTTCAATAAGGTCGGCTCTCAGGAACGCCGTCGTGCCATCCGCAAAACCAAGCTCGTTATTCTGGCCTTCTCGCCACTGCTCTGCATAGGGCGAGAACTGGACCTGACCTCCCCCGATCCGGATCTGGACCGGCTGAACGAGAACGAGCGGCGTCTTTTCATCGCCGAGGACTTGCGCGGGCACCTTGAGGTCCCTGCGCGCGTTCGCTTTCAGAACAAAAAAGTATTTGTCCGGCATCGCGAGCGTCGGGTAAAAATAATCCTGCGACCGGACGACTTGCCCGCCGCGCGTCGTTTGTACGGTCAGATTTTCCACGGCCGTGCCTTTAACATTGAAGGCTAACCCTTGCGCGGCGAAGAATTGCGGCAGGTCCTTATGGATCAGACGGGCGATGGCCCTCACATAATCCAATCCGTAACCTTCCGGAAGTTTCGTCCCGGAATTGATCCGTTTGGCCAGAGCCAGAAAAAAGACGCGGTGAATTTCCCCTAGTTTTTCGGGAGCGGCGCCTTGCTTCGGCATTTTTTTCCATTGTTCGATAAAAGAATTCAGCTCTCCCAAGACCGTGGCGATCGCGTTCCCTTTTGTGCCGTTCCAATCATTGAATTGCAGTGGTTCAAGCGATGCCGCATAACGGATTTGGTTCATCGCCCTCATCGCTTGGGAGGCGGCATCCGCCGGAGCGGGTTTCGCCGGAACTGCCGGTTTACGCACCTGACCCGCGAGCGTCGTCGCACCACCCAAAGCCCACAACGCTGCTCCAAGGACCCCTACCGTTCCGGTCGCTCTTAAAAACCCTCTTCGCCCCACTCCTTCGGGCGCGGGCAACCTAAGGGGCACTTCCACAGGTTCGGTCAACAATCCCATCGAAACCGGAGCCGCATCTAACGACCCTCTTTCGGTCATCAAGCGGAAGTTTTGCAGTGCCTCCAGTGTTAGGTCCGTCACATCAACGAATCTTTCCTCGGTCCTCATTTCAGACCGATCGTTGATCGTGGGCGCTTGAGGGCCGCGTGCGGTCGCGCCGCCTTCGGATTCCCAATCGCCGACTTGCCGCCTGTAGTTCCGGGCTTCGGCTGCGGCCTTTTCGACTCTCGAAGCCTTCTCCCGAACCTCGGAACGTTGAATGTCCCCCGGGTCTTCCGCCGGCGTGACATCTTCGTCCAAAGCCACAGTCGTTACGGATTTTCTTTTCTTGCTCGCATATTCCCTTAATTTCTCGAAGACCCGCCTTCCTAATTCCAGCCTTGTCTGTTCGATCAACTGTCCACGCTCATCCCCAGGAGCTTTTTGGATTCTGCCGAGCATCGCATCCACCTTCTCGGAATTTTCCCCCAGCCGAATCCACGAAGAGATAAGACGCATAAAACGCAAGGACTGCCCAGGGCCGAACTTCTCCTTAATAGTTCGGAAAGAATGTTCCAAAATCGCGGTGGACCCCACCCCGCTGACCGAGGCGAAATAAACGGTTATCAAAAACAATCCGCGCTGGTCCGCCGGCAATCCGGACCAGACAACACCTTCGTCCCTCCACATTTGAAGCGCTTGTTCCATGATCGCGACGCCACTGTGCCCGAACATGGACGTGTTGTAGACCGCCACCATGAACCGCCGCTGAAGCGCTTCATTCCCGAGGTCCGACCAGATCACCCCGTTCTTTCTCCAAAGTTCCAGAGCGGCTTCCGTCGAGACGCGGCCTTCCTCGCCCTCGATCGCCGCGTTATAGACCGCCGTCAAATATCCGATGCGGGACAGATTGCTCAGGTTCCCCCAAACCACCCCTTCCTTTTTCCATAACGCCAGAATCCCTTTCATGGCCTCCAAAGCGTCTTTCCCTTGCACCGACACTTCAAACACCGCGACCAAAAAATTCCTTCGTGCCAGTTGAAGTTCTTGGAAGGCGCCCACTCCCGCTTCATGCCACAAAGCAAGGACGTCCTTCATGGTGTCCAAACTTTCCTGCCCCCGGATAGCCACGGAAGAAACGGCCGTTAAAAACTGCGATTGAAGCGCCTCACTGTCCAGCGTCGGCCAAGCGACCCCTTCGCTCTTCCATAGAGCCATGATATTCTTCATCAGCACCAAACCGGCCATACCTCGCATCGCCGCGCAATAGACCAACGTCAAGTATTGATTCTTCAATTCCATGCTCAGCGTTTCCCAGTTGATCCCTTCCTCCCGCAAAAACGCAGTGACCTGCGGCAAGACCGCCGCAGCGTCTTTCCCCCTCATGGCAATGTTGTAGACCATTCTCATGAATTGTTGCCCGAGCTTCGGATCGAGACCAGCCCAAGTGACCCCCTGGCCCCTCCAAAATTCCAAGATCTCGCCCATCGCTTCGGGCCCTTCTGGATCACCCACGGCGACACGATATACGGCAACCAGAAATTGTTTTTGCATGACCTCGTCCAGCCCGTTCCAAGCAACACCTTCTTTTTTCCATAAAGCTAAAACTGCCTTCATCTTCTTCAGACTGGTCTTACCTTTCATAGCGACGTTGTAGACCGCCACAAGATACTGGTTCTTCAAAGCCTCATAATTTTCGCGGTTCTTCCCTTCTCCAAGCGACGCTTCTTGGATTCCCCGCCATGTCGCCCCGATCTCCGCCCACATCCCCATAACTTCCTTCATGGCTTGAACACCCTCCTTGCCAGGCCAAGCCGCCTCATAGACGGCCACGAGGAATTGCCGCTTCGAGGAATCGCTCAATCCTCTCCACAAAACCCCATCCGCGCGCCACAACTCCAGGACTTCCAGCATCGCTTTCACTGCGGGCTTACCTCGCATAGCCACCACATAAACGGCGATCATGTATTGCTGTTTCAGCACGTTACTCATTTCCGTCCAAACAACCCCCTCCTTTTTCCAAGCTTTAAAGATCTCCTCCATCGCATCGGTCGCGGCACTGCCTGTCATCGCGACCTTGTAGACCGCCGTAAAAAACTGCTTCTGTAATTCCGGCGTTAATTCCGAAAAAACAACTCCCTCCTGCTTCCAAAGTTTTAAGACAGCTTCCATGGATTCCAGGGCTTTCGGTCCCCGGATGGACACGGCATAGACCGCGATTAAATATTGTTTTTTCAGTTCATCGGTCATGCCGGCCCAGGTAACACCTTCATCTTTCCAAAGTTCCATAGCCTGCTTCAGGAGCGTAAACCCCCGGCTCCCGGTCGCCGCCACGCTAAAGACAGCCGTCAAATATTGCTGCTTCACCTTGACCGATTGATGAACGATGTCCCATTCCTTATCGAGAGAGATAACGAGCTTCGCAAGATTGCTCAGAATGCCGGGAGAGACCGGCTGGCCTGCCACTTTGAGGATCCCGTCACGGATCCCTTCTTCTCCCAGGTAATCCCGGAGAAAGTTGTATCCTCTCCGGTACAGGACCAGCATATTCATAACGTTGCTGTACTCCTGCCGCAGCACCTTGTCCTTTTCCGGATAATCTTCAAAATCTCGGAGAAAAGCTGCCGCCAAAAGGTCGAATTGATCCACGATCTTTTTCGCGGCCGCCTCTTCATTTACCATATCCTGAAGCGACGCAACCAGTGCCGCATCGAAAAGGCTCCCTTCTTCCCTGAAAAGCGCCTTAATGGCTTCAAGAGACCCGTCGGTCGCGGCCACGATGTTCATCGCGTTCGTGGCTAATTGGAGGGACAACTTCTTAATTTCGGCGGAATGAAAACCCCAGGTTCCCGGACCGCGCCAGTTCATTTCATTTTCTATTTTTACCGCAAGCCGCGAAATATATTCCTGTTGGGATTTTTTGAACGGCCCGTGGCGGAAGATCATCAGCCCTTTCAAGGCTGCTTCGCCCAACTCCTCCACCCGCATTTCGGAACGGGCTTCAGAGCGCGCAGTACTATCGTCAGCGCCCTTACCCGGATCCGAAATGGTACGCAAGCGCTCGTCCAAGACTTGAACGTACTGCTCCAGCAGAGGAATGGCTTTGATAAGATTTTCCCTTGAAATAATTGCCGTGGGCGCCCTAAATACGCGATCGAGCCACCGCCTGTAAAACGGCGTGAGACGCCTGACCACAACGGGATCAAAATCGTATCCCATGTCTTCGTATTTTTGTCGCCAGGCGGATTTGGCCAGCACATGAAACTTTTCCCGGATGAAGACGATCCCTTTCAAAGAGGCATCCTCGTCGCGCAAAGCTCGGGCCAGTTCCAACAAATTTTGATAAATCATCTTCGTAGAACGATATTTTCTTTGTTCCGGCGTTTCACCTGGTTGCCGCTTCCACAAATGCTCATTGCGATCCAAATGAAGCTCTGCGAAGGGGGGGCCACCGAACGAGCGCAAAACAACCAGATGGGAAATTAATCCTATGGGTATTTCTCTTTCCGAAGTGACCCAACGATAAGCGGAATAGAACCCCAATCGATTAAGACCGAAGAAAATCTCCATACTCAAAAACAAGATCCCCGCACTCGGAACAAGGGACATTAAGCCAAGAACCCAGTGCTGATAAAGGAAGCTCAAAATGGACAGCATGACCATCGAAACTCCTATGCCTGCCGTAATAAGCGCTCGCCTGTTTCTCAAAGGATCAAGCTTTACCAGCCGCGCGCCCGTAAAGGCGCTTTGCGCCTGCTTTTCGCGGACTTCGGAATGGCCCACCTTCTCGCCTCCGTTCTGAGGCGCGAGGTCCGGAGCATGCCGGTGAATACGAACGCCGGACAGAGTCCTCCACAGATAGCGGAAGAAAAAATAAGCGAACATGAACCGGGGGATCGATTTTTGCGAAAGCAACGCCTGCCTAAAAACAAGACGTGCCTTTAATAAATATTCACGGGTTGTTTTCGGGGCTAACCGAAAAAGGGCTCCGTTTGCCGCTGTCAGTGAGGCCGCGGAACGCGGCGTCACCCAGGCAGAGAGCTTCTGAAATTCCTCCGGATGCCGCTCCTTCGCCAGAGCCCACAACATGTTCGGTTGAACACTGTAGTCCGAGAAATAATCCATCCAATCGTCGAGGTACTGACAAAACAAAGCTGCTTGGTGCAACAAGGATTCTCTCGTTCGAAACTGGCCCGGAGCGAACTTCCGAAACACTTTCGTTGCGATCTGCATCAGGGGGCGAAAATCGTCTTTTTCGGTAAAGATATTGGTCATGTCCCGAAGGGGAGGGAAAAGCCCCCCCCTTCGTTCAAGGAGATACGAATGCAGGAACACGCGCGAATTTTGCCAGAAGGCATCCCGCATGGCCTGCCGTTCCGTCTCATGAAGCGGCGTTAAGGACAGGGCTTGCTCAAAACGCTCAGGAAACGAGTCAATGATCTGAATTCCGTCCCTAGGGTCCGACGGGAATACCGCGGAAATCGGCGCTGCACGCAGTTCAGCTTCCGCAACCCTGGATCGGAGGCGCAGGTCGATCTTGTGTGTGCGATCCACCTCCGCAAGCATCTCCGTGATCTCGTCAACGGAAAGACGCTTCCCGAAGCGATCCAACAAGTCGTCCCCCACCATCATGTACTGAGACCATAGCCAGAAAAGGCGGTCAAAACCTTTGGCGTGAGCCTCTTCTGGTTTTATTCCGAATAACTCGATCAAAAAATAATAAAGACCTGTTGCCCGGGTCGTGAGCCGGATTCCGAGTGACTCTGCCACCTCGCGGTCGTAAGAGGCCCATCGGTACATGTTCCACCCAATGTGGAAAGGAGAGGACCCTTTCAAAGGATTTGAGAGAGCAGCTCCCTCCCGAATCTCGGAACGTTGACTTTCCGCCTGATGCCCACCGGCAGGAACGTGTCCCAAGTAGGCCTCTTTATAAGCCCTGGAATAAGCCTGCAAGACTCGGTCCTTAATCGAGTCTTCGGCTTGATGGGCGAGTGCGCGGCCAAGTTTACTTGCTTCGAGTTTTCTCGCTAACGCAAAACGGAGACGCTCCCAAAAACCGTTCCGCGAGGTGATCCCGATCTTTCCCTCACCAAAATCAATAAAGCGAACCGTCCCTTGGTCCACATAGAAATGTTCCAAGCGCGGGATCAGGGCGTTGATCCGTTCCACCACGTCCCCATGGATGACGCCACCCCGATGCAACCGGCCCAAGGCATTTCCCACCGCTGCGGCTTTCACCTCATTGATCGGCTCGCTCAGAGGGTGTCCTGTTTGGGAAATTAAAGTGAGAAAATAATTGTCCCGATCTACCACCATGAACGTTCGCGGGCTAAGCCCGAGACGGAAAGCGTGACGCGTTACTATGGCTTCGTGGCGGATCCAGGACAGAAAAAACTTACGAAGCAACGAAGCTCCTTCATAGCGCTTGGTAAACCATGTGAAAGTATTTTCGCCCATACGCAAAGTATGTTTCTCCACAATACGCCGGTAAACCCATAAATCCGTAATTCGTTCTGAACGGATTTCGTAACTCGAGATCGGTTGCGAAGCCCGGGAGGCAAGCCACCGCAACAAACGATCGGAAGATGCGCCGAAAAAACGCCGGAAGCGTTCCTCGGGAGATCGCTGAGCTGCCAACCCTTCGCCTTCTCTTGATTCGGAACGAACGGAGGAAGGCCGTTGTTCTTCGATTTCACGCGCCGCCAGCTGCGTTCCGGCCTTCGTCGCTTGTTGACGCGCCTGGCTTGCCGCCGCTTCGACAAGATCGATGAGATCCTGCGGGTCATATTTTTTAACGACCGTCATTCCACGCCATCTTTGATGGAACAGTTCGGGATGATCCTGCAACAATACGATTTGTGGCGATAAATTCGAGATCTGGAGAGAAATTTCATACAATTCCCGTGCGTTCACAAAGATCACGATCGGACCGCCCTTCTTCGGGATCACGGGGCTTGTACTATGGCGGTCTGCTTTATTCCTCTTATCATCACGGGAAGGGACACGAATGGGGAGCAGCTTGCGTAACCGATTCACCGCATGAACAAGACGCGGCAAATCCAGATTGGTGCCGGAGAGAAAATGGTTTTGAGCCTTTGCCTTGTCCCGGTCTACTCGATACCGGGGTGCCATAAGCACCGTCCAGCCTCTTTCTTGGCCGATCTTCACAACATCAAAAACCTTGTCCGATTCCGCACCCTTTTGGGCATCAGGACCCGTTGTCGGGACCAGTGGATCCATGGCCACAAGGATGACCGGCGTGTCCTCGCCGTCCTGGGGCGCACTTTCTCGCTCCAGGGAAGCTGCGATCGCTTTTTGTTTCAGTAAGGGGTTGAACGCATCGCGGGAAAATTCACCAAGAAGCCTTCGCGCATAATTCGCCAAAAGAAAATTATGCTGTCCCTCATGCTTCCCTTCCATGTACAGAAGGAGCGCCTTGAGCAGATCATCGACACCCTCTGAAAGCTGAGGGTATTCCGCATAAGCTCGGGCCAGCGCCCATAAGGCCACTTCCTGAACCGCAGCATTTGTGTCATGAAGCAGAATGTCTCTGAAGTTATTCACAACGTTCGGTTCGTACCAGCTGAGAAAGGCCAACGCCTTCAGACTGCCAACGCGTCTCATGATGTAGGAGCTCTTGCCGCCTTCTTCGCCCGAGGCTTTCTTCATTAGAACTCTTATGAGCCGCGGGCCATAGAAATACTGAACCGCCCTGGCATCGTATTGTCCGCTTTCTAATAAGAATTGGATCACCTCCGTTGCATATGTCTGCACCCAGGGTGAAGGGTCCGATTCGATTATTTCCAGCATCCTCTCAAAAGACTTGGGTGTCCTGATAAAACGTAAACCCCGCACAACGGCACCGCGGCTCACCTCACTACTTTGACTGGTGGCAATCTCAAAGTATTTTTTCTCAATTTCGTTGCGTGTTACGTCGTCTATTTTTGATTCGATTTGCCCGAGCCATCGCACTGCCGCGACCACAACGCGCTGATCCGGGTCTGTCAAGAATTCGAAGAGACGGGTAAGCAACGCCCAGTCTTTTTGATGCTGAGCGCCTGTCGACTTCCATCGGATGATCTGGTCCACGCAAGCCCCGAACACATCTACGAGCTGCTCCCGGAGGCTGGGATGATCGTCCGTCGCAAAAAATTGGGTGCTTGTTGGGATCTTTTCCAATTCGTTCAAGACATATTCAGCAAGAAAATAATAACCTCCGAAGAAGCGCGGAGTCTGGGCCAGCTTGCGCTTTTCTTCCAGGCTCGATGCCTCGTTCATGCGTTTGCGCATCGCCTCCAGCACTCTTTTTTGAAATTTCTTTTTTTCGAGATCGATCTTACGGGGCGGCCTTGATACCAGATCGCCTCCGGAGTGGAACAGGAAAACGAGCGCCGCCCGGATAATACCGCCCGGAATGGCAATGACCGGATTCCCGCTGATGGCCACAAGGATGAAAATCAGAGCTCCGCGCAGGAAAAGATTTAAAACGCTCTTCGGGATGTTAAATACATTCAACCATTTGACGATCTTTTGAAATCGAACGACGCTCACCGGCTGCACTTCCGTAAGAAAAAAATCGGTTTCCCCGCTATCGAAACTGTCCTGATACTCCTGAAACCCCCGGTCGATCCTCTGGAGCCGGGCAGTAGCCACCCTCCCGCCTCCCCGCACTTCGGAACGAACGGAAAAAGGTTGTCGCCCTTCTGTTTCCCGCACCGCTTGCCGCGAACCCTGCGAACCGGCGACGGGTCTTTTTTTCAAAAATAGATAACGCCCGAGAAGATCGCCCACCGTCCACAAGGCACTGACAATCGTTCTAAGATCTCGTGGTTCAGACGGCTTTTCATCATTGACCCGCCGATAAGCCCGGTCATTCCACGCCACTCTTCCATCGAGCGG
Organism: Candidatus Omnitrophota bacterium; assembly: GCA_003140935.1. GTDB lineage: Bacteria > Omnitrophota > Omnitrophia > Omnitrophales > Aquincolibacteriaceae > Aquincolibacterium. The sequence goes on from PLLJ01000034.1 coordinate 140,634, forward strand.
CACAACGTCCCAACCCGGGAATGGCATTCCATGCCGCGATGAATCATAGTCATAGAGGAGCACCTGCCCGGTAGGCTTAACCTCACGGCGCAAAAGTTGAACGACGTCCTGATTTGCGGTCCAAAGTCCCTGAGTCGTTGTCGCGCGAGGCATCGCGCCGGTCCAGAAGTAAAAGATCAGGTCGGCCGTCTTGAGGTGATCCTGCCGCACGGCCGGATCAAAAAAATCCCCCTCAACAAAAACGGCGGGAGCAAGGTCCATCTCGCCCGCAAGTCTGCTTTGAACGGCGAGGCCAACCTGGATCAGCTTCGGATCATGTTCAAAACCAACAGCTCGAGCACCCATGAGCGCCGCCAGGAGCACAACCCTGCCATCCCCGCTGCCAAGGTCCACAACCCGCTTGCCCGGACCAATCCCGAGGGATTGCAATCGTGCCCAAATTTCATGCAAAGGCGTCGGCTTGTAGATACCAGCGCTCGTCGGAGCCACGCCGGAACTCATGCCCACTCTCGCAAGCTCCTCTTCAATGATTTGCTCGACCCTGTCAAGCAGGACGGTGACCTCATCCGCCAGCAGAGTGCCTCCCCTCGCTTCGGAACGGGCTTCATCGGTTTTTGTGACAGCGGCAGAGGTTTTCATCAACGCGTCCCCACCAGCGATCAAATCTCTTCGCACGCGGTATATCTTGGGGTTATCAAAATCCCAGATCACGAAATCGCACTGCGCGATCAGCGCGTTGAGCAATTCATTTTTATCTCTTTTGAATTTCTCTTTTGATAGCGCATCTTCAGGTTCTGGAAGACTGAATATCGGTCCTAAAACAGCCACGGTGACGAGTCCCAGACGCCTGCCATTTTTTAATTCATTCACATTGTCATCGAATAAAATCCCGGGGCCTTCTCGCTTGCTCATCTCCGTTCTAAACTCTTTTTCCTTGTCACCGACCGTGCCAATGTAAAATGGGATGCCTTGCGTGTCCGGAGGCATACTGATTTTTAAGGAACCGCGATTTAAATATCCGAGCGCTTCCGGAGAACTGCTGATAATGGCAATGTGACGCTCTTTTTCCTGGATCCTGTTCAAAAAATGTCTTGCGCCACGCACGAGGGCCGAAGGATTCGAGTCGATCAAGTCCTGCTCTTTATCGAAATACAGTTTCTGATAACGCGTCAAAACATCCGGAGTAACTTCCCATCCTCCGGCGCGAACGGCGTCCCGCAGGTCGATCTCTGAAAGAATCCTCTCAGACAAAGCGTTTCCCTTGATTGGCGGGATGCCGTATTCCGCCATTTGTTGAAGCGCAAATACCAGCGCTTCCCGGTGGGCATTTTCAATATACAAACTGGTATGGTGAAGCGTCTCATCCACGTCGAAAAGAAAGGTCTGGTATGTGCGAAGCCATTTCTCCAAAGATTCGGCAGGATCTTCGACGAGAAGCGGATGGCCGGCGAGTTCTTTTTTAACCCTTCCATTTGAATCTTGCTGGATCGCCCAGAAAAAATCCCGGGGCGATGATTCGGCCGCAACAGGCTCGGCTCGCACCTCGGAGCGCTTGCCCTCCGTATCCCCTTCCTTTTGTCGATGATTTCTCTCGGGATTGAAACCTGCCATTCCTTGTTTTAATTTTTCTCTGACAGTATTCACTAAGTCAACGGAAACATTCATCGAATGGGTTATTAATTCATTGGTTTCTCCTCCTAAAATTTTGTCTGCTATTTCACGCTCAGTTCCCTGGTCAAGCGAATTCAGGATATCTGTTAATCGTTTATAAAATTCACGCCGGTAGGTATACCAATAAGGATCGATCTCGGTTTTGACCAGCCCCCTTTTTCCGTCGACCCATCCAGCTTGCAAAACAGGATTGCCGAAAACCGAGAACGATTCGACCGTTTCAAGATCAATCATGATCGGCATTGCCTTCCGCCGGCCTGCCTGATCCTTGGCCCCAGGAACCCAACGCACCATGGGCCCTATCTGGAAGGCCTTGTAAAAAGTATCTTTCCCTTCCTCCAGACGGACCACGCACTGGACCCACCCATTGACACGGTCCGCCGCGATCACTGTCGCCGTCCATTTTTCGCCTGGTTTCGGGTAAGACCCCAGAACGGACCAGGTATAGATGTAATTATGGATATAAAAACGGACCGCTCCATAGCCATTCAAAAGTCCTACTTTCAAACCCGGCAACCGGGCAACATCCTGAACATTCACTTCGGTTTTGCTGCCGATGGCTTCGATAATCCTTGAGAGCGGCCGGAGAACGGCCCGTTGGCTCAGCATACGCACTTCCACATTCGGCCGCCCTAAATTGCTTTTCAACATTTTGGATTCCGGCGAGACCTGGAAATAAAATATCTTAGGCTCGGCTCCAGACTTCTCTAAACTGATGCCGAATTGATACACACCATCCTTGACTCCCCCGTCGATAAGGTAGCCCGTGCGGTCTGCATAAGGCTTAAAGCTCAGGGTATAGGCATAGCTTGCATCGCCCGGCACAGGATAGAAGACAAAATCCCCCTTAACAGGCGTTGGTTTGCCAAGCAATATTCTCTTGAAAGACCGTACCTTGTCGGGATTCTGGACCCAATCATAATCCGAGGGTTTCATCACAATTTCTGAAAGCGTATACAGCCCCGGACGCTCTAAAACCTCAAACACAGTGTCCGGCTCACCTGATTTCGCTCCAACCCGCGCTTCCAAGGGACGACGATGGGGACCAACCTGAAACGTTTTTGGGAACGTTTCGCGACCTTGTTTGCGGAATTCGACATGGAACAGGTACGCGCCATCCCGAACACCGGCCTCCAGGATCACCATCTCCCACCCGCTGTCGGCAAATCCAAGCATGAAAGGCAAATATTGAGACGCTCCGATCGTTAACGACATCCTTCCCCGGCTATCAAGGGGGATTGTCAGACCCTTCAGATCCGGTAAAGTTTCCGCGTTCGCTTCCCAATCGAAATCCGCCTCACGGCTTACAAGAAAAGACAGTGACTGCCGCGCCTCCCGGGTGACGCTCCGCGATCCGGTTGTGCCGCGACGCAATGTCTCGCCCAGAAGAACCGCATAACGTCCCAAGTGCTTCTCGTAGAACGCGTCATTATGAAAGCCGGATCTTATCGCCGTATTTTCCTTTGCATATCCCATGTAATAAGCGAGATCCTCGAGCGTCCAAATATGATCGAGGAATCGTTTCAAGAAATCCGCTCCGTCGAACGCCAATAATCCCGGGTCTTTAAGGGGGGCGATCGCTGCATGATCCGAAGGAGCGAAAACCTCCTTCAAAGCATGCCCCAGTGCCGCATTATTCTTTTTTTCCGTTTCCGCAGCATACTTCTGCTGTCCAGCCCAATAAGGCCGTTCCCTCGTCATTTTTCTTAGAGCCTTCGCCCTCGGCCCGAAAGAACCCCGCACGGAACTGGCCTGTTGCCCAGTTTCTTCCTCCCGCATCTCGGAACGAACGGAGGAAGGTTGTCGTTCTCCCGTTTCGCTCGCCACCGGCCGCACGGCGGAGCTTGTCAGGGGTTTGCGAAGCACATAAAGCTGTTTGGGAACGGACTCCGACAGAAGGTTCGGCGGCACCGAAGCGTTGATCACTTCGAAGCCGATCGACGCAAAATCTTTAGCTGAAAGACGGCTCAGCGTATATCCTGTGACCAGGAAATACCCGCCGGGGTTCAGGGCATCGAACACTTCACGGCTCACGCGCGCGGCCGTCTCCGTGTCGACGACCCCCGCATTGATCCCTCCCTCACTCGTTACGAGGTCCAGTTTGTGTTGAACGATCTCTGAAAGTTTCTCTCCGAAAACAAGGTCCGATCGGTAGACCCGGACGGGCATCGCATCCAACCGATCACGGGCCGCGTTCAGGGAGGCCGTATCGCGGTCGATGAGATAAGGAATCCAATGCGTTTTCCCCGGCAAGGTATCTTTATAGGCGAGGACTTTCGCCATAAAACTCCCGTCTCCGCCAAAGAGATCCAGATAAGCCATGTCCGTTTTATTCCGGTATCCGGGAAGAGAAAGCACCGATGCTACTGCCTCCAAAAGGACGGGATCGACGGATTCCCGGTATTGATCGTAGACACGGCTATGGTGCCACACGCTCCAGAACTCCGGAGGATTCGGCTCTTCCGCGGGAAGCGTACTGGTCCCGATCAGGGCCTCGACGCGCGAACCGTCCGCGCGGGACTGAATCACGGGTTTGAGCGCTTCCGTGACGCTGCACAAGATCGTTTTCTCCGAAGGTACGTAATGATAATCCGCGTAGCCCGGAGAAGACGGCAAACCGATGGTCGCCCGGAAAACACGGATCTCTTCGACCGGCGATCCGTCCTTCAGAGCGACATCAAGTCCCCGGAGATCCAGACGGATAAAGGGATCAAAGCTGCTGTAAGGTCTTAAGGTCCCGGAAACCGGCAGGACTTTTGACGTGCTGAAAATATTTTCCAGGACTTGTTTCAGTCCGAGTCGCGGCCCGCGAACGAACTCATCGACCGGAATGACGCGTTCCCGTTCGATCCGGATGATTTGTCCGTTGGTCAACCGGAGTTCTCTTTCCGTTGTTGATCGCAAAGGCACTTCAGCCCGGCGAACTTCGGAACGCTGGCCCTCCCCGGTACGTGCCGCCGCTTCCGCCTCTGCCACCTGCAGGGCATACCGTCTGACGGTTTTGCTTAATTCCTGCAGTTGAGCTTTGTCCCATCCGGCAGTAATGAACTCTTGCTCCTGCAATCGGGTCGTCAGTCCATTCAAAAGATCTTTACGTTCATTAAAAGAAAACGCCCGGACCTTGGCGGCGCCGAGAACAGTGACGATCTCTTTCGCTATCGCCTCGAGCGCCGCGCCGTCCCCCGGCCGTCCTTCCAAAACTTCATAGGCATCCCACACAGTTGCATTGCCAGCAAGGATATCTATGTTCGCCTCGAAGCGGGCCTCGGAGCGGGCAGGAGGAAGCCGTTGCCCCTCGACGTTGCCGGGAGTCAGGTCCTCCGCAGCGATTCTCATGACAAACATGGTTCCCCGGTCCGGCGTCGCCGCCTCCCGAAAACGTCCTTCGGGCGAATTGAATTCCTTGCCTTGGGACCGAAGCATCCAGGATTTTCTCAATTCCATGTAAACGGATCCCATGACCACCGGATCATGCTCAAAATAATACCCTTTTTTTAAATTCGACAAGGCTTCGCCATGAGCCCCGGTTAGTATATTGTGAAATTTTTTAGGATCTTTCATCACGGCTTCCACATCAAAACCATTTCCGGACTCGAACAGGTAAAACCACAGATCGTTCGTTCCGGGATGCTTCCAAAGAGTCCCATAAGCAGCCGCGTTGGATCTCGCGTCCACATGCTGCAAGACATTTTCAACCACATAGTCCAAAACGTCCCGGTAGGGTTTGGGTATCGCGCTATTAATTTTTTGTTGAATTTCCTGATCGAGTTGCGACAAATATTTTTCATATCGCACGGCTATCGCGATTTGCCTTGAGAGCGGCTCCTTATCAAACTCCGCGGCGGTTAAGAGCGGTATCCGGTGGGCGCTGACAAGATTAGGAAATGATAAAATTTCTTTCCATCCGGACGGCTCGGCCGACAAATCGTGCGCGGCGGTAAACCACACTTGACGGACCAACTCCGACCACGGCAGTTGAGCTTCCCGGGAGAGTTCCTCGGCGTCTTTTAAAAGACGGCCCTCGGAGCGCGATGCCGCAGCGTTCGCCTTGGCGCCCGCAGGCTTTAGGGCCACGACGCTCGTGATGCCCATGAGACGCTTGATCTCATCCAGCGTTCCGTGGATCTCTCCCTGCTTAAGTGCTTTGCTGGGATCTCGAAGGATGACGGCGCTGAACTTCCGCCCCCGGTCACCATGAGCCAACCGTTCCACCGCATCTTCGAAAAGCACATCCACAGCGCCGGTCCCCTGATAGTGCTCGTCGACCACCACACCATCAAGGTGAGAACCAAGGAAACTATAAAGTCCCACGACTTTGCCACGGTTTAAAATCAAAACATTTCTGTAATTTTTTGAAAGAATTTCCTTTTCTGCCTGTTGGGAATCAAGGCTCGGAAACAGTTGGAGGTAAAGCCGTGCGGCTTCCTGCAAAGGTTCCTCTTGAAGCCCCGCCGCTGTTACTTCTTGGGTCTCAAACCGGTTAAGCAATCCGTCTTTTTCGCGAATCGCTTCCCACAGCTTCGGTTCTTGCCCCTTGTCCGTGATCTTTTTTAAGGTTATTTGATATTCAGGCCTTACCCGCCCCTGCCTTAATTCACTTCGCGCCTGCTGGATGCTCAGTGTCAATGCTTCCGCGATGCCGAAACGAACGATCGCGGCCGTGGGTGCAGTCTCGCCGAGTTCTACGGAAATCGCGTTTTGGAACGCGGGTTCGGCCGTGATCGCCGGGTTTGCAATGGCCATGCTTTGTGGCGTCATGGTTTTTGGAATGAAACGCAACGCGGCCGGATTCGCCTCATCCGCGGAAACGGCCTTGACGGCCGTTGAGAGCACCGGATGGTCTTTCACGGCACTGGCCACGGCGGAAGCGATGGCTGCGGGTTCCATCCGATATTTTTCAAACAACGCGGGCGCGCTGGTCTCGACGAGCTCCTTAAAGAGCAGGGCTTCCTGCTTGGTACGGAAAGGGTTTTTGCTATTGAAATAGGCGCTGAGGTCGGCGTGATCCCCGGCCATCACCTTTTGATAAAGTTCTCCGCGGTCCGTCTGGCTGATATGCGGCGTGAGCGTCACGTAGCGGATCCCCTGCTCCCGGAGCAATGCGTCGATCCCACCTGTATGAAAACCACCGGTGATCAGGACAACGACTTTCTTCTGTTCCTTCGATTCAGCCCCCAGGGCCAAGGCATTCTCCATAAGCGCCCGGTCTCTTTGAAGGGCCGTCACATAAAAATGTTTCGCGCGCCCAAGAAAATTCCTCAATGCCGGCGTTCCTTCCACAAAAGCTTCCAAACTCCCTTGTTCTGCTTCAATCTGCTCGTACTCTTCCCGCGTTAGTTCCAGCGAGAGTAATTTTTCGAGAAGCCGGAAGCTTTGCAGACGGCGGACAAGTTTCTTTTCCGCGTCGTTTTTAGAAAGTTTTTCAGTGAGAAGCATTTCCAGGGAGTTCATTTCCTGAAGAAGACCGGCCGCCTCTATTTCGGCTTGAAAAATGACCTGCTCCAAGCTCTTGAGAAAAGGACGGTGCCCCTCGAATGACAGGGAATGCTTTTTTGCAAAAAGGAACAATTGTTCCAGGAGTTTTCGCGGGTAAAGGGCCGCGTCCATAACCGTGGGAACCGAAGCTCCATCCTGCGGCTCCGTCAAAAAACATTTCTTCAGGCCAAAAAAACTCAAGGCGTGAACGAATTCAAGGTCCGCATTTCCTGTCGCGGCTGCCTTAAGCGCCGCAAGAACGTTTTTCCAGTCTTCACGAACCTTCGCGTCATCAAGTCCCTTTTGCACTTTCCCGGATAGAATGATCCGAACAAGGTTCGGGAAGCGCAGCTGCTCGAGGGGATCTTTAAGATCGATCTGCAGAAATTTTAGAGCTTCTTTTTTCAAGTAAAGAACGTAAGCTTGAAGATCGGGGTCGCCGCTTGCGCGGTCCGGAGTGTATTTCCCTTCTTTACGGCGGTTCCGTTCATTCAGAAAATCCCGCAGGTCCCCATTCAGGTTTTTCGAGATTTCCGTTTCAAGCTTCGCCCGAAGAGGATTTAAGCAGGTTTGGATCTCGTCGCGGGTGAAAAGAAGTTCCTGGTATGTCTTTAAGTTCTCGCGATAAAGTTCTGCATTCTCCACGCCTCGCACCGGAATGACATCATTCCCGCGTTTTGTTTTTTCGACACCGCGTCCCGGAAGATCTTGTGCGGAACGCTGTTGCTCAAGAGATTGGTCCCACGCGAAAAGTTCCGCACCGCCCAACTCCCCTTTTTGACGAAGGTCTTTGACCACGGCCCGGCCGGCTTCGGGAAATTCGCGGAAAAATTGAAGGTATTCGGGATGAAGCGGCCCCGAGGCACCCTCGACACCGATCACAAGGTCCGGATATTTCTTCGCTAGAAATCGAAGGATCTCAGAGATGTTCTGCTGGGCTTCAGGATTGGCGTGAGCATCCTGGATATGGACCATAAAGCCCCGGGGAGAGGTTCCTGCGGGAGGTTCCCAAGAAGACAAAAGAGAACCGAGTTCGGCGGGCATGGCGTAGAGGTCTTTGAGAAGTTGGGTCTGCGCTTTGGCTCCGCCTGCCGGGCCCAAAACTCCGGCAGAAGCAAAAGCTTGAGGCAGACCTCCGGTAAGAGTGGTCATCGTGAAAACTATGGCCACAAACAAAGAAATCCCCCTACGCGTCCAAGGCCTTTGAAATAGGGTTGTCATATCTGTAGTTTGATTTACTTGTTTCCTCTCTTGAAATGTGAGTATTTAATAAGGACTTTTGTAAAGTTTTTCGGTATGAGGAAGTATCACACCTGTTGGAAGATTTGTCAAATCGAGCATAGTTTCTTACCCGTTGAAAACAATTGGGTTACATCATTTTAATGGGCTACTGTCTTAGAGGATTGAAAAAAGTGGAGTAATAGCTATCGCGGGTGCTATCGAAGCCTCGAAAACACTAGGAGACCACCAAGAGTTTCAGTATGCAGGATCGATCTAATCGGAAGATTTTTTTTCAAAAGAACCACCACCTAACCCGCCCGGCCATTCACGCATCAGAGGTGGCGAAGGATGAAAGAGCGTCAAAAAGACGCATCTTTTTTCGATTTTTCCAGATGCTCCCAGCGGTCGTACATTTGAGCGAGCTCCGCCGAATACGCCTCTGCCTGCAATTTGATCCGGGAGATCTCTTTGGGGTCTTTTTGATAAAAGCCGGGCTCGGCCATGAGCTCGTAAAGTTCCGCCTGCCCCGCTTCGACCTTTTCGATCTTTTTTAAAAGATCCTTCAGTTCACGTTGTGCTTCCAGAGAAAATTTCGATGCCCCAGGTTTTTTTTCAGATGCCGCCGGGCCCTTAGTTTTTGAAGTTTCAGGTCCCCTGGTTTGAGGTTTCGTGATGCGCTGACTGAGCCAATCATCATATCCGCCCGGATATTCACGGACCACACCCTTGCCTTCCATCGCCAGGGTCGAAGTGACCACGTTATTCAAGAACGAGCGGTCATGGCTGACCAAAAGCACCGTTCCTTTGTATTCGACAAGCAATTCCTCGAGCAATTCCAAAGTCTCCACATCCAGATCATTGGTGGGTTCATCCATGACGAGTAGATTGGAGGGCTTGGCGAAAAGTCTCGCGAGAAAGAGACGGTTCCGCTCCCCTCCGGATAATACCTTCACCGGGGTCCTGGCCCTGTCAGGAGAAAAAAGAAAATCCTGCAAATAACCGATAATGTTCTTGGGTTTGCCGTTTACGATCACCGTATCCCCGGATTCGTTCACGTTCTGGGCGACCGTTTTTTCGAGATCGAGTTGTTCCCGCAATTGGTCATAATAAGCGACCTCAAGGCCTGTTCCGATGTGCACCGAACCTTTTTCGGGTTCAATTTGTCCCAAAAGAAGACGCAGCAGGGTCGTTTTACCGCATCCGTTCGGTCCGATCACACCGATCTTATCCCCGCGCATGATCTTGGTTGAGAAGTCCCGGATCAGGCACTGGCCGCCGTATCCGTGACTGATATGGTGTACTTTTGCGATCAAGTGTCCCGAAGGCTCGGTAACCTGTGCCTTCATACGGACACTTCCGACCCCGCGCCGTTGGGCCCGTTTCTGAGCCCGTAATCGTTCCAGCGCCACCACGCGGCCCTGGTTGCGGGTCCGCCGCGCTTTGATCCCCTGCCGGATCCAGATCTCTTCCTTTTCCAGTTTTTTTTCAAATCTCGCCCGTTCGGCTTCTTCGGCATCCAGGGCCATCTGCTTGCGTTCTAAAAAAGTCGGATAGTCACAGGCCCAGCTGAAAAGCCTTCCCCGGTCCAGCTCCACGATCCTCGTCGCCAGATGCGTCATGAAGGTCCGGTCGTGCGTCACGAAGAAAAGGGTTCCCGGATATTCCTTCAGGAAATCTTCCAGCCAATCGATCGAATCGATATCCAGATGGTTGGTCGGCTCGTCCAAGAGAAGGATCTCGGGTTTAAGGACAAGCGCCCGGGCCAAGAGCGCCCGTTTTTTTTGGCCGCCTGACAGTTCTTCGAACTGACTCTCAGGATCCAGCTTGACGTGCGAGATCACCTCTTCGACTTCGCGGTTCGTTTCCCAACCCTTCGTGCGGTCCATCTCGGCCTGCAGGGCGTCCAACTGCCGCATGAGCTGCTCCGAGTACTCAGTCTGAAGACGGTGGTTCACATGGTGATAGTCACTCAAAAGTTTCACGCGTTCGCCCAACCCCGAAAGCACAAGATCGAACACATTGCCCGAGATCCCCGAAGGAACTTCCTGCGGCAGATGCGTGACCCTGACGCCTTTTTGGTAGACTACCTTGCCCGAGTCGGACTGCAGATGACCGGCCATCACTTTCATGAGGGTGGTTTTCCCAACTCCATTACGGCCCAGAAGAGCCACGCGCTCCCCTTGTTCCAACTGGAGGTCCATGTGATCAAAAAGAGGCGGTCCCCCATAAGCCAACGTGATGTCTTGCAGACTGATCAATGCCATATTTTTTTTTCTTGAGATGGGAACGTCTTGAAGAGACCTAGGCTCCCGTAAGGTTCGTTCCCTCAGCAGGCGGGGTTCCCTCCGCGGGCGGCATTTGAGGATGGTCACTATTACGACTGAGACGTTTCATTCTCTTCGCTTCCTGCTCCTGACGGCGCGCCGCCTCTTTTCTCATCTTATTTCCCTTATAATTGACTCTCATTGTTTTCCTTTCGTTGGTCCCAATACTAATCAATTTCAGGATATCTGAAATTGGGGCCACCCAAGTCGCCCTCAATCAAAAGAAGATGAAGACTTGGGTGGGGTTGTGCAAAAACGTTTTTTAAAAACTTTGACGTAAAGATCTTCGACTTTTTTCCGGGCCCAAGGTGTTTTCCTAAAGAACCTTAGACTGGACGTGATCGTGGGATCGAAAAGAAAACAGCGGACCGGAATGCGGTTTGCCAGTTCTTTCCACCCCACATGCTCCACCAAACGCGTCAGGATCACCTCCAGCGTCACGCCGTGAAGAGGATCTTTCAAGTTCTGATGAGGCATCGATGGCTCCTATCCTTTGACGCAATGCACGCGGAAATAAACAACCTGGAAATAAAGAGCCCGGTTTTTTTATTAAACACTGTGAGTTTCCGGGGCGCCGGCGGCCATGGCTTGTTCAATCAATGTCCTGACGAGCGTCACGATCTTTGGGTGATTAAGCACGGTCCTGGAGCGCAAATATTCCATCCCCGTGCTCTCCACCACCGCTCTTGCCTGATGGTCCAGATCGTAAAGGATCTCGGCATGATCGCAAAGAAAGCCCAAGGGTACGATCAGAACTCTTTTTTCTCCCCTTGCGGCCAAGGCCTTGACCTCCCCTTCGATCTCCGGGGCCAACCAAATATCTTTGGCTGATGCCGGACGGGACTGGTAAACGATGGTCCACTTTTTATGTCCCAATCGCTCGGCCACAAGAACACTCGCAGCACGTGCTTCCGCGGTATAAAAGGACAAAGAATCCGTGGAATTGCACCTCGCCGGTAACGAATGGAATGAGAAGAGAACCGGAGTTGCGGCGCGTTCCACGGGCCCGATCGCCTGCAACGCTCGTGAAACCTCTCGGACTTCCGCCTCAATAAAAAGCTCCTGATCGTGCCATCCCTCGATAAATCGATAGCGAAGATCTTTTATCCCTGACGCAGAGCAAATGGATTCCAAGCTTTCTTTGTACCCGGCTCCGGACGAAGCAAACCGGTAAGGCGTGAGCGGAATGGCAAGCCCCTTCCGAAAACCTTTTCGATAGATCTCCGAGAGAACCTCCTTGAGCAAAGGGTTCCAATTTTTCATACCCATAAAGACCGGCAATGAGATTCCCGACGAACGGAGTTCCTGTTCCAAACGGACTTTGAAGTTTGAAACTTGCCCGTTATACGGAGACCTTCCTCCGATCACTTCATAATGTTTGGCGACAGCCTTCAAGTAATCTTCCGGAACCCCCCGTCCTTCGCTCATCGCCCGAAGATAAGGCATGACTTCTTCTGATTTTGAGGGTGCGCCATATCCGATAAGAAAAACATGATCGAATGTCATTTCAGTATATCTCCAAAATAGGGTCGCTTTTTTGCGCCATGATTCTCCTTAGCTAAAAATAAACGGGTAATCATGACAGTCCAAGTCGCCGTGAATGAAAAGAAGCTAAAGACTTGGGCGCATGTTCCGGCCGCACATACTTCATGATGGCATCCGCCGCAAACTCAGCACTTTTGATGCAATCCGGAACTCCGATGCCGTTATAAGCGTTTCCGGCAAGATAAAGTCCAGGAAAGACGGCGAGTTGAGACCGGATCGACGCCACATGGCTGAGATGCCCGACTTGATATTGCGGCATGCTCTGCGGATAACGATTGAGGGAAGTAAAAACCGGCGGGACCTCCACCCCAAGATAATGACGCAGCTCTTCTGTCACCGTGCGGACCATGGCCTCATCCTCCAGAGCGTACACCTCGCGGTGAAGCGCACCTCCCACAAAAGCCCGCAGGAGCACCATTCCTTCGGGAGCACGACCCGCGAATTTCACGCTCGAAAAACTACAAGCCACGATCTTTCTCCGGGTGAAGGCTGGGACCACAAAGCCGAAACCTTCTAAAGAATGCGGAATGTCCTGGCGACGATACGCGAGATTGACGGTAGCGACCGATTCATAAGGGATCGCCGCCAGATCACGGGAAAGAGAGGGGGCCGGCTCGGCAAGAAGCCGGGCCGCTTGCTGGGCCGGCAGAGCAACGCACACAACATCCGCATCCAGCACGCCGCCTTGCTGCGTCACGACCTCCCATCGGACGGCATGCCTGATCTTTGTTACAGGAGAAGACACCTTGAATTGGACCTCCGGCAGCTTTGAAACGATCTTCCTCGTTAATGTTTCCATCCCTTCTTTGTAAGAAAGAAAAAGACTGTAACGTGGGCCGCTCGCAGCCCGGGATGCATTTTTCTTCCCTAACTTCTTCCGGGCAAAAAGCCCGCGGATCACACTGCCATAATGACGCTCCATTTCAAGGAATTGCGGCAGGGTTGCTTCCAGGCTCAAACGTTCCGGATCCGCGGTATAAATGCCTCCAATCATGGGTTGAGCAACCTCTCGCAATGTGGTTTCGCCGAATCTACGGCGGACAAAACTTCCGACGCTTTCATCCCCTCCCCCCGGACGTTTAGGAATGAAAAGCTCACATCCCATCCGGAGTTTAGTAGCCAGGTCAAGGAGAGGCGTTTGGATGAATGCCTGGATCTGCGAGGGTGCGATCAAATAGAAACCTTCGGGAACCCGGACCAGCTTCCCATTCTTGTAGATAAAACTGCGGCGGAATTTTTCATTCGTCCCGGTCACTTCCTGTGTAATACCCAGACGTTTGGAAAGCTCCAAAGCGGCGGGCTTTTCGGAAATGAAGGAGTCCGGCCCTCCTTCGAGGAGAAAACCTTCTTGGGATCTCGTTTCGATCACGCCGCCAAGACGCGGCTTTGCTTCCAAAAGCGTGACCTCGAGCGGGAAAGACCGGCGCCGGACAAGTTCGGATAAATGATAAGCGGTAGCCAAGCCGGATATTCCACCGCCGATGATGATAACTTTTTTGGAAGTCGCCACAGCTATCTTGCACTCAACTCATGGACCAGATCGATCGACCGGATCACGTTGTCGACGGGTGTCTGAGGAACGATGCCGTGCCCCAGATTGAAAATGTGCCCCGGTCTTCCACCAGCCTGATCCAGGATCTTCTTTACCCGGCTTCGCAGCTGAGCCGCAGGTCCGCAGAGCGCCAAAGGATCCAAATTCCCTTGAATGGCGACATCATAGCCTGCCTGCTCCCAGGCCTGATCAAGCGCGATCCGGTGGTCCACACTGATCACATCGCCCCCGGCTTCGCGGAATGTCTTGAGAAAAGACCCCGTGCCCGTTCCGAAATGGATCACAGGAACCCCTTTCTGGATCCCGCTTATCACCGCGCGGGAATGCGGCAAAACATATTCACGATATTCTTCAGAGCTGAGGCACCCGACCCAACTGTCAAAAAGCTGGATCGCATCGGCTCCGGCTTTGATCTGACCGTTGACGTAACGGATCACGGCACGGCTTATCTTTTCCATCAGGGAATGCCACGCCGCGGGCTGGAACGTCATGAAATGTTTTGCTTTAGAAAAAATACGAGAACTTTTCCCTTCGAGAATATAAGCCGCCAAAGTGAACGGCAGGCCGGAGAAACCGATCAACGGGATAGCCGGTTTGAGGCTTGCGCGCGTCTTGCGGACGGCATCAGAAACATACTGGAGTGACCCGTCAGGCTCCATCTCCGGAAGCCGGTCCACATCCGCCCGTGATTCTATCTTCCCAGTAATGACCGGGCCGTCTCCTGAGGTGTATTCCAACCCGAACCCGAAAGGCTCGAGGATCAGCAAAAGATCGGAAAACAGGATCGCAGCGTCGGCCCCGATCTTTTCCTGGGCTGTCACAGCTACTTCCGCACAAAGGTCCGGATTTTTGCAAAGATCGAGGAATGATACCTTGTCGCGGATCGCGCGGTATTCTTTCATGTAACGTCCGGCCTGACGCATGAACCAGACCGGCGTGAACGATGTTTTTTCGCGCCGGCAAGCTTTGAGGAAAGGCGAGGTCTTGAGAGAGTTCATGGTCATCTCTTGGACACAGATGGGACCGGCTGATAGGAACAGCAGGGCTCTTCGGCCAGATAATCTCCCGTGACAGCATAGGCCCTGGACCGTGAACCGCCGCAGAAATCCTTGTAGGGGCAGATCCCGCATTTTCCTTTAAGGCGCGCCGGATCACGAAGTTCTTTGAGCAAAGGAGCATTCCGGTAGATATCGGACAAATGGCCCCTCCGGACATCACCGGCTTTAAGCGGAAGAAATCCACTCGGGAACACCTCGCCCCGGGAGGATACGAAGAGGAACCCCTTGCCTGAGTTAACACCCTTGGGTGCGAGTCCGATGCTTCCGTCCGGACCCTCGGCGCGACGAAGAAGTTCCGGAAGAGTGATCTGTCCTGCATCGATCGTGCGGGGGTCGATTCCCCGCTCAAGTAATTTTTGTTCAAACACATATTTGCGGTAATGCTGAGCTTCGGTCACTTTAATAACGAAACGGACCCGTTTCTGAAGCGCGTAGATCTTCTCGAACGCCTCATCGAACTTTTCAGCACTTAGAAGGTTCAGATCCGCACCCCGGCCCGTCGGAACAAGAAAGAAAACTTCCCAGAAAACAATCGGGAGGGATTCGACCAAAGCGATGAATTCCTCGAGCTGGCGGCTGTTGTGCACATTGATTAAAGAATTGATCTGGGCAGAAAGCCCGCATGCTCTTGCGATCTTCACGCTCTCGAGGGTCTTGGCGAAAACTCCCGGGGTTTTCCGGAAGGCGTCGTGATCCGCGGCATTCGGGGCATCCAGGCTGAAGGCGATCTGATCCAGTCCCGCTTTCTTTAATTCATGGATCCTCGCTTCGGTCAAAAGTGACGTCACGGCCGGGATCGCTCCGGTCTTCAGGTCGAGTGATTTGGCATACCGGATGAGATCGTCCAGTCTTTTTTTCTTGAGAGGGTCGCCACCCGTAAAGATCAGGATCGGAGTCCCCATCTCATGGACTTCACGGATAAGACGCATGCTTTCTTCGAAGTTCAACTCATCCGGCGCCGGCTCCGGCTGGGCCGAGGCACGGCAATGGACGCACGCAAGATCGCAGGCATTCGTGGTTTCCCAACAAACCAAGAACGGCATTCGATCAAAATCAAAACTTCCAAGATCCATTTTTTTTGGCATCGATGACACAGGAAATCTGCTTTATCCGGAACGAGGGAGCGTTGTAGAGTTCAAAAAGGTCTTTCCTCTTTGGGGAAAGCTTGGGGCGGATTATACCACGAAAAAGGTGCTTCCCAAAAAACACTCAAGAACTTCTCGCCTCAATATCCATGAGAAGCTTTTTGAAGATAATGTAATGAAAAGGAAGACAGGCATACCAGTACAATTTCCCTCGTAAGCTTTTTGTATCATAATAGGCCATAAGCGACAACTGCCGCTGGCCCTGGGATTCCATGATCCCGAATTCAAGCCACGCTCTTCCGGGCAGTTTCATTTCGGAACGCAAAAGAAGCGTCTTGTTCTCCTGAAGATCTTCGATGCGCCAGAAATCAATGACGTCATTGATCTTCAGGCTGGCATAACTCCGCCGCCCGCGCGAGGTTCCCACCCCTCCCACGACGCGGTCGATCAGACCCCGAAAGCGCCACATCCAATTGTGTTGGAACCAACCTTCTTTGCCGCCCACATTGCAAAGCGATCTGAACAGCGAAGAAGCGCTTTTTTTAGTAAGCAGAGAACAAAAGTGACTATAAGCCGGCCGGTCTTTCAACTCACGGAGCTTGAGTGCCAATTCGTGAGCCGGCGGATAAGCATCCGACCATCGTGTATGGACCCTGTCCTGTTCTTCGCGAGTCAGAGCTCTGACGACCGCTTCTTTGTAGGAAATGGGCTCGAAAGGAAGATATTGTTTGATGCTGTTTTCAAGACACACCACATCATTTTTCAATCCTTCCATCAGACATTGCGTAAGCGGGACCGGCACAGGTGTGAACAGGCTCGCAAAATAGGCACAAGCCCCGGTATTGGAAAAAGGGACTGCCACGAAGACCCTCTTCAAGTTCAGGACCTGGCTCAAGATCATCAGCATCTCCTCATAGGTCAGGACCTCTTTTCCCCCGATATCAAAATGCTTTCCGGCCGTTCCGGAGACCTCGAGCACACCGACCAGGTATTTAATGACGTCCCGGATCGCGATCGGCTGGCACCGGCTCTTCGCCCAACGAGGGACAGGGATGACATAAAGTTTTCTCACCAAATGCTGGACGATCTCATAGGATGCGCTGCCCGCCCCAATGATGATGGCGGCCCTGAGGATGGTGACAGGGACCTTCCCTCTTGTCAGCTCTTCGGCCACCTCCATACGGCTTCGCAGGTGCGACGAAAGGGAAACCCGGATATCTCCCAATCCGCCGAGGTAAATAATGCGGCGGACTTTTTGTTTTTCGGCGGCCTTACGGAAATTCATGGCGGCTTGAATGTCGGCAGCCTGGAATTCTTTCGGCCCGAGGTTCAGGGAATGCAATAGATAATAAGCCGTATCGATACCCTCCAGCGCTTTTTCCAAGGGTTCGGGACTCGTGTCGAGCACATCCGCCGCAACGACCTCCGCTTGGGGCCAAAGGCCGCTGTATTCCGGAGAAGCTTTCCGGACCAGGGCCCGCACTTGATAACCGCGTGCTAAGAGCTGCGGAACGAGCCGGCCTCCGATATATCCGGAGGCACCGGTCACGAGGATCTTCCCGAGCTTGGGATCGGGCGAGGACGGCAGATCGAAATCGCTGAGGTAGATAAGATCTTGACGGCTCATAGGGGCGGAAGGGCTGGAGGATTTTTCTGTCATAAAAGCCGTGGACTTAGGCCGCCGGCATACCCTGAATTTTTTGAAAAGCTCCTCGAACGGCTTTGATCGTTTGCGTGATATCTTTTTCGGTATGAGCGAAAGAAACAAAATTGGCCTCAAAGGGCGAGGGGGCAAAATAGATGCCTTTTGCAAGTAGTGCGTGAAAGAATTTCCGGAACAGGGTCCCATCCTGGCGTTTTGCGGTCTCGTAGTCGATCACGCTCCGGCCGGTGAAGAAAACCGTGAACATCGACCCGATGGCATTGATCTGAACATGGATCCCCGAAGCATGGGCCGCCTCCCGGATCCCCGCACAAAGCCTTTTCGTCCTGGCCATCAACGATCGATAAGATCCGAAGCGCTTTAAACGTTCTAAGGTCGCGATCCCCGCGGTCACCGCCACGGGATTCCCGGAAAGCGTTCCCGCTTGATACGCCGGTCCCAGCGGGGCTAACATTTTCATCACAGCCGCACGACCGCCGAAAGCTCCTAGAGGCATACCGCCACCGATGATCTTTCCCAAGCATGTCATGTCCGGCAGGATCTTGAATAATTTTTGAGCACCTCCATAATGAAACCTGAACCCAGTCATCACTTCATCAAAGATCAAAAGGGATTGATACCGATCGCAAAGTTTTCTGAGACCTTGCAAAAAACCTTTCGAAGGAATCACCACGCCCATGTTTCCGGCGACTGGTTCCAGAATGATCGCCGCGATATCCCGGGGATACTGCCGGAACGCTTCTTCAACTTTCATGAGGTCATTGTAAGGCAGACTCAAAGTATGATGTGTAAAGTCTGAAGGGACTCCCGCACTATCGGGGGTCCCAAGCGTGCTCGCCCCGGAGCCGGCTTTCACCAATAAATGATCCGCATGCCCATGATAGCCGCCTTCAAACTTGACGATCTTGCTTTTTCCCGTATAAGCCCGCGCAACCCGGACCGCACCCATCACCGCTTCGGTGCCGGAACTCGTCAAACGAACCTGCTCCATGGAAGGAACCGCTTCCACGAGCATCTTCGCAAGCTCGGTCTCCAGTTGCGTCGGCATGCCATAACTGGTCCCGTTCTTTATCGCCTTCGCCAACGCCGCGATGACTTGAGGATGCGCATGCCCAAGGATCAAAGCGCCCCAGGACATGCAATAATCGATCAACGTGCGGCCGTCTTCGGCATGGATCCTGGCGCTCTTGGCCTTTTTGACAAAGACCGGTACACCGCCGACGGATCTGAATGACCGTACGGGACTATTCACGCCACCGACAAGATATCGCTGGGCGGTTTCAAAAAGCCTGGCATGATCTTGAGAGGCTCCGGTTTTTTTCCGCGCCTGTCGTTTTACTTTGTTCTGAGCCACTTCGCCACCTCCCCCGCATAATAAGTGATGATCTTGCCTGCTCCGGCGCGCCGGATCGCCAAAAGTGTTTCGAGCACCGCGGCCTTTTCATTAAAAGTCCCCGCGCGCGAGGCATGCTTCAGCATCCCGTATTCCCCGCTCACATGAAA
>PLLJ01000054.1 GCA_003140935.1 Candidatus Omnitrophota bacterium
CCTGGAACTTGTCGGAAGCGGTGGTCCAGGGATTCTCCTGCGCCTGTTTCGCGCCAAGCGAGATTTTTTTCGCGGCCGTATCGAGGCTCAGGATGACAACATCCAGCTCCATTCCGATCGAAAGGATCTCGCTCGGATGATTAACGCGTTTGGTCCAGGACAATTCGCTGATGTGGACCAGCCCTTCGATGCCGGGCTCGAGTTCCACGAACGCGCCGTACGGCAGAATATTGACGACCTTGCCACGAACCTGATTCCCAATGGCATAACGCTGGTCGACTCCGACCCAGGGATTAATCCCCTTCTGCTTGAGACCGAGGGAGATCTTCTGCTTGACCTGATCGATTGAGATGACAACGACTTCAATATCGTCGCCGATCTTCACAAGATCAGAAGGATGCGAAATGCGTCCCCAACTCATGTCTGTGATATGGAGAAGACCATCGAGGTTTCCGACATCGATGAAGACGCCGAAATCCGTGATGTTCTTTACTTTACCCTTCACGAGCTGACCCACCTTGAGGGTACTCAATTTTTCCGTGCGGGCTTCATTGCGGCTTTTCTCGAGAAGGTCTTTACGCGAAACCACGACGTTCTTACGTTTATGATTGATCTTTACGACGAGAAATTTGCTCTGCAAACCGATGAACATGTCCTGATTGCGGACCGGTTTGATGTCCACGAGCGACGCCGGCAAGAACGCCTCCATGCCGATATCGACCATGAAACCTCCGCGCACCTTGCGGGAAATACGTCCGTCCACAATGGCACCTTCGGTGGCATTGGAGAGAATATCGTTCCAGGTCTTTTGGCGGTCAGCCTTGCGCTTGGAAAGGATTGCCATGCCTTCGACATCGTTAAAACCTTCGAACAGCACTTCAACTTCCGACCCGACGGTCAGAAGTTCCGGATTAGTGAACTCATCCTTGGGCAAAACACCTTCGGCTTTATAGGCGATATCGACCACAATATCGCGCTCGTGGACCGCGATCACGGTGCCTTTGACAACCTCACCGATCTTAATGTCCTGAAAAGACTTCTCGTACAGCTCTGAAAACGTGGAATTCATAATAGGGAAAACCTCCTTGAGAGTCCCCTTCTCATTGGGATTGCATGAAAATGGGGGTCCGCACCGTTTTTCCCTCTCGATTCCTGGCACAGGGCCGGAACCGAAATCGATGCGAACTCGTGGAGTATAGCATATCTTCTCGATTTGGGAAGGGTCTTTTTTTACTTAACGGCGAAACGGACCATGGAGGGAGGATAGCCGATGGAGACAAACAAAAAAGAAAGGCTCAACGTCATCCGCCATCCTGCTTTTAAAGCGCTTTCCTTTTCCGCTGCGCTTGATCCAGAAACCGGATCAACTTCTTGGGATCCCGGTCTTGGAGGAGCTTCTTGAATGTCCGGAGCTCTCTCTCGAAACGGCTCAAAACACCGAACATGACTTTCCGGTTTGCGGAAAAGATCGGTTGCCAAATCGATGACGCGGCGGCGGCAATACGCGTGGTGTCATAAAAACCGGTTGAAGCCACTTGAAGCGCAGGCGCCGACACAGTGCGCACAAGACAGGCTGCAATCGCATGCGGCAAATGGCTAACCTCTCCCACAAGCCGGTCATGCACCTTGGGAGTTAGCTCCACGATCCTGGAAGTAAAGCCTTGCCAAAACTTTTTGGCCCTTTGATAGCTGCTGGGGCAGGTCTTCCGGTCAGGCGTCAAAAGCACCAAACCTCCTTGGTAGAGCACGGGATTGACAGCCTGGACCCCACGCTTGTGAGAACCGACCATGGGATGACACCCGACAAACGAGAGATTCTTCCAATGGCGCGAACCGGCTTGTTTCAGGACTGAAACTTTGACACTTCCGACGTCCATCACCAAGGCGCCTTTCGCGCAAACCTTGTCGATCGCTTTGAGGTAAGGAAGAAAAGTGTCTACGGGCGTGCAAAGCACCACGAGGTCCGCGCCCCGCGCACCAAGCGACACATCCCGCGTGGTTTCGTGGACCCATTTCTTTTTCTTGGCGAGCGCAAGAGCTTCGCGACTGCGACTGATCCCGATGATCCGGGCCTTGGGAAATTTTTTCCGGCACGCCGCCGCCAAAGAGCCGCCCATTAATCCCAAACCTATGATAACTATTTTTTTAAACATGCGTTCCATCATCCTGTTATCGGTTCTACCCGCAACGATCACGCCCCATGTAAAAACTTTTTGCCGCGCGTTGTGCGTTAGATATCACGTCCCACCGCATGCGCAATGAGACGGACTTTTTTCATCATTTCGTCGAATTGCTCCGGTAATACCGACTGTTCTCCGTCGCTTTTCGCCTCTTCGGGGTTCTGATGGACTTCGACCATCAAGCCGTCACAGCCGGCCGCGATCCCGGCCATGGCCATGGGAGGCACAAAATCACGGTACCCAGTCCCGTGCGAAGGATCCACGAGCACCGGTAAATGAGTCTCTTTTTTGATCACGGGAATAGCGTTCAGATCGAGCGTGTTGCGCGTCGACGTCTCGAATGTGCGAATGCCGCGCTCGGCGAGCATCACCTTGAAATTCCCCCTGGAGAGCAAATATTCGGCGGACATCAAAAGGTCTTTTACGGTCGCGCTCAGGCCGCGTTTCAAAAGCACCGGTTTTTTCGTCATGCCACATTCCTTAAGAAGATCGAAATTCTGCATGTTCCTTGCACCGATCTGGAGCATGTCCGCATACTG
>PLLJ01000031.1 GCA_003140935.1 Candidatus Omnitrophota bacterium
ACCCAAGGGGAAATTCATCTTTCTGAAGAAAAAGGAAAAAGGCGCGGCGGTGGTGAACCTTCTTCCGAGCCTGATCCAAGGGCTTCTCGCCTCGCTCTCTTTTCCGAAACTGATGCGCTGGGAGGCCTCGGGATTCCGCTTCCCGCGTCCCATCCGGTGGTTGGTCGTCCTGATGGATGCCAAAAAGATACCGCTTGAGCTCGCCGGCGTGAAGTCCGGCAACCAAAGCTTCGGCCACCGTTTTCTTTCGCCGCAGAGCTTCACGGTCCCCAAGGCCGACTGGAAGACCTATGTCGCACTTCTGAAAAAAAAGCATGTTTTTCTGCCGATCGGAATGCGGGAGACCTTGGTTCGCGGCGCCCTCAAGAACCGGTTCGGACAAAAGCAAAGTGATGAAGAATTGGCGCACATGAACGCCCAGCTTGTGGAAGAGCCGTTCTTTCTGGAAGGGACTTTCTCGCAGGAATATCTTGAACTTCCCGCGGAAGTGCTCGCGAGTTGCATGAAAAAGAACCAGAAAATTTTTGCCTGCTTCGACGCCAAAGGGAAGATGAGGAACCGGTTTGTGGCCGTGGTGAACGGCAAGCGCAACGGTCTTTCAAAGATCCGTTCGGATTACGAAAATGTCCTGGATTCGCGGCTGAAGGACGCCCGTTATTTTTATGAAATGGATACACGCGAGACTTTCGAGAAGAAGAAACCAAAACTTACTGAACTTGTCTATCTCGGCAAGCTCGGTTCTGTCCTCGACAAGACCGAGAGGCTTGAAAAGATGGCCGCGGAGTTCGCTGAAGCGACGGGTCATTCAGAGCTCGCAGAAGATCTTAAGCGGGTCGCCTGCCTTTCCAAGATCGATCTTGTGTCTCATCTTGTCTATGAAATGCCTGACCTTCAGGGGATCGTGGGCCGGGAATACGCTCTCGAGGCTGGAGAAAAAAGTGAAGTCGCGTCAGCGATCGGCACTCAATACCTGCCTAAAAACCTGATGGAAGATCACATGAAAGTCGCAAAATCCATGAGCCTTCTCGGAGCGCTCTTCGGGGTCATGGATCGCCTGGACCTTTTGATCGGGGCTTTTGGAACAGGAATGGAACCCTCGGGAAGCAAAGATCCGTTCGCGTTACGCCGCGCCGGGGGCATTGTGGTCAAGCTTGTTCGGGCATTTGGGATTTCTTTTTCTATGGAAAAAATTATTGCGGCGAATGTAAAACTGTATGGTAATGCACTTAATAAACTTGATGAGATGAGACTCAGATTGTTCATTCGCGATCGCATCATTTTTGAACTCGGAGTAAAGCCCGAGACATATGCCTGCAAAATCTTGGAAGCGGTCAATGCGAGCAAGAGCACAGATAATATTGCGGATATCTTTGCTCGCCATGAGATTTTAATAAAACTTTATGAAAGCCATCCTAAGGATTTTCTGAAAGCCGCTAAGGTGGTTGAACGCACCGGTAATATTATTCGCGGGCAGCAAAAACAAATCTCTGATAAAGTTAACGAAACATTGTTTCAGGATGCGCTAGAACATGAGCTTTTTCGGCTGTATGAAAGCAAGGTTCTCGAAATTCAGGATTTGATAAAAAAGCGCGATTATAAACAGGCGACGCTCCTTTTTGGAGGGGCTTTTTATGAATTATTGCAGCGGTTTTTTGAAAAAGTCATGGTCAATGCGGAGGATCCTGGGGTTCGAGCCAACCGCCAAGCTTTAATGAAGAAAATCTATGATCTCTATACGGCAAAAATTGCTGATCTTTCGGTGCTTTCCAGAATCGACGAAGAGTGATATAATTCGCGCTCTTCCGAACCTCTTTTAAGACCCCTGAAGGTCCTTCAGAGGGCAGTTTTTTTATCGTAATCCATCAAATCAACAAGAAATAAAAAGGAGCAACTATGAGTACCGCGACGTGCAAGAAATCTTCGAAGTCCAAATCTAAATCCAAGTGTTCAAAATACGTTTATTTCTTCGGCAATGGCAAGGCTGAAGGGGAAGCCAAGATGAAGGACCTTCTGGGCGGCAAAGGCGCGAACCTCGCCGAAATGACGAATATCGGCATTCCCGTTCCGGCCGGTTTTACCATCACAACTGAAACATGCGATTTTTATAATAAGAACGACAAGAAATGGCCCGCGGGGCTTGAAGAGCAAGTCCGCGAGAATGTCGCCAAGCTCGAAAAAGCCATGGGTCTCAAGCTCGGGGACCGGAACAATCCGCTTCTCGTTTCCATCCGCTCAGGCGCTGCGGCTTCCATGCCGGGCATGATGGACACCGTGCTCAATCTTGGGCTTAACTCCGAGGTGGTGCAGGGGTTGATCGTGAAGACGGAGAACGAGCGTTTCGCGTGGGACTCCTATCGCCGTTTCATCCAAATGTTCGGGGACGTCGTGATGGAAGTGCCGCATGATGATTTCGAACATGTGCTTGAAAAGAAAAAGCAGCAGGTCGGCGCGAAATCCGACACCGAACTGAACGCCAATGATCTGAAGGACGTGGTCCGCCAGTACAAGAAGATCTATTTGGATCATACGAAAGAAGAATTTCCCCAGGATCCGTTCGAACAGCTTATCAAAGCCACCAACGCGGTCTTCAATTCATGGAACAATCCTCGCGCGATCAAGTACCGCCAGATCAATGAGATCCGCGGTCTTCTCGGCACGGCCGTCAATATTCAGGCCATGGTGTTCGGGAACATGGGCGAGACCTCCGGAACCGGAGTTTGCTTCACACGTAACCCTTCGACCGGTGAGAACAAGTTCTACGGCGA
>PLLJ01000053.1 GCA_003140935.1 Candidatus Omnitrophota bacterium
CCGGCTTATTCCCCCTACGCCGTAGCCGAACACGCGGTCGCCCTTATGCTGGCTCTGAACCGCAAGGTCCACCGGGCTTATTACCGGACCCGCGACAACAATTTCACATTGAATGGTTTATTGGGCTTCGACATGCACGGAAAGACCGCGGGCATCATCGGCACGGGAAAGATCGGAAGGGTTTTGATCGAGATCCTCAAAGGTTTTGGAATGCGTATCCTTGCTTACGATACCTTGCCTGACCTGGAATATCAGAAAAAAACGGGGTTCGAGTACGTGGACCTTAATACCCTTTACAAAAATTCCGACATCCTTTCACTCCACTGCCCGCTCACAAAGGAGACTTACCGTTTGATCAACGAGACGAGCATCTCAAAAATGAAGCAGGGCGTGATGATCATCAACACGGGCCGGGGCATGCTGATCGATTCCAAGGCCCTCATCGGAGGACTCAAAACGGGCAAGATCGGCTTCGCCGGCCTGGACGTTTACGAGGAAGAAAGCGACTATTTCTTCGAAGATTTTTCCAACAAAATCATCACGGACGACGTCCTTGCGCGCCTCCTCTCCTTTAACAATGTGGTGGTCACTTCGCATCAAGGATTTTTTACCCGGGAAGCAATCCAGAATATCGCGTCCACCACGCTTGAGAACGTCCGGGAATTTTTTACGGAAGGAAAAATGCCGAATGAGGTCTGCTACAAGTGCTCCACAACCCCCTGCCCGCGCAAAACCACGGGAAAGTGTTTTTAACCCAAGGAGTCTTTTATGAAGCGCCCTTCAGGATCTTCAGCCGCCCAACCTGGAAATTTTATCGGAACACCGCTTGCGATCGCAAGCCTGGTGGAGTATCAAACACACGCGGTCGTCAGCAAGCAGATCCTGAACAAAAAAACGGGATCGCTTACGCTCTTCGCCTTCGATAAAGGCGAAGGGTTAAGCGAGCATACCGCCCCTTTCGATGCGTCGGTCCTCATCCTCGACGGAAAAGCCACGATCATGATCGATGGGAAACCCCACAAACTGGGGAAAGGTGAGATGATCATCATGCCCGCGGGCATTCCGCATTCGCTCAAAGCCACTCGCCCTTTTAAAATGCTCCTGATCATGATCCGGTCTTAAACCTCAAAAAAAGGGCAAGCGCTCGAAGAATCTTCTTTTTCACTTGTGCAAACTATGGAAAATTAGTGCAGAATAGAACCCTATGGATTCGATCGTTCCGACAAAATACTGGCACAAACTCGAAGGCGGCAAGATCCAATGCGATCTCTGCCCCCGCCACTGCAAACTCGTGGAAGGCCAGCGGGGTTTTTGTTTTGCGCGGGCCTGTCAGGAAGGCCAGATCGTCCTCACGACTTACGGCCGTTCCAGCGGTTTTTGTGTGGATCCAATCGAAAAAAAACCTCTTTTCCATTTCCTGCCCGGTACGCCGGTCCTGTCTTTCGGCACAGCGGGCTGCAACCTGGGCTGTAAATTCTGCCAAAATGCAGATATCAGCCATTCCCGGGAGATGGACACGCTCGCAGATGCCGCCTCACCCGAGATGATCGCGAAAACCGCCGAGAAGCTCTGCTGCCGGAGCGTCGCCTTCACTTACAATGAACCGCATATCTTCCATGAATACGCCGTCGACACGGCCAGAGAATGCCGCAAACTCGGGATCAAGACGGTGGCCGTAACCGCCGGTTACGTGTGCGCCGAACCCCGGCAAGAATTTTATGCGTGGATGGACGCGGCCAACGTGGACTTGAAAGGGTTCACGGAAGCCTTCTATAAAAAATATACGGATAGTTCTCTGCAGCCCGTCCTCGAAACGCTTCTTTATCTCAAAAAAGAAACGAAGGTCTGGCTTGAGATCACCACGCTTCTCATTCCGGGTCTGAATGATTCCGAAAAAGAACTGCAGGCCTTAACGTCTTGGGTCGTCAAGAACTTGGGGCAAGACGTCCCTCTTCATTTCACGGCGTTTCACCCTGCGTATAGACTTCGGGAGCCTCCCCCGACCCCGGCCTCAACACTTCAAAAAGCCAGGCAAATCGCTCTCGCGAACGGGATCCGTTATTGTTATCCGGGGAACATCGAGGACCCCGAAGGGGAAACAACTTTTTGCCATGCCTGCGGCAAAAAACTGGTGGGCCGGAGCGGCTATGAAATATCCGGCTGGAATTTGAAGGGAAACGGCCTTTGCAAATTTTGCGGAACGCCCTGCGCCGGAGTTTTTGAACCCACCCCCGGGAACTGGGGATCCAAACGCCTTCCCGTCAGACTTCAAAACCCATAGGGACTCGCCTCTCGGGACTAGGGACTGGCCTTAAAAACGAGGATTGAGTCCCGAGTCCCGGTTTTTGATCGACTTCAGTCTGAGTAACTGATCGCTATAAGAATCCCGGACAAGCTCTTGGGCCCGGATCCCTAAAAGCTTTCGATAGGATTCGCACTGTCCCCTGAGCTTCGCCACACTCGAGCTTCCCTTCCGGCCGAAAACTTCGATCTCCACAAAATTCCCGAGGCGTTTGACGCGATCGATGTGGAATTTTGCATTTTGAATGAAATAGATCTCGCGTTTTTTATCGACCACGGTCAGAACACCGAGCGCACCGGTCAGGAGTTTTTTAAGAGAATTTTTTTTCCTACAGAGGAAAAGCATGGCATCGCACTTTTTGGATTTTTTTTGATCGGCGCGTTTATAATAGATGAGGGCGTTCTCGATATTCCCTTCGCGAAGCTTGAGCCGGCCGGAGGGAACGCAGAAATACGTGTCAACCTGGCGGTCCAAGCCTTTAAAGGACGCGCCCTGAGCGAGAAGGATCTTCCGGATACGGTTTGGATCGGGACACCGCGCCTTGATCTCAAGACTCAGGGAACCCATCAAGGACTCAGGAAGGCTTCAGGGGAAGCCTGAAGGTGAATGTGGAACCTTTGCCCGGCTCGCTTTCGACCCCGATCTTTCCGCCATGGGCTTCCACCATGCGTTTGGCGATCGCGAGCCCAAGCCCGGTGCTTTTTTCACCGGCTGTCGGAAGAACAGTGGTCCTGCCAAAATACTGGAACATTTTTGATATCTCTGCGCTGGGAATACCTTGGCCTTGATCCGTGACCGAGATCGCGACCGTCTCTTCCGAAGGAACGACCCGAAGAACGATCCGGCTCTTGGGTGCTGAAAACTTGATCGCGTTCGTAATAAGGTTGTTGATCACTTGATCAATGCGAAAGGGATCCATCCAAACCTTGGGAAGAGTTTTTGGTATTTCTAAAATAAGTTCGATCGATTTTGATTTGGCCAGAAGCGCGTTATTCCTATGGACCTCCGCCAAATAGGCTCCCAGATCGACCTCCCGCATCTCCATCGTCAAATGACCCGATTCGATCGTGCTGACGTCCAGAAGATCATTGATCAAAGCGAGCATTTTGTCACAAAGCCTGGCAATAGCCCGCATCGGTTCTTTCTGGCCAGCGTCAAGATCCCCCATCAGACCTTCTGTAAAAAGGTCCGCATAACCTTTAATGACCGCGATGGGGCTGCGAAGATCATGCGCCGCCATCCCCAGGAACTTGTTCTTCAGATCATTGAACCGGACCACCTGTTCGTAAAGCCGGCTTTTTTCCAGAGTCAAAGCCAGCTGGCCCGCGATCTCCTGGAAAAGTCCCACATGCGCGTCTTGATATCGACAGGGCTCCCTGCTTGAAAAAAAGAGAAAACCGATCGGCTTCCCGGAAGCGATCAAGGGACATGTCAGACTCGAACGCATCCCCTCTGCCACAATATCCTTTGTAGATTTCGAGTCCGGGTGATCCTTAAGGTAGGCTTCCAGATCATTCAGAATACGCGGCTCTTGGGTCTGAAGAACTTTTTCGAGACTGCTACCCTTTATGGCCGCGAAATAGCCCTTTCCGATCTTCACCTCGGACGCTTGCGAACGTGCCCAGTACGCGCGCAGAAGAGTATCGTTCTCTTCTAAAAGCGAGAATCCGATCCGGTCATAAGGAATAATAGCGTGCAGGGTCTTGTAAGCATAGTCCAGAACTTCCTCGACCGTCAGACCCGTATTGATCTGATGCGTGATGCTCAGAAGGGTCTTAAGCTCTTTCTCACGATTTTTCATAGACCCGCTTTGGTTCCAGATGTGAGGATCAAAAATCGCTTTTTCAGAATGAGAGTTTCAATTTATTTTTAAGACTGCTTGCAGCGCTCTTAACCCCGCCGGCCACTCCTTTGACCGTGCTTTCGGCGGCACCCGAAGTACCTTGAAGCACACCCTCAACCTGGCCTGGGATCCCGCTCGGGTTCTCCGCCGCTGTTTTCAAAGTATCCAGACTTTTTGCCGCGGCCTGGGCTGCTAATTTCGTGGAAGTACTGAAAGCACCCGTGAGGGTCCCTTCAAGCCCGCCGATGTCGAAATTCACAAGATTCGAGATCCCGGAGCTTAGCATGGCCTTCAGGACGATCAAGCGCACAACGCTATTGAGGTCCGTGATGTTCTGATAGCTTTGATCGAGATTGATCCGGAATTCCCGGGTCGAGGGCTGACCGATGGCATAATCCACATAAACGACTTTTCCGATCTTAAGGCGCATCATGTCGATCTGGATCGGCAGAGCCTTCGCTGGGGTTTTCGGCTTCTCCTGGGTTGTCGGGGCGGAAGATTTTTGGGTTCCCTGGAGCGCCTTGAGCCGGTCCAAATTGAGTTCGCCTCTTTCATTCTTCACGACCGTGAACTGCTTCATATCAAACTCGATATTATTAAGATGAACGTTCCCCTTCAGAATATCAGAAAGATTATAGCCCACGTAAATTTTTGGGATCTCCACCAAGGAAGTATCATGAAAACCCGAAGGATTTTTTACAATGAGATCCTCGAGGTCTACGAATGAGTTCTGAAAATTAAGGTCGAGTTTCCCCATGGAAAGCGGCATGCCGGTCACCCTCTTCACGCCATATTCCACCGCCACCTTCACCACAACATTACGCGCGAGCACCAAAATGACCAACACCACGACCAACACCATCACCAGCTTCATGAGCAGCTTCATATTTGCCTCCTGAATGTTGAAAATCGTTAAAAACCAAAAGGCATCAAAACCCTGTGCAACGAACGCACTAATCTACCACTGATCTTTTTTTCAGAACAGCCGTTTTGACGGGTCGCCGGAAGATCGCGTCTTCGACCGCGATCTCCTTACGCGAACGGATGCGGTCGAGATGATATTCGATCCTTTCCCTGGAAATATCCAATTGCCCGAGAACCAGGCGATTCAGTTCGTGACCCGCTTCCCACTCTTCGGTCACCACAATATCCGCACCCAGCTCAAAGAGTTTCGGCATCTGTCCTTCGTAACGCGCCCGGACCGCGAGGGTCACATCCGGATTGAGGTCCTGCACCACGCGGATGATCTGTGTGATGCCAAGCGGGTCGGGAAAACTTACGATGACCGCCCGTGCGCGACTGATCCCGACCCTTTTCAGGACCTCCCGATTGGCCGCATCCCCGTAAATGGCCTTCATGTGCATCTTCTTGGCCTCCCGCATCCTGACCGGATTCATCTCAATGATCACGAACGGGACCTTTTCTTCCTGAAAGGCTATGGCCAGGTCACGGCCCGTGGGTCCGAACCCGCAAAGGATCACATGCCCCGCGAGAGAGGAAAGCGTGCGGTCCTGTTTGGTCCAGTTCCCAGGCGGCACACCGAAGATCACGAACCGGCTCAGGACCTTCAGAACGAACGGGATCGCCGCAAAGAGAAGGGGCGTCATGAGCATGGTCATGAACGCCGTCGAAAGCAGGACCTGATAAAGCTCGGGCGTAATACGTCCCGACCCGCGCGCCATTTCGATCAAAAGGAACGAGAATTCTCCGATCTGTGAAAGGATGATCCCGGTGACCACGGCCACGCGCGGCGGAAATCCGAAAGCCATGATCAGAAGCGTCATGATGAAAAAATTGATAAAGAGAACAAGGCTCACCACCGAAAGCACGAGGAAGATGTGGCTCAGGAAAAAGTGTGCGTCGAATAAAAGTCCGATCGAAACGAAGAAAATGCTCACGAAAAGGTGGCGAAACGGAATAATGTCGCCGATCAGCTGATGCGAAAATCCGGTGTTCGCGAACATGAAACCGGCCAGAAGCGCCCCGATGGCCATGGAAAGACCGAGGGCGCCGCTCCCCCACGCCATGCCCAGGCACACCACGACCGAGAAGAGAAAAAAGATCTCGCGGTTCCGGATCGCAACGATGCGGTACAGAAGCTGCGGAAGAAGAAAACGCGAAAAAACGAAAGCCCCGGCCAGGAGCAGGACCGTTTTCAAAAAAGCGAGCCCGAGCGCCGGACCCACCGAGCTCAGGGATTGCCCGAAGGCTGAAAGGAAGATCATGAGCGGCACGACTGCGAGATCTTGAAAGATCAGGATCGAGATCGCGACACGGCCATGCGGCGAATCGATCTCCCCGCGATCCATCAGGTATTTCAACACGATCGCCGTCGAGCTGAGCGCGATGACCGAGCCCAGAAAAAATCCTTCATAAAAGGTCCAGCCGCGCCACCAGCCGAAGGCCATCGAAACACCGATCGAGATAAGGATCTGCAGCGTCCCGCCGATCACCGCGATATTTTGCATCCCGCGCAAACGCTCGACCGAAAACTCCAGCCCGATCGTGAGCATGAGAAGCACCACTCCGAGCTCCGCGAGCATCCGGATATGTTCATTGTTAGAAAGAATGCCGAGACCCTGGGGCCCGATAATCACGCCCGTCAAAAGAAATCCGAGGATCGTCGGAAGGCGGAATTTTTCGAAAATCACAGCCACCACCGTGGCCATCAGGAGGACCAGGAGGATCTCGGTTAAAAACGAAGGAGTTTGCATGATTTTCCTTTAATTGAAAGATAAATCGAAATCGAATGTAAGTAGTATACAAAATCGCAGGGGCAAGAATCCAGAGATATGCGCCACGCATAAATCGCTTTCCGGCTTACGTTGTGTTGCGAATTTTGTTTTAGCCTGACGAACTGGTTCAAAAAACATGCCTCAGAAATTTTTTATTGATTGTTCAAAGATAAAAAATTTAAGACCGAAGCCGTTCATAGAAAATGGTGGAGCATCATGGATTTTTCACCCTATCGTCAAGAATAATGATGGTTCTTATAAATATCAAAAAATGATAGTTTTTGATATATTAAAGACTTTTTAATATAATAATGATCATTTTTACTAGTTAAACAATCTTGCGCAACCCTCTGCATGGACCTATACTTATATTAGGAACAGGGAGAGGGGTTCCAGCAGAGGTAGCGATGAAAAGTGGACGGGAGAAAAAATGAAAATAGTACCTCGCAATAAGCAGGCTGGTTTTACGCTTTTAGAGACCGTGGTTGCCCTTTTAATTTTTCTAGTCCTTTTTTTAGGCGCAGCAGTAGCCATCATCACCAGTATGTACCTCGGCTCAGTCATAAAGCACAAGGTTCAGGCGATGTATTGGGCTCAGAGATTCATTGAGGAGGAGCGCAGATTGCCTTTTTCGACCCTCGCAAGCCTCCCTTCTGCTTCTGTTTCTCTCGATACCAACGGCACTTTTGACACAACTGCGGATGATCGGACGGGAAACAGGATCGTCACAGTCACCAATATTGATACCTATCGGAAGCGACTCAAAATCGAAATAAACTGGACAGAAAAATTCCTGAGAGGAACAAACACCATGCGGGAATATTATTCGACGGATATCGCGCAGGAGTCTCAACTCAACTGACAAAGGTATGCCGCTATGGCAAAAACGATCTTTTTTTTAAAATGCGGAAAAACCAGGTTTTCGGATGAGAAGGGATTTACTCTCGCAGAGCTCCTCGTCGTAATCGGCCTGTCCGTCTTATTCACAGGTTTGATCTTCGCGGCCCTCATATCTTCAAGACAGATCTGCACCTCAAATACCGCGAATCAAGAACTCCAGCAAACCGCTAACGTAATCATGGATAAGATCATCAAAGGCGGTTCGGAACCCGGCGGGATTTTCCGTCTATCGGAAGCAACTTCTTATACGATTGTAAATATCAGTGAGTTGCATTTTATTGGAATTGACGGCATTGAAAGAAGGTATTTCCTGAATAATGCGGGGGCATCATTAATGTACCGCCATCCCACAGCAAATGGCACACAGGATGAGATGCTTTATGTCGCTCCTGCGGGAACAACGCTCACGTTACGCTTCTGGACGCTTGCAGGAAGTACTTATGCCAATATCACGGTCGGCATTGATGTCGGGCTCGCTAGGGTTGTTAACGGGAGAAACGTCACGGGTTCCGCGACAACAATGATCAACATAAGGAACCATGTCACATGATTACTCCAATGAAAAGTAAAAATAACCGGGGATTTTTATTGATCATGACCATGATCTGCACCTTTTTGATCATGGCATTCTTAGGGGCCTTTTGGGTCATGGTGACAGGGGGTCTCAGACAAGCAAATAAAGCGACCGAGAGCACGCGCGCCTATTATGTTGCGGATGCGGGCCTCGCGGATGCATTCATGCAATTAAGGGCGCGCGCTTCTTTTCCCGCAGCGTTCAATGCGAACAATGCCAGTTACCCTGTCGGGCCTAACAATCTCAATGGGAGTTACACGGTGAACGTCACCCCAGATAACGCAATATGGCCCACTTACACACTGGCTTCTCAAGGAACCTTTGGAAATACCCAAAAAACCTTGACGCTGCGTGTCAAAGCCACATCGTATTCAAAATGGAATTACTTGAGCGTTACCGAGATCTCTCCCACATGGGGAACTTTGTGGTGGGTGACGGGCATGTACGCAGAAGGCCCTGTTCACACGAACGGTCAATTTAACATCTGGGGTTCTCCTGTCTACAATGGTCCGGTAAGCCAAGTTTCTCCTACGATCAATTATGGAAACGGCGGGCCGCCCACAGACAATCCTGATTTTGAGAACGGGATAACTTTGAATGCAGACTCCATTGCTTTTCCCACCACAGAGTTACTGACCAGTGTTCAAACCGGCGCGGCACAAGCTCAGGGGATTTCGCTGACCGGCGACACTACGGTAACCTTGGTATCGGATGGCACCATGAAAGTCACTAATTCGGCCAAAAATTGGAACGCCAAGAGCATGGCGATCCCGGCCAATGGCGCTCTTTATGTTAACAATGGGGATGTCACCGTGGGGGGAACATTAAAAGGAAAGCTCACCATTGCTTCCAATAAAAATGTCTTGATCAGCGGGAACATTCGCTATAACACGAATCCAAGAACAGATCCCACCAGTGCGGATCTTTTAGGATTAGTGGCAAACACCAATGTGACCGTTAAACAAACTGCCCCTTCGAATCTCGAGATCGATGCTTATATCGTCGCTCTGAATGGCGCGTTCCAGTTGGAGAATTTCGCAACCGGCGGTTACAAAGGAGATATGGTTCAGTTCGGCGGTCTGATGAATAAATATTGCGGTCCAACAGGCGTCATAGATTCTCATGGAAACATTATTGATGGCTATAATCAACTTCAATACTATGACACACGGCTTAAAAATACAGCGCCGGCCTGGTTTACAGCCGCAAAAGACTCGACCGGAAGAATCCTTTATTACAAGGTTGATCTCAAAGAAACATAAAGGGATTTATTAGGGAGCTGCTATGAGTGAGGATAGAAAAAAGATGATCGCCATAGGCGCTATTTTGTTTATTTTATCTATTTTTGCAGTGTATTCGATATTTATATTCGTAATAAATTCAAAAGAGGTTCAAGCCCCTCTTCAGCCGTATCCGGTTGAAACCGTCGCTCCTTCCGCTTCCGCTCCGGCTTCAGAGACCACGTTCCCTTCAAATGGCAGCCACCCGGTCGGCTACATGCCTACCGCTGAGGAGATAAACCAGAGCATTGAGGATCGAAGTAAAAAGCAGGAAGTCATGAAAGAATTGATAGCGGTAAGAAACAAAAAAGAGGAAAAAGTTATGGCCTCTGCAGCTGCGGCATTATCGTCACCCGTTTCCCAGGAAACGGTCTCTGAGGATGCCGCGCCGGCGTTTTCACCAGAGGCAAGAGCCGAGCGTAACAAAGAACTTCAGGACGGTATTGCGGCCCATCGATACTTTCCCCGCTAGTTCAAGCCTAATAGTCTCAGAAATGATTGATATTACGATAATAAATTCTTTTAAATGATTAAATGATCGTTTTTGCTATTAAGTCACTCTTGCCCTTTGCTACAGGGGGCTTTATACTAGTAAGTGGACAAGAGTAATAGAGTTCAGAAAGAAGGGACGATGCAACAGGAAAAGGAGTGTATCAAGAGCCAGTTTGGTTTCACGATCATAGAGTTGATGATCGCGCTCCTTGTTCTGACTGTGATGATTGCCGCCTTTGTGGGGGCTAACGGTGCGGCACAGCGGACTGCAGAAGAAATGAACCAGCGTACTGTCGCGATCCAGGATGCGAATCGTGTGATCGAACAGATGAGAGATAGTTCAAAAACCGGAACATTTCCGGCGAACGTTGTCGCAGCTTATCCCCAGGATGGAGACGCGGCCGGGATCAGCAGTTTGCTCGACGAAGTGATCACCGTGACTTACGCCGACACAACGGCAAATCCGCTCGTTGCCACCGTCACGGTAACGTGGACGACTTACACAGGACGCCAATATACGGAAGCGGTCGAGACTTATATCACACAAAGGTGACATGATGAGAGACGCGCAGAAGGGTTTCACGCTTGTTGAAGTAATGATCGTCACCGCCATTTCGACGGTCATTCTCTTCGGAGTGTTCGGCATCCTCAAGGTAAGCAACGAGCAACTCGGAACCATCCATGCGAAAATGAGCCTCGAGGAAAACTCGCGCGAAGCCTTGTTCAAAATGGCCCAGGAGATACGCCAAACATCCAATAACAAGATTACAGATAACTTCGGGGCCGAGGACGCAAACCACATCGAATCGACAAACACGCTTATTTTCATCGTCCCGATCCCCTCTCCAAATGCGGCGTCCCTTGTGGATGTCAACTTTGATCCAAAATGGGCCAACAGCATTCAGTACTCCTTGGACGAAGATACGCACCAGATCATCCGGACCTCGACCGATCTCATCACGCTTGCGGCAAAGCGGGCCATTCTTGCCAACGACGTCACGGCTCTGGCATTCTCCAGGAAGGCCACTACCCCTGAACTCATTACGATCACCGCAAATGCCCAACAAACGCTTGCGAACGGCAAAAAGATCCCGGCAACCCCCATCCAAATGACCATGCAAGCACAAGCGAGGAACCCATGAAAACCCTGAAAGCAAGAAACCATGAAAGAGGCTTTATCCTGCTGGCGGTGTATATGGCCGCGATATTTATTTGCCTTTTCTCGACCGTATTATTTGCAAGACACCAGGTCGCCGTCCAGGCCACGGAACGGTACCAGAACCGGATCCTCGCCTTTAACGCCGCAGAAGCCGGCATCGATTCCGCTCTGAGTGGACTTGCTGCTACGAATTCCACACTAAGAGGCACCCCCCCGACGGATACTACCCCCTCAACCAATCTTATCTTCCAGACCCCTTACTATTCATTCAATAATACTACTAATACATTCGGCTTTAAGATCACTTACGTCCCCGGTCGATCTGATCTCCGCAGGATCGACGCGAAAGGTTGCGCTCCCGATTGCACAAACACTTCGCGAGCTGATCAAACTTCGGACATTGCGGTTTATTCCAGGATCACAGCAGGGTCACCGCCTCCGTCTTTGTTTATGTACGGTATTTACGCAAAGGATCGCATTTCGATGTCGGGCAATGCAGTTTTTGACAGTTATAATTCAAACTATGGCGCTTACGGAGGCTCTAACAAGAGCACAGACGGAACGATGGCGGTCAACAGTACGCAAACCGGTCAACTGGGCCTAAGTGGCAACGCCAAAATAAACGGCAACGTTCTTGTCGGTTATGGCGGCGGCTCCAGTGTCGTGACCACTTCTGGGAACGCTAAGGTCACCGGGACCCGTTCCAATCTCCCGCAAGCCTGGTCCAACCCCGACACGGTAACAGCCCCAGAGGGGGCTACCGCCATTAGTCTCAGCGTGAGTGGCAACAACACCCTCACACTGCCTGCCGGGACCTACTCCGCTTCTTCGATCTCAATCTCAGGTAACGCAAAGATCGTCACCTCCGGAGTGGTCAAGATCTATGTGTCCGGTTCGATCAGTATCTCGGGGAATGGCATATTAGTCACGAACAATCATCCGGCGAACCTCCTTCTATATTCCACGGGTTCTTCGAGCGTGAGCATCTCGGGGAACGGCTCTTTTTACGGAGGTGTTTATGCGCCGAATTCTGCCGTCACAACAAGCGGTAACGGTGACTTTTTTGGCGCTATGATCTCAAAAACCTACACCCAGTCGGGAAACGGTTCGATCCATTACGATCTTGCCATGAATGCTGTACCGGGCACCGTGGATCTCAATCAAACCGAGATCGTCCGCATCAAAGCCTGGCAGGAAATGAACAGTCTTGCTTGGGGGACCGGGCAAACGATAACATAAACAAATAAAAAAAGGGACAGGCAGTTGGTGAATGCCTGTCCCTTTTTTTTATTTTTCTATCTCTCAGCGCTAAGTTCTATCCCCTGTCTTTCTCTTCCCATGCGCAAACCTTGGGGATCTGGAGAAAGCCGCTGTATTGCAGGAAGGAAACACCAAGATATTGCTTTCCGCTCGCATTCTCACGGAAACGGAAAACACCGGCCGTCAGCTCCGCAGATTTTGTATATCCCTCGCCTTTTGCTATCTTCCCCGCCGGGATCGACGGATCCCCCTTATCGTCCCGGCAAACTTTGTCCGCAAGCATCCCTTGCTGAGCGGCCTGGTAGAATTTGTTGGCGGGATGATCCTTGGGGACCGAAGGGATATTCACATTTGCCGGGACCGAACATCCGGACAAGAACGGCAAAAGAAGGATCATTCCTATTAGATTTTTTACCATTTTCCGGTCTTTTGAGTAGAAGGTTTCGGGTGATGCTGGATCACGGAGATCGCTTCAGATAGAAGAGAATCCGGAAGAGAATACTCTTTGAGCTCTCCGTTCAAAAACTTGTCATAGCCGGAAAGATCCATGAGCCCATGGCCGCTGTAGCAGAAAAGAATCGCCTTTTCCTTGCCCTCTTCACGCGCCTTGATGGCCTCATCGATCGTGCAGGCGATCGCGTGACTCGTCTCCGGAGCGCAGATCGCGCCTTCGGTCCGGGCCCAGAGCATGGCGGCCTCGTAACATTTGATCTGGTCCATCGCGCGCGGCTCGAGAAGTCCTTCGACCACGCCCTGGCTCACAAGCGGCGACATGCCGTGATAACGCAAGCCCCCGGCATGGATCGGCTCGGGAATAAAGGTGTGCCCGAGCGTGTGCATGGGAAGAAGCGGCGTCATTTTCGCTACATCCCCATGGTCATAGCTGAAGGGTCCGCGCGTCAGGGTCGGACACGCCGTCGGCTCCACGGGAATGATCTGGATCTTCGCGCCATGGATCTTGTCGCAAACGAACGGGAATGAAATGCCGGCGAAATTGCTTCCGCCGCCCGCGCATCCGATCACGATGTCTGGTTTTTTTTCTCCGACTAATGCGAGCTGTTTTTTCGCCTCCAGACCGATAATGGTCTGATGAAGTATCACGTGGTTGAGAACGCTCCCAAGACAGTAGCGCGTTTTGCCGCTCGGATCCCCCACGGCCTCTTCGATGGCTTCGCTGATCGCGATGCCGAGACTTCCCGGCGTTTTCGGGTCTTTTTTCAGGATCTCACGGCCGGCATGCGTCTCATGGCTCGGGCTCGCGACGCAGTTCGCCCCCCACACCCGCATCAGACTCTTGCGGAACGGCTTCTGGTCAAAACTGATACGGACCATGAAGACCTTGCACTCGAGGCCCAAAAGCTGCGAGGCGAAAGCAATCGCGCTTCCCCATTGGCCGGCTCCGGTCTCGGTCGTGAGCTTTTTAATCCCGAATTTTTTATTGTACCAGGCCTGTGCCACGGCAGTGTTGGGTTTGTGGCTGCCGGCGGGGCTGACGCTTTCGTCTTTATAATAAATACGTGCGGGTGTTTTTAGATATTGCTCAAGATAGACCGCGCGCCTCAGCGGCGCAGGACGCCAGCGATAAAGCATCTCCAGGATCTCTTCCGGGATATCGATCCAGCGGTCGGTGCTCATTTCCTGCTCGATCAGGTTCATGGGGAATACTTTTGCGAGCATGTCCGGGGAAATAGGCTGACCGTCCGGCCCAAGCGGCGGCTGCATCGGGGTCGGCAGGTCCGCGGCCAGATTGTACCACTGCTTCGGCATGTCCTTTTCGCTCAGAACGACTTTGATATTTTTCACTTTCAACTCCTTAAAATTTTTGAAAAGCAAGCACCCTCACATTACCCGATACAAAAACAATCTTATGCGTAGTCCCAATATCTATCCATTTCCACTTTGCGGAAATGGGGGGCAATCCTTATCACCCATTTAGATAAAAAATTCAAGACAAGGATAGTTTATCCATTTTTATGGAAATAATCATGCGGTTTTTTTGCAGGCGATCCCAATGCGCTCCGGGATTGCTGACCGTCTAAAACAGAGTGCGGACTGCGCCATAAAAAGGTTTGTCGCCGGCGCCGATTCTTCCTATAATCCCTCATGCGAAAAATCCTTTCTTATGTCATTCCCGCATTGATTCTCTTCGGCGTGCTCGCGCTCCAGTACAGTTTTCCGTCCCAGATCGAATCCTTCCGCGCTAAGGTTTTTGACATTTTTCAAATGATCAAACCGCGCGTTTTTCAAGACACGCCCGTGCGCATCATCGATATCGATGACGAAAGCCTCGAAAAGATCGGGCAATGGCCCTGGCCGCGCACGATCCTGGCAAAACTTGTCTCGCGCCTCGCCGCGGGCAGCGCCACCGTGATCTCCTTTGACGGGGTCTTTCCGGAATCCGACCGCACTTCCCCGCAGAATATGCTTCCGATCTGGACAGACGGCGCGCCCAGCGAATTCCTACGCGCCCAGCTTGAAATGATCCCGGACCATGACACGATATTTGCAAAAGCCATTGCCAAAGCTCCCGTGGTCCTCTCCTTCGGCCTCACGAACGAGCCTCACTCAAGATTACCCCAGCTAAAAACAGGGTTCCTGGAGCACGGCACGAGCAAAGACCGCGCCATCGATCATATTGGGCCCATCTTCAAAGGTGCAGTCGTCAATCTTCCTATCCTGGAAAAAGCCGCGAAAGGGAACGGCTGTTTTAATATGGGCACAGAATGGGACAGTATCGTCAGACGTGTCCCGTCGATCTTTCGCCTTAACAACGCCCTCTATCCTGCCCTCATCCTTGAAACCATGCGCATCTACCAGGGCGCTTCCGCTTACAAGATCACACTCGCCGGCGCAACGGGCGAAACTTCCTTCGGGGAAAAAACGGGACTCGTAAGCATTAAAACCGGCCTGCTGGAAATCCCCACCGATGCCATGGGCAGGATCTGGCTTTATGACACCGGTTATAAAAAAGAACGTTTCATTCCCGCCTGGAAAGTCCTTGAGAGTGACAAGCTCTTGAAAGAAATGCAAGAAAAGGTTCTTTTCATCGGCGCAAGCGCGATGGCCATGAAGGACCTCCGGGCCACGCCCCTCAATCCCCGCGCCTCGGGAGTCGAGGTCCATGCCCAGATCGTGGAACAAATGTTCCTCGGGAATTTTCTGGAACGGCCGGACTGGGCCGCAGGGCTCGAGTTCACCTATCTGACTTTACTGGGGATCCTGCTTATTTTGATCCTGCCTAAGGCCGGCGCTATACGCTGCGCCGTCATCGCTTTTTTAGCTATCGCCTCGGCGTTCGGGGTTTGCTGGTTCGCGTTCATCCGTTGGCATTTATTAATCGACCCGGTCTTCCCCTCGTTCGCCGTCTTTGGGATCTATTTAGCGTCGTCCTTTCTCAACTTTCTCGGCACCGAACGGGAGCGCGGTCAGATCCGTGGCGCCTTTAGCCGGTACCTCTCTCCCGCGCTCGTTGAAAGACTTGCCAAGAACCCGGGGCAACTCAAGCTGGGTGGCGAGATACGTCCCATGACATTCCTCTTCTTGGATATCCGCAATTTCACAGGGATCGCCGAAGATTTCACGCCGGAGGAACTGACTCAATTCATGAACAGTTTTCTCACACCGATGACCGATATTATTCTTCAACACGGCGGCACGATCGACAAATATATGGGCGATTGCATCATGGCTTTCTGGAACGCCCCGTTCGAAGATGCGGACCACGCCCTCCACGCGTGTCAATCGGCTCTTGTGATGCAGGAATTTCTCCGGGCCACACCGGGTTTTGAGAAGGTCCGTGTCGGAATCGGCATCAATACCGGGAATGCCTGCGTCGGCAACATGGGCTCCGAGCAACGTTTTGATTATACGGCCCTCGGCGATGAGGTGAATCTGGCCTCACGGATCGAAGGGCTTTCTAAAAATTATGGCGTTACAGCCGTGATGGGCCAAAACACCGTCACCGCAGCGCCGGCGTTCGCCTCACTTGAGATCGATCTGATCCGCGTCAAAGGAAAGACGAAACCCGTCAAGATCTTCGCTCTTTTGGGAGATGCGGCATTGGAAAGCCAGCCGCTTTTTAGAGAAGTACGCGGGCATTTTGAAAAAATGCTCGCAGCTTACCGGAACCGGCAGTGGAATGAAGCTGAAAAGGCCCTTGAGAATTGTCGCCGCAGCACTCTGCCCGGTATCGACCTTGGCGTGCTTTATGAGCTTTATGTCTCACGCATGCTTGCCTACAAGATCAATCCCCCGGCCCTTAACTGGGATGGCGTCACCACCGCCGATTCAAAATAAAAAGGGCAAGCGTTTTTTTAAAAAGTGCCTGCCCCTCTTTTAAAATATCAGGAAATACAAATCCTACGTTGGCTGCTTTTGACCCTCGGAAGATTTGTTACCGTGGGTTACAGGCGTGTCCACCGTATCGATAGCACTGCCGAGTTCCGCCAACGCCGAAGCATCATTCTGAACTTCCGGTAAAGAAGCCTCTGGGCCGGCTTTCGCCGTATCCGGACCGCCGCCGCCCGATGTGTCCTCTGGATTATTCTGCGCCATCTTGCTGGACACGGCCCGGAAGATCCCTTTCACCATGCTGGCTTTAGCTCCGGCATTCCTGGGATCGTAGATAAATTCATCGACCATGATCGTACTTAAGGGTCCCAGCGTAAAAAAAGTCTTGTCGAGGAGAAGGATCTGAAGTTGTCCCTCGGCTCCCGTCTCGATCTTATCCCCCATAAAGATCTTGTCCCCCTCTTTCAGTAAATGCGCGGTTCTTTCCGGAGGTGTCGTCGCCTTCACTTCGCCTTTCACGGCTCCCGCAACTCCCGCCTGAACTTCAAGGTGAGACCCGCCCGTCTCCGTAACCTCGGCGAATAAATTCCCATGCTCTCCAACCGAAACAGCAAAGAGAGCAACGACGAAGGCCCGAAGGAGTTTTTTCATGGATAGAATTTCCGCTTCTTTATAAAACTTTTGGCTTGAAACAACGTCACCCAATACCGCTATTGAATGTCTTCCTTTTTTTATTAAACTTTTAAAAATCAGCCAACGCTCTTGATCGAGTGACTCCCCTGATCCTGGGAACTGGTTTGATGCGCATCTTTTTTTGCGGATTCCTGTGCCGCATTCTGAGCGCCGATCGTACTTGTTTGATTCAGGTCGTCCACGTTATTGAGGATGTCCATCAGATCCTGCGCGTTCACCTGTCCCTTCGGCAAAGAGGTGGCACCCGTATTAACTCCGGTCGTATCGGTTCCGGCACCCGTTGCCTTCTGGGTTAATGCTGCAGCGATCCGGTTAAGATCCGCTTCCGAGACCTGAAATACCGCCGTGGGGGCGCTGTTCGCCCCTTCCACGATCGTGGCATTTCCGGCCTGATCGATATCGACGCCCACCACCTCGCCATTCACGATATTGGTCACGTAAATACGTCCCGCGCCCACGGGACCCAGCAGAACGATCGTGGATCTCTTCCCGTCAATGATCCCGGCCACGTTCGTGCCTCGAAAACCGATGGACCCGGCAGGAAGATCGACCGACATGTTCTCCGGTTTTTTATGCGCCACTTTTCCGGACACAACTCTGAAAATCCCTTTCATCATGCTCGCCTTTACCTTACCGTTATCATTGGCGGGATCATACATGAACTCGTCCACCACGATCCCGCCTGAGGGACCGAGCGTGAAGACCGTCTGATCGAGAAGCAGAATCTGAAGTTGCCCGTCCGCCCCTGTTTCAATCTTGTCGCCCATAAATACTTGATCCCCGCTCTTGAGCGGATGAGCCGTCTTTCCCGGCGGCGTGACAGCTTTGACTTCTCCTTTCACCGCCGCCGCAACGCCTGCTTGTATTGATTCCGCCGCCCATAAACTGCCGGACATCCCAAAAATAAAACCAATCAAGATCATCATTGCCAAAACCAAATTTTTTTTCATAGGATTTTCCTTGGATCGAAGGAGGGAAGTCTCTCTAAAATCTCAAAGAAACTGCCCCCTTAGAACAAAACAATTGCGGCTTTTTTTCTCTTGATCAGACTGTTCCCGGACTAAGCGTTGCCGAGACGGTTCCACTGCCTGAAGTCGGGTAAGCACCGCCGCCCGTATTAGTGTAAGTTACGTTCACCACCGCATTCTGGGCGACCACTCCATTGCTATTTGATAATGCGACCGTAAAATCAAAATTCCCGCCCGAGGCGGTTTCGTGCCAAGAAAGATCTGTCGCAGGTCCACTTCGCCCGGCAAAGGAAGTCCCGCTACCGCCGCCAACAGAAGTACTATCAAAGCGGGTGCTTTGAGAGATGGAAATAAAGGAATTCCCGCCACCGATGGATCCGCTAGGACCAAAAATGATATTGCCCTGAACAGTTATAGAACCTCCGCCGGAATAGGACCCGCTATTAGCGTAATGGCCGGATCCTGATGCAGTTTGTAATTGCTCATAGGTTGTGGTGCCATTGGGCACGGCACCACCGCCGCCGGCAGCGTTCAGGGCATCCTGAGCTCCTTTGGTGCTGACATCGTTCATATTGTTGTTAAGGTTGTTCAGACCGCCTGCAAGAGTGACGTTATCGCCGGTGACGACTTTGTTCTCTCCCGAAAGGGCGCCCATGTTCGTGTTGCCTCCGAAACTGCCGCCGTTGCCTCCGCCACCGCCCTGCTGGCCTCCACCGCCTTGGCCGCCGCCAAGTCCCTGGGTCAGACCGTTGATCTGTGTATCGGAGAGCTGGAACACACCTGAAAGCCCTCCGCCCGCGCCGACCTCGACGCCAAAACCCGTGCGATTCACATTCTGATGATCCCCTCCCGCTCCGTCGATCGTGAAACTTCCGGTTCGCGCACCGGTGTCGTTGTTATTCCCGGGACCCAAGAGCCCCACAAGTCCTTGACCGTTTGTACCCACGGACCCGCCCACGATCGTTCCGCGGAATCCGATGGATGCCGCAGGAAGCTTCACCTTCACGCTGTCCGGATTTTTGGCCGCGATCTTGCCCGAGACGTAGCGGAAAACACCTTGCGTGATACTCGCCTTGATCTCGCCCTTATAGCTTTTCGGATCATAAACAAATTTATCAATGGTGATCGTACTGTTCGGTCCGATCGTAAAAACGGTTTCGTCCAAAAGCAGGATCTGAAGATGCCCCTGTGCGTCGGTCTTCACTTCGTCTCCTATAAAGATTGGCTGCCCGCTTTGCGCAACACGTCCGACCTGGCCCGGCGTCGTAAGCTCGACTTTTCCTCCGGCCGCGGCCACGACCCCGATCCTTGCAAGGTCTTGAGAGATCCCCGGCGCCACAGGAACCCCCATCGGCATCTGGGCGAAAAGAACGGGGACGGAAAAAACGAGAAGGAAAGCGGCAAAAAAAGCGGCGATTTTTTTCATCATGGTCATCCCTCCCAGGTATCGGTTTAGCAGGTGGCGTTATTATATCGCAATTTCGTTTCCGGAATATTGATATTCATTTCACGAACCGCAGAGCTGCCGATGTCTTTGAGAGGCACCGAGCCTGCCCCATTCGACGTGCTAAAACTCCAGGCGCTTGGTAAGCAGGAGTTGAAATTTGTTGTTGGTGTAACTGTAATTCGTGATATTGGAGAGAGCGCGGTAAAA
Source organism: Candidatus Omnitrophota bacterium (assembly GCA_003140935.1). Taxonomy (GTDB): domain Bacteria; phylum Omnitrophota; class Omnitrophia; order Omnitrophales; family Aquincolibacteriaceae; genus Aquincolibacterium. The sequence continues at coordinate 20,151 of PLLJ01000053.1, forward strand.
TTCGTAAGAACCTGTAAAAACAATATCCTTGATCTGCTTGGGAAGGAGCTTGCCGAAAAAAATCGTGTTGAGAGGCGTTCCGTAGGTCACGCGATACCGCAGGGACCTGTCATACCGGGTGATGCTCGCAACGGAGAACTCCGGAGTCTCGTAGCTGTCAAAATTCACGTTGAAGGAGTTAATCAGGAACTGGCCCCGCGGCAGGACCCAGGTGTGCGTATTATTCAGGCTGAAGCGCTGATAGGCGAAATAGTCCTCTTTGGCCTTTTTATCCGAATACCCAACGCTGGTCGTCCATTTCATGGTCGGGATGATCACATAACTGGCACCCCAAATGTTGCTGAACTCGGGCCCCTTGTTTTCAACGGAGTTCGTATTCTCCGAGATGTTCATGTAATCCTGGCGTTCGATCCTGAAATTATAAAACGCGTGGAGTTTTTTGGTCAGGTCCCTTTCAAAAAGAAAGTTCCCTCCCTGCGTCCTCAAGAAATTCTCGCTGGAAAGGAAAATGTCGCTCGCGACGAACGAAGGGGTGATATCGCAAAACTTGCTTTTGTAAGTCCCGCCGAGTTCGTACTGGTAAGAGCCGAGGTCCAGCGAATTCACGTTCGTCTGTTCCTGGAGATAATACGTGAAATTCCCGAACACCGAATGGCCCGCCTGGAACCCGAGATCATGCGTCACATCCACGCTGGAAATATTCAAAAAATTCGTGTCTGCGCGCCGGTTGTTCGACCCGAGGAGGTCCTGCGCTACATTATTTACGAGCTGGATTTTTGAGGAGGGCGCGGCATTGCGGTTCGTGTCATAGCCCCAACCGTTGCTTTGACGTAATCCGATATGGGTGCGGCGCTTCCTTTGTTTGATCTTCTTTTCGTAGGCGGTCACCTGCTCCCGGATCGCCGGAGGAAGCGTCACAGCTTTCAAAGACTCCAATTCCTTCCCCGCCTCATTCAGACTGTCCAAGCGGTAGAGGACCACGGCATAAAGAAGCCGGACGTCCGCAAGATTGGGATTGACCATCAAAATACGTTCAAGGGTCGCAGCCGCGCTCAAAAGTTCCCCGCGGGCGATCTGTTCCTGGGCATAGCGGGCGTTCAGCTCAATATTGTCCGGATCCTTAAGGATGTCTTCATAGGTGACCCCGGTCCGATACTTATCGTTCGCCTCTTTTTCCTTCGACTTTTCCGCAACGCGGGAGGCCTGCTTGACACGAGATGTCTCAGTGCGCAAGTTCTGCGTTTCGTTAGTGATATCTTCGGCAAAGGAGTTGGGGCGAAACGCAAGTAGAAAGAATAGGAGAACGGCAAGGAACTTCAGAGGAGATCTTAAGAACATCATCTTCCTTTCATTTTTCAGCCAAAAACCCAGAGAACTTTCCTCCGTCGGAAAACGGAACCCGCGGCCCCTTCTGATTCTTGGCTCGTGGTAGTGTATCTTTAGTGAAATAAAAAAGCAAATTACAAAATGCTGGGACTCGGGACTAGGGACTCGTCTCGGTTTTTCGTTCTTTCGAGGCACGAGGAACGAGTCCCGTTTCGCATTTAAGGATTTTCAGGCTATACTACGCGCATGTCCGATTCTTCGTCAGAAAATTCAAAGGTTAATGGGACTAGTCCTGGCAACCCTCTGTCAAAAGAAAATAGATACCAGGGCATGTCATTTCAATTGGACCCGTTTCAACTGCAAGCCATCGAGTGGATCGAAAAGGAGCATTCTCTTCTCGTCTCTGCGCCCACGGGCTCCGGGAAGACGCTCATCGCCGAAAAGGCCGTCGAAAAAGCCCTTTCGCGCGGCGAACAGGTCATTTATACCGCCCCGATCAAGGCCCTGAGTAATCAGAAATTCCGGGATTTCCAGGAACATTTTGGCAAAGAAACGGTCGGGATCCTCACCGGAGACGTTTCCATCAACCGGGAAGCACCGCTTCTCATCATGACGACCGAGATCTACCGGAATTCCCTTTTTGAGGACTCGGAACGCATTCGAAAGATCGGCTGGGTCATTTTTGACGAAGTCCATTATCTGGACGACGCCCAGCGCGGTACGGTCTGGGAAGAAGCTCTCCTTTTCACGCCTCCGGAGATCCGCATCCTTGCTCTGAGCGCCACGATCCCGAACGTCCAGGAACTTGCGGACTGGATCCGTCAGATCCACCAGCGCCCCATCGCCGTGATCGAAGAGACGCATCGTCCTGTTCCGCTCCATTTCCTGTTCCAATGTCAGGGCAAGATCCTCACAAATACGAAATCACTCCGGAAAGAAGGCTATCTTCAGCGCGATAATTGGCAGCTCTCTATGCGGGAAAGGCGCCGCGGGTTCCAACCGCCCCGCGCCCGGCCGAACCGCCTCTATGACATCCTGAAACATCTCATCAATGGGGACCAACTCCCTGCTATTTATTTTGCGTTTGGACGGAAACGTACGGCCATGCTTGCTTGGGAAGTCGCGCATTTCGACCTTTTGAGGGAAGCAGAGCGCCGCGAAGTCCGGACTCTTTACGACGAACTCCTGGCGCGTTACGATCTGGCGGGTGATAAGACCGCCGAAGAGATACGTCCGCTCGTCGAGCAAGGCATCGCCTACCATCACGCCGGCATGCTCCCGACGCTCAAAGAGGTCATCGAAAGACTTTTCACGAGCCGCCTGATCAAGCTCATCTTCACTACCGAAACCTTCGCCTTGGGGATCAATATGCCGGCGCGCTCCGTGGTCTTTGACGAGCTTGAAAAATTCTACGGCACGGGGTTCAAACCGCTCACCACGCGCGATTTTTTTCAGATGGCCGGACGTGCGGGACGGCGCGGTATGGACCCGGAAGGTTTCGTTTACTGCCGTATCCATCCGAATGACATCCCCTTCCCGGAAGTGGAACGCATTCTTTACGGGAAACCGGAGCCCGTGCGCAGTCAGCTGAACGCCACGTACGCGACGCTTCTGAATCTCTATAGGACACTCGGACACAGGCTCCTCGAGATCTATCCGCGTTCCTTCCATTTTTTCCAATCTTCCAAAAGGAAACGCGACGAAGGGCTCGAGCTTCTGAAGAACAAGCTCGCGCTCCTGCAGGAAATGGGCTATATCACCGACCAGGGAACGACGGGGACTCAAGGCACGTCCAATTCTCCATCAAAAAATTCAACGGTTAATTGGGCGAGTCCTGGCAACCCTTTATCAAAAGAAAATAACTGCCAGGGCACGCTCACGGTCAAAGGAGAATTCGCGGCCTCGATCTTCGGTTTTGAGCTGCTTCTTACGGAAATGTACACCGATGGCGCGCTGGAACAGCTGGATGAAGCGAAATTGAACGTCCTTTTGGCGGGATTGATCTTCGAACCGAGAAAGAACGATGAGGCCCCGCGGCTCAGCAAGGACCACGGCGAGTTACTGAAAATGACCCAGCATTACCACCGGATGGTCTTCAAATGGGAATCCAATTTTCGCGTCACGCCCCACACCAAGCCCCCCTATTTCCATCTCGCCCGTCCGATCGAGGCGTGGACGCAGGGTAAGGACTTCGAGAAGATCTGTCAGCTGACCTCGGAAGACGAGGGAAGCCTGGTGCGTTACATCCGGATGGTGATCCAACTCTTGCGGGAGATCGCCAACGCACCGCACGCCTCCGAGGGCCTCAAGGCGAAGGCGAGACGCGCGAGAACCATGATCGACCGAGATGTGGTGGACGCGGAAAAACAACTGCGGATCTAACGTTCTCTTTCTTCAAAAACCTCCGGAGGCATCGCGTCTATTCTTCTGACGCTTGCTTCTCTATCAGCCCTGCTTTTTCATCCTCTTGGCGGATCTTTTCAAGAATGATCGGCAGTTTCCATTTCTCGATGCGGCATACGGTGTCGTAAGGGCAGAAGCTTTCACACTCCCGGGGCCGCGCGGAGATCTCGGCGAGTTCGATCTCCTTCGTAAATTTGCGGACGAACGCCACCGCCCGGTCCAAAGTCCTTTGGAACACTTCGTCCGGAAGTTGCGACCTTGAGGAAAATTCCTTTTCAAATAGTTGGGCGTTCCCTTCGCTATAAAACCCGCTCCTCTTGTGATCACGGATGGAATAGATCTCGGCGCCGAGAGGCGTAAGTCCCAGGTGCTTTTGCGCGGCCAAAAGATAGAGCGGCAACTGGAGCGCAGTCCCGAGCTCGAGGTTCGCGGCCTTGAATCTCGCGGAGCGTTTGTAGTCGATCACGACCGCGAACTTCTTTTCTGCATCCGTATCGATCCGGTCCACCCGTCCCCGCAATTTGATCTTCTTGCCCTGGCCTCTACTTTCTTCTGTCTGAAGGTTGCCAGGACAAGTCCCATTAACCTTCGAATTTTTTGATGGAGAATGGGGCTTGCCTTCGCCCTCGATCTCGAGAGCCGGATGATCATTCTCACCCAGAGTACCGAAAGAATATTCCACACGGTAGGGCTTGAAAGGCGCGTTTTTCAGACGCTCCGTTTCATAGCTTATAAAATCCATGAGCATCTCAAAGAGTTCACGGCGGTCGAGAGCTTCCTCGTAGGGTTCCGTCCACAGTATCGGATGCCGTTTAAAGCCTTCTTCCATCTCGCGCCGGACGAATCCTTCGAGCGTTTCTTTCGGATCTTTTTTCCTACGGTCCGCCACAAGGCTTTGGACGTTCGCCGAAGGACGAATCCGTCCGGAGATTTGTGGCGGAGATCCGTCCTCCGGCGGAGGATCAAAATACTGCTGGAGCACATGATGCAGGATACTTCCTTTTTGCATCGCGCGGATGTCCTCGCCCGTCTCTTTCAACTTGAGGATCTTGTCGGAAAAATAACGGAAAGGACACTTGGCATAAGTTTCAAGCCGCGTGGGGCTCGTTTCCGGGATCTCGAAATATCCCCCCTTCAAGATCTTCTCATCCAGGATCTTCGCCTCAACGGGTTTTACGGCAGAAAGAAGACGTTCACGGCTCCCAGGATCCCCGGAAAGTTGGGCCAGAGCCTCACGAAGGCCGGCCTCGTGTCCCTTTGCGTTACGAAGAGCGCCGGCCACCGAGGCTTCTAATTCACGACGTGTGATCGCCTCGCCGACTGCGGGAAAAGGCCGCGAAAGGTCCTGACGTAGGATGGGCGCCCGGCCACAAAAAAGTTCTTTGACTTCTTCGAGATAGAAGGATGGCAGGGATTCTTTTCCCTCAAAATCAAGATGCGGGTAGCTTAAAAAAAGCTTTTCCTTCGCGCGCGTAACGGCGATGTAGAAAAAGAACCTCTCGATATTCTGCCGTGGCAGGCACTCCGCGAGAGGATGTTCCATGCCGCCGTTCATCAATTTCCGTTCCCAATCCGAAAGCAACGGATCTTCCCGGACCTGCATGGGAAAAACTTTTTCCAGGAGGCCCGCCACGAACACGACCTTGTACTCTTTCTGCCGGGCGAGCGAGACGTCGTAGACTTGCACGCGGTTCTTGTCACGTTCGTGGAGCGAATAAACGTCCAATTCTACAAGGCCGAGAAAATGGTCGGCGAAATTTTCAAAAGAAATCTCCGAAGCCTTGATCTTCAGGAAATAGCCCCGGATCTCATCCAGAAGAGCCTCGAACCTCTTGGCGCAGGCCGCATCCCGGCGCGTGAACGGCGTGTAGCGATCGCTGATCTCCAGGATCCCGAAAGTATCATACACCGCCCGTTTAAAGATCCGGATATGATCTTCCGCAGTCTTCGCCGTACGGAACCGGTCCTCGAGTTCCGCGAGAGCCTTAAGTGTTTCCGTCTTTTTTCTATTAAACCCAGACAGGCTTTCGGACTCCCCCTCTTTCCAGTCCCCAAGCCAGGCCTCACGCGTGAGTGCTATGCCTTCCCGGAACGACCGCTGCTCGAACTCCGCGAGCCATTCGTTGTTTTTTTCGATATCTTTTCCGAAGCGACGCGTGTAGCCGGATTTCAGGAAAGCGAAAAGGTCCTCTCTCTGCCAGGCATTACGGAAAATCGAAAGAAGTGATACGACTGCCGCAATCCAGGAGGAGAATTTCAAGCGGTCGCGTTCATGGATCTCAGCGGGGATCCCGTAATGTGAAAAGACCGAAGCAATGACAGGCGCGTAATGCCGGATCTGACGGAACAGGACCGCAAAATCGCTGTACCGATAATCCCCGGTCGCGTAGAGCTTATGGATCTGGCGTGCGATCAGCTCGATCTCACCTTCGGTTCCGATAGCGTCAAGGATGACGATATCCTGTCCCGGTTCCGGCGCGGGTCTGGCAGATTTTTGAGAAAAAATATTTTTTTGAAGGAAAAGAAGCGAGGGCTTTTCGGTGCGCCGGGAGCGCGATTTTATCGTTTGCGTTTCGAATCCGAGCTTTTTGAGATCCTGCTCTGTCCGGTTCACGGCTTCAAACGCATCTTCGGACCCTTGGTCCCCTTCCTTGGTCAGCGCAATCGTAATGTTCTCGGTAATGGCAGAAAGCTCCCGGAGATATTCCAATTGTAAATTCGAAAAATCAAAAAAACCGTCGACCCAGATCCCCTTGAATCGCATGCCCGGAAGATCCGCCTTCTTTTTCCTTTCCCGGAAGATACGGAGAGCGTCCTGGCTGTCCCGGAGTCCCTGCTTTTCGAGACGCATCTCGTATTGCTCATAGAAATCGGCGAGCGCTTCGTACTTCGCGGTATAGGCCGGCTCAAAACCCTTGAGCGCGTTCATGCGTTCACGAAAAACTTCGGGAGGAACGCAGGACTCTTTGAGCTCGGTCATGAACTGTGCCATCAGGCCCAGGAACCCCGGCTGTTCACACACTCCCTCGAAATAATCCCATGCATTCTCGCGGATAAGGTCGCGAACGATCAGCGCGCGCGTCAAGCTCGAAGCTACGGGAATATCGGCCACGCGAAAAATATCTCCCGCAAGCCGGGAGAGTGTGGTCACGCGCGGGTGAAAAAATCCCTTGAGCCCTCGCTGGATCAAAAGCGAGACCACGCGTTCGGTGTGTTCCGCAGAAGGAACGACGAAGAAAAGGTCGGCGGCAAGAGGATCGGCTGCGCTCGCAAGCGCCTCTCCGAAAGAATCCAGAAGTTGGTGCGTCTTCCCGCAACCGGCAGGACCGATCAGTAATGTCTTAGACATGCTTTTACCGGGAAGAAGAAAAGCAGAAGAGGGATGGCCCCTGTTGGAAAACGGAATGAAAAAGGCCATATCCGTCCTCCGCCCTCCGCCATCCTTTTTTATTCATGGTAGATGGCACAACTATCCTGATTCTCCCAAAGCGTGACCTTGGAAACCGGGAGTTTCAGACGGCGGGCTGCTTGAAAGATCTTCCGGGCGAGCATTTCCGCCGTCGGGTTTTCGTCCACGAGAACTATAGGCTCGCCGGCTTTTTTGAGAAGCTTCGCGAGAGGATCTTTGTGCCAAAGGATCATTTTGTGATCGAGATGCCGGTCGATCCACTTTCCAATCGTCCGCTTGATATCGAAAAAATCTACGACCATCCCCTTGGGGTTGAGTTCCGGAGTCGTCATTTCGATCTCCACGTGTGCGCTGTGGCCGTGAAGATGAGAGCATTTGTCGTGTCCACCCAAAAGCCGGTGCCCATAATTGAAATAGATCATCTTTGAAACTTTATACATTGCCTGGATCCCTCGAGAACAGTTGCGGAGTAACTGAGTAGGGTCATTATGGCCGATTTCCTGGAACAAGTCCAATTCTCCATCAGAAGATCAAAAGGTTAATTGGGCTAGTCCTGGTAACCATCTGTCAGAAGAAAATAGATGCCAGGACAAGTAAACACGGTCCCGGCATTTCCGAGAGGTGGAAGTTGGGGTCGGCCCTGATCCCACGGAAGAACTTTCCCATTACCGGGGTATCGTATAGAATGCTGCCTCATTTATAGGAAACGCTCTTATCTCCTGAAAGGAGCCTTTATGTCCGAGATCTCGGCCAGTGAACTTGAGAAAAAACTTTATATCGAAGTGGACGGCCAGCCGTATTTCGTGCTCGATGTCAAATTTGCATCGCCTACCGCGCGGGGAGCTTCGACCATGGTCAAGGCCAAGGTGCGCAATCTCCTGAACGGCGCGGTGCTGGACAAGACCTTCAAAACAAGTGAAAAATTCGAGGTCCCCGACGTGGAAAAAGTCCCGGCGGTCTTTCAGTACATCACCGGTTCCGAATATCATTTTATGGATAACGTCGCTTATGAGGAATTCGCGCTCACCGCGGAAAAACTCGGCGAACAAAAATTTTATCTCAAGGAGAACCAGGAAGTGCTGGCTTTGAAGTTAAGAGGCACGGTGGTTTCGCTGGAGCTTCCGGTCTATGTCGAGCTCGCCATCACGGAAACCGACCCCGTCGTCAAGGGGATCTCCGCCTCCGGGCGTTCGCTGAAAAAAGCAAAGCTCGAAACGGGGCTTGAAGTCCAAGCGCCCCTTTACGCGGAAGCAGGCACTATCCTGCGCGTGAACACCGAGACCGGAGAAGTATCCGGTCGCGCTTAAGAGTTTCTTTTCTAATGGATGCTCATTCCGGCATCGACCGGCGCATCATTCATCGGCAAATTCTCAGGAGCTTTTTCACCAGCCTTGGAATCCGAATCACCTTCAAAGGCCGACGGGTCTGATCCCCCGACATCATCTTGGCTCATGACCTCTTTAACATGCGGCATACGGGAACCGGAATTTTGTCCTGCGTCTTCATTAAGGGTAGCGCCCTCCCCTCCGTCAAAAGTGGAAGGGACCGAGGCGACCTCCTGAGCCTGGCCAGAAGCCCCTGAACTGTCCTCCTCGGCATACAATACCGGTGCTCCTATCATCGCGACGAGAAAAAGAGCCAAAAACACATAAGCGGTTTTCTTCACTCGGTCCTCCTTTTCGTTTCATTAACTCTTGTTGGGGATGTATGAATTGAACGAACTGATCTCCTCCAGGGACTTCCTTGTTTTTGGAAGTATTTTATCTTCCGCAGAAAACCCAAGAGCGAGCACGATATCGATCTTTTTATCCTTGGGGATCCGAAGCTCTTCTTTCAAGGCTTTTTCATCGAACCAGCCGATCCAGCAACTTCCGATCCCGAGTTCCTGCGCCTGCAGGATCAAATGTTCGCAAGCGATCCCGATATCCACAAGGCAATAACTTGTATCCCGGATCTGACCTCCGAATGACGTCAGGAACTTTTCCTTTTCCGAAACGACGGCGACAAGCACCGGCGCTTCCACGGCGAACTTGTTCATGGAATAGATCCCGGAAAAGATCCGAGCCGCCACACGTTTCCGGAGCTCCGGTTCGTTGATCACGATAAAATGCCATGGTTGAGAATTGCATCCCGAGGGCGCAAGGCGCGCTGCCTCAAGACATTTGAGGAGGTCCTCTTTTGCGACCGGATGGTCCGAATACTTCCTGACACTTCTCCGCTTGTGAACGAGCTCTTCGAACGTCATGTGCCCCCCGAAATGTCGATAAGACGTTGGATCACTTCTTCGACCACGCGATTCGGCGTAGACGCCCCGGCCGTAATGCCGACCTTGATCTTTCCCGGAGGGAGCCAACCCGAAGTCTCAAGGATGTCCCGGGCTCCGGTCTTCTTGTGCCGGATCTTCTCCTGCGAGATGAGTGAGGTCGCGTCCTCGACATGGAACGCGGGACAGAATTCGGAGGCGATCTCCACCAGGTGACCGGTATTGCTTGACCGGTAACCGCCGATCACGAGAATCACATCCATTTTTTTCTCGCCCAGTTCGCGGATCGCGTCCTGCCGGTCCTGGGTCGCGGAACAGATCGTGTCAAAATGACGGAACCGGTCCGGGAGCTCCCCCTCGCCATAACGGACCCGGAGGGCATCGCGCAACATATCCGAGATCTCGATCGATTCGCGCGACAGCATGGTCGTCTGGTTCGCGAACCCTATTTTTCCGAGGTCCTTGTCCGGGTTAAAACCCTCCGAACAGGCATCTTTAAAACTTGCGAGGAACGAGTCCCGGGTTCCGCCGGAGGACGGACCCGTCCGACGTATTGTGGCGGGCCCGAGTCCCGCGATGTATTGACAAACCTGCTCCGCCTGCCGCCTGTCCTTCACCACCAGATATTTTGCGGCCCGCGAACAAGTCGCGCGCGTTTCTTCGTGGTCGTATTTACCGTGGATCACGGAAGTGAAACCATCCCGGCTGTAGGATTCCACGCGGCGCCACACGCTCATCACGGACCCGCAGGTCGTGTCCACGATGACACAGCGTTTCTTTTGAAATTCTCTCAGTGCCTCGACCGGCACCCCGAAGGCCGGCATGATCACCACGTCCTTTTCGGTGATCTCGGAACGCGAGGCCTGATCGGTGAGGATCTTGACGCCCATGCCCTGGAGTTCCGCGTTCACGCGCGGATTATGGATGATCTCATTGGTCAGAAAAATGCGCCGGTCCGGAAAACGCGCGCGGGTCTCATAGGCATATTCCACGGCACGTTCCACCCCGTAACAAAAACCGAATTCCTCCGCGAGATGGATCTCAAGGCATCCTGCCTTCAGAGAAAATCCGGAAGCGCGGACCTTATCGATGAGCGGGCTGTGATAACTTCGGTCGAGTTGGCGTTGGACGATCCCTTTGAGTTCGGGACTTTTATGGAAGGTCTTACCTTCTGCGGTCATGAAGACCCCGATCAGGAAAAAACGATCTTGCGGACCGTGACACCGGCCTGCTCGAGCAGCTTAAGAGAGGTTTCCAGGAACGAATAATTCCCCTGGTAGACGACTTCGCTGATCCCGGAATTGATGATCATCTTGGTGCACATCAGACAGGGAGAAAAAGTCGTGTAAAGCGTGGCGCCCTTGAGGCTCACGCCATGATAGGCCGCCTGCACGATCGCGTTCTCTTCGCCATGCGAGCAGAGACATTCTCCCAGGTCTTTTCCGGAAGCATCGATCGCATTGCAACGGGGGCAACCGCCGTCGCTGCAATTCTTGATCCCCCGGGGCGTTCCGTTGTAACCAGTCGAAATAATGCGCTTGTCCTTTACGATCACGGCGGCGATCTTCCGTTTCATGCAGTTGGCACGCATGGCCACGACCTTGGCGATATTCATGAAATACTCGTCCCAGCCCGGTCTGGAGGCCTTCTGAGCAAGATCGAGAAAAATCAACTTCACCTTCTCATGCAACTCCTTGAGCGGTCCGTTGTTATCGACCTGAAGGTCCGCCAAAGCGATCGTCTGATCAAGCTGCTGGTCAGTCTTGCTCGGACTTTTTGCTTCCTTGGCCTCAAGCGCCTGAAAATCCTCCCACACCCGGGGATCATTCTCCCTGCCGCGCTGCTTGAGACGTTCGAAACGAAGCTTTTCCGGGGCATGGACCCGGACAAGGGTGAAATCACCGCGCCGGCGGAAGACTTGGACTTCCGAGGGATGGCGGATAGAATCGATCACATAATTTTTTTCGGGATCCAGCTTCGCAAAGATCCGTTCGGCGAGACAACCCGGCCCTTCTTTTTCGCGCAATTCATTGCCGAGTGAGACGAGCACATCCCGCGCGATCTCCAAGCCGCGTTTCTTGGCCTCCTCCCGGAGCGCGTCAGAAAGCGAATAATAATGAAAGCCCCGGTCTTTGAGAAAATCCGCCGCTTCCCCCTTCCCTGAACCGTTCTTTCCCGTGAGTCCGATGATCATAAGATTCCTTTATTAGGGATGGATCCAAAAATCAGGCGCATAGAAACGCTGATCGCCCGTGTGCCGTTCCACCAGAATAAGGTGGTGGGCGTTCTTACCGTCTTTAATTTCAGGCAACGCGGCGATCTCGCGAAGGGTTTCCCCGCGTTTCCCCGCGGGAGGCCTTATAAAACCCACGGACTGTTTTTCCAGATGGAAAGCCGCCTCTTCAATGTCATCCACGCGAAGCGCCATGGCATAAGGCTTCTTATCTCCGAAATGCGTGACCCATTCCAGCCCCATTTTTTCATGGGGGTGTTCGACCAGGATCGCCGGGGCGCATCCTTTTCGAAAAACCTCAACGTTGTGGCCTTTGTGTTCAAGAACTTTGGCGGCGGGATCTCTTTCATATCCCATTTCGAGGAATTCGCCCACTCTGTCTTTGAGATGAACGGTCCGGAAAATGAAATGGTCCAGAATCGAAAGGAGGCCGACCCCGACAAGCGACAAACCACGCGTCACGACCTGGGCCGCGGTATTCTCCATGGCAAGCCCTACGGCATATTGCTTCAGGATCTTTTCAAAAAGGGCGGGGTCCTTGCAGCCGGCAGTAAATGGCATCTTGACTCCCTTATGGATGTGCTACCTACAAAGACAAAGCTTGCCTACCCTGGGATCCAGGGTAGGCAAACCGGGGAAAACTCAAATGAACTTTGAATGGCTCTTTTTATTTCAGCTTGTTCCCCGGTTTTTTCGGGGCTTCATCCCTTGAGCGAGGTGCCGCTTTGGGGTTCGACTTGAACTGGACCGAAAGGTCCGCATTGATCTTGGCATAGGTCGGGTCCATATCCTCGGACTCGACGATCGAACCCACCGGGCATTCCGCCGCGCAAGCGCCGCATGAAATGCAGACCAACGGATCGATCACCATGAAATCTTTGCCCTGATAGGTCCCCGGATAGATCGCTTCGACGGGGCAAATGGCAGCGCAAAGACCGTAGCGCTCGCCGTGACATTTCTCTGTAATAACATAAGCCATTCTGTGATTCTCCTTATGGGTGTTGGTTTTGAAAGAGGCCGTATTTTAACCGCTGCTTCCCCCATCGTCAATGCTTTCAAAGCTGGGGCTCAGACCTCTTGGGAGTCAGGCTCATGGCCTCAAGACGGGCCATACGGTCTTCTAGGGGAGGATGCGTGCTGAAAAGAGCGGACCACCCTTTGCCCGAAAGCGGATTCGTGATGAAAAGATGGGCGGTCGCGGGCTGGGCTTCGCGAAGTGGAAGCCGTTTGGAAGCGGCATCGATCTTTCGAAGCGCACTCGAGAGATAAAGAGGTTCTTCACAGAGTTTGGCTCCGCCGAGATCCGCTCCGTATTCCCTGGAGCGTGAGATCGCAAGCTGGATGAGCATCGCGACAAAGGGCATCACGACCGATATCAAAATCAGCGCCAGCGGATGGCCGTTGTCCCGTTCATCACGCTCCCCGCCCCAGAAAAATGACCAGCGGAACATGGAAGCGATCATGCTGAGCGCACCGGCCAATGTCGCCACGATCGAGGATAATAAGATATCGTAATTCAGGATATGCGACAGCTCGTGCCCCAACACACCGGAAAGCTCCTCCTTATTAAGAAGCCCGACGATCCCGTGTGTGACCGCGATCGCCGCATGCTTGGGATCGCGGCCCGTGGCGAAGGCGTTCGCCGAAGCCGAAGGAAGCATGTAAAGCCGCGGCATGGGAACGCCGGCTTTTGACGAAAGCTTCCTCAGGATCTCAAAAACCTCAGGGGCTTCATCCTCGGTCAGGAGTTGTGCCCGATGCATCGCAAGCACGATCTTGTCGCTAAACCAGTAAGCGCCAAAATTCATCACGCAGGCAAAACAGAACGCAATCGACATGCCGCGCCCTCCGCCCAGGGCAAACCCAAAAAAAACCACCAAAAGCGTCAGGAGCGTCAGAAGAAATGTTGTTTTAAAAAAGTTGGCCATTCTTTGTTCCCTTAGAACTTGATATCGAGTTTCCGAAGGGTCTTAAGGAGGGCGGGACGGCCCTTGAAATGGATGGCATGCATGCCAGCTTTTCGGGCGCCTTCGGTAAAACTTTTCATGTCGTCGATGAAGACGGTCTCCTGGGGTTTCAACTTGATCTTTTTAAGAACACGCCGGTAGATGTTGAGGTAGGGTTTGCGCGCGCCCACCTCATGCGACGGGAATTTCCGGTTGAAATGTCGGAGGAGTTTGAAATGCTTCTTAAGATGGGTGAAATGAAGGGCGTTGGTGTTTGAGATCAGATAAAGTGGGTAATGCCTTTTGATCCGCTTAAGGAGCTTGTCCATCCCCGGATTCTCCCAGAAGATGTCGTTCCAATAATGGCGGAAGGTCGCCAGAGGCATGGAAACGCCGAGGGTTTTGCAAGCGATCCGGTGGAACTCGCGGGTCGAGAGTTCGCCGCGCGTATAGGCCTGCTCGAACCGGGAAAGAAAAAAACGCTTCCAGATCTCCCGGGTGGAAAGACCCGATGCGGCCGAAAAACGCTTCGCGGCTTTTTCGACATCGTAATTCACAAGCACGTTGCCGAGATCGAAGATAACGGCCTTGATGTCCGGCTTGGCTGTTTTTTTCATAGAAAGATATTTTAACAAAGAAAAAAAGTAACGCTACTCCTTTAACAAACGGGGAATGGGTCATGCGAGCCGGATTTCGTGACCTATTCCCTTTTTTTGTACCTTACAAAAAAATTACAAAGCATCACACAAAAAAGGCCGCAATACGTGCCGCTCCCGGACGGGATTGTGCAAAAACGTCTATTGCTTCACTCTGGGCGGAGGAGTAGAATTTTTCGCACTTTAACACCAGGTAAGAAGGAGGGTTTATGAGCAAAGGGAAGATCAAGAAGGTTCTTGCGGGGCTTAGCATGGTAGGCCTGATCGCAGGAATGGCGGGAACCGTCCATGCCGAGGGCACGGGCTGCGGGAAAGGTTCCTGCGGTTCAGGGGCCAGTAAAGAAATGACGGAAGAGACATCGACCCCCAATCCCGATATGAAGACCGGAGAGTCCGCTGACATGCCGACAACGATGGATGCGAAAGCGCCGGACGATAGCAGCAAAAAACAGATGTAAGCAGGATCATTTCAAAAAGAATTTTCGCACGGCCCGCGCTTGATCACGCGGGCCGTTTTGCTTTTGGGCGCACGGGGGCGCTGCCCGAGATCACCCCCGGGAATGGAAAATAATGACCAAGACGAGGCCGACAAAAGATCCGGACACTTTATTCCCACTGATAAAATGCGTGGTGGGAAAAGCGCGGTGGGGACTTTTTACCGGACGAAAAACCGCCGGTCCACAGGCGGCTGTCCCTTCCCGGGACCTTTTCCGCATTGAAGCGATCCTCCGCGAGGTCGCTTCACGCAAAACGCTGCCGCCCCGAACAAGGGATACCCTCCGGATCAATCCGGCCCTCGAAATCGTGGAATTAAAACCCCGAATCCTGCCTCTTTTTAAAAGACCTGCTGGCGGGTCCGGAAAAGGCACCGGGTTCCTGCTCGTGTGGCGGGAACCGGGCGAGGCAGGTGCCCTGAGGGCCGAAGCGGCCACAAGCGGCGCGCTTCTCGTTTTGAAAATGATCGCTGAGGGGATCCCAACTAAAGAAGTTGCCCTTACCGGCGGCGTCACGCTTTGTTCGATCAACGACGCGGTGCGGGAAGCGGTCCAAAAGGGTCTTTTGTTGAAACCCGTTTCAAAACTACGGCGTAATATCCCGCGATTCTGCAACGCTCCCGATATCCCCGAGAGGCTTTTAGCGGCCGAGTTCTTCACCCTCCAGTGGCACATCACCCATGCCTGCGATCTTCATTGCAAACACTGTTATGACCGGACAGAGCGTTCATCCTTAACACCCGCCGAAGGGATCCGATTATTGGACGGCCTTAAAAAGTTCTGCGGTGATAAACATGTCTGGGGGCATGTTTGTTTCTCGGGAGGCAATCCCTTTATGTCTCCTCATTTTTTCAAGTGGTATAAGGCGGCTGCGGAACGCGGGTTCGCGACGTCGATCCTCGGAAATCCGGTCTCGCGTGAAGCTCTGAGGAAGATGACAGAGATCCAAAGGCCCCGCTATTTTCAAGTCAGTCTGGAGGGACTCGCGGACCACAATGACTTCATTCGGGGAAAAGATTTTTTCGTGCGCATTATCAATTTTCTCGCCTTGCTGAAAGAACAACGGGTCCCGTCAGCGGTCATGCTGACGCTGACGAAGAGCAATCGGGCGGACGTCCTGCCTCTAGCCGCGAAGCTTCGCGGCGTGGCGGATTATTTTACTTTTAACCGCCTTTCCGGCGTGGGCGAAGGAGCCAAGCTGGCCAGCGTTCCCCCGGCGGATTACGCCGCGTTCCTTGAAGATTACATTAAAGCGTCCGAAGATAACACGATGATGGGTTTCAAGGATAATTTGATCAACGTTGCGCTCGCGAAGAAGGGCGACAGGCTTTTCAGCGGTTGCACCGGCTACGGCTGTGGGGCGGCATTTAATTTTGTGGCAGTGCTCCCCGACGGCGAGGTACACGCCTGCCGGAAATTCCCCTCCCCGCTCGGATACATCACCCGGAATAGTCTTCTGGAGATCTACGACTCGGCCAAGGCAGAGCGCTATCGCGAAGGGACAAATGCGTGCAGAAGCTGCGCGCTAAAACCAAGATGTGGCGGATGCCTGGCCGTAACCAAGGCCGCGGGTCTCAACATTTTCATTAAACGTGACCCCTATTGCTTTATGGATGATCGCTCCCAAAAGATAATAGCAAATCATCCTGGAACTTTGTCCGGCTCCGCTTGGAGCGACTGTCACTGAAACCAGCTTGCGGGTCATGGATAAAATCTTCGTCCTAGAATTTCAGAACGAGCCCACCCATTTGCACAACGGTGCGCAAAGCAGGCCGCAATACGTGCCGATCACGTTGCCGAATACCCCCAAAAGAAGGCCGACGGGCGCGAGGGCAGGTTCGTAGATCGCAGCTACCACCGGCGCCGACGCGGGACCACCGATATTCGCCTGGCTTGCCGCGGCTAGAAGACAGAGTGGCGTTCGTGTCAAGCGGCCAGCGACGACAAGAAAAAGTGCATGGATCAGAACCCACACGAATCCGGCTACCACCAGCAGAGGCGCCGAAATGATCGCCCCAAGACTTGCCCGCGCGCCGATCGACGTCAGCACAAAATAAAGAAGCACATACCCGATCTTCGAAGCGCCGTGCGCTTCCAGTTTTTTGACCGGTGTGAACGACAGCGTGATTCCGAGCGTCGAGGCGATCAGGATCAGCCCCGTGTTCTGCGGAACGTGCGTCATCGTGCTCAAGACCTTCGCTCCACCTGACGCGATCAAGGCCCCCGCGATCCCGGTCAGCAGGACCAACACCATAAATTCTAGCCGCAGGACCTTAGAGACCGTGGCCGGTTCCGCCGCGATCTTTTGATGAAGTTCCTCGATGATAACGCGATCCGAACGGTTCCATTTATCATAAGCGACTTGAACGCCCGCAAGAAGGATCAAGATCCCCATCCACGAATACGCCACTAATGTGTCCACCACGACCATCGGCAGGAAAACGGCGTCTGGTGTACCGAGTGCTTCCTTCACCGCGATCATGTTCGCGCTGCCGCCGGTCCAGGAGGCGGAAAGCGCCGCGAACCCCGACCACATCTCTGCCGGAAGCTGGGATCTGAAAATAAAAAGAACGGCCGGCGCGCCGAGGATCACCCCCAGCGATCCCACGAGCATCATCCCGAGTGCCGGTTTTCCGAGTTTTAAAATAGCCTTCAGGTCTGCGGCAATGAGCAACAGGATCAGGCTCGCGGGCAGAACGTATGTCCCGACCCGCGAGTAAAGAACGCTTTGATGAGGGATCACGTTTGCGCTCGAAAAGACCATCGGCAGGAAATAGATCCAGAACATGGCCGGCGGGAAATGAAAAAACCGTTTTGTTTTCGGGTGGCCGGAAAAGAGAAGGACCGCCGCCTCAATGGCAATCAGGACCGCCAAAACACCGAAAGGATTTTGGATCATGGGAGGATCGGCACGATGCCGATACCGGCTTTGATCTTCCGGAGGTCGTAAACGCCGGAACGCGTCACGCAATGGCCCCGTGTTACATTTTCCGCCATAAAAAAGGGCGCATCCAGGTCCACGAAATCAAAACCGCCGAGCCCTGCCGCGAAATGCGCCGCCGCGGTGACCGCCAGAGGCGTTTCCATCATCGTCCCGATCATCAACTTGATCCCGTTCCGTTTCGCGAGACGCGCGATCTCGTAGGCCTCCAGAACGCCTGCTTTCATGAATTTGACGTTGATCGCACCGGCAGCTTTTGTCTTGATGAGACGCTTGGCGTCCTGAAGTGACGCGATGCTTTCATCAGCACAAACAAGCGTTTTGCCTTCACGCGTCACTTTCGCGAGCCCTTCCCAATCCTCTTTCGGCACCGGTTGTTCAACAAGCGCGGGTTTTATTTTTAGCCTTTTCAGTTCTTTTAAAAATTTGAGCGTCTGAGCGGCCGTAAATCCTTGATTCGCGTCAAGATAGACCGGGCATTTCCCGGTGATCCGAACCACCGCCGCGACACGCTTGAGGTCCCGGTCAAAATTCCGGCCGATCTTCACTTTGAAAGAACGTATCCCCCGCCGCAAGATCTCACGTGTTGCGGTTTCGGCTTCGGTGACATCACCAAGCACTACGGTCATGTCGGTCTTGAGTGAGTGCGGCTGCGTCCCGAAAGCTTTCCAAAGCGGCATCTTCCTTTCGCGTGTTGCTGCGTCCAGAAGCGCCATTTCCAGCGCCGCCAACGCGCATTTGTTCTTCGCCCATTTCATTTTGAATTCTTCCGCGATCTCCGGAAATGCCGGAAGACCCAGCCCGGCGACGGACCCGGCCGTGTCTTTTAGGTTTTTCAGTGTTTCATGGACGGTCTCGCCGGTGATGTGTGTCGCCACCGCCGCCTCACCGAACCCGCGAATCCCGTTTGAAAGCTCTATGGAGAAAAGAACATTTTCGAGAAGATCGTGCTGACCTTTGGCCGTGCTGAACGGGCGCACGAGCTTCGCGCGCCAGATCCTGGCATTTGCTTTTTGGATACTGATGGATTTCACAGTTTCTCTTTCAGGGGGTTTTGCTGGCACTGCGTTACTATTGATTTTAAGAATTCGTAGTGCCGTATCGCCCAAACTTTATATTTCTTTTCCGAAATGGTCATTGGGGCGGCCCCAATCTCAGCGAAGCTGAGATTGATTGGTATTGGGGCCGTTAACCCTTATCCGCCGGAGGACGGATCCGCTTATGCGTTGTGGCGGAAAATTAAATAAAGAACGGTACTGGTCTTCATTTTTCGTTCGGGCTATACTACCTCAAATTCGGAAAAGGGGATAGTTCCCTCAACAAATCGGATTCGTCCTATGAAGAAAATGATACTAAAAGGCAAGCCCAATTCTCCATCAAAAGATTTAAATGTTAATTGGACTAGTCCTGGCAACCTTCTATTTAAAAATAATAGATGCCAGGGCAAGGCTGTCGTCGGCCAGTCCGGCGGGTGCACGGCGGTCATCAATCAAAGTCTCGCGGGCGTCGTGGAAGAGGCACGGACTTGCCGCGCGATCACGGGGATCCTCGGATCGCGGAATGGCATCGAAGGCATCCTGAACGGTTCTTTCGTCAACCTCAAGGCAAAACCGTCGAAATCGATCCTCCGGATCGCCCAATCCCCCTCTGCCGCCCTCGGTTCTTCCCGCTACAAACTCAAACTCGGAGACGACAGGAAGATCATTGCAAGCCTCCGGAAACATAACATCCGCTACGTGTTCCTGATCGGAGGGAATGATACGGCAAACACCAGCCTCCAGATCGCAAAAGCCGCGGAAAAAGATCATTACGAGATCCGGGTCATCCATATCCCGAAGACCATCGATAACGACCTGATAGAAACCGACCATTCTCCCGGATATGGCTCCGTCGCGCGCTTTGCGGCCGTTACCACGCAGGAGGCGGCGCTGGACACCAAAGCCATGAAAAATGTCGATCCTGTGAAGATCATCGAGCTTATGGGAAGAAATTCCGGCTGGATCGTCGCGGCCTCGGCTCTTTTGAAGAAAGCGCCGGAGGATGCTCCCCATCTCTTGCTCATCCCCGAAGTCCCG
This sequence comes from Candidatus Omnitrophota bacterium, assembly GCA_003140935.1. GTDB lineage: Bacteria > Omnitrophota > Omnitrophia > Omnitrophales > Aquincolibacteriaceae > Aquincolibacterium. The sequence continues at coordinate 39,897 of PLLJ01000053.1, forward strand.
TTCGACGAAACGGCTTTTATTAAAAGAACTGAGGCCATTCTTCAATCCGTGGGCTATTGCGTTATTGTGATCTCGGAGACGATCCGCGACTATCAGGGAAACCGCATCGGCTGTAAAACCGAGGGAGTGACGGCCGATCCTTTCGGCCACCAATATGTCGAAGGCACGGCGGCACGGCTTGCCGCGATCCTTGAAAAAAACCTGGGGGTCCGTGCCCGTTTCGACAAGCCAGGAACGATCCAGCGCATGTCGATGGCTTATATCTCAGAGACCGATCAAAAAGAAGCTTATCAGGCGGGTGTTCACGCGGTCCAGTGGGCTCTCCGGGGACTGACCCGGGTGATGGTGGGATTTGAAAGAAAACCGGGAAAGAAATACCTTATCACTTACAAGTCGGTACCGCTCGAAAAGATCCCGAACTGTGAGCGAGATCTCCCCTTAGGATTTTTTGACAAGAAAAAAGGGATGGTCACACCGGCCTTCATAGAATACGCTTTACCGCTTCTCGGCAAAAACCTCCCTCGTTTTGCTTCGCTTTAAAGAGTGAGCAGAATTTCCGAGCAATCCCTTTTCGCCGCTTGTTTTTCCCCAGCGAGGAAAAACTCGCTCGCACCTCAGGTCTTGCTCGGCGGGCAGAAGACCGGGAGGCAGCGTTCGAGAACCTGGGAGCTTGGTCCTGCTCCGAAGCAGCAGGTCCCAGGGGCGAGACCCGAAGGCGGTCGATTCTCGCAGGAAGAAGCGGCCGCCGGTGACGACAGGCCTTCTGCCCGCCACCTTGCCCGCCGACCTTCGGAGCGCGCTTCAGGATTCTTGGAAATTCTGGTTTTTATGTCGGGGAGTTCCGGAGAACGACATGAGGATTTTTTTCCTGGAAATTCTTAAGAAGCCATTCGCTTAAGAAAAGAAGCACACGGCGTTCCTGTTCATCCCCGGCCAAAGCAACGCCGTAGGAAAGCACTTCCCCAAGATCCGCATCGTTCAACGCGCTCTCCGCCCATCTCAGGATCTTCCACGGCAACATTTCAAGCTGCGACTCCGCACCGTACTCTTCCTTCAACCGGTACTGCAGCACCTCATATTGAAGAGGACCCACGGCTCCCAGAAGCGCGGTGTTGGGGTTGGCCGGCTTGATCCAGCTGAAAACCTGCACAATATCCTCGGCAAGCAAATGCTCCAGGCCTTTTCGAAAGGGCTTATATTTCGCCGGTGAAGGATTGTGGATCGAGGCAAAACATTCGGGAGCGAACCGCGGAATAGCATTGAAGGTGATCGAGGGATCTTCGCTCACCGTATCCCCCACGCGAAAATCTGATTTAACCGCAAAGCCGATGATGTCCCCGGGAAATGCTTCGTTAACGGTTTCGCGGCTCTGTCCTAAAAGCGTGTGAGATCCCGCAAGCCTCACGTTCTTTCCTGTCCGTGTGTGATAAACGTCCATATCGCGGGAAAATTTCCCCGAGCAAATGCGCAAAAAGGCGATCCGGTCACGGTGCAACGGGTTCATGTTGGTCTGGATCTTAAAGATAAAACCGGAAAAATCTTTTGAGATGACAGGAATCGGCCGGTCTCCCGCATGTCTCTCCACCGGTCCCGTGGAGTACTTGATGAAACCGTCCAGCAGAAGTTGTACGCCGAAGTTGTTCGAAGCACTCCCGAAAAAAACAGGCGTTGTCTTTCCTTGAAGCACCGACTCCGGAGAAAAACCGACATGCGCCGTGTCCAAAAGCTCCAATTCCTCCGCAGCTTGATCATAGGAACTTTCATCGACGATCTCTTTCACCGCGGAGTCCGAGAACCCATGGATCGATACCGGAGCTTTGTAGGCACCCCCGGGAACCTTCTGAAAAAGATGCACTTCCTTTTGAAGCCGGTCATAAACGCCTCTGAATTCCCGACCGCTCCCGAGAGGCCAGTTGACCGGATAAGCATGAATCCCAAGAACGTTTTCGAGCTCATCGATCAACGCGAGGGGGACCAGACCCGGACGATCCAACTTGTTCATGAAGGTAAAGATCGGGATCCCGCGATGGCGGCATATCTCAAAAAGCTTGCGCGTCTGACTCTCGATACCCTTCCCGGAATCGATCACCATCACGACCGCATCGACCGCCATCAGTACCCGGTAGGTATCTTCCGAAAAATCTTTATGTCCCGGCGTGTCGAGAAGATTGATCCTCCACGGACCGTAATCGAACTGAAGGAGCGTAGAACTAATAGAGATCCCACGCTTCTTCTCCATTTCCATCCAGTCCGAGGCTGTCTCCCGCTCCTGCTTCCGGGCAGTCACAGAACCGGCCAGCTGAACGGCTCCGCCATAGAGGAGGAATTTTTCCGTGAGCGTCGTCTTGCCGGCATCCGGATGTGAAATGATCGCGAACGTCCGCCGTCTTAAAATTTCGTCGTGGATCAAGCCTGTCTGCATCAGTTACTTCTCCCGTGAATTGCAAAAATATCGGTTTCGGACATTATTGAAGTTCAAGCGGATATTCCGGCCAGCCCGCATATTTCTTAGAGTCTATCCCGGCAATAGCATTTCGTTATTGCAAGGACCTGCTTCTTGCTTTCGCAAGAAAGGGGCAGGAATGCGGCAATCTTTTGGGGTCGCACTTCTGCGACCCAAGCGCTTTATATTATAATTTTATTGTAACTATTCCGGCGATTTCAGCTGAGAAGCCAGCTCGTCATTTTTTTGTACTAAAGACACAGGTTTAGAACCCATTTTCTCTCTAACAACCTTATTTTCCATAAAAATATCTTTGGCGATAAAACGCATTTGTTCCGTGACCTTCGTCTGTTCAACGGCAAGATTATTTTTTTCCAGGGGGTCTTTTTTGATATTAAAAAGCTGCTCTTTCGTTGTCCTTGTGTTTTCGCTGGAATAAACGAAGGGTTCCTTAATGAGCCTCACTGTGTCGCGATGCACTTGCATGTTATAACTGACGATGAGTGGAGAATAACCTCCCCTTCCCGTGATCAGGGGGCTGAAAGAGATGCCCTGGATCATATTTTTGATCTTAATATTTAAGAAATCAAAAAGCGTGGGCATGACATCCATGGTTCTGACCCATTCATGGATCACCCTTGCCCCGAACTTATTCCCGGGGAATTTAATGATCAGAGGTACATGCAGCTGCTCGATATATAGTCGGCCATGTCCCTTACCCAAGTGCTCATAAAATTCTTCGCCGTGATCGGAAAGCAGGATAATGATCGAGTTGTCATAGAACTTTTCTTTTTTGAGAATCTCGACTACTTTGCCAAAAATATAATCTTCGTAGGATATGCCTCCGTCGTAGAGAGAAATAATATACTTAAGATGTTGCGGGTTGCTTAGATCCACATTCNNATGGCAAATATAGTTGTGCAAAAAAAGAAAAAGCGGCTTCTTTTTTTCTTTGCTTTCTTGTATGGCCTTCCGCACATCCTCAAGCCCGCTCATGGGCTTCCAGAGATCCCCCCAGAAATGGTAGCTATCAAACCCCTTATCAAAACCTAAGGACCCTGCCATGCTGCCTCCTCCGTGGAATCCTAGGGTTAAATAACCATTTTCCTTAAGTAGGAGCGGCAGGGTTGCTATTTTTTCATCCAAACGAAGAGTGTCAATCCCTTCATTGTTAGCATTGTCAGGACTAAGCTTGCATAAATGAACAAGAGGCGTTAAAGAAGTGAAGATAGACATGTGAGCGGGCACTGTCGAAGGCGCCTGGCTGATCGCATTTTGAAATAGGACCGAATCTTTTGCGAATGCATCAATGTTCGGAGAAGTTTTTCTAAAGTAGCCGTAACAGCTCAGATGGTCAGCACGGAGAGTGTCGGCTGATAAAAGAATGATATTGGGGCGTTCAAAAACAATGGACTTATTATCGATCGCTAGAGAAAAAACGCCTAGAACAACGGCCAGACCTATAAGTCTTAATTTCGAAGATAACTTTATCATGTTCATGATAATTTTATTGTAAATATCCTAGTGATTTGAGCTGAGAAACTAGCTCGTCATTTTTTTGTACTAAAGACACGGGTTTAGAACCCATTTTCTCTCTGACAGCCTTATTTTCCGCAAAAATATCTTTGGCGATAAAACGCATCTGGTCCGTAACCCCCGTCTCCTCAATAGCAAGATTATTCTTTTCCAAAGGATCTTTTTCGATATTAAAAAGCTGATCTTTCGTTGTCTTTGTGTTTTCGCTGGAATAAACATAGGATTCCTTAATGAACCTTACTGTATCGAAGCCCGCTTTTATGTTACAGCTGATAATGAGCGGGGAATAGCCTCCCCTTCCCGTGATCAGGGGGCTGAAAGAGATGCCCTGGATCATATTTTTGATCTTAATATTTAAAAAATCAAAAAGCGTGGGCATGACATCCATGGTTCTGACCCATTCATGGATCGCTCTTGCCCCGAACTTATTCCCGGGGAATTTAATGATTAAAGGTACATGCAGGTGCTCGATAAACAGCCTGCCGTGTTCCTTACCAAAGTGCTCATAAAATTCTTCGCCGTGATCGGAAAGAAAAATGATAATCGAGTTGTCATAGAACTTTTC
>PLLJ01000004.1 GCA_003140935.1 Candidatus Omnitrophota bacterium
GAAAACGGCGGCCAATATACCCACGCCGGGGTTTGGGCAATCCTCGCCTTTGCGGCACTTGGAGACGGCAATACGGCAGGAGAACTCTTCTCGCTTTTAAATCCTATCAATCACGGAAGCACGCGGGCAGACATTCAACGCTACAAAGTGGAGCCTTATGTCANNTGGACCTGGTACACGGGTTCGGCAGGCTGGATGTACCGCGCGGGAGTAGAGTGGATCTTGGGGTTTCGACTGCAAGAAAAAAGACTTTTTATGGATCCCTGCATCCCTTCGTCCTGGCCGGGCTTTGAATTATCTTTTCACTATCATTCGGCTCACTACGAGGTCAAGGTGGAAAATCCTCTGCAGGTATCGCGGGGTGTTCAAACAATCGAAATGGATGGTAAATCCATCAGGCGCACCGAAGGTATTCTTCTCGCCAATGATGGCGCGAAACATCTCATCCGCATCGTCCTGGGTTAGAGGAAATAGAATTATTCTTTTCCCATCCATCCTAAAACGCAAAAACCCAAGACCGATTGCTTTTGGGTTTTTGAAGTGTGCGGTCATTGTAGACGGCTATCCCTGAGCCGTCACGATGCCGTAATTGTTCATTAAGAACAAGTGANNCCCTTACCCTATTAGCGCAAGAATTATCTACTATAGAGAGGCGAATTACTGGCCTGGTGACCAGACAAAAAGGCTCAAAAATATGTCCGTTTTGTCCGGTCTTTTTGGGGCGACATTTCTGCAACATTATATTGCTGAATAGGATAAGAAATGTCCGGCCTCGAAGGGCGGACATGGGACATTATGTCGCAGAATTGTCTGCCTTTGCGGTCCCTGGAACGTGCTCCCTCATCCTCTCTTTCACTGATGCCTTCCATGCCGCATCCGCAAGGATGCCGACGACCTGTTCCATCCGGCTCTGCTTATCCCGAAAGATCTGCCGGGCGGCTGCTTTAGAAACCCTTACCGTGCAGTTATAGGTTGTAGAGTCAGACGGCTTTTTTTCAGCTGGAGGCTCTTCCTGCTTCTTTTTTCCACGCCTCTTGGGAGTATCCAGCTTAACCGTCATGGAGTGAAGAAACGTGACCGGGAGCTCGTCACCCGGGATGCTTTCCAAGTGCTTCTCAAACTCCTTCGTCGTCTCCTCACTGCAAAAGAATTTTCGCCCATCAAAGATCACATCCCAGAGCGACAGGCTTTCAGACTCCTTGCCTGCGATCGTAATAAGCCCTTCGGCGCCGTTATCCAGTATTATTTTTTTACTCTCACGCGATCCCCTTTTAATAGGAGCGGCGACCATTCTAGTGGCGCGTTCTTCTTCCTCCTGACGCACACAGTCCGCACACTTCGCCCGAGTCTCCTTCGAATCATCAAACGGTTCGATTTCCCCCATCAGTTTCTTGCACTTGGCACAAATGATTTTCATGATCCATCACTCCTGTGGTTTCAGTTCTCTTAAAGGATCGAGATTGTTCGCATACGCAGTTGCCCAGGTAACCCATTCGGCAAACTTGCTGTCTGGATCGTACTTCCCCCGCTTCGCAATCGCGGCTTGAACGAGTTCAAGAATGAGCCGGCTCTTCTGCCAATTGGCAGCTTGGCGTTCAAGTGCCTGGCCGCGCTCCTTTTCCTCTTCTGCTGCCAGTCGTTTCCGTTCTTCTTCTTTCCTTGCGTCTTCCCACCGTTGGTGTTCTTCCGCACGCTCTCTTTTCGACTTCTTAATGTAAGCTGCGGCAAGCGATAATCCGTTAACGAAGGAAGCCAGCTTATCTTCCAGTTTTCTATTCTCTCCATCAGACCACTTACTCTGGCAGCCACCCAAGTAATCATTGATCCGTAAGACTAGCTTTCCATTGGGAACATAGTCCGCGTTGGTGTAACCATATTTATTCGGCTCCGTCTTGACCATCCGCGTAAGCTCATCAAGTTCGAATTTAACCTTCTCACCATCAAGCTCCACGTAGGTGTATGTGCTATATTCATTCACACGCTCAATCCCAACTTTGACGCCATGCTGCTCGAGCACTTTGAGGATGGTGTCTAGAATTCTATATGCTCTGGGAAGTTGCGCGGAACTGACACAAATATCCAATGCAGACTCATTCCCGGGAGCACGAAGCCGCCCATTACGCTCATGCCCCTTTTTAAGAAGCATTCGAGTCTGCTGGACCAGCGGATGGAATTTCTCGATAGTCTCCGGCACAACGATGGTTTCTTTTACGATGAGGACCGGATCGAGGTTTTCTTTTGAGCGAGGAAGAATATTAATGGCCACAACTTCATTGCTCTCGCTAGGAGGAAGGGGTGTTTTAGTGGGAGGCTTTCCATAACGAACTTTCTGCCAATATCCCATTTTCGGTACGGGGATCGAATACTTCTTACAGACCTTACGCAGACCGTTGTCTGAAAATTTGAACTGCTTCGCCAAATCGATCATCGGCGTAGCCCAGACCAAATCGTACAGCTCCTGCCGCGTTAGGACCTTTGTATTTTTTGACTCCATCGATGCCTATTGAACACGATAAGCCATATTTTCGTCAATGTCGCTTTTGGGAGAAAAAGAGACAGATGCCGCACGGTCTACGCAAACCATCCCCAATGCTTTTTCTTCGGGTTACTCTTAACTGATTTATTTTTGCCCGTGCTTGCGTCGTTAATAGCAGGAAACTTGGGACTGTTGAAATATTTTTCCTTCGCTAACCTATCATCAGCCCTTCCCTTCTTAATTTTTTTCTGAGACCACCGAGCAGCCCATTTGACCTTGTTGGATCTTATCCAATAGTGAGACTTGCACTCAAAACTCCAATTCCCAATCGATGGGTAAAGTGAAATCGATTCGCCATCGAACATTAACTGCCAATCTGTAGGACTAATCGGAGTAACGACTTCATTTCCGCACCCACAGCAACATCTATGGGTCGCCGTTGCGAATTTCATAGACACATAAAGCGTCCCCGGCTTTAAATCGCTGGGGATATATTCGACGAATTCGTGCTTAAGAACCGTCTCGCGTTTCATGCCTGGTCCTCATTGATCAACTTATTGCCATCTATGGTGTATGTACTGTGATGTTCGTTTTCGAAATCTCGGTAAAAACCGCACAGTTTTTTCCATTTTATAACAGCCAGAGCGGCGTTGAGCGCATTGAGGTCGGCAATTTGGATATTGCGATCATAGTCATTGTTGCCGTCACCATTCGAGAAAGGAATCCTGTTCTTATCCCTCACATGCTCACGTTTGTTCCCGGTGCTACTCGTGATCCTCAGAACTCCTAGCAGCGATTCATCGACAAGATTTACTCCCATCCCGACATCAATGAAGGATATGCCAAATTCCTCTAACTTTTCGACGATCAGTTTTTTTGCTGTGCCATTGTCGAGGCAGAGGAAGACAAAGTTCAGGCTCTTCAGCTGATCGACATTCGAAGCATCGATGTAGCAATCATGGGCAACGATGTTCCGATGCATCTTTGAATATTGTTCCTGCAGGTAGGCCACCTTCCTTGGGGCCTTTCTCAATTCATCAACAGATGGAGCTCCGGGCGATCTAAACGCGTTATGCTGTGAGAACTTGTCACCGTCGAAGAGATGAATCTCTCGCACGGGGGTTTTGGCTACTAGGTCTAACACATAAGACCCTGTCCCACCTAAGCCGACAATCCCGATCTTCCCAATCTCTAGCTTTCTAGTGACCAAGTTGATCTCGGCCCTACTCGAGGCCGTATCGATATAATTGAACACCGATTCGTCTTTCTCGGGTTCAATAACCGGGAATGTTCTCGCTGTAACATTGGGATCGATCGATGCAGCATGGCTGGAGATAATTGCGACATACGTCGTCATCTTGTCGTAATAGTCTTTGTAACCACCCTCCGGTTTGCTCGAGAACGAATGATGAACAACAAGATCATTATCAAATCGCTTCTGCTCACTTTGATGCTTAATCTTGATTATCTCTGATCCGTCCTTGTGGCAAGGATGATCCCCAGCAAAGTAGACGACATGAGTGCCAGGCGTAGTCGTCAGGTCACCGACCAAACTCAATTCTGAAACAAGAGTCCCAAATTTGATCTCTTTGCTGGAGTTCACATACGGAACATTATTGATCAACAGATAATTTGATCTTACCGCGACATCATAGCCCTCGTCTCGCAGCCGTTTTAGATCGGGGCTATGATTTATTAGTTGATGTGACATTGAAGATCATTCCGTCCTTAATCTTGACTGTCTCCCCCTCCACCAATGTCCCTTCGGGCTTATTGCCGTGGCCCTTTCTATAGGTGACAGTGAACGTAATGTTCTCTCCCGTCGGAGGGTTGTCAAAAGCTAAAGCGACGATTTCGGAAAACGACAACGTTTCTTTTGCCGCCACTATTTTTTGTCGACCGTTAACGATAATTGTAATTTCTTTACTGTGTCCTTGGTTCTTGTTTTCCTGTGAGCTGTTCATATTCTTCTCCAAATTTGATGGTTACAACCTCTATAAAACCGCTGCCACAGCCTCTTATTAGCGTGAGCGACGATTATACGGCGATTGGTTTGTTGGTTTAAGTGAAATTCTCTCTTCAGACGCTTTAGCATATACTCCTGAAACGGGACGGCCAAGCTTAAGACCGATCACCCGAGTTGGTGTATTCAGCTGAACAAGCTTCCTCAGATTCGTTACTTCTGTTGAGCTCCATTGCTTCCCTGCGTTTCTTTCGTATTTGGCCACTGACACCTCCATGGTTAAAATACTGGTTTACGTTCATGCAATAGTGCGTTACACTAAAGCAATAGAATTCTAGGGGAAACCGTTACCCGTGTCAACCTATTTTTTCACATGTGTAACAGAGGAGGATCCATGAATACAATCACGCTCAGCAACCTAGGAGCAGTGGTTAAGCAGAAGCGGGGCACACGAGGAATCCGAGAAGTTTCAAAAGAAATAGAGATTAGCACTGCCACGCTTTCAAGGATAGAAAATGGTAAGCTGCCCGACATTGAAACATTCACAAAAGCCTGTAAATGGCTTGGCGTTGATGGCGGGAAAATATTAGGCTGTTCGCAAGAAGAAACTGCTCCCGCTAGTGTAGTCCCATCGTTCCATTTGAAGACAGAAAAAAATCCATCAAAGGAAGCAGCCACCGCCCTAGCGGAGATGATACTTGCTGCTCATAAAATGTTTGCCAGTTAAGAGGGCGCCGCATTGAAATACGGATTTAAAAGTTGGAGTGAACGGGCATCTATTTCGTATCGAAAAGCTCTAACATTAGAGCCTCTCGATCCCCTGCCATCAATGCAATTGGCTGAACATCTTGGCGTTATCATAAAGACACCAAACGAAATAGAAGGACTTTCAAAGGAAAGCTCGGAGCTTCTTTTGAACGGAGAAGCGAGTACCTGGTCTGCAGTTACCCTATCGCTTGGCGATAAGCATGTTGTAATTTACAATCCATCGCACGCCAAAAGCAGACAATCGAATGATATCATGCACGAATTGTCTCACATCATCATTGGGCATCAACCGCAGCAGATGCATTCTTATGAACTGGGTCTCTTATTGAGACATTACAACGCCGATCAAGAAAATGAAGCCGATTGGCTAGCTGGAACACTTCTCCTACCGCGCGATGCTCTCGTAAAAATCAAATTCTCTAAAATGGATCATGATCAAGCTGCCAAATTTTACGGTACGAGCAAGCGTTTATTGGATTGGCGTTTAAATTCCACGGGCGTCAACTCCATTTATCTCAAGAAAATGCAGCCTGCATAATTTTAATGTCGCTATAGATTGGGATAACGGATGGCCCTCGCGAGCCAATGTCGCTTTATATGACGATGACGACTACCCTTAGAGGACTAATGTCGCTTTTCTGCACAAAAGCGACATTAGAAGCACTTAAATAAGCGTCCAAGGGATTAAAACTTCACAGGACATCCATAGTGCTGTCGGATTGTCCTTACACCCTTCAACGAATTGTTGCTCACGAGCCACATTCACTCGTTAAAGCTCCCCAGAGAGGGGTATATGTAAACTCTGCCTCACCCGTCAGTGCGTAAGCTCGCAGGATCATTGCACTTCTCCATGCGAGGAATCCTCTGATATCGGCTTCAGAGTAACCAAAGAGCTGCCCTTTTCTCCTATGATCCTCCGGAGTGAAATAACCTCGCCTCTTCATATCACTGTCGATACGATTAATTTCATCAATGCGCCTAATGGCATCTCCCCGCACTTCGGACTTGAAGAACCAGACAGAGGCGCGAATGGGGTCCTCTATCTTTTCCAAGCCATATTCATCAAGCCGCTTGTCGTATTTTTCCTTATGCTTGTTATAAAAGCTATAGCCGTACTCCGCTATCGGCTTACTCAACACAGCAACGGCCCGGGCAAGCTTCGTGAAGGTACTGCCAAACGGAGCTATTTTCCCGCCGAGTTCGAAAAAGCTCGCTCGTTCCCTTCTCATTTTTCGCAATAATCGCGATCGTGGAATGCCAATTACGCTTCGCATAAACACCCAACTCAGATAGGCGCTCTATTACCGTGAAACGGGCATGGATTTTATTAGAGCGGGCAACGTGTCGAGATATTGGTTTTTCTGCTTTCGGGACAGCTTGTCGCTAGGCTGGCTATTTTGTTTTTTTGAATACCATATAAATTTTGGAAAATCAGGAAAGTGGCTTCTATCCATTACCAAATTAAAATTTTGGATCTTATAAGGCACATAAATCCAATAATTGTGGGCTTCCTTATCCGCAGATTTAAGCAGCTCCATTCGCATCATCAATAGTTCTGGGTTTGCATTTTTTTTGAGGCTTACGAAATCCTTGATTTCAAAATAAAATGATGTGAACTCTAATCGTCTAAACTTCCCGGGCGTGGTCTGGAAGTAAATAAGCGTTGTTTTATAAAATGAGCCCAATCCGCTTCCCCACCATGCCGGAGTGATAACAATATCAGGCAACCTGTTATGATCTAAATCTACATAGTAAATCTTTCCCAAGAAGGCTGACCATTCTTTGTCACCAGGTAGTTCCATTTTCTCTATCAGTTTATCCTTGCATCGGATCTCGATCACGCTGGAGTCAGAAACCTTGCTCACCCAGGAAATAGTGACATCCCCATCTTGAAATTTTCCACTTTCTGCAGGCTCGTTTATTGGTGATACTTTTAATGTTCGATCTTTCCAGGCCTTCAGGTCAAAAGGTGGATATCGATCGTCAAAAGCAGAACCATTTGGAATACAAGCCCACAGGAATACGATTAGAAAAAAAACTCCGCAAATGTTTCTTTCCATATTTTCCGACATTTTAAACCTCCCATTTCAGCGTTTGATTACAGCGATGATCAATCCGATGATGACAACCAACCCTAGACCGAAGAGAAATCCAATAGGGCCAAGAACCATCCCGCAAATAATCGGAATGACGATCCACCATATAGCAGCAAATATCGCAATACTAAATATACTGGCGACAATGGCGCCGATTACCGTAATAACTATAATTACGCCCACTAAAAGTTCCATGGCTTCACCTCCAATACTCGAACAGCTCCTTAGCTGTCTTCTTCGTCCCCGTCTTCATCATCATCCAAATCTTCACCGGCCTCGCGTCTTTCCTCCCGAGCTGTTTCAAGGTCATCTTCATCAAATTCTTGCCCACACTCACTACAAAAGTAAAATTCGGCAAGGCTCTCATCCATTTCCTGCTCGCAATGGGGACATATCTTCGGGCCAGTCATAACGATCCTCCTATTTCATTATCCCAATGCCGTAAACCCAACGGTTCCCTTGTGTTGTTCTTTATTGAAGAGGCCCTCTTTTTCCATATTGCCACTCCAGACCAGGTCTTCCATGCCAATCGTGTCCTGTTTCCTAAGCGCGATCTTGCGCAAGGCGTTCAGGACGGCGTTCTTGATGTAGCCACCGGCGAATTCAAACCGCTTCGCGAGCGAACGGAAATTCACATCTTCCGCGACTCTTACCGTGGACGGAATATGAGCCTTCCAGATCTCGGCTCGCATATTCTCGTCCGGAAGCTCGAACTGGACCCTAAGCGAGATCCGCCTTTCCAGAGCCGGATCCAGAAGCGAATCCAGATTCGTCGTAAAGATCGCAATCCCTTCGAACCGTTCAATCTCCTGGAGCATCACGTTCACGAACCGAATGTCGTGCTCCTGCCCCGCATACATCCGGTTGTAAAGCAGGGAGTCCGCTTCATCCATGCAGATCACTAGGTTGTTATCCTTCGCGACCTTGAAGATCCGGGCGATTGCCTTATCAGTTTCCCCAACCCACCGACTAAAGATCTTTGGCGTTTCCACGAGGAGTAATTTTGTACCCATAAAAGCGGCGATACCTTCGGCGAGCATGCTTTTTCCGGTGCCCGGAGGCCCGTAAAAAAGGAAGTTCATCCCTTTTCCCCTTTTTATAGTCTGACCGATCCCGAACGTATTCATAGCCGGCTCTTTCAAAGCGGACAGGAAGAACATCACCTTGTCCTTCACGCTTTCTTTCAGAACGACTTCTTCCAGTCTATATTCCGGGTTTTTAAGCATCCCGATTTCCTCGCATTCTTTAGATGGGTCCCGGACTTCTTTTTCCTCACCATCCCCGTCGCCAATCTTTTCCCCGCTTATCAATCCGCAAAACGACTCAAGGGCTAAGTTATACAATCCTATATTGGCCGTTGCGCTTTTTTCCGTTTTCACAGCTTCAAAGTAAAATAACCTTTTTTCAAAAAGCGGCGCAGTCTTTCTCAGATATTTGTATTCCCGCATTCTCGCGAACGAAGAATCTTCCAGGTCCATGAGCTCTGAAAGTTCCATCTCTCGGCAAATATTCTCTGCCGCATGGAAGAACTCTAGGAATATAAAGAAAAGGAGCACTCTTTTTTCATAAGGCTCTAACTTAAATCTTTCCGTCATGCTCTCAAGCGCGAACTTTTTCCCGGAAGACACTTCCCGAGCCACCTCCTTGCCGAAAACCCGTTCCGTTTCTTTGATCTTTCCGTTCACTTCCAAGATCTTACCGGCAAGAGACATATCCCCGTTGCTTTGACGGTCTCGGATCATGGTTCGTTTCAGGTAATACAGCTCACCGATCACCGAATACCTGGCCATGTATTCTTCATCGTTCGCAATGCTATCAACTTTTCCTTCGCTCTGAATTTCCATCTTTTTTCTTTTGCTCCTCGTAGGGTTCTGTTTCATTTTTCAATCTTAATTGTACCGTAGGCACGCGACAGCATAATGTCGCGCATATATTGGGCATTAGATTAAAGAGCCTACAGCCCCTAGACGACAAGACCTTGTCGCTATAGCCTGCTATTATTGGGCAGAGAAAGAGAGGATTACGTTATGGTTACCGAGATCGTTGGCTGGCTAGGAGTCGCATTCGGCGTTTCCGTGAGCATTCCACAATTCATAAAGTCTGTTAGAGCGAAATCGACAAAGGGCCTAAGCAAACACACCTATCAGCTTCTGTTCGGGGCTATAGCTTGTTACCTGGTTAGGGCTATCGCTGTGAAGGAGGCTGTTTTTATCGTAAGCAACTCCGTCGGACTGGTTATCACGATGGCTATTCTTTCTCTCTTCAAAAAGTATCCGTCCAGCGACTGATCAAGTCTCTTTGGTTAGTTGGGAACTACATGATGTAGCAGACTTTCCTAATAGGTCAAAAGGACCACCCTGATACAGACCCTGTCCTTTCCAATTCGCTTCTGGTCCACGAAAGGCGACTGTTTAATCTTTTGGATCAGCTCTATTTTCAGGGACGGAAATCGGACTTCAAGACGGTGTTCTTCAAAATCGAGTCGATTTGGATCAAACTCATCGATCCACTTTTTAACCTTGGTCAGCTCCTTTTTGAGCCCTTCGTCTTTGTTTCTTCTGCCCTCTATCTCCTTTTTAAGGCGCTCAAGAGCGCGAACATGCTCAATGAGGCTGGTGCTCGCTTTGTTAAGAACGAGTGACTTGGGAGACCATAGAGCAACCGAATGATAATCCGTAGCTTCGAGGGTACACTGTCCTGATGGGCAGCTTAAAACCGGGTAGGAATGTTTAAGAAAATCTTTGATGCAGGGATCTTCGAAACTTTCTTTAAAAGCTTTCCAGACTTCTTTTGAGCGTCCGGCAAATGCCGTAAAACTGTCGTAATCCATATTCTCCTCCTTTTCGAAATTGGGAGGAGCATGTTACTAAACCTCTACGACAGCGTCTGGTCGTTTAAAAGGTCAAAGAGAATAATTTTCCCCGTCCTTAAGGCAGTGAACCTTGTTTCCGAAATGCTCGCGATAATCGTCCGGATACTCGGTATGGATAGGAACGATGGTCTCAGGATCCATGGCCGAGGCAAATCGTTTGAGGTCCCCGAGAACCGCGTGGCCACTTGTGTGTAGTTCCTTGAATGCGATGTTATGCCGCTCCAGAAATGCCCGCGTCTTTTCGAAGGAGGGTTCTAGTGCATACTGGCTCCACATGGAATAAAAAAGGACGGAATCCTTTGGAATCCCCGTTTTTTCGAACTCATGAGTTGTGCTATCACGAAACATTACGAAGGCTTTCTTCCCCGCCCGTTGTAATGCACTAGGGCTAATTTCGTAAGGTCGCCATCGTTCGTACCAATTTTTCATGTTATACATCGAAAGGCGCTTCATAAAATGATGGGTAAAAAGAACCTTCACGTCCTTAAAACCGTTCGTCGGTATCGGAAGACTCTTGCGTCCGAGCTCATGGAGAACATTTGCTGCGTAAAGATCGAGCACGAAAACCGAATCGGACCTTTTGGCCGCCCGGTAAAAAGTCACGAGACGATCCACATTCTGCCCGGAACAAATAAAAAGCTTCATTCCCTCATGGGCCCTTGCCTCATTGGCGATCTCAAGCTCAAGCTCATCCTCCGTCCAAGTGTCCTCCTGCTGCCGCCCCATCATGGTTCCTTCCATCATAAGAACGTTGATTCCGGCAGGAGGATCATTAAGAAGTTTCTCGAATAGAGACTTTTTACGCCCGTGCCCACGGAAATCCCCGGAATAGAAAACCTTTTTGCCTTCAGCTTCCACAAGAAAAGCCATAGCGCCATAAGCCGAATGGTCCACCAGGTACGGCGTGACCTTTATATCTCCGATACTCACAGGCTCGCGGTCCCTCAACAGGACTTTGTCGTCATGCTCCCCAATCCTGTCGCCCTGAAATATCTCCGCTGCCTGAAGCATCTTGTCCGTATCTTCGCCGAGAAAGATCCGGATATCTTTGAGGATATATTTGAAAAGACCGTAATGGTCCTGATGGGGATGCGACAAGAAAACCGCATCGACCGGCTTCTCTTTTCCGACGCCCCAATAGAGGCCGGAGACCTTGGGCAGAACGCCTTCCCCGATCAGCTGGGGCACGGTCTTCCCAATAAGCGAGAAATTCTTCAGCTTCTTTGCTTTGTCCCGTGGATCGGAAAGTGGCATGCCGAGATCGATGCTGATCCGGGTTTCGTCCGTTGCTATTTCAACACACGTCCCGCCGATCTCATGTGTGCCGCGATGGATGATAAGATTCATTAATTTCCGACCGCCTCCCATTCATAGGCATCTCCGAGGCAGGGCACGTAATTAGTGGCTTTTGATTTTTGCTGTATAAAATATTCTTTTGCTGAAATTGGAATGTTGAAAAAATAGGGTTTGCATTCGGGGTACCGCCCGAGAAACTCTCCGAAGCAGCTCATATCCAGAACAGCATTCTTCCATTTGGCCCAATAAGCATGATCCGCAGCAACGACCAGAAACAACGTTTTCCAATCGTTTGGCCATTTCAAAACCTTAGCGATTGAATTTTCATGAAAAACCAACTCTTTGCCTTTTGGCTGAGAAGCAAAGACCGCATAGTAAACTAAGAGCTCCAAAGCAGCGAATAGTGGATGGTCACTACTTTTTCCCGCTTTGAGTTCACATAGAACGAGACAGCCCTCGCTGTTTCCCACCAAATCAAAGCAGCTTCCTCTCGGTGCTTTGCCTCTGGTGCTTACGGGAACTTCTGCATCACCCCAAAGAACTTCACGTTTTAGGTTGGAAACAGGTAGGCAGCTTCGCGATGAAAGATAAACGGCTCGTTGCAACGCTTTTTCTGAACAATCCTTTATATAAAGCCCTAGTCTCGTAGGGTGTCTCGGCGTCCCTCCTCCGGTTCCGACCAGTTTAAGGGCTTTCTCCAATCTTGCGCTTTGCTCCTTCTTTATGATGCCCTTTTTAAAAAAAATACTCACTAAATCAGATAACTGTGGCTTCATGTCTCATCCTTCTGTTGATTTGATAATTTTGATTCATTTTTACATCTATCCGTTGCTTTTATCCCCACCTCGGCTTGGAGCCTTTGAGATAGTCCTTGAGAAGCCCTGTGATCTTTACATCGAGCTCTTTGGGCTGGATCACGCGGATATCGGGGATCCAGTGAATGATGGTCCGGAGCACTTCGTTAAAGTTGGCGCGGGTCTCAAGGACAAGTGAGCCGTCTTTTTTTTCCTTCACGATCCTCTGCTCGGGGAAATAAACCTTCTTCTTAAAATAATGCGCCGCATCCTTATCGATCTCGAGCACGATCTTCTCCCCCGGTTCGCCGCTGAACCAGATATTCACGCTCCGATCGAGGATTGACTTGAGATTGCGCGGCGAATCAAAGTTCTCGTTCAACAGTTCGAGTCCTTTGATCTTTTCGGACCTGAACTTCCAAAACGCTTGCTTCCCTTCGGGCATGGCGAGCAAATACCAGAAACCTTCGAAGTTGATGAGCTTGACGGGCGAAAGTTTGAAAACCTCCGTCCCTTTCTCCACTTCATAGGTTAGCGATATTTTCTGGCAATCATCGATCGCTTGCTCAAGTTCCTTCACGAACGGAAAATTCTTCATGTGGGGCTGCGTCGTGGGCATTTTCACGTAGAATGGCGAATCGTCGTCCCTTGAAAGCAGCTTGTTGGCAAGGCTGTGGAAAGATTCCGAGAAATTCTTGCCTAGGGAATCCGCGATCTCATGGAAAAATGAGATGAGCGACGCCTCTTCGTTGCTTAGCATGAGCTTCTTGAGCGAGAATCCTTCCATGAACAAATAGACCCCTTTTTCGGCGTTAACTACAGGGAAACCAGACTCGTTCAGGAGCGCAATATCGCGCTGGATAGTTCGGATATTCACATTGAACTCCTCGCACAGCTCGGAGGACCGGACGCGCCCGTTCCCGTTCAGCTTGTTCAGAATGAACATCAGCCGCATGATCTTTTTCGCGTAGTCTTTGTTTTGTGTCATAACTTTTCTCATTGCCCCTTTTCTTTAAGTGCGTCTTCAAGGATGCTGACGCGCATGGTGAGCGCGCCCTTATCGAACATAAGCCCGCTCATCTGCTTCTTCTGCCGTTGAGTCTTCGCGATCAGGCAGACGATCCAGACGCCCGCCCCGATACCCAGGCTCGTCCCGATACCTAAAGTGAACCACGAAAATTCTGCCGTCATGATCATCCTCCGGCTTTTTTCAGTACTTTCAAGACGTCTATCATGGCCTGAGTATCGAGCTTGCAGTATTCGAGAAGCCCGTCATAGATTGCCCGCTTTTCCTCTTCCGAAACACCCTCTGTAAAGGTCACTCGGCCGTACTCCCGGGTCGCTTGCCCGCCGTCTGAGATCTCGAGATTCTTATAAGACCCGCCGACAAGCGCCGGGTAAATGGCTTTAATCGAATAGCTGCCCATTTGTTTTGGATCGTAATAATCAAACCGACGGAACGGAACCATCAAATCAACAAACCTCGGCTCGATCTCCTGGATCCAGTCGCGGTATTCCGGAAAAGCCTCTGCGGAATCTTTGAGACAACCCGATTCAAACTTCATATTGAACGCAAGGATGTCTCCCTTGGAACCAATTAGGGACCGAAGCTTCTTGAGAAACTCGGGCCTTGGGTCTTCTTTTCCCTCGGCAAGAAATGCGTGATGGACTGGCTTTTTCGACCAATCCTCCAGGATATGCAGCGAGAATTGGAACGGGACTTGCTGAAACGGGCGCGTGTTCTCATAAAGCGGGATCGCAGCCTTGATCGTTTCGAAGTCGATGAGATAAAGTGGAAATTCTAGGCTCTTCAGTAGTCCCTTGATAGCCTTGAGATCGATATGGATTTTTTTACCGGCATGACACGCCCTGACGATCTGGTGTGTCGCCGAGCTCAACCGCTCAACCGGGACATCCGCCGCTTTGAGGAACCCCTCGTTGATAAAACCGAACGCCTTATCCTTCCGGATCCCGCTATAAATAAAAGGGCTGTCTTCAGGGATATGATTCCAGCAGAGGTAATGAAGCGGGCATTCGTAGGGGGCACTACACTGCGGGCCGATCTTCACTTCCGGACAGGCTTTTTGGTCCCGTATCCTGATCATACAATCGACATGGACTTCGACCTGTTTGCAAAGCGGTCTGATAAGCTTTGTGACATCCTCGATCTTAAAAAGAGCCTTGGCGTCGATCTTGCCAGAGCGGACATAGTCGCCGTCAACCAGGACCAGATGAGCACGGCGGATCCTGAGACCCGATTTTTCGTAGCAAACAGTCTGAAACGCGATATCGTGCAGGTTGACGTCCTTTGCCTTTCCTGAACTTTTAACCTCAAAAATATCCCACGAACCGTCCTTATTGGGAAAAAGGACATCCGGCCGCGCAAACAGGTTCTTCACGCGGATCGCTGCTTCAAAAAGAGGCACCCGTTCTGGAAGAAGGTCCTGCGTGCGCCGAATGATCGCGTCATAATCCGTGACACCTTCAATCTCAATCCCTCCCGGGAAAAGAGTCCGAGCAAGCTCGGTTACCTGATGTCCTTGATCGAAGAGTGCCTGCATCGCTTCATCAACCAGTGGAAATTCCTCTTTGGCGTTACAGCGCATCCAAAGAAGCTTCGGACACTGGAGCCCTTCAAGATACCTCGACTTAGAAAATACCGGATCTTTCGCCACAACCTACCCCCTTCTTCTGAGTGTGAATTCTATACCAAACATGAGGGATTGTAACGAACCATCGCGACAGCATTATGTCGCGATAGAAAGTATTTTTCAGACACTAAGACGCTGCTTGAAATCGAACGAGAACTGGAACCCCTCCATGAATTGCCAGCCCGAAGAGGTACGGACCAAGGGGAAACCTCCTTGCTCGATAAGAGAGATGTCACGCTGAACGGTCCGGATGGTAACGTTAAACTCCCGCGCAAGTGCGGGAGTCGTCACATAGCCATCCGTCCCAAGATGCCGAATGATTACCACCAGCCGCAGAAACTTTTTGTCGTAGGAGCGATTTTTCATACACCCCTATACATCCATACCTCCGGACCGATAGCAAGAGCTATTGAGCGGCCGGAGGAAGCTCTAGGGCCTGCCTACGAAGCATTTCCGCTTTTAACCTGGCAATCTCATCCGTAACGCAATTCGTCATTTTTTTGATCACATTAGTTCGATCGATTGGCGACAAATCATCAAATCCTTCCGTGCCCGGATAAACCTCCGTTTTCGGATTCCCAAAAAAGCCTTTCCCTTTTTCCTCATAAAGCGACGAGAAATTTATCAAACGCTGCGAGGACGGAAGGACCCCCAGAGACTGTAGCGACTCCGTCAGTTCCTTCGCGACCTTCCATGCCCCGATACACGCCAATATTTTTTCCTTTTCTGAGCAGCTTGCGTTGTTATAAGTTCGTGTCAAAAAATCGATCTGCGACTGAGCGCTCATTACAAACCAGCCGACATGCTCCGTGTGAGTATCCTCTGAATACTTAAAACGATTTGCTTTTCGGATATCCTTTAAAAGACGCCGGATCTGCCGGTCGCTGTAACCCAGAAACTTTGCAATGACGTTTTGCTCCTGTCCTTTATTTCGAAGCACCTGGATCGTCTCCCGCAGAAGTTCCTTGGGCAAATCCTTGCCGGAAATTTCGCCGCCCTGAATTTTCTTGATCGCGTCGCCTACGGACATGTCCTCAGTCATGGGTCACCTGCCTTTCCAGCACATATTTTTGGAAGACCTCCGCAGATACCGATCCGGGACCGAATGTCTTGATATAACGACGCACAATCGCATCGCAATAGCGTGGCTCGATCTCTACGGCATAGCAGCGCCGTTCCAGGCTCTGGCAAGCAACAATCGAACTACCCGATCCAGCGAAGCCATCGAACACAATATCCCCGCGCTGGGAGCTGTTCTTGATGGCGCGCTGAGCCAAAGCGATAGGCTTTTGTGTCGGGTGAATGAGATCCCCGGTCCCGTCACGAGCAACCTGCCAAACGTTGGTTTCGTTATTGGGCCCAAACCAACGATGTGCGCCGTTCTCCTCAAGCCACCCGTAAAGGCAAAATTCCGAACCCATCCAGTAGTCCCCATAACCGGGAGCTGCAGACGGTTTCACCCAAGTAATCACATTGGAAACGTGAAAACCAAGGCTCGCCAGGATGGAGTGCATGGGGCCGAATTGGCGAAATCCGTTCCATGTGTACAAAGGCGCGCCGGCCGCAAGATGAGGCTTCACAGCCTGAAAGAACTTCCCTAGCCAGGCCTCATAGTCTTCCTGTTTAGCCCAATCATTCGCGATAGGCTTCCACTTGCTGTCCCCTTCACCCTGCCCCGGTCGACTGGTAGAGTCGTAGCGACAATTGTAGGGTGGGTCGGTGTACAGCAGATGCACCATTTGATCTCCCAATAAGCGTTTCAAGTCCTCCGGAGCGCTCGAATCGCCACAAAGAAGCCGATGCTCTCCGAGAGAAATTAAATCGCCCGATTGCGTTACGGGAGGTCCATCACTTTCAAGTTCCGTTGATGGATCAAGATCAAGGGACGCATCAGTTTTCAGTTGCTCGTCAAAAATCCGGCTTATCTCAGATGCGTCAAAGCCCGTAAGTCCGCAATCAAAATCCGGAACCTGGCTCAGTTCCCTGAGCAGATCGGCGAGCTTATCTTGATCCCAATCGCCCTGGATCTTGTTTAAGGCGATGTTAAGCGCCTTCTCTTTCTCCGGCGGAAGATCAACGACACTCACCTCAAATTCTTCAACACCTTGCGCTTTTAACACTTTAAAACGTTGATGCCCGCCGACCAAATTCTTAGTTCCGGAATTCCAGATCAACGGTTCGACGCAGCCGTAGGTCTCGATGCTTTTCTTCAGACTCTCATACGCCGGATCCCCCGGCTT
Source organism: Candidatus Omnitrophota bacterium (assembly GCA_003140935.1). GTDB lineage: Bacteria > Omnitrophota > Omnitrophia > Omnitrophales > Aquincolibacteriaceae > Aquincolibacterium. Next base: position 17,157 of record PLLJ01000004.1, read on the forward strand.
GAGGTCCGCCCGCGGGTTGTACACCGCGGGGTTGATGTCTTTGATATTCACTTTGATAATATTCATAATTTTCTCCCTAGTTTTGAAAGTTTAGTTTTAAATTATCGCTGCAAATCAGGTCGCTACGAAAAAACGAAAGCTCCCCACGAATGCATCCGCGCTGTCGTATCACCCGATCCAAATCTTTTGTCAGGTCGAAAGTGATCCGGCTCTTGCGACCCAACAAATTAATGCACGCACAAGCGGTCCCGGATTCCAAATAATTCACATCGATCTCGACTGGCTGAAATCCCAAATCGTCCATCTCCACCAGGAATTTCTGCCTGCCCGGCGTTTGCGTCAGAATGTGCCACTTATACCTGAGACCTTTGGCGCAGAAATCCGTCGCATTTCGCGTATTGAGATTACCGCCTGTTAGAAGTTTCCTTGTGCTCATAGATCCTCCACTGTTATTCATAACCCTTCATGAATTCCTAGTTATGAAATTTTTTTGGTTTCATTGCGTTATTTCGCCTCTTACAAGCTTATATAAATGGGCGAGAAATTTTTTTGCCGCGTTTTTTGAAGAAAGTTTTTTTGTATAGGGAAAATATCTTTGATTTTTGGAATATATCTATATAGATCTTTTTATAAAAATTTTAATCAAAAATTGATTATCAAATAACTTATACGATCTTTATATTTCAATTCTGGCGATTATGATTTTTACATTTGGCGCATATTCATCGAAACGCGATCCCAAGGCGCTGGCGGAAGGTTTCACCTGCTAATACCGCGCGGAGAGGTTCCTTCGCCCGGAGACATGCTGGTCAGATTTCACTGCAGGATAAATTGGGATCGAAAATACTCGCGAAAGATTATCGTGTTGGAACACGACAAGTGGTGCGGGAACTTATGACGTAATCCATACCAAAAGCGACATGCGGGGCAGATCAGACCTGGACGCGCCAGAGGGGGATCCCTAGGCGCTGGCGGTAGGTTTCGCCGGGAAGGAGCTGCATCTTCCGCTCCGGGAGGTCTCCCCGCCCGGCAACATGCTGGCGGTGCTTCCCGAGCCATAGGGACGTCCCGAGATGCAGGGCATGCTTACCATAGAGCTCATTGACGCCGTCCAGTACCCGGTCGATCCGCTTCATGGACTCGATCTTCGGGACATCGTCAAAAAGGTCGTATTGTACCGTTCGGTCAGCCTCCATCTTGGAAAGCACAATCCCGGTCAGCCGGTACGCCGTCCCCGGCCGGAAAACTCTGTCGAAGAGTTCTCCTGCTAAGCCTACGGCATCAAGCGTCGATGATGTGCTCCGGTCAAACTGAGCTTCCACCCCAGAAGAATGGAACTCCTGATCTCGAAGAAAAACGCATAGCCTTTTCGCACGCAATTTGTGGCGCCGCATTTTGATGAAAGCCGATTCCAAATTTCTCACGAGTTGAGCCCTCACGAAATCCTTCTCAGAGGAAGGTGGCGTGAAGGTCTTCGTCTTGCTGATTGAGGCATAATCTTCCTTTTTCTGCGTTACTACCGGATACACGGCTTCTCCGCGCAGTTCATGCCATAGCTCAACACCAATCTTCCCAAGCAATGCCTTCGCCCACGCTTCCGGCCGCATCAAATAATCCCAAACATTCCGTATCCCCTGCTTTTCAAGAAGCGCTACAGTGTTTGGTCCGAACCCGCAAACGCGCTCAAGCGCCACCTTCGGAAGAAAAAGATGCAGCTCACTGGCACGCAGAACAAAGAAGCCGTCCGGTTTCTTTTCTTTGGACGCGATCTTCGCGAGTGTCTTGGAGGCGCTCAGTCCCACAGAAACCGTAAAGCCTAGTTCCTGCTGGACCGTTTGTTTGATCTTGTACGCGATTTCCGCGTAACCGATCCGATGAAGCCGCCTGAGGCCAGAAAGCTCGGCAAATGCCTCATCGATGGAATACTCTTCAAGGGTAGGAGTAAAGCGACGGATGATCTCGAACATCCGCTTTGAAATAAGACTGTAGGTTTCGTAATCGCTTGGCAGACAGATGAGCTGGGGACATATCTTTTGGGCCTCCCAAAGCCGCATCGGCCGCTTCACCCCAATCGCCTTTGCCTCGTAACTGGCGCAAGCAACGATCCCCCTCTCTTTTCCGGTAACTACCGGCTTCCCTTTCAATTCAGGATGGAGCGCTTGTTCGACGGAAGTAAAAAATGCATCGCAATCGATGTGAATGATGGGGCTTGGGAATGAACTGATCGAGAGAGGTCTATTTGTACTTGCGGACATTTGCGACCACCACCCCACCGATCACAAGTTCCGCTTTGGGTTCGATCGGAGCATACTTCTTATTCGCTGCGCGGAGCAGCACCTTGGTACCCCGCTTTTCGTAATACTTCATGGTCCATTGTCCGTCCACCTCCGCGATCACAATATCCCCGTGCCGGGGCTGCCGACCACGATCCACGATCACAAGATCGTCCGGCATGATCCCAGCATCGATCATAGAGTCCCCAGTGACCTTCACGAGATAGCTAGCCTGGGGATTTTTTATGAGGAACTCATCGAGCGAGAGCGTGTCGATCAGTTCTTCTTCTGCGGGCGACGGGAACCCGGCTTGTACTGTGCCGAGGAGCTTGATTCCACCCTCAAGGATCGGCGTCGGCACGAGCTTGCCATTGGGATCGCGTTTCACGATCCCGCGTTTCACAAGGTGCGCGATCAGAAGGGACACGCCCCCCTTAGAAGAGTACCCCAGAAGGGTTTGGAGTTCGGAGAAGCTTGGCAGACGCTTACGGCCGACGTAAAAGTCTTTGAGCTTGGAGATAACTGCTGGAAAATCGATTCGCCTTGGCATAAGGCATTATAAGCGGACGAACGTCCTTTTACAACTTTTAAACTATTCCCTCAGAAGTCTTTGAAACTAGTCCCGGCACTGCACTAATTTCACAACTTGGTGTATGACATTATTTTCCCAGCCAGTTTTCGATAGACGCAGAAGGCGTTCCTTGATTTCTTGGGGCGAGAGCAAAAACCATTCTTTCTTCCGAAAATACTTCTCAATTGCTGGCTGGTCGCTGACCTTTGAACGAGAACATATTTTTCCTGCCGCAAGACCCAATCTGATCTTTGTCGATGATTTAATCAAACCCGCCCGTAAGAAATCTTTTCGAATTTGCCTAATTACAACTTTTTGAAACTTTTTATCATTCAACAATTTATACCGTTCGGCGCCTACGGATTTCAAATCAACTATGTTATTAAACCGCACCCCATATGAATCTAAAAAAGACTTGGCTTCTATTAAAATCAGTTTGTCCTCTTTAGAACTAAAAGCAACCAAGTCGATCTCCGGCCGGGGCATGCTCGCTTTCCCGATGAAGGACTTCTCGCTCTTAGAAATATTAAGCTTTACAGATCTTTTTACCCAAAAACCTTTTTCCTCAAGAATCATGGCGACGATACTTTCAAAAGCATCCATACCAACCTCCCTTTTCAGCTTTTTAGCTCCCCAGCGCTATGCACGGATTCGGAACATAGCATAGAAAAAATTACTCAGCAATACATAATATGGTATTGAGCTACCGTGGTCATGTAGGCCGTGCTGTCGGAGAATACCGCCATGTCGACACCAACGATACGGCTACAATTTGCGGGGCAATTACGGAAAATACGCAAGAACCTTGATCTGACCCAAGAAGCTATGGCTGAACGGATTGGAATGGATTTTCGGTATTATCAACGACTAGAATCGCGCAATCCAAACGCGATCAAAATCGATACCATTGAAAAAATCGGCAAGGCATTGCGCCTCCCGCCCTGGAAGCTTCTTAAGTTCTAAGGTTAGTTGCCCCTCTCTCTTTAACCCCTTGCTATCCCTTCAAGAGTATGGCTCTATACGCCCAGCCGGGAGGATTTTATGCGGAAAAGGCGTGCGAGAGACGTATTCAGCAGACAAGTTCGAAAATTAAGGAAGAAGCGCGACTGGACGCAATTGGAATTGGCAACACGTGCGAGAATTTCAGTAAGCTCCATTCGGAGGATCGAAGGCAATCGGCCGCCTGATGTCACACTCGATATAGTGGCCAAAATCGCAAGGGCTTTTAGAATGACCTGCGCAAACTTGGTTCGGGATTCATGACATAAGCCGTACAAAAAGCGACATGAAGCTACTTGATTTCAAAGATAGACTCTAAGGTTTTAATGCAGATTTGGATCATCTCCGAGGAAACCCGGATCATACGCATCATGCCAACGGGCGTACCCCCCTCTAATTGCATGATCTTCTTAGAAAACTCCCACACCAAAGTATCTTTCGGCAACTCGCCTTCTTCCGGAAATAGTTTCTTGTAGACGGCGTATTCTTCCTGCCGTTCATTGTAGGCACCGCGAAAGTCAGTCGAGAGAGCCATTTTCGACAGATATTTAAAATAGGCGTTTAAATTAGAGCTCGTTTGCTCGCCGAACCGTTCCAGGAGGACCTTTTCATCATATTTTTCCAAAAACCCAAACACATTTTCTAAAACCCCGTCCATAAGGATTTTCCTTTTTTCGGGACCTACGAGACAAAAGATCTGCCGGTCGCAGAAATGAAGAAGGAATAAAACGAGCTCAAGAAGAATTTTTGAAGCCGCTCCCAGATCAAGCTTTTTAAATTCTTCCCGAGGCGACAGAATTCCCCAAATCGCGCTCGTTGTCTCCGTGATCATAGAGGTAATGAGAGCGATCTGTTCATGGATCGCCAGTTGAGAACGCTCTTCCTTGCAGTCGTTCAGATGGTGATGAAACTGCTGAATGATGTAAGCAGACATATCATCCGGGTGCTCAATGCCCATAGACTTGAAGTAATCATGCAGCGGTGATGCATGATGAAGCTGCCAATTATTCCGCAGCCACATTCCTAGCCCAAAGTGATACTGACCGAGCTCATTTTCAGAAAGATTTTTAAGTTCTTCCTGTTCTTTGAGCGGCAACTTCTTTTTTAATTCCGAAAAGCATTCTTCCAGATTCGTAGGTATCATAACGTCAGAATATTACTCATCATTTATTTGCATTGAATTGACTGATTTTATCGAATGTCGCCTTCGAGGGATAAGACGACATTTGGCTTCACCTCTAAAAACTCCGAGATAGATTCATTCTTCAAGAAACGCCAACACAGGCTTTAAAGCCACGATAGTCGAGATTATCTCTTTTTTAAGCTCAGTTGGATTGACTAAAATAGGATCACCCTTCCCTATGGAATGTGAAACATGTATTCCTGGGAACGAATACTTACCATCTGCTTTTCTCAAAATCTCACATATATAGCGAACATCATCTTCTTTTGTTATATCGTTTAGCCTAATTTCAAAAAAGCTCTCCCATCTTTCATTCCCGCGGATAACTGGGCCGGCCTTGGGAACCCTACGCGAAACGATAAATTTGCAATCCTTGTTTATCCCTTTTATGACTTTTAAAAACTTATCCGGGTTGCTAGACAATTTATTAAAAAAAATCCCCATTGCTTTTCGTTTTTCACTAGAGCGCCCATTACGGATGACAGCCTGAATACTAAGCGCTCCTTTAGATACTGCTATACCAAAATTGCATTGGTTTAACATATCTTTTGCGTTATCTGGTTTTTTAATAACAACCCACGCAGATCGCTCATCAGATTTTGACTGCGATATGTTTCCAACCCTTATATATGAGTATTGATTTAACTCCGAAGGTAATTCTTTTTTTATACTTGTAGCTAACGACTCGAGTTTGTTCTTTAGGATCGGAATATAATGCTTATCCAATGTAATCCAAAAATCAAAATCCTCATCTTTGAAACCACTAAATTCAGTCATGACAATCACCTCCAAATAATTGATGAAGTCCTTAATTAGTTCAAGTACCGGCAGTAGTCTTTTATTAGCTCGTATTTCGTTAGCTACGCCTAAGAAGCAATTATGTACGCTTTTCCATGAGACATGTCTAATCCTGGCATCATTTAATCCGTCAATTTCGCTACCATCGGTTTCTTTATCAGTAATAACTATCAAAGAATCATTCGGAAGCAATGATTTTGCATGACGTTTGATCTGGTCAAGATTCAAACCAGCTGCAACTTTAGATTCGATAAGAATTTTATTATCGGCGAAGTTTATTACTCCATCCGGCCTGCTTTTTTCTTCGTGCTTTTGTAACCTGAAGGAAGTAATCTGCTTCTGCGAGACACCGATCAATTTCAAAAAGCTTTGAATTAGCAGCTCAAATTCAACTCGTTTCGCAAACTCAAGTAAATTAATTAAGGCTTTTGTTGTATTGTCTTCCACTTGGATATCATGCAAAGCATCAGGCCCTTTTTTTGAAGGGCCTCTATAGTAATAGAATACATTTTGATGCGGATCTTTCATATAACCTCATTGCCAATAATGCAACCGCTCAATTTGACACAATTCAAGCAAAAGACGACATTAGAACTTATGATACCACCGGCCCTGGAACACCCGTTTGGCTTTCCCCTGTTGAACATTGCTTGGCAGCATTATCATGCGCAATGGGAGGCGGACCCACTCGTATTTTTTTTAACGCCTCAACTTTTACTTTGTGTTCAAACCGCGGCCAATGAAACTCACGCGGCAATAGTTCTCTCACCTTGGCAATTATCTCTGTTGCGCCGCCAATCAACTTCTGAGTCAATTCGACATTAACTGGTTCTTTAGCTTTTCCAATCGTCGCACATCCCTCATGGACAAAGGAATTACGAGCATCTTTGAGATGTTTGAATAATTCCCAGAGCTTAGCGTCTTCTTTAAGCGATTGGCCCGTAAAAAACTTCAACAAATCATCGTATTGTTCAACTAATGTCGGCTCTTGGCGCCTATCATCACGTTCGTTAATCCATGACCATAGATCAGGAGGCACCTTCTTATATGCCGCCATCTGATCAAGAACTGTGGAGATAAACACCTCCAATGCTGTCATTGTCAAAACAATGGCAGGTCCAACGCTTGGGAGTTCTCCTGTTGCATCGAGTAATAATTTTTCCCACGGAGGTGGGTCATAGTCAAAAGGAAGACTATGTATATCTTCCCAAATCTTTTTATTCAGAGTCATCCACGAAAATGAGAGTTGGAAAGACCCGTAACCTCGCGTCAGCCCCTCGGCTTTGGCCAATTCCGACTCATCATCATTAAGATATTGCAGCTTCCAAGTCGTGAGCGGAAAATTGATGGAGCGCACTTGCGCGGAGCGCTCAACATAACGCAAACGTACTACAAAAGAGTTTAATGCGCTCTGGATAATATGCATCGGTGGATCGCGCAACTCGCCACTTCGTCGATCAAAAGTTTCTTTAAAAAAATCGATGCGAATCGCATCCGCTTGATAAGCAGGAATACCGTCTACTTTTATAACACCAGATTCTTCTACGCTAGGTGCTTTTTCGCTACGCACCGGAGGATAAAAACGCACTATATATCCATCAATTTCATATTCATAAATGGGGAACTGTTCGCCCTCAGGAATAGTCGTAATGAATGGGGCTAAAACAATTAATCGAGCTATCATTTAATTCCTCGCCTTCAACAGTATCGAATCGCGGTGGTATTCGAGATACTCATTTTGCCGGCCGGAAAAGGTCCCCACATTAAAGCTCTCATCAGGGGGAATACCCATTCGAGCTAATGAAACCGTGTGGGTCACCGGCGAGATAATGAGAGAACCGTTATTGCGAAAGGAAATAAACCCATCGTTAAACAAATGATCCACGCTAGGCGTTAACAGCAACCCATTTTCTCCGTCGAGCCGTTCCTTGTTGTCCGAAACGCTCCAAGGTTTGATATGGCTCGCGATGAGGTGCTCGAGCCGGTCCACACGAGTCACCCGACAAAACCTTTCTATGTTGGCTACGCGTGCACGAAACTTACCCTGGCCCCTTCGTGACTGGATAACTTGTTCCCGCTCAGTGACGGGAATAGAGTCATCCTTTTCAACCTTCTCCACCTGTACCTCATCCCATTTTTTAAGAAGCTCCGATCTTCCCAAGTCGAAATCCAGCAATTCCCCTCTCCCTGCAATGCCAGCCATTGCTTTTGGCAGGATCGCTTCGGCCTCAGGGCCGATAAGGCCCACCAACGCCTGGGCAAACATCTCTGGGATCTCTGTGAGATACATCTGATTACCCACACCATCGGGTCGAATCGGAGAATAACGCTCAGGAAGAAGCGGACGCAACAGGCCCATATGCTCGCGGGGCTGAATCGAGTGCCGGAGAATCGAAAAAATGACGTCCACTCGCCAGCCAATCTCATCCCAGTTAGCCCCTGCTGTCCCAAACTCAGTAGGCTTGGGACAGGTATACGCAGGGCCTTGGGCAATGCCCATTGCCATTATTTTCTGGGCATTAAACGAAAAAACGATATCACCATACGAAACCTCCCGCATGGTCTCATAATAGTGATTCAAGGTGCCGTCCCGCTTAAGCTTCGGCGACCACAAATACCCACCCCGGGTCTCATGTTCAAACGTCTGATTTTGACTTACCCACCAATATCGCATAAACATCCGCTTTAAATTAGGTGTGATCCGTCTTTGTTCATTCCCCTGTCTTTTGGAACAAAACGCCCCATGAGGCTTTGGCGCGATCAATAGTGGCGTTCATGATCTGATCTAGCTTCTTTTTGTCATCCTTTTCCAGAGAAACAAAAAGAATTTTGAAAAGGCTCGCAAGCTCCGGATGCTCTTCCGATCCAGTAAACCATTCTTTGTTCTCCCTGTCGTGATACGCCACACCTCGTATGCGAAAATCCTTAAACGGCCAAAACCAGAATTTAAATCTCAATGTTACGAGTAGGAATGTATGATGAGTAAAAGTATCGAGCGTGACTTTTGCATCTTTAGGAGGTGAAGTTTTAACCCTATTAAGATTGAGAACATATTCTTGCGTCGAAGTGGGGCCAACGTAACCTTTTTCGCCCGAGAGATTAAAAAGAAAAAGATTGATTTCATTTTCGGAGGATTCTTTTCCATCTTTAATTGGAATGTCAAACAGGATGTGGTGAATCACCATGTTCTTGATAAGAGTTTTCGAGAAATTTTGGATCTTGTAATAGATTAGATTTTTTTCTTGGTTGTTTTTCACCTCAGTTACTCTGACTGCAGGAACATAGTCCGTAGCAAAAGTGACAAAAGCAATAATGACAGCAAACGATGCGACAAAATGGATTATTGTTTTGACGATGACGACGTCCATAGAAACCGCAATATCCGCGGCGGCATGAAGAGCCAAAAGATAGCTTCCATAAAGTAATGTTAGGCACACGAGAGAAAACAGAATTTGCGCATCAAAATTATAGCTTCTTTTGAAATCAATTTTCATCCAGGCCTCTTTTTTTCAGAAAAGGCACCGGGCCAGCCGCCGTGGGCATCGATTACTTTGTCGATCTCGGACATGATACGGATGGTTTCAGAAAGAGCGACGACGATCTTCTGATAATGGTCGATGTCGTCTTTGGAAAGTTTCCGGCCCTTACGATCTTTGAGCCATTTCTCGCAGACCTGGTACCCGCCAATGTGGAAGTTCCACACGACTTCAGGCACGCCTTTAAACCCAATGCTTTGATCTTTATCGACCCAAACTGTATCTTCAGACCAAGAGACCTTCTCGACCTCAGGTTTCTTGCCACCCTCCCATTTAGTGATATACCTGTCCAGTTTCGACGACTCCATTACATGCAAGGCAACAAGCTCACCACCCAGTTTAGCGAGAGCGCGAAATAGATCGAGGCTTGATGTCAACGGAAGACGTGGAAAATCGATTTTCAGGAATTCTGCAAAACGATTCCTATAACCAGGACTATAAAGTACCGCGTAGGCATAGTGGAAGATGTCTTCAGGAGTCAGCCCTTCGGGTAGGCCGTATACGCCTTTTTGTGGAACTCCCAAGGAAGCTGCCAGAGCTTTAATGAATGCTGGTGAAAAATTCGGTTCACGCTCGGAACGCAGCCCCAATAAGCCCTGTTCCATCCCATCGTCGGGAAGAAGGTAAAGGGGAAACATATAGTTAACTTCTTTCAAGGAAACGGTGTGATGACCTAGCGGGAGACGAGTACAAAGGACGTGTTCAAAGTTCCCAATTTCAACAGAGCGAGACGTTGCCAATGCAAGCGCTTTTACAGCGAACAAGTGACGCATAACTTCAGGCCGTGGCCAATCAACCATCCAATCAGCCCAATACACCTGGCGTTCATCAAACGGACGGTAGAGACAAGTACGAACTCGCTCACGCCACTTTTTATCGCTCGCTACTCGCTTTCGTGCTGCCGGCACTTTCCAGCCGCGCGTATCACCATCTGGATACTTGTCCGAACCGCACCCCACAAAATAGGTTTTTCGAATTTCAGCGTCGGACATCTTCGGATTGGAAAAATTAGCAATGCGCGCAAGTAATGCATCCTTATCAAAATCTAAGACGAAATGGTCGCGGGCGGTAATGAAGCCGGCACAATTGCTTGGCATTGCATCATTGATCTTCCAACCTTTGTCATATTCGGCGCGGCAGTCCGTGTTTTGAAGCTCGAAAAAGTAGTAGGGCGAGTCAGGCACAAGATCATAAAAGTTGGTGTTTCCAACGGCATGGCTTCTAAGCCATGCATATTTTGCCTCACGTGTGCCCCACAGATCAGCATGCACAACGATGGGCTTGGCACTGCTTCGTGATGCGAGGCAAATCGCTACACCTTGCCGGATATCGAAAACATTCTTGTCCTCTGATCCATCGGGTGATTGTTCTTTCTTGTTTGCATTCCCGTGAAGATCGAGCACCCGTATTTGCGGAAACGTTCCCATGAGACTCTGCCGCATTCCTCGAAACGTCGGGTTGTCGAGATAGCCGTGATTTGTTATGTAGCCTAAAACTCCGGCGCTCGTGTTTTCAATGGTTGTCTGAGCTTTTCGGATAAACTTCACGTAGTCGTCTTGAAGCCACAGTTTGCGCTCGTTCAAAGCTCCGCCATCAACTATCTTGTATGCATCCACGATTCGCTGAGAAGATTCGGACATATTTGATGAAATTCCGGCATACGGTGGATTGCCGATGACAACGGTAAAACGTTGAGATCGCTTAATTGCATTAACCGCTTGAGCTTCGTGAGCAAGAGCGGGAACTTCAAAAGCGAAACGGTCAGGAAAATCCTGGGGCGGCTCAAGGGTATTTGTAAGATAGATGCGAGCACGCTCGTCACTTCCAAATTGATACCCCGTTTCGCTGAGCTTAAGCCCGATCTTCATGTGCGCAATAGCATAAGGAGCCATCATCAGCTCATAGCCGTGTAATCGGGTGAGAAGATGCTCCGGCACATAGTCGTTCCAGGCCGTTAGCCTCTCCTTTTCATTCAACTCTTCTTTTTTCCACTTTGCCATCATGGTTCTATAGATAACGTCGATGACTTCGACAAGGAATGTGGCTGTGCCGGTCGCTGGGTCCAGGATTTGAACGAATGGCGTTTCTTTCGGGAGAAGAACTTGCTTCGATTTTGGATCTTCTTCATCCTTTTCTTTCAAAACAGGTAATTTAAGGCCCAGGTTCTTCCGTATCATGTCTGCCCATGTCACCGTGGAAGCAAGCCCATCTTCGAGACCAAACTCGATTTGCAAGAGATCATGAACGCTCCGGACAATGTAGGAAACCACCGGCTGTGGGGTGTAAAAAACACCGCGCTGAATCTTTTGTTCCTTGTTGTAAGCAGAAAGGAAGTGCTCGTAAAAATGAATAACAGGGTCTTCACCGCGGGCACGATTACCAAAGTCGTTCTTAACAGCCTTGATGTTGGCATGGTTAAGGAGGTCAACTACGTCCTGGATGCCGAGCTCGTCAAAATCAAAAAGGTGCCGCCGCCCGGCTATATGAAGAAAGGTTCCAAGCAGTTCTCGAAGAAATGGATTGGTTTTTGGAACCATTTCCACAAGATTTTGAACAGTGATGTCTTCTTCGCACGAAAACCGGGCAGTTAAAAGACCGTAGGAGATGGTCTGGGCAATTACATCGGCAAAACTCTTCTCATCGAGGTCATGTATCAAGGATTCTTTGAATGCCGCGAGAAGCCGCCGAAGAGGACCTTTTGCGGCTTCTTTTTTGATCGCCGTGTAAGCCCTTTTGTATATTGCCTGAGCCAGTCTCGCGAGCTCTTCCACCAGCTTTTCCGTGGTATCAATTACCTCGCGGTGCCCTAGAACAAAAGCCGAAGACCACTCTTTCCGCCAAGTTTCGACATCGCCCGGATCAGACGGCCAACGAAGTTTCTCTTTCAAAGTTTCATGGGCATCAGCCAGGTGAGGTATCGTGTCACTATCGTCCCAGCCAAGAACTTTTAAGGCTGGCAGGTCGTCTTGACTGGCAGGATTCTGGCTAAAATGGGCAAAGGTTACGGCGCGATCATGATCTTCGCCATATGCTGAAATAAAGAGGAGGTCATGCTTGTCCCAGGAAGCCTGCTTGGCGCTTTTCTTTCCACCGCGTCTTTTGACGCCAAGATGCCCGAGGATGCGGCGAAGGATTACAACCGGAAGTCTCTTCTTGTCGAAATTGATCCAGAAAATACCCCAGGGCTGTTTTGAATCAAAGGGACGGATCTGTTTTATTTCCTTAACAATATTTTCGTATTCCGGCTCGAGCCCAAGCTCCTCTGCCGAATACGTAAACGTAACATCATCTTCAACGGCCTCGGGACTAATGGGCCAATCGAGTTCATCGCGGAGGTATTTGATCAGGGAGGGTAATGTTTTGACTTGCCGAAGCTGCTCTATCTCTTCTCTTTTCATATTTTCAGCTTAGTTCCATCCAGCATTTGAGCTTCGGCTTAACATCTATGGGAGCCTGAACCTGCTTAAGGTAGGTGTTTGTGATGTGCCTATCTACCTTAGAACGAACTTCTTTGAGCTTCTCTGGATCAAGAACTACCCTCCGCAAGGTATCCGGCTTACAACGGATAAAATTCACGATCGCTGCGGGATCTTCCAGGATTTTTCCCGTAGAAAGGTCGTACAGATACCATGCGGTTTTCCCCGCCTCCTCAGTCCAGCTGATAGCCTTCTCCTGGCCCTTCTGCTCAGCTTCTGCCTTATCCTCAGCAGGAAGAACATAGCATAAGAACAATGCCTCCGCTGTTTGTTTGGGATGTTCTTTGCCGCTAAAGACAGTCTCCGGTTGGTAGTCGAGCCTGGCCTGCAATCCGGAATCCTCGGCGAGAAGCTTCTGGTATTCCAGGTGCATCTTCTCTAGATCCGTCATAACTCCTTCATAAGTATGGTTAAAATCCTTCAGCGCTTCGTAATCGTCTTCTGGGTGAAGCAGCTTTTTTCCTTCAATTCCGAAGACTTTGGAAATACGAAGTGTTTTGCTAGAAACGCGAGTATAAAGGCGCAAGAGAATATCAAGATCGTCCGGAGGTAAAAAGTTCCAGTATGCGACGTCGCCCCGCAACTTTTTCTGATCGGGATGATCCTCTATCATTTTCTCTTCTATCTCGGGATTCAGCCTCCGATCTATGCGGCCAATGCGCTGCATAAGCCGAACCGGATTCCAGTGCAAGTCATAGTTAATCAGGCGGGTCGCATCCTGAAGATTCAACCCTTCTGAAAGAACATCCGTTGAAATAAGAACGCGAATCTCTTTGAGTCCGTCCTCCTTCAACCGCTTACTGCTAGATTCGTTGTAATAAGGGGCAAATCGTTTGATCGTATCTCCCCGGTCAGCGCTGCTGCTGCTGTCAACTTCATCTACTCCCTCGATTCCAGCTTTTATCAGCTCGCGTTTGAGGTATCTGGCTGTCGTCATGTATTCAGAAAAAATCAAAACTTTGTGTTTTTTGAGAACGGCGTTGGACGTAAGCAGTTTGATTAAGGATTGCAGTTTGTTATCGCGGGAGACATCGAACTTTTCGATCTCTTCAAGAAAAGTCACAAGCTGATCTAAGTCCTCGTAAGTTTCTTCGAAGATTTCATCCACCCGATAATCCTCACGACTTAACACTTCGAAGTCTTCGAGGAACTCAGCGCCAAGATCGGAATTTTCCATTTCCTCGCTATCTTCCTCGTCCTGAAGCTCTGCTTTATGCTTCTTAATATCCTCGAGGATCGAAACGCTTTTTGCCTCCCATTTCTTTAGCCGATCAATTTCACTCTCTGTTTGGATGTTTTTCCTGAGAAATGCCAAGAGCTTTAAAAGCAACGTTTGGCAGGAGCTTTCAAAAGCAAAGATAGAGCTTTCGAACCTTTTCAAGAACTGGATGCGGATTAATTTCACGATCTGTCTCTGAGTATTAATGTTCCATTCGGGAGGTTTTGTCTTGGGATCTTTCCACTTGGCCAACGGGTAGTAGACGGCCAAATTAAATAACTGCTCCGTCTTTGAAAAAGCTGCTTCTACCATACCGAGCAGTTTTCCGTAGGTTTTTGTAACAGAGTATGGCTGAATGGCAGGCGGCGCTTTCTCGGGGAATATCACCTCCGAAACTCCCTCCTGACGCTGACTCTCTTTGGCGTAAGCGCGGCTTCGCTGGACAACGATCTCCCGAAACAGCTTATCCTCAAAAAAAATCTTTTCAGCTTCAGCTTGATTGACCTGAAAAAGCTCCCCGTGTTCTTGCCCAGAAACAACATCTTTAAGAGCCTTCTCAAGCTGTTGAAAATATGATTGGAGATTGTGAATCCCTAGCGATCCGGCAAAGACGGCCCTTTCCTCGCGGGTAAAGAGCTCTATTTGGTGCCGAAAATCAGTAAGAGCATTATTCACAGGGGTAGCCGTCAGCAGAAACACTTGCTTCTTATCAATGACATCGTAAAGCTTCCAGTAACGCGACCGAATCTCCCCGTCCTCGGTAGTATAAAGTCCCCTGTTCCTGAAATTATGAGCTTCGTCAATAATCACCACGTCGGCCTGCGCTTTAATTTGCTCGAACTCCGCCGGGTAGTCCCGCTCGTCAGCGCTGATCCCGCGCATAAGATCCGTATGGTTATAAATCTTAAAGGGAAGAAATCCGTTCAAAAGGTGCGGGAGATATTTACGAATGTGCGACTCCCAAACTGGAACGCGTCCCGATTTCGGCACGATCAGCACAACACGCTTCTTATCGCGCATAACCATCCGTTCTAACAACATCAAGCCGACGAAGGTCTTGCCCAAGCCAACGCCGTCGCAAAGAAAGGCTCCGTTGTACTGTTTGGAGATTTTTAAGAGTGAGTGATAGCCTTCGCGCTGGTATTCGCTGAGCTTGGGATACATCTTTGATTCGAGACGTTCCCACTCTGCATCGGATGGAGTATGGTGCTCGAAGAGTTCCTGGAGAGCTCTGGTATAGACTTCAAACGGAGTATAGTCACGGGTATGTTTTTCGAAAGTTCGTAAAATCTCCGGGGTCACATCCTCGGCATTTTCCGAGTTCCAATGTTCTTCATACCATTCCTGCAGAACAGCAACTTGCCCGCCAGTAATCTGAACATTGAGCTCTATATTTTCATGAAGACCGGGATAGGTAAAGTTGGATGACCCTACGAGCGCGGCAGCTCCAATCACATCCTTTCTAGCGTGGGTGATATAAGCCTTCGCATGAAACATCTCTTTTCGGTAAACCTTGCACTGAATCTTACCTGTTCGGAGGGCTTCAACAATTGCAGGGGCACCTGTCAGGAAGGGATTTTTGTCCTTGATCTTCTCGATGCTGGCATCCAGCTTTTTGACTATATTTCCAATCCCCTCTTCAAAAGCCTTCTTGGTCCGAAGGGAAACAACATCCCCCATGAGGATGCGGATCTTGTCGACCTTCTGCCATTCGCCGTCCAGGGACAGGAGGGCGCCTATCTCGAAGAAGCCGGTGGCAATATCAATGGCTTTAGATAGCTCGCACCAATCGTGGAGATAACGCACTACTTTCCACTCGTAGTCGCTATTATCGACAATGAACAGCTCGCTGCCTGTCTTCTCACTAATGCGGTTGGGCATATAGTTAACCTGTTTGCTCCCAGGAGAAATTGTCGAAATTATAGCATATCCCCTTTCAAATTATAGGACTTACGAAGTTTATCAGATACCGCGACAACGTCGTGACGCAATGGAAAGATTTAGATATCAAGAAGCTCCGCGCAATGGCGGAGCTCTTCTTTGGTGACGTGGGTATATATCTGTGTGGTAGTGATGGAACTATGACCGAGGAATTCCTGGACCTGGCGGATGTTGCGGGTTTTGCGCATAAGTTCGAAGCCTACGGTATGACGAAGGGCATGGGGCGAATATTTCCCTTCCAATCCGGCCCGTTTCACCCACAGAGTAAGATCCCACTGAACGGCCCTTCTGCTAAGCCGGCCTCCCTTGCGGGAAACAAACAAGGGCGCTTCAATCGAAAGGGCTTCGCCTTTCCGCCTCTTCCAGATGAGGAACCTTTCTATCTCCGCCTGAATGGCCTTCGATAAGGGGATCTCCCGCAGCTTATCCCCCTTGCCAATCATGGAAATAAGGTCTTTCCCATGTACGTCACCTACATTGAGGCTTACGGTTTCCGCCAGCCGGAGGCCAGTCGCAAACATGAGCTTATAAAGCATCTCGGCTCGTCTAGCATCCCGTCGCCTTTCGAGAAATCGAAGGAGTGCCCCCTTTTCCTTGCCCGTAAAGTACCGCGTATTCTGCCGTTTCATCGCCAGTCCCCACTGATTTAAGCTGGTCTTATCTACTTGCTATAACACCGAACGTATGGACATATACAGCCTTAACGGAGGCTAATATGCAAGAGAACATAGCAGGACAAATTGAGGCTTTAAAAACGGCTACAACGGCTCAGATATCAACGCTTTACCGGCAGTATTTCGATGAAAAAGCAGCTCCGGGGAACCGAACCTTCCTGATCAGGCAACTGGCTTACCAGATACAAGAAAGAGCCCTTGGCGGGCTCTCGACGGCCGCAAAAGACAGTATCCGGGAACTGATCCAGGCCTACGATCCGATCAACAAGCTTGCCGTCAAAACCAATTCCCTAGATAAAGCGGGCGGACGCGATAACCGCCTTCCTACACCGGGATCGTTCATCACCAAGAAATACAAAGGCAAACGGATCGATGTAAAAGTCCTGGAACAAGGCTTTGAGTATCAAGGCACGATTTATAGCAATCTAAGCGCCGTAGCAGAGGTAGTCACAGGCGCTCACTGGAACGGATTCGCGTTCTTTGGGGTGAAAAACCGTGGAAGAAACTAAAGAAGTTAAGCCCATCCGCTGCGCGATCTATACCCGCAAGTCCACGACAGAAGGACTCGACAGCGATTTCACTTCCCTTGATAATCAGCGGGAATCCTCAGAAAGCTATATCAAGAGCCAGCAGCATCAAGGGTGGGTCCTCCTGAAAGAAACCTATAACGACGGAGGCTTTACGGGAGCCAACACGGACCGCCCTGCCCTGCAGAAGCTCCTGGACGACATCAGGCAAAAGAAGATCGACTGCGTGGTGGTTTATAAGGTAGACCGGCTCTCGCGTTCTCTTTCGGATTTCGTAAAAGTCCTGCAATTTTTCGAGGAACAGCAGATCACTTTCGTCTCGATAACCCAGCATTTCAACACGAACACGTCCATGGGACGCCTCACCCTGAACATCCTTCTGTCCTTCGCCCAATTCGAACGCGAAATGATTAGTGAACGTGTTAAGGACAAAATGGGAGCGGCACGTAAGAAGGGCAGATGGGTCGGAGGGCTTCCGGGGCTTGGGTACGAGATCGATAAGCCAACCAAAAAACTGGTTATTAATTCTGGAGAAGCAACACTCGTCAGGCGAATCTTTCAACTCTATCTCGAAAAGAATTCCCTGCTCCGAATCGCCCAAATCCTGAATGCGGAGGGACTTCGCACTAAGGTATATCCGAAACGAAAGAATAATTCCGGGGGCGTACTCTTCAGAAACACAAATATCCAACTTATCCTCAGAAACCCGACGTACATGGGCAAAATCCAATACGAGGGAAAGCTTTACCAGGGGCTCCATGAACCGATCGTAACCGAAGAAGTATTCAAGAAGGTTCAGGAAACATTAAAGGTAAACTGCCGAGTGCGCGGCGTTTCTAAGAACCGGAAGTTTCCAGGCTTGTTAACGGGTCTTTTCCGCTGCGCCGCCTGCAAGACAAGCATGTGCCACAGTTACGCCCGAGGCCGCAATAAGAACTTTAATTACCGCTATTACGTCTGCCTTCACGCCATCAAGCATGACCGGAAGGACTGTCCTACGAAATCTGTGGTCGCAATCGCGGTTGAGACCAAATGCATGGAATTCTTGATCAAGCTCACAAGGGACAAGCGGCTAATCGACGAGAGCTGGCCAACGCTTCCCCTTGAGAAGCAATCGGCGATCCTGAAAGAGATCGTTAAAGGGATCGAATATGATGGGCACACGGGCAAACTCTGGATCGAACTTAATAGCGATTTGAATAAACACGAGTTCGAACTGCCGCTGGACCAATTGAAAACAAGACTGCCCGATACCACCGGCATCGCCTTCGCCAATGAGCCCCTCATCCGTAAACAGCTCCTCCTCGCCCACCAGATCGCGGCCATGCTGGCCGATGGCCGGGCCAGGGATCTCAAACAGATCGCAGGATGGACAGGCATGAACATCTTCCGGTTGTACCAAATCGTTAACCTGCTTAACCTCTGCCCTAAGATCCAAGAAGACGTCCTTTCCGCAGAAAGTGGCCGTCTTGCCAAGATCACGGAAAGAAACATCCGCCATATTTCGAACGAGCTCGATTGGCAGAAGCAAACCGCCCTGTGGCAGCAATCCTTAGCATAATCCCTTACCATCCACACCCCCGAGGAGTACTGCGCACACCTCAGGGGTGTCCGAGGGCATTTACCAGAGATAACAAACCAAGAATCGGCGTTATTGTCCGTGATTCTGGTAAATGGTCTATTGTGGCACTGGCCATGAATTTTGAATTCCGGGAAATGCCATTTACCTGCAGGCATTTACCTTTGGGCAGTTTGGAGATAGATCGGAAATTACGGGGATATTTGGAGCCACAAAATGGCCCGGAAATGGAAAATCCCCCGGTTCCCTCGGGGGATTGTATCTCTGCGGTTCAGAGATAGACAAGAGAAGTGAGCCCGGATGGATTCGAACCATCGACACCCGCCTTAAAAGGGCGGTGCTCTACCAACTGAGCTACGGGCCCGTAGTTGTCGTACGGGAAAAGGTGCAATGTGTACGGCGTTTTTTTCGCTGCACACCATACTCCGTACTAAATGGAATGTATTTCCGTTTCTTTGTGCTTCAGGGCTTCATCGATCTGCGTGATGAACTGGTCCGTGAACTTCTGGACCTCTTTTTGCGACGCATGCGACATGTCTTCGGGGATCGTCTTGGCCTTCTCGAGCTTCTTCACCTGCTCGATCGCCTCGTGACGTGCATTGCGGATCGAGATACGGCCTTCTTCTGCGACCTTGCGAATGACCTTGGTCAGTTCGGTGCGCCGCTCTTCCGTAAGCGCCGGGATCTGAATGCGGAGGACCTTCCCGTCATTGATGGGTGTAAGACCGAGATCGGATTTCAAGATCGCTTTTTCGATCTCCGCCACAGCCGTCACGTCCCACGGCTGGATCTGGATGGTCCTGGCGTCCGGCGTGGAGATCGTCCCGAGATTCTTGACCGGCGTGGGCGTGTTGTAATAGTTGACCTGAATGCCTTCGACTAAAGCGATGGACGCACGGCCGGTACGGATATTCTGGAATTCCTTTTTGGTGGACTCCACGCTCTTGGTCATTCTTTTTTTCGTTTCTTCAGCGAGCTTTTTCACATCCGTAATATCAATCATAAGATCTCCTTTTTAATGAGCGTATCGTCTACGGAGTGAAGGCAACTTCCGGTCTCGTTCAAGAAACCAAAGTCCCGATCTTCTCTCCCATGACCACGCGACGGATATTCCCCGGCTGGTTCAAGTCAAACACCACGATCGGCAAATGGTTCTCCATACAAAGCGAGGTCGCCGTCGTGTCCATCACACGAAGCTGTTTTTTAATCACGTCCAGATAACTGAGGGCCGTGAATTTTTTTGCGCCTTTGTGTTTCATCGGGTCCTTGTCGTAGACTCCGTCCACCTTGGTCGCTTTTAAAATGACTTCGGCGTCCATTTCGACGGCGCGAAGCGCGGCAGCCGTATCGGTTGTAAAATAGGGGTTCCCTGTGCCAGCGGCAAAGATCACCACGCGGTTTTTTTCAAGATGGCGTATGGCCCTGCGACGGATGTAAGGTTCACAGAGGGCTTTGATCTCAAGAGCGGATTGGACTCGCGTAGGGACTCCGACCTTCTCAAGCGCGTCGGACATCACAAGCCCGTTCATGACCGTGGCAAGCATCCCGATGTAATCCGCCGTAGCCCGGTCGATCCCATTCTTTTCACCTTCGACGCCCCGGAAAAAATTTCCGCCGCCGATAATGCATACAATGCCGACACCTAACTCATGAACACCCTTGATCTGCTGGGCAATAGAGGCGATGGTCTTGGGATCGATCCCGAAACCACGTTCGCCTTCGAGGGCTTCTCCGGAGAGCTTGAGTACGATGCGTTTATAGATGGGTTTTTTCATTTTAAGCTCGGGTAACGGGGCACAGACAACGGGGAACATTCAAATTTTATTCGCTCAACGTTCCCCGAGAAATCGTTCCCCGGTTTTTAATTGCCGCCGACTTCAAAACGCACGAAACGGCGGATGATGATATTTTCACCGATCTTCGCGATGAATTCCGTCAAAATATCCTGCACGGTCCGGCTGTCATCCTTAACGAATTTCTGATTGAGAAGGCAAATATCCTCATAGCGCTTCGTGAGCTTGCCTTCGATGATCTTGTTACGGACCTGCTCCGGCTTGTCCTTGACCTGTTCGGAAAAGATCGCTTTTTCTTTTTCGAGGTCCGCCGCCGGAATGTTCTCTGGACCCACATACAGAGGGTGCGCCGCCGCGATCTGCATCGCGAGATCGCGCGTGAAGGACTGAAAGGTCTCGTTCTTGGCCACGAAGTCGGTTTCGCAATTGACTTCCAAAAGCACGCCTAACTTGCCTCCGGCATGGATATAAGAAATGATCTGGCCTTCGCGGGCCTCCCGGGTGGACTTTTTCTTGGCGATATCNNCTTGCAATCCATCATCCCCGCCCCGGTCAATTCCCGGAGTTTTTTCAGGTCCGAGCTGCTAAACTTCGCTTCTCTGGTCGTCATGATATCTATCCTTATATTTTTAAAATCACTCATGCTTATGGGAAAAATGCCCGCGCCAAGGCACTTGCACCGTTGTGCAAGCACCTCATCGTGACGGATATGGAAACCGTCTACGATGAGGCTAAATTTCGCCTTCTTTTTTCTTGGCGAGCTTCTTGGCCTTTGGTTTCACTTCGTCCGTCGCTACCACGCCGGCAAGGATCTTTGGGTCCAGCTTCTCTTCGATGACATCTTCATCGATCACCGTCTCCACGTCTGCGGCTTCTTCCGCAGCGAGTTCGGCTTGAAGCGCATCCGCTTTATCCTGAGCGACCTTCTGGAATTCCTTGCGACCTTCCGCGACCGCACCCGAAACAGCTTCGCAGAAAAGCTTGATCGCCTTGATCGCGTCATCATTCCCGGGCAAGGGATATTCGATATGATCCGGATTGCCGTTCGTATCCAGTACAGCCACGACGGGGATCCCGAGTCTTGTCGCTTCCGCGATCGAGATCTTTTCCAATTCCGCATCGATCACAAAAACAGCCCCGGGGACCTTCCGCATCTCGCGGATCCCCGAAAGATTCTTAATAAGCTTTTCGCGTTCCTTTTTTAGAGAGCCGATCTCTTTTTTCGTGATAAATTGAAAACTGCCGTCTTGTTCCATCTTGTCGATCGCATCGAGTTTTTTGATGGACTTGCGGATCGTCTCAAAATTCGTGAGCATCCCGCCAAGCCAGCGCTGGTTCACATACGGCATCCCGCACGCTCCCGCGGCTTCCTTGAGAGGGATCTGCGCCTGTTTCTTGGTGCCGACAAAGAGGACATCCTTGCCTTCCGCGGCAACCTGTTTGAGGAACAGGAGGGCTTTCTCGAGACAACCGAGGGTCAGCTCAAGATTGATGATATAAATACCATTGCGTTCCCCGAAGATGTATTTTTTCATCTTGGGATTCCAACGCGCTGTTTGATGTCCGAAATGAACACCTGCTTCAAGTAACTGCTTGATAGTGATAGGGGACAAAACTTCCTCCAAGGGTGTTGAAACGAAACATGACGAAAGGATCGCACTTGAGCCCCGGAACATTCCGGAGGGGTCAGTATTGTCACCCTCCCTTTCCCTTCGGCTCGGAGGGTTCGCCATTTTCCAACCTGCGGACAAAAAAACGAAGACTTAAAGCCGCCCGAAAGCGCTCCAAGTACTGATGACCTTTAAAGTTGGCGCGTCATTATACCCAAAAATCTTTGCGCCACAAGCACTTTTTAAAGACAAGAGACTGCAGGCCAGTGACTGTAGCAAAAACAAAAAAATGATATTTTGAATTTGCAAGCTGAGGTCTGTGGCCTATTTGGACGGGCGGGTCAAATTCCCGGGAGAGAGGATACGGGCAAGTTCTTTCTCACTTAGAAGTCCTTTAGAGAGAATGACTTGGCGCAGGGTTTGTTTCTTCCTGAGAGCCTCTTGAACACACTCCGCGGCCTTGGAATAGCCAATGTACGGATTCAGAGCCGCAGCGATCCCGAAGCTATTTTCAGCATGTTGGCGGCATTTTTCACGATCCACCCGGATCCCTTCCACACAACGGGTCCTCAGGATCCTGAGGGTATTCTTAAGGATCTCGAAGGACTGCAGAAGGTTATGGATGATCACAGGACGCATGACGTTCAGTTCGCATTCCCCGCTCGCCGCAGCGAATGCGATCGCCGTGTCATTCCCGATC
Source organism: Candidatus Omnitrophota bacterium (assembly GCA_003140935.1). Classification (GTDB taxonomy): domain Bacteria; phylum Omnitrophota; class Omnitrophia; order Omnitrophales; family Aquincolibacteriaceae; genus Aquincolibacterium. Next base: position 40,036 of record PLLJ01000004.1, read on the forward strand.
ACCTGAAAACCTACCTGGACGGTCACCTCCGGGATCACGGGATTCACTTTACCCGGCATGATCGATGACCCGGGCTGAAGCGCCGGTAAGCGGATCTCACCCAACCCCGTATTCGGACCCGAACTCAGAAGACGGAGATCGTTGGCGATCTGGATCATCGAAAGAGAATAATCCCGGAGCGCGCCGGACACTGCCGCAAAATCCGCGTCGTTTTGCATCACCGCAAAAAGATTCCGTGCCCTTTTGACCGGAAACCCCGTCAGTTTTTTCAGGTTCCGGACGACCGCTTGGGTGTACCGGAGCGACGTATTAAGTCCCGTCCCGACCGCCGAACCGCCGATCCCAAGTTCCAAAAGTCCCCGGGCCAAAAGTTCCAGGCGTTGTCTTCCCTTTTGCAGTTGAACGGCCCAACCTGAAAATTCCTGGCCCATCGTAATGGGCGCAGCGTCCTGGAGATGCGTTCGCCCGGCCTTAACGATCTTGCGAAATTCCCGGGCTTTCTCCATGAGAGCCCGTTCGAGTGCCTGCGAAACAAGGCGGAATTCTCCCGAAAGTTTCAGCGCCGCGAGGCGGAGTGCCGTGGGGATCACATCATTGGTGGATTGACCCATGTTCACATGATCGTGGGAGTGAAGAGAAACGTGGTCGCCTTTTTTCCGGCCCAGGATCTCGAGCGCGCGATTCGTAATGACCTCATTGGCGTTCATGTGGATCGAGACCCCGGCCCCGGACTGCAAGGCATCGGTCACGAATTCACCGTTATGAATGCCCGCCATCACTTCGTTGCAGGCCTTGACAATGGCCCCTGCGCGCCGGCTGTCCAGGCGCCCCAGCGAACGGTTCGAAAGAGCGCAAGCTTTTTTGATCACGGCGAGCGCCCAAATAAAATCGGGATGGAAGCCAAGGCCCGAGACCGGAAAATTCTCGAGCGCGCGCACCGTTTCGATGCCGTAATAGGCCGCTGCAGGAACGGGTCTTGTTCCCAGGGAATCTTTCTCCATACGTGTTTTCTTCTTTTTCATGTTAAAGCTCCTGCCGTAACGCCTGATTGTCATTAATTTTTCTATTAGAAATCAGCCCTGATTCTCATTTATGAATAAATCAACGGGTAATCAGGACAGTCCAAGTCGCCCTTAGTGTAAATAAAATAAAGACTTGGGCAGTGCTGTCCTGGTTTTCAATTATATCTTATCCTGAAACCAGGACGTTTTGGCCATCGTAATACCGACCGATCGCGACAGCGACCGCGTCAGGCGTGCAAAGCACCACCTTGATCTTCGAGACCCCTGCCAACTCCGCGATCTCGTCACCCGGCAATGCCGCACGCGGATCGCTCATCCCGACCACCAGGATATTTTCCTGTATTCCGATCGGAACAAATCCGTATTTGACCGCTACGCTCCTTGGAACTCGTTCGACCGCACGGGGATCGATAAACATATGGGACAAATCTACAAAGGACATCGCGTGCCTTTCAGCCAGCGCCTTAAAAAGCAGGAACTTCGGGATATATTGTTTCCGGATCAGCACTTCTCCCACAAACTCATGGGTCCGCTTTTGCTCGTTCAAAGCGTCTTCAAGCTGCTCCCAATCGATCAGTTTTTTGCGGATCAATATTTCTCCGATATGCCAAGGTTCCATAAGAAGTGCCTATTCTACGGGATCATTCCGTGCGCGCAAGATGAAGATTGGTAAAGATCTGACGGGTCGCGAGCGATTGGTTCAAAGTATAAAAATGGAGACCGGGCGCGCCCCTGTCCAGGAGTTCCTCGCATTGGCGCGTGGCGTACTCGATCCCGAATTTCGTGATCGAGGCCTGATCCTCCCCGAACCGGGTGATCGCCTCACGGATCGTCGACGGGATCTCGGCTCCGCACATCCGCGAAAATTTCTCGATCTGAGGACCGTGCGTGACCGGCATGATCCCCGGAACGATCGGGACCGTGATGCCGATCTTGCGGGCGCGACCCACAAAATCAAAATAGTGGTGGTTATCAAAAAAAAGCTGCGTTACCACCGCGTCCGCGCCTTCATTGACTTTCTGTTTGAGGTGCTCGAGATCCTTTTGCTTATCCCTGCATTCCGGATGACCCTCCGGATAACCCGCCACGACCAGATCGAATGCACGGCCGAGCGTGGGATGCCGGCGGATGAACCGTACGAGTTCCGATGCGTAACGAAAACCGTGAGGAGGGGGCTTGAACTGTATTTCACCCTGGGGCGTATCCCCCCGGAGCGCCACGATGTTTTCAATGCCTTTCTCATGAAGCGTCATAAGGATCTTCTCGATCTCGCTACGGCTATGAGCCACACAGGTCAAATGAGCCGCGACTTCGAGACCGATCCAGTATTTGATCTCTTCCACGATACGCAGGGTATTCGCCTGAGTATTCCCCATCGCCCCGTAAGTTACCGAAACAAAAGAGGGTGCGAGATTCTTGAGTTCGGCCACGGTTTGAAAAAGCTTCTTTTCTCCCTCCGCGGTTTTGGGCGGAAAGAACTCGAATGAGATCGTGTGTTTCTTTTTTTTGTAACATTCAGATATTTTCATAATGGATCCCTGAGATTCTACTTCAAAAGGCCCGATATCCTCAGAAAATTCTTGAAAAGCACTTCGGAACTTCGCTCCAATTCCAGACGCACTGCCGAAAAATCCCGGCGCAGCTCCCCGGTATTCATTCTAGAAAGATCCCCGTCTTTCGCGAGCCAATCTTCGAACATCCGCTCGCTGAGCTCGACATGCCCCTGGATCCCGTAAGTGCGTTCTTGGACCCGTACGATCTGGTTTTCGCAAAATCGCCCATGGGCGAGGCATATCATGGAAGGAGTGAGCCCTACCGTTTCTCCATGCAACTGAAAAACCTTGCAAGGGTCCGGGATCCCCTCAAGGAGCGGGTCGTTCTTTCCTCTCGCTGTTTTTTCCATCTCGAACCATTCGCCCCCCGGGTCCCGGAATCCGATCTCCTTGACGGGGTTTTGGAAAACAATGCCTCCGGCCGCTTTTACGAGAAGCTGCAATCCAAGACAAACGCCCAAGCACGGGATTCCCCCGCTCAGGCACTTCCGGAGCGCTTCGAGTTCCCTTAAGATCTTAGGCCCTGCATCGTTCGCGCTGTCCGGTCCGCCGAGAACCACAACCGCATCCCCTTTTGCGACCTCCGGAAATTTTCCTCCTCGATGCAGATCCACGATCACAGAAGGGACCGCAGGCCGCTTTGCGAAGAGTGAAAAAAGCCCGGCCGCTTCATGTGTCATATTTTTGACGAACCATACTTTAGCGGTCATGTGTTCATCGGAGGTTTGAAGGAGGTGTTATGATTTTTTATTTAGAACCTCTTTGACCTTCTCAAGAAATGTTTTCGGCGAGAACGGCTTAAAAAGGCAGTCCGCAGCTCCTCGCTTCTGGGCCTCCCCGACTTTCACTTTCTTGACATCGGCCGTGAACATGAGCACCGGAATATGCATTAGGAGCGGATCTTTTTTAAAATGATCGAGCACTTCCCCCCCATCCATCTCCGGCATCACCTGGTCCAAAAGAATAAGGTCGGGCATTTCCTTTTTTGCTTTTTTAAGTCCTTGTTTCCCCGAGGAAGCCGTCACCACCGCATAGCCGTTGGCCTGGAGCCGGTTGGACGCAAGCAAAACAATCTGAGGTTCATCATCGATGATCAGTATTTTTTTCACTTTAAACCTCCGGCCTCTCGCATCATGAGTGGATCCTGTCCAGGATCTCTTCCAGGGTCTTTGCTTCTTGGGGAAAAGAAACCACATGGCCATGAATCTCGATCCCGAGTGTTTTTTGTTCTCGCCCTAGATGATCGTCGAGAATCTGGGAAATGCGCCCGAGCGCAATAAAAGCATTTTCCCGAGAAGTTTCCGGCAAAAGGACCATGATCGCTTTCGCGTCCTTGATCGCCACGTCGACCACGCGCCTGAGAGAGTTATTGATGATCTTCTCCATTCTAAGAATGATCCGCTCCGCATCGCGCGCGCCCAATTTCCTTTCGAGCGCTTCAAAATCCAAAATGTCGAAAATAATGATCGACAGGGGACTTTCCTTCCCCTCGCACCGTTCCATAGCCTGACGAATCGCGTCTTTAAAGAATTCACGGTGGCTGTGTTGAGGCAACAGAAAGGTTGCCGTCGTCCCTTTCGCCGGAACGCTTTCGATCTTGATGCGTCCGTGGTGAAGTTCGATCAGTTTCTTGCAAATAGAAAGCCCCAGACCCGTCCCGCGATCGCCGGGCCCCGCCATACGTTCAAATTGACTGAAATTTTGAAAAGCACGGGGAAGGTCCTTGGCGGCGATCCCTTTTCCCGTATCCGAAACCTTGCATTCTACAAAACCTTCCCGGACCCGGAGATGGATCTTGATGTGCCCCTCGTCCGTGAACTTGAGAGCGTTATGGATCAAATGATTCAGCACTTGAACGATCTTGTCGCGATCGATATAGATCTCGATCGTTCCGGGCACAAAGTCCGTGAGGATCTCGAGCTTTTTCCGTTGCGCGACGGTCTTGAAATTTTTTGCTACGTCCAGGGCCACTTCCACAAGATTACAAAGTCTTCGATGAAGGCCGACCTGGCCGGCCTCCAACCTTGAAACATCCAAAAGCTCCTCGATGATTCGGCTCAAGCGGTCCGAGTTCTGCAATACCATATCCAGAAAAGCTTTTTGATTGTCCGGCACCGGCCCCAAAAGCTCGTCCCGGATCTGGGAGACGCCTTCGCGAATCACGGTCAGAGGCGTTCTGAGTTCATGGGAAACGGTGCTGATGAATTCCCCTTTCAACTGGTCATAATGCTCATACCGGGTCACATCATGGAACACACCGGAAAGAGCGAAGGGTCTGCCTTTATGCAAAAGCCGGCTTATCGCACCTTCCACTTTAAGTTCTTTTCCGCTTTTTCCTATAAATGTTGCGTGGAATTTCCGGGGTTTACCATCCCTCAAGACCGCAAGAAAAACATCTTCAGCTTCTTTCTTGTCTTTAGGGTGGATGATATTGAAGACCGTAAGCTGCGGAATGTCCTTCGCGCTATATTCGAGCGCCTTGTGCCAGGCCGGATTGGCGTCCAGGAGCGCTCCTTCGACCTTGAACACCTGGATCATATCGCTCGTCAACCGGCAGAAACCATGGCATGTCTTTTCCCCAAACGGCTTGTCGTAAGGCTCCGCCGGTCGGCGAAAAACTGAGGGCTTCTTCTTAGAATGCGGCTGTTCTCGGGAACGTTTTTTCATCCTTGGGTTTATCGTCATTTCTGGAAGAGTCCTGCAGTCAAATTTGCCGAGAAAAATCGACGCCGTACCCATTGAAATTTTACCGGCTCATCACACCCAGAAACCGCATCTAAAACGCATTTTTGCCCTGCGGCCTAGACGGTCTTAGGCTCCGGGAGCGGGATGATGAACTTGACGCCGCGGGCGCGAAGAGGCTCGATCTTTAAAATGATCTCCTTGGCAAAATTCCATGCAAAGATCAGGACGTAGTCCGTGGGATGTTCGCCCAGATACGCGCTCGTCACGATAGGGATCTTCCTTCCCGGGATCAGACGGCCCTGCTTCAGAGGGTTATCATCGACGATGTAATCGATCTCGCGCGGCGTCAACTCGCAGAAATTGATGATCGTGGAGGCCTTCGCCGGCGCGCCGTATCCGGAGATCGTCTTCTCCTGTTGCTTGAGGGCCGCGACCATTCCGTTAAGCTTTTCCTTAAAGCCCATCACGCGGGAAGCAAAATCCTGATAAGTCCTCACATCAAGACAGCCTTTTTCTTTTTCTTCGCGGAGGAACCGGTCCACGATCGCTGCCCGCGGGTAAGGACCTCCTTTTTTCTGCATAAAGACCCTTAGAGATCCGCCGTGGGTGCCCTGCTCGGTGATATCAAAGATCTCCATTTCAAAGCGCTCCATAAGGAACCCGAGCGCGGTGATCCCAATGTAACAGACATGCTCGTGATAGATCATGTCAAAGAACATCTTTTCGAGCATGGTCACGAGATAAGCAAATTCGATCACAAAAAAACCGTCGTCGGAGAGAAGTTCCCGGACGTTCCGGACTACGGACTGGATGTCATCGATATGGGCGAATACATTATTGGCGCTGATGGCGTCCGCTTTGCCGTATTTCGCCGTGATCTCACGCACGGTCGCTTCATCGAAATAACGGTTGAATGTTATGACGCCGCGTTTGTTCGCATCCGCCGCGAGATTTTTGGCGGGCTCCACCCCGACCCCGCGCATCCCTGCCTTGTCATAACAGGAAACGAGCAGGCCATCATTGCTGCCGATATCCACCGCAAGGGGCCTGTCTTTTTTCAGCAAACGCTCCCTCACATCCCCGGCGTATTCGGCAAAATGGGTGCGGAAGGTCTGCGTCGTGGAGCTCACGTAAAGGTATTCGTCGAACATCAAATGCGCGGGTACAGAATGCGTCAACTGTACGAGATGGCATTTGGGGCATTTGACGACCGCAAGCGGGCAATGGAATTCGGTCTTGACGATATCCTCTTTACGCGGAAGATTGTTCGCAAGCGGCTGGGATCCGAGATCCAAAAAAGGCTCCCCGAGCGCGGTTTCGCAATAGCGGCATGTTTTTCTTCGATGCGGATCGTTCGTCATAAATTCCTTAGGCCGCGGGCGGGGGAAAAACTCCGGTGATCTTACTGTGACGGATGATGATGTGCCCGCCGGAAAGGACCGGGATCTTCCCGTTCGCGATTTGGACCATCAAATCGGCCACGAACTCCGGAGTTTGTTGGCGAGCCGCATCCTCAGACCCGAAAAGCTCACGGCGCATTTCCGTGTTCATGCCGCCCGGACAGACCGTGATGCAGTGAAGCCCCGTCTCCGAATTTTCTTTAGCGACTGCCTGCGATAGCGCAAGCACCCCGAACTTTGCCGCTGAATACGACACCAGACGCGGCACCGCGCGGGTCCCCGCCATGGAAGAAACATTCATGATCAGCCCATGCGGTTGTTTTTTTATGACGGGGATCGCATGTTTGCACATCAGGAATGCCGAATCCAGGTTCTGTTTGAAATGCTCCCGGAATTCCTTGAGGGAGACCTTCTCGACAAGGGCTAGCGGCGCACAGGAGCCCGCATTGTTGATCAAGATATCGATGCGACCGGCCCGTCGCTTGATCCCGGCGAGAAGAGTCTTGACGGTTTTTTCGGAAGTAATGTCTCCGGCGAGTAGTTTGAAATGACCGGAAGGAACCACCTTTTGGGCGGCAGGCCAGTAGCGGCGGGTACGGCTGATCCCAAACACCGTATCCCCCAGATCCACAAACTTCTTTGCCAAGGCGAGCCCGAGGCCGCGGCTGGCTCCAGTAATGACGATTATTCTAGGCATCGTCCTGTCAGATCTATTTGGTTTTTAACTCTTTGTTAAGATAGCCTTCGATCACGGGATAAGCGATCGTGTCCTCTTCATATTTCCCATCTTCGCGCTCACGGGTCGTCAGAGACAGAAAAACAGAATCCTCGGTGAACTTTTGGGCGTGGGCGACCATGGGCGGCGTGCTCACGATATCACCAGCCTTCGCATAAAGCACTTGCCTGTTCGAGGGATTCTTCACTTCGCACGAGTGGCTTTCATAAGCTCCGCTGATCAAATACATATGCTGAACGTCTTTTTTGTGATAATGGTTCGCACGAACCGATCCTTTCTTGGAAGTGATATACGCGACATGACCGGTCGTACCTTCAAAAACGTTGATGATCTTACCGCGCGCGTCCACAAAAGCCGGTTTGATGTGCGTGACCGTTTCTAATTCCATAATAATCCCTTTCTTTGAAATGAATCAGATAATATTGAACGTGGAACGGGATTTTTATTCTTCGCTAAACCAGGCGATGGTCCTTCGAAGCCCTTCTTTGAGCGGGTACTTGGGTTTGAATCCCGTGACCTTTTTAATCTTGGAAATATCGGGACAACGGCGTTTCGGATCGCTCTTGGAATAGACCGCGTGCGGCGGGTCGATATGCACGATCTCCACAGGATAAGGCATGGCCTCCGCGACATATTTCGCAAGCCCGGCCACCGAAAGTTCTATCTCAGGATTCCCGATATTGAACGATTCCCCGTTGGCTTTCGAAAAAAGGACACGGAAAAGCATCTCGATTGCGTCATTGATGTAGCAGAAAGCGCGCGTATTGCGGCCGTCCCCGTGGATCGGAAGCGGTTCTTTCCGGAGGGCATGCTCGATAAAATTCGGTAATACCCGGTAATCGTCCGGACGAATGCCGGGCCCGTACACATTGAAGGGACGCACCATCTTGACCGGGACACCATACACGTTCCAGAACGTCTCGCACATGGTCTCGCCGAAGCGTTTGGATTCGTCATAACAGGCCCGCGGCCCGGTCACGGACACGTTCCCGCGATATTCTTCGGTGGTGGGCACATGTCGGTTGTCGGGATCCCCGTAAACCTCGCTTGAACTGGTAAAAAGAAAACTCTGCACTTTCTTTTCACGTGCAAGCTCCAGCATATTCCGCGTTCCGATCGTCCCGACGTCCATCGTCTCGACCGGGAACTTGGTGTAATAGACCGGAGACGCGATCCCCGCGGCATGGATCAGGTAATCGATCTTTTTGTCCGTCTTGAAAGGATCGATGACGTTATGCTTCAGAAAGGTCAGATGGTCGTCGGAAAAGATCTGCTGCTCATAGCCGGTAATGAAATTGTCGAGCAGGATCGCGGAAAGTTTCTTTTTGAGAACTTCCTTATTGAGATAGCGGAGGAGCAGGACGATATAATTGCCAAGAAATCCACCCGCACCCGTGACCAGGAAGGTCTTCCCCTCGAAATGCTTGATCTGGTCCTTGAGACACTTCGTGAGCCGGACGATATCTTCCCGGATGATCTTCGATTCATAAAGACGCTTATGATGCGATTGAGCATTGGACATAAATTTCCTTCCCATGGGATGTGCTTATAAATCTAAAAATGAGTTGTGATTATAGCTTGGTTGGTGTATTAGATTCAATCGAAAAGGCAGTACGGCGTACGCGAAACGCCTGACCCCTTACCCCAAAATATGGAACCCATTCAAAAACTCATAGAATACATTTTGAACAGAAAGTGGCTTGGGACCCTGCTCGTCCTGGGACTGGTCTTTGGGATCGGTATCTCCACGTTTTACCGCGGGGCCATCAGCTCTCGCCAGCGCACGGATCTGACCGTGTACCTAGTGGCAGGCCGAATGATTGCTGAAGGCCGGGCGAACCATATCTACGGGATTGAAAATAAACGAAGCTGGCATTATGTCTATCCCCCGCTCCTGGCTATCCTCCTGGCCCCAATCTCGAAATGGCCGCTAGGCGCCACGGTTCCGCTCGCTTACCTTTTGTCACTCGCCTGTCTCGCAGGAACTGTAGTGCTTTCCCGGCGTTTTCCGGAGAACGCCCGGCCTGCGAAGACTGGCCATCAAGGCCACGCGAGCGTGCCGGAATCATTAGGATGCCGGCCCGCGCCCTGGCAGATTGCTCTGTCCCTGTTCTTCTGCCTTCCCATGTTTCTCACGACCCTTACGCGCGGACAGTTCGGGACCATTTCACTTTTTTTGATGGCCGCTATTCTCTACAACTATCTCACACAACACAAGATCCTGACAGGACTCCTCCTTGCATTTGCGGTAGCGCTCAAGATCAGTCCTCTCGCTTTCCTCGTCTTTTTCTTTCTCATGAAACGGGAATGGAGGATCCTCCTGAGTATCCTGGTGGGCTTCGGCCTTTTCTTTTTCCTGCTCCCTTCTCTGGCCATCGGTTTTCATCAGAACTGGGAACTCCTGAAGATCTGGCAGGGCCTGATGTCGGCCTCTCAATCCGATACCGCGTATCGTCACTATCTGTGGGGAGAGCTTTTCAACCCCTTCGCCGCAAAGAACCAATGTTCTTACGCTGTCGCCACCCGGTTCGCCTGGCCGTCCCAAGCGCAATTCATCGGCCACTCCAACGCGCTGGTCCGTTTTATCACATCCGGCCTCGGAGTCGTGCTGCTCGCACTTCCGTTCGTGAAAACACAAAGAACACTCCCGGGCTCGCCACAGGAACCGTTACGCTCCCTCGCGGAATTCTCGCTTTTCCCCATGCTCATGCTCTTCACTTCGCCCGTGACCCAGTTTCATCATTATACGGTCATCTATTTTCTTTTTCTCGCCGCGCTCATGATGATGGATCGTGCGCCCCGCGGGTCCCGGGTCCGCAAAAACCTGGGATTCGGTCTCTGGACCTGCGCGCTCTCTCTGACGTTAGGTTCGATCTTCTCCGCGGCAGGTTATTGGGGGGTCCCGCTCTGGGGATCGATGCTCTTGTGGGGAGCTGTTCTTTATTCTATTTAAATTACAAGAGGCCGAGCTGGAGCTTCGCGGCTTCGGTCATGCGGGTCGGGTCCCAGGGCGGATCAAAGGCGATCACCACGGAGACTTTCTTGACGCCCGGAACGGTCTCGACGCGGCGCTCCACGTCTTTTTTGATGAGGTCTCCCATCGGGCACATGGGACTGGTGAAGGTCATGCGCACCCCAACTGCCTTCTTCCCTTCCGGAAGTTCCTCGATCTTAAAGTCATAAATAAGCCCCAGCTCCACGATATTGACCGGGATCTCGTAGTCATAGCAAAGTCGTAGCTGGTCCCAGATCTGCTCCTCGATTGTTTTTTCTTCGCTCATAATGTCATTAACCTTATGGACGTTAACAGCGCGGGACTCGTCGCTCGGGACTCGTGTTAAAAACGAGGAGCAAGTCCCGAGTCCCGATTTTATTATTCCGTCGTAACCTGCTTCCCCGTGGGCTCTAACCCTTCGAGCATCGTGTGCCAGGCGAGCGAAGCGCATTTGACGCGCGACGGGAATTCACACACGCCGCCGAGCGTCGCGAGCTTCCCGACCTTCGCCGCGTCGAACGGTTCCCCCATGCCACGGGAGAGCATCTTATGGACCTCTTCAAAAAGAGCCTTGGCTTCTCCCCGCGTTTTCCCTTTAAGGGCGGAGGTCATCATCGACGCGGAGGACTTCGAGATCGCGCATCCCGAACCGTTGAAGCTGATGTCCTGGATCGTGTCCCCTTCCATTTTGATGTAAACCTTGAAATGGTCGCCGCAAAGAGGATTATAGCCTTCCACCATCCGGTCGGCGTCCGTCATCGCGTGAAAGTTCCGGGGGTTTTTATTATGATCCATGATCATCTGTTGATAAAGTTCACGAATATCCCCGTTCACTGAAATATCTCCGTCACTTCATGGAGCGCCGTCACCAAACGGTTGATCTCTTCTTTCGTATTATAAAAAGCAAGCGATGCGCGCGTCGTGGCCGGAACATTAAAACGCTGCATCACAGGCATGGCGCAATGGTGGCCTGCGCGGATGGCGATCCCTTGGCGGTCCAGGATCGTTCCGATATCGTGCGCGTGAGCCTCCCCCAATACGAAGGAAAGAATAGCGGATTTATGCTTCGCGGTCCCGATCAGCCGGAGGCCTGGGACCTGTAAGAGCTTTTCGGTCCCATACTTCAAAAGCTCCTGCTCATACGCCTCGATCCGTTCAAGCCCGATCGAGCCGATATAATCGATCGCTACGCCAAGCCCGATCACGCCTGCGATGTGCGGTGTCCCGGCCTCGAATTTGTACGGCAGGTCGTTAAAGACCGTTTTTTCAAATGTCACAGAACGGATCATATCGCCGCCGCCCTGATAAGGCGGCATCTTTTCCAGAAATTCTCTTTTTCCATAAAGGACCCCGATCCCCGTGGGTCCAAGAAGTTTATGTCCGGAAAAGACGTAAAAATCGCAATCGAGGTCCTGAACATTCACGGGAGTATGCGCCACGGCCTGCGCGCCGTCGAGCAGCACGGGAACCCCCTGCGCGTGCGCGAGGCGCACGATCTCTTTGACCGGATTGATCGTGCCTAGCGCGTTCGAAACATGAGCGACGGATACGAACTTTACTTTATCCGTAAGAAGTTTTTTGAAATCTTCCAGCATGAGTTCGCCCCGATCGTTGATGGGGGCCACCTTAAGTTTGACTCCGGTCTCTTCGCCCAGCATCTGCCAGGGAACGATATTGGAATGATGCTCCATGTGCGTGATAAGGACCTCATCCCCGGCCTTAAGAAAAGTCCGGCCATAGCACTGAACCACGAGATTGATCGCTTCCGTGGTCCCGCGCACAAAGATGATCTCTTTATCCGCCGCGGCGCCGATGAATTCCTGGACCTTGTGGCGTGCGCTTTTGTAACGCTTGGTCGCCTGCTCGCTTAGGCAGAAAATGCCCCGGTGGATATTGGCGTTCTCCTTGGAGTAATATTGCGTCAGGGTGTCGATCACAATCTGGGGCTTCTGTGTCGTCGCGGCATTATCAAGATACGTGAGCGGCTTGCCGTAGACCTGCTCCCGGAGGATCGGAAAGTCTTGCCGGATCTCTTCTACGTTAAAATTTTCCATAGGCGTCATTCATTCACCTTTTTTATGAACCGCTGCACAATTGTTGCAATAATTTTTCATTCACAAGTTCCAATAAAGTTTCTTTCATGAAGCTCAGGCTCGAACGTTCGATCACTTCCCGGGCAAAACCCTGGGCCAACATATGCCCGGCTTCTTTTTCATCGATCCCCCGGGAACGTAAATAAAAAAGCGCGTCTTCCTGGAGTTGGCCGACGGCCGCGCCGTGACTGCACTTAACGTCGTCGGCAAGGATCTCAAGCTGGGGTTGGGTATCGATCTTTGCGGTATCCGAAAGAAGCAGGTTCTTGTTCGTCTGATGAGCGTCGGTCCGCTGAGCGTCCTGGCGCACCATGACCCGCCCGCGAAAAACCCCGCGGGAATTTCCGGCCAAGAGCCCTTTGAAAAATTGATCGCTTTTGCCGTCCGGTTTCTGATGGTCCACAAAAGTCTGATGATCCAGCACCTGATCCCCCTCGCCCAGATAAAGCCCGTTCAGTTCGCAGGATGTGAACTCCGCCGCCAGCATGACGCGGCAATCATTTCGCATCAAACGGGACCCGGTCGAAAGCGCAAAGGAGACGAAGGAACTCCCGCGGTGCTGAACCACTTGCGTCGCCGCAACGTGAAAAGCCTCGGAACTCTCCCTTTGGATCTTGCAATGTTCCATTTGAGCATCCTCTCCAAGGAGGATTTCCGTTACAGCGTTCGTGAAATAACTTTTTGCATCTCCCGCCACATAGGTTTCCACGATGGCTGTCTTGCTTTTTCTTCCGGCCATAATGAGATTCCGCACTTGAAAGACGCTCGGCTTCTTTGAAACATAAGCCAGGAATACGATGTGGATCGGTTCTTTGATGATGCGGTTTTCGGGTATGTGTATAAAAAGACCATGCTTAAATAGACCGGTGTTCAAGTCTTTAAAAGCGTCGTTCCCGGGAGCGGCGCACCGCCCCAGATACGACTCCATGAGATCCGAGCGTGAAACGGCCGCCTCCGCAAGGTCCGCCACCTCAATCCCTTCTTCGACCGAGGAATGTTCGCGCGAGAATCTTCCGTTCACCATCAGTAAAAAGTTCGGGCCGCTTTGCCGCTTTAATGCCTCAACGGTTTCGGGGGAGAGCTCCGGGGCCGTTTCATGGAAGTCCCATGACACTTCCCGGATCGCCGTGACATCCGTATAGCGCCACGCGTCGTCTTTGTTCGTCGGAAATCCCTGTTCGACAAATGAAGACATGGCCGCCTCACGCAGACGGAGGAGCCATGACGGCTCGGAATCCGCATCTGCCTTCACGTTCTCAAAGGCTTTTAAATATCTGTCTATTGTTTTGTTTTCAGCCATATTTTTTCACTTTCATTCACCGGTCTTCCTTCACCCACTCATATCCTTTTTCTTCGAGCTTGAACGCGAGGTCTCGACCACCCGACAGCACGATCTTCCCGCCCATAAGCACATGCACCTGATCCGGCATAATGTAGTTGAGCATTCTCTGATAATGGGTGACCAAAATGAACGAACGCTCCGGGTTCCGCAAACGGTTCACGCCTTCAGAGATGATCTTCAGGGCATCGATATCAAGACCGGAATCGGTTTCATCCAGAATGGCGAGCTTGGGCCCAAGCGCCGCCAGTTGCAAGATCTCGTTGCGTTTTTTTTCGC
>PLLJ01000007.1 GCA_003140935.1 Candidatus Omnitrophota bacterium
CTCGGATCGCCTAGATAGCCACATGGGCAAGGGTTCATGGCTGCCGCGAGCAAGAAGTTAGCCGGAAAAGTAATCTGACTTTTGGCACGCGAGATCGTGATGCAACCATCCTCAAGCGGACCTCGAAGAGTCTCCAGCGCGTCGCGTCGAAATTCCGGAAGTTCATCCAGGAAAAGAACGCCGCCGTGAGAGAGGGACATCTCTCCGGGTCTTGGGGATGTTCCGCCTCCCGCCAAGGCAATAGCGGAGGCTGTGTAATGGGGCGAACGAAAAGGTCTCTCGGAAACAAGGCAGTTTCCCTGCGGGAACAGGCCTGCCACGCTGTGGATCTTTGTGATTTCCAGAGCCTCCTCAAAGTCCATGGGAGGGAGGAGGCTCGGAATACGCTTGGCGAGCATGGTCTTTCCGCTTCCGGGAGGACCCATAAAAAGTATTTTATGATTCCCAGCTACGGCGATTTCCAGAGCCCGTTTAGCTGCCTGCTGGCCGCGAACCTCGGAAAAATCAAATAAGTTCTGAGAAGGCACCCTATTTTCATAAGGAATGTTTTGGAGCGGCCTGATCTCTCGTTCGCCGAGCAGGAAATCAACAGTCTCTCTAAGGCTTTTTACAGGATAGACCGTCGCGGCTTTGGCTAGCGCCGCCTCTTCCCCGTTTTCGGCCGGAAGAACGAACGACGAATTTTTAAGCCCTGAGGTGATGGAGATAACACCTCTCATGGGACGCAGGGTCCCGTCGAGGGCCAATTCCCCAAGAAAAATATGGCCGGCGAGCTTTTCGGGGGGAATGATGCCGTGGCAGGCCAGGATTCCCATAGCGATGGGGAAGTCGAATGCGGCACCCTCTTTCTTGATATCCGCGGGGGCGAGACTGATCGTGATTTTATCAGGAGGAATGTGGAAGCCGCTGTTCTTGAGAGCGGTACGGACTCTTTCCCGGGCTTCTTTGATGCTCGCATCCGGAAGGCCCACCAGGATCAGCTGAGGAAGACCGCTGGTGATATCGATTTCGATATCCACAGGAAAAGCATGGATACCCAAGGCAAAGGCGCTTTTGATGCGTATCATAGGACCGCAAACTCCTTTTCCGTTTCAGGCACCGTTTTCCATAATGATTTTATGAATGAATGGTGCTAGCCCCAATTCTCAGTCATTTCTTTACTGAAAATTGGGTCAAGAAACAAACTTGCTTTTTAAATAGGCTAAACTTATAATGACGCGCTCATGGGTTGGTGCCATGATTAGAAATATCTTAAAATCATATTTTATATGATTATATAGCATAAGCAAGGAAGGCGTCAACTCTTTTTCCGTTTTTCCAAGGAGCTTATGATCGTAATCCCAACCCCTCCATTTCACAGCGAAAAGGCTTTTGTTGCGGTTTTTTCGAGCTGGTTTGTAGCTCAAGCCCTCAAAGTGATCTTGGGCGGGGCGAGTAAAAAAAAATTCGATGTCCGTTGGCTTTTTGATACAGGAGGGATGCCGAGCGCGCATTCAGCGACCGTGGCAAGTCTTGCGACGGTCGTGGGACTTTACTATGGCTTTCGGAGCATTCCATTCCTGATGGGGTTGATATTGTGTCTCATTACGATGTTCGATGCCGCGGGAGTCCGCCGGCACCTGGGATGGCAAGGCAAGATCCTTAATGAGATCGTGGACGAATTTTATTTAAAAGGCGCTGTTCCTGAAAAACGTCTCAAGGAGCTTCTTGGCCATACGCCGGTCGAAGTGATCGCAGGAGCTTTCTTGGGGATCGTGATTGCCGTTCTTTTTTGCAAGTAAAGGAGCCACTATGAAAAAAAATAGCCTTTCAATTGTTTTAATTCTTGCAGTTTTTCTTATGCCAGCCAAAATTTTTGCGACCGAAACTGATGTTAAGAATGCAACGAACGGGATACCCGCTCCGTTGAAAACTTCTTCCCAAACCTCACCGGCAGCTGAACTTCCGAAGACCAACCAAGATACTTCAAAAAAAAATGATCTCGTCGCGAGTGAAGTGAAAACTGTTCCGGTCGCTACTGTTTCTAATGTCGAAAAGGATGAAAGTACGGCTTCTAAGATAAAAGCCGAAACTTCCCCCGCAAAAGCTTCTAACGAAATTCTCGCAAAAACAACCATCGAAGTTCCGGCAAAAACGGAAAAACTTGCAGAAGTTCCGGCGAAAAAAGAAGTTTCTTCAACATTGAACACGACAGAGATGCAACGGCGCTGGAAGGCGCTTGTTTCCAAGGAAATAACCCCCGACAGCATCGTCTATACGGTGCAAGCCGGCGACACTCTTTATGTGCTTGCGAAGAAGAATCATACGACCGTGGATTTTATTAAAAAGATCAATGATCTTAAAAGCGATAACATCTACGTCAAAATGAAGCTCAAGATCCACACGGCGCCCTTTTTAATCCGGATAGATAAATCCAAGAACACGCTGGTTCTCTATTCGAATAACGAAGCGGTGAAAAAATATTCCGTTGCAACGGGTAAAAAGAACTGCACACCGACGGGTGAGTTCAAGATCACGGACAAGCTGGTTCATCCGACCTGGTTCAAGACGGGGGCCATTCTTCCTCCGGGAAGTCCGGAGAACGCCCTGGGGACGCGCTGGCTGGGTTTTGATAAGCCAGCCTATGGGATCCACGGAACGATCGAGCCTAAGAGTATCGGCACCCAAGCTTCCGAAGGCTGCATCCGCATGCTCAACGAAGATGTCGAGGAACTTTATAGTATTGTCCCGGTCGGCACCAAGGTCATCATCCAAGATTAGTCCCAATTCTTATCAATTGAATCAAAACAAAAACTGGGGCAATCCTGACCACAATGATTAAGAAAAAATAAAAATCAGAATAATTCCGGAAAAAATTATTATGGCATCTAAAAAAATGAAGAAAAAAAGATCCAACAACAAAACAGTGCTCGAACCCACCGGGGCTAAAGAAAAGATCAAGCTCGGCACGCGCGACATTTTTGATACCTGTCTTTCCTTTGAGCGGCCTGTCGTTGAGATGGAAAGAAAGATCAACGAGCTTCGCAAGATCAATCACGACGGCATCGACCTTTCCGTCGAGATCAAAAGCGCGGAAAAAAAACTTGAGAAGGCCATTCAAGATATCTTCGATCATCTGACGCCCTGGCAACGCGTGCAGGTTGCGCGCCACCCGCTTCGTCCGTACACGCTTGATTACGTGAACTATTTGACCACGGATTTTCTTGAGATCCACGGGGACCGGCGCTTCAGCGACGACAGGGCCATTGTAACGGGGATCGCAAAATGGGAGGGTAGAGAGCCGGTCTGTATCATCGGACATCAGAAAGGCCGTGATACTAAAGAAAATTTGATGCGCAGTTTCGGAAGCGCCCACCCTGAGGGCTATCGAAAAGCGATGCGCGTTATGGAGCTTGCGGAGAAGCGCAACCTTCCGATCCTGTGTTTTATTGATACTCCGGGCGCTTATCCGGGTATCGGAGCCGAAGAACGCGGCCAAGCCGAGGCCATTGCTTACAATCTCAGGGCGATGGGGGAGCTCAAGGTCCCTATTATCTGCATCGTGATCGGCGAAGGCGGCAGCGGCGGCGCCTTGGGGATCGGAGTCGGGGACAGGATTTTTGTGATGGAGAACGCTTATTACTCCGTCATTTCTCCGGAGGGCTGCGCTGCGATCCTATGGAAAGAACCGACACGAGCGCCGGATGCCGCAGCCGCTTTGAAATTGACCGGTCCGGATCTGCTCGGACTTGGCGTGATCGACGGAGTGATCCCGGAACCGCTTGGCGGCGCTCACCGCGATTTCAACATGGCAGCAGAAAATCTCCGGAAGACGGTCAACGAAACATTGGAAGAGTTGAAAAAAATTCCTCGAAAAGATCTGCCAGAGATGCGTTATCAGAAATTCCGCAAGATGGGTATTTTTAGCGAAAAATAGATTTTAATCGAAGACTCTTTCCTTCCGGCGTTGCGCTCGAGCCATTCCTTGGAACTGCTTTTTCAGGTTTATCACCCGCTCCAGGATCCTTTTTTCCGGGATCACTTCCTTCAAAGTGTTTTCCGGAATGTCTAGTAAGGCGACTTCAGTAACGCGATCGACATGTTCCGGGAAGCGGTGCGCAAGCTCATAGGTCGGAACACCCTGCCGGTATTTTAAATCGATTAATTTCTCATAAAGCGTCATCGTTTTCTCTCCTAGCCTTTAAGGCGCCACAGGATCTTTTGCTCAAATTATCGGCATGGCCGCATATTTTCTAAAAAATAATACTAGGATATGTCTACATATAGCATTCTTAAATGAAACAGGCACCATTAGTTGTGGATTATTAAAAATCTTTTATTTTTATGTTGACGAACTATAGAGGGTTATATATTGTAAAGTATAAAATGTAATTTACATTTTATAAAATTATGAGACCAATCATGATGATACTCATAGCAGGATTTCTGGCAGGATGCGCGACGGAGCCGCGATCCTCCCTGGTCTCAGGTGACCGTGAAGAAGTGCTTTCGAAGGCCGAAAAATTTTATAACAATCATGAATATTACAATGCCCATCAAGCCGCTCAGCAAGTTCTCGCCGAAGAGCCTCAAAATTCAAGGGCCATGAAACTCATGGCAGATATTCTCGACAAGGAGATCGAACGCCAGAAAGAACACTTTTTGCCGCAGGCCATCGATGAAATGAACGCAGACGATAAACAGGATCAGATCAAAACCTGGCTTGAACGGAGTCGCACTCTTTTTAACGCCAACCAGTACGATCTGGCGCTTTTTGCCGCGGAAAAGGTTTTTCTTTATGATGCCAACGATAGCACTGCCTCGGAACTGATCGATCAGATCAAAGCAAAAGCCCTCAAAGAAGGCAAAGCCGACACGCTCTTCATTCACAAGATGTATAAAAATGAAATTGCGGACCGTCTGGAGCAATACCGCACGCAGGCGGAAGACCTCGCGACTCGGGGACAACTAGGACAAGCCCAATTCACAGTTGAGAAGATCCTCATGCTTGAGCCCGAGGATCCCAAAGCGTTATCCATCCTGCAGAAAATCCTTTCACAAAAGGATGGGGCAAGGAGCAAAGCGCAATGAAACGCGAAAAACTCTATAAGATCGGGGAAGTGATGCAGTACACGAGTCTTTCCAGGCAGACGCTTCATAATTATACGGTTGCGGGGCTTATTCATGAGGCCCGGCGGACCATTTCAGGACATCGGCTTTACGATGAATCAGCCTTTGATCGTTTAGAACAGATCAAGATCTTGCAAACGAAAAATTATACATTAAGTCAAATCAAAAAGATCCTCGAGCAGCAGGAGAGCCCGAAATGAACGGCTCTTTAGCGAGACGAGGTGAAAAGGAGATCCCCCATGCACGAAGATGAGATCAAGATGTGGAAGAAGTTCAAGAGGACCAAAAGTCTTTCTTTGCGCGAAGAGATCGTAAAAAAATATCTCTATCTGGTGAAATACGTAGCTGGGCGCGTGGCGATCGGGCTGCCCCCGAATGTCGAGTTTAACGATCTCGTCAGCTATGGTATCCTCGGTCTTTTTGATGCTATCAATAAATACGACGTTTCCCAGGGGAATAAGTTTGAGACCTATGCCGTATCGCGTATTCGTGGTTCGATCATGGATGAGCTTCGCAAGCTCGATTGGGCGCCGCGGCTTTTGCGCAAACGTGCCAGGGAGATCGACCGCAAATGCAAAGAGCTCGAAGAAAAGAATGGCCGTCTGGCCACGGATGATGAAGTGGCCAAGGCCTTGAAGATCTCGACGGATGATCTGAACTCGATCTACAGCGATCTCAACTCCACAACCTTTTTGTCGCTCGATGAAGTATGGCAGAACGATGATGGCAATAAACCCATCTCGCGGCTCCAGACCATCGAGGATTCTCTGATCACGGACCAGTTCAGCTTCGTTCACCAGGGTGAAGTCAAGGAGTTGTTGGCCGAGGCGATCGACCAGCTTCCCGAAAAAGAAAAACTCGTGATCGTGCTTTACTATTACGAGAACTTGACGCTTCGCGAGATCGGCGAGATCTTGGATGTTTCCGAGTCCCGGGTTTGCCAGATCCACACCAAGGTTGTGATCCGGTTGCGCGGGCATCTCATGCGCCGCGCCGGACATTTGAGCCTGGAAGCCTAAAAAGGAGCGGGGAAGCAAACAAGAAAATTTTTAATACTGGCTATAAACGCATTAAGTTTTGTCACGCTGCGTCGATATAAAGAGAGCCACAGCGAAGGAAGCCGTGTAACTGTTTTGTCCCAAGTCGGCCGCGAGTGGCTTAAAGGCAGGAAGCATGCAAAGCGTGGCAGAAAAAAGATCTAAATTCAGGATCCAAGCTCCTAGCGAGAAAACAAACGCCCAGAAAGATCGCGAGGAGGTCCGGAAATATCTTCGTCTTATCCCCACCGAAGCGGAGCCCAATCTGGGGCGCGTCCGCGAAATCAAAGAAGAAATAAAAAAAGGAACCTACCTGACGCGCGAGATCATCGAGGAAGCCGCGATGCAGCTCGCCATCAGGTTGCTCAGGAAAGAAAAAGAATAACGCTGCGAGCATATTAATTTTAAGGGTTTGTAGCACCGGCCCAATTTAAAGCGAGATCCTTCGTTTGCCCGGAGGCTTAGTTCGTAGTTATTGAGGCGGATCGTTGTTTGAGACCCGTAAGCTCGATCCACTTCTTAATCGCCGGAAGTTCCATGAATTTCTTCCACACGATCTCGCCATTCAAATAATTCTCCAACATGAGCAATGTAATTCCTTGGTCGATGCCGAGGTACTCGTTGGCCCACCACTGCTTGTCGAGATTGAAAGCGTCCTTGAACCCGAAATTTCCATAAAGCTCTTTGGGATAGCTGTCATAGAAAAATCGCGCGGATTGGATCGAAAATTCCGGAGTAAAAACGATCGAGGAAAGCGCAGCATAAGGAGCGAGCGTGCCATCCTGAAGCCCGCCCCCTGGTTTTCCGCCGTAAGCCTTATAACCGCCCGGACCCAGGGACGCGGAAAGGCCCCACGAGGATTCGGAGTAACCCTTATGTTGCCCGGAAAAACTCATGGAATATTCCCGGTTTGCCAAAGTCGCTTCGCGCGAATTTTCAAAAAAATTGACCCCACGATCATCCAACTTCCGGAAATCGATATAAGCATGTGAAAATTGATAAGTGAAAAGAGAACCGGTCGAGGCGTAAATGATCTTGTGGCCATTATGATCTCCCTCGGGACGCAGCCAGCGCTCCCAGGCGCCGGGCGGTACCGGGAAGGTGGGGGAGCCGATAGCGAGGGCCACAAGGATCATGAGCTCATTATAGGAATCCCAGTAGTAAGGAAGAAATTTGCCTTCGGGCGTCCACCCCATACAAATAAAGTCGGAACCATTCATCAGCCATTTCCAATTGACGCGTTCATAGATCTCATTAGCGAGTTTTTCAATCTCAGTGCCGGGATAATAGCGGGCCGCTAAAAGAGCACCCGCTACGGCCAGAGCGGTGTCAATCGAGGAAGCTTCCGAACCCCAGACCCGGTTTCCTGTCCTGGCGTCGAGAAAATGATAAAAAACCCCATTCTGGTGTGCCGCTTTTCGGCGAAGCGTTTGAAGGGTCGTGAGGATCCGTGCGTAGGCATAATCCTGAGCGATCCATCCATGAGAGCCTCCGATCGCGTAGGCGGCGAGGGCAAACCCGGTGGTTGCCACGGAAGAAGGTGAGCCCGGGCGAGAAGAATCCTTGGTGAGCCCCGTGATCTTATCTGAAAAACGCGTAAAATATTGAAAAGTATCTTTTTCGATTTTATTCAAAAGAGCGCGGTCTTCCGGAGACGGTTCAAAGGCCGAGAGCGGGATGGGAGAAAGAGAAAAAGCGAGAGAAAGGACGAGCAAAAAACAAATGAGACGTTTAAACATTAGCGCTGGTTTGGACGGTCGAGAGTTTTTCTTTGATTTTCGCGACAGCTTGGGGCGCGTCCTTTTCTTGGGCTAAAGTTTTGAGGTTGGAGAGCAAATGGTCCGTTTTCTCCATCGCCTCGTTGAACTCTTGAGCGACGGGATGGCCTTCATCCAGTTTTCTCAGGAAGACACGTGCTCGATAATCGCCCTTTTCGATCTCATTAAAAGCTTTGCTGAACCTGAAAAAAGGCCCCGCAATCTTGTGTGAAATAAAGATCGTGCCCCAGGCGAGAAAGAAAAGGAGCAGCAAAAACTTCCAAAGCAGCGACTGGTTCGTTTCGTCAAGGATCCCTTTAAAGATCTCGCGCTGACGCTGGCTTAGTTTTTCGGTCTGCATGAAAAAAGACAAAGAAGAAAAATTCTGGGAGGGGACGGGGTGGCGCGCCTGGTCATATTCAACCATTCGGGAGGCGGTCACAAGATCGTTGAGCGTTTGTTCATTGGAAAAGGTATCGAGGACTTTGCTCCAGATCCCAAAATAAAGACCGGCAAGCGCGATGACATTGATCAAAAGGAGAGGAACGATGACCGCGAGCATAAAGCGGATCTGAAGAGGTTTGTTGATAAAAAAATGCTTTCGTCGATTTTGCGCCATGATTTTCCTTAATTAAAAAATAAATGGGTAATCATGACTGTCCCGACTTCCTCATCAACAATTTCTATAAGATAGCCAGGGCGTCATGGATTTTTCCCTCAGCGTTAATACTATTGAAAAGGAAATCATCTGTCAAAATGTTATTCCTTGTATATAATACGCCGCGAGTCGGGACTCGGGAATCGTCAAGCTCTAAACGAGCTCTTAGTTCCCTGTCCCTCAAAAATCCGGAGGATTTTTGGTATGTGTGGCATTATCGGTTATGTTGGTTATCAGAACACGGTGCCGGTCCTGATCAAAGGACTTGAGCGGCTTGAGTACCGGGGCTACGACTCCGCCGGGATCGCCTGTGTGGACCAACAAAAAGGCGGATTATCCGTCATTAAAGAAAAAGGCAAACTGGGGGTCCTTAAAGAGAAGCTCGGGGATTTTGCCATTGAAGCCCATATCGGGATCGGCCATACACGGTGGGCGACTCACGGTGAACCTTCCCGCGCAAACGCCCACCCTCACGTTGATGCCTCGGGGAAGATCGCCCTGGTCCATAACGGAATCATAGAGAACTATGCCTCGATCAAGAATGCGCTTCAGAGAAAAAAGGTGCATTTTTTGTCCCAAACCGACACCGAGGTCGGCGTCAATCTCATCGGCTCCTATTACCGAAAATCTTCCAAGCTTTTTGATGCCGTTAAGCGAGCGGTCGGTGAAT
Organism: Candidatus Omnitrophota bacterium; assembly: GCA_003140935.1. GTDB lineage: Bacteria > Omnitrophota > Omnitrophia > Omnitrophales > Aquincolibacteriaceae > Aquincolibacterium. Next base: position 9,232 of record PLLJ01000007.1, read on the forward strand.
TGCACGGATTCTTCGCCTTTGTCCTTTTTTCTAAAGACGATCCGGACACCCTGATCGCGTATAAAAGGTCCAATCCTCTTGTGATCGGACTGGGACAGGGAGAAAATTTCGTTGCGAGCGATGTAACGGCGCTTCTTCCCTATACGCGGCAAGTCATCTATCTTGAAGATGAAGACTTGGCCGTGATCACTGCCAAAGAGATCTCTATTTATTCTTTGAAGACCAAGTCTTGGGTCAAACGTCACCCGGCGACTGTCCACTGGGATGTGTCTCAGGCCCAGAAGCAGGGCTTCCCGCATTTCATGCTCAAAGAGATGTATGAGCAGCCTGAGGTTTTGAGAAATATTCTTACCAAGCGGATCCAAAAAAACGGCGAGATCTTTTTTGATACTCTGGATAGAAAATTCCAAAAACGCCTTCGGAAAATCCATAAAGTTTCCATGATCAGCTGCGGCACGGCCTACCACGCAGGTCTGGTGGGAAGTATCGCCATGGAGCAGTATGCGCGGATTCCTTGTCAAACCGAGGTTTCGAGCGAGTTCCGCTACGGAAAGCCGATCCTCGATTCCGAGGATCTGGTGGTATTGATCACGCAGTCCGGTGAAACCGCGGACACGTTAGCGGCTCTGCGTGAAGCAAAGGTCCAAGGCGCGGTGACGCTGGCCATTGTGAACGTGGTTGGAAGTACGATCGCGCGCGAAGCAGACGCGGTCATTTACACACATGCCGGTCCGGAGATAGGCGTGGCCTCGACCAAAGCCTACATCGCCCAACTCGCGACACTTTTTCTGTTCGATTTTTATATGGCCAAGATCCGTAAAACGATCTCCGCGAAGGACCTTAAGGTCTTGCTTCGGGAGTTCAAGAAAATACCCAAGCATTGCGCCAAGGTTTTAAAAGAGATTAAAAGGTTCGAACATTGCGCCCAGAAGCATTACACCCGACGCAACTTTCTTTATCTTGGGCGAGGATACAATTATCCGACCGCACTCGAAGGCGCCCTGAAACTCAAGGAAATTTCTTATGCCCACGCCCATGGCTATGCGGCGGGAGAGATGAAGCACGGGCCGATCGCGCTGATCGACCATGAACAGCCCGTGATCTGTATCGCACCGGACTCTTTGACTTACGACAAAATGATCTCTAACATCCAGGAGATACGGGCCCGTGACGGCATCGTGATTGCAATCGGGACCGAAGGCCGCAAAGACCTTGAAAAAATGTCCGACGACTTCTTCGCAATCCCAAAAATTCCCGAGACCCTCTCGCCGCTTCTTACCGTTATCCCGCTCCAGTTCCTGGCCTACAAGATCGCCGTGCTCAACGGCAGAGACGTTGACCAACCGAGAAACTTGGCCAAGTCAGTCACTGTGGAGTAAAGAAGCTATGGACAGCGTTCTCGGTGCGGCAGGATAGGACCGGATTCCTAAGAATATCCCCAATAGTTTCTTTTACCACAGAGGGACAGAACGGCAAGCCGCTCTTGCGATGCGACGAATTCAATGTTTAGGCCTGCTTGCAAAATCGCTGATTACCGGGTAAACTCCTAGAGCCTCGAGAAAAGCTAGATTTTTTTTATTAAAGCTTGACAGGGTTGTGTTCGTTTATATAATACACGGCACCTCAAAGGAATGGGGTAGTCGGGCATTTCAAGAATTACTTCTTTAAAATTTCGCAGTTCCTTTCTTGACGCTTTCTCTTCAAGGGAATTTTTGTCTCGAAGGGTTGTTCTTTCTCATTTTTGTGTGCGGAGCCGGATCGTAAGTTTTGCAACTGTCCTGTCGGAAGACAGGACTTGGATCAAATACTCTTTTCGGAGAGTTTGATCCTGGCTCAGAACGAACGCTGGCGGCGTGGATTAGGCATGCAAGTCGAACGGAACTTCTAGCTTTTTCGGAAGTTTAGTGGCGAAAGGGTGAGTAACACGTGGGTTACCTGCCCTAGGGTTCGGGATAACCTGTCGAAAGACGGGCTAATACCGGATACGTCCTGCACTTTTCGAAGTGCAGGGGAAAGATGGGGATCCGTAAGGACCTATCACCCTTGGATGGGCCCGCGGCCTATCAGCTAGTTGGTGAGGTAATGGCTCACCAAGGCTAAGACG
>PLLJ01000024.1 GCA_003140935.1 Candidatus Omnitrophota bacterium
CTCGAGGATCCCTTCCTTCGCATCGATCACAAGCAGGGCTGCTTCGGCCCGCGAGGCGCCGGTGATCATGTTCTTGAGGAATTCGATATGCCCCGGCGCATCGATCACGATGTATTCGCGCTTCTTCGTATGAAAAAAACAACGTGCCGCATCGATCGTGATCCCTTGCGACTGCTCATCCTTTAAAGCGTCGAGAAGGAACGCATATTCGAACGGTTTCGCGTTCTTGGCGCAAGTCGCTTTGACCTGCTCGAGTTTGCCTTCGGGCAGAGACCCCGTATCCGCCAAAAGCCGGCCGATCACGGTGCTTTTTCCGTGGTCTACATGCCCGACGATCACGATGTTCATTCGGTCCATTACATGTACCCCTCGCGGCGAAGTGTCTCGAGCCCGCCGCCGTCTTCTTTATCCTGCGCCCGTCCGGACCGTTCCGCGATATTTGCGAATTTTCCGGTTCTGAGCTCTAAGAGGATCTCTTTGACGTTCCGGGCATCGGATTTCACGGCGCCCGTGCAGGGATAGCAACCAAGCGAACGGTAGCGAAGCCCTTTCCCGTTATTGAAATAAAGCGGGATGATCGGGATATTTTCCCGATCGATATATTCCCAGATATTAAGCTCCGTCCAGTCCAGGAGCGGATGCACACGCACATGGGTCCCCGGCGCAAAGTCGGTCTTGTACTGGCTCCAGAGTTCAGGCGGCTGGTCCCCGATATTCCAGTCACTCTGTTTGTCTCGCGGCGAAAAATAGCGCTCCTTGGAGCGGCTGCCTTCTTCATCGGCGCGCACGCCCACGATCACGCCGGTGTAAGGCTGGGGGGTTTTTTCCTGAACGTATTTGCCGCTCTTATGATCGAACGCATAGCGCGGCCACTCCCCTGAAAGCGTGTGCTTCAGGGCCTCGCTTTTCAGCGATTTGCAGCAGGTCAGACGATCCACTTTCCCGTCCGGAAAAGTTTGCTTAGCCCCAAGCGCCTGCGTGTTCTCTCCGTACAAAAGATTGAGATGCCAATCCGCGGCGAGTTTGTCGCGATAGGCGATCATTTCCGGGATCTTAAAATGTGTGTCGATATGAAGAAGCGGGAGCGGCACATGCCCGAAGAAGGCCTTCCGGGCCAGCCAAAGCAAGACCGTGCTGTCTTTCCCGATCGACCAGAGCATGACAAGGCTTTTGAATTCTTTGTAAGCTTCGCGCAGGATGTGAATGCTCTGCGCCTCGAGTTTTCTGAGCGTGTCCATTACGGTCCTTTTTTCGTAGCTTTTCCGTTCTTGAAATGTAGGCCGCATTCTTTTTTGTCCGAATGCTCCCACCACCAACGACCCGCGCGAATGTCTTCGCCCGGCTTGATAGCGCGCGTGCAAGGAGCGCATCCGATGCTCGGGAATCCTTGATCATGCAACTTGTTGTAAGGAACCCGATTCTTCCGAATATAGTCCCACACCTGTTTTTCCGTCCAATCGATCAGCGGATTGATCTTATAAAGACCGTTCGCGTCATCCCATTCAATGATATTCATGTCCGCGCGTGTCATGGATTGTTCGCGCCGAAGTCCGCAGATCCATGCCTGAAGACCTTTTAAGGCGCGTTTCAGCGGCTCCACTTTGCGGATATGGCAGCAAAGTCTCCTGTTCTCTGTGCTTTTATAAAAAAGGTCTAGTCCTTTTTCTTCCACCATTTTCTTGACCGCATCGGCATCCGGAGCATAGACCCGGTACTTGAAATCATATTTTCGTTCTGTTTCTTTCAGGCAGTCGAGTGTTTCTTGCGGAAGACGTCCGGTATCAAGCGTAAAAATCGCCGCCGGCGGCGAAATCTTAAAGAGCATATCCGTCAAGACCTGATCTTCCGCCCCAAGGCTTGACGCAAACGCGACTTTGTCCGCGCCGAAATATTCGAGTGCCAATGACAAAACTTCCTCGGGATTTTTTGAGACTAGCTTTTGATTCAGCGCCTGAATATTTTCCATAGCATTAAATCTGATAATCCGCGGGATGCCGGCCCGCTTTGATCCGGTTCCAGATCCGCTCATGAAAATAATATAAGAACATTTTGGTAAAAACCTCCACAAATCCGATCGAGATCGCCATTTTGAAGTGACCCGTGATAAGCCATGAAATGACGATCGTGTCGACAGTGCCTGTCATGCGCCAAGAGGCGGCCTTAGCGACACTTCTCCAATGTTTTTCTATCATGGAATTCCTCGTATTTTAAAATGAGGCTTAAGACTTCCGGAAGCAGCCTTAGATCTCTTGAAAAAGCCAGGTTGAAAGGTATCTCTCGCCGGTATCGCAGATCACGGTCACGATCGTCTTGCCCTTGGACTCCGGGCGTTTCGCGACTTGCAATGCGGCCCAAACATTAGCGCCGGACGAGATTCCCGCAAGGATCCCTTCCTGGCGAGCCAGCTGATGGGCCACTTCCCCTGCATCCTCATGGCGGACCTGAATGATCTCGTCATAAATTTTTGTGTTTAAAACTCCCGGCACAAAACCGGCGCCGATCCCCTGGATCTTGTGAAGACCGGGTGCTCCTCCGGAAAGGACCGGGGAATCCACCGGTTCGACTGCGATCACTTTTGCGAAAGGTTTTTTTTGTTTCAGAACTTCTCCCACCCCCGTCAGCGTGCCGCCCGTCCCGACGCTGGCGATAAAAATATCCACGGCTCCATCGGTATCGTTCAAAATTTCCTTGGCGGTCGTTTTCCGGTGGATCTCCGCATTCGCAGGATTGTTGAACTGCTGCGGCATAAAACTCCCGGGCGTGTTGTGACAGATCTCAGCGGCTTTTTCCACGGCCCCGCGCATACCCTTCGCGCCTTCCGTAAGCACGACTTCGGCACCGAAGATCTTCAAAAGCTGACGGCGTTCGATGCTCATGGTATCCGGCATGGTCAAGATCAATTTGTAACCGCGGGCCGCGGCCACGAAAGCCAAAGCGATCCCCGTGTTCCCGCTTGTGGGTTCCACGATCGTACCGCCCGGTTTGAGCTTTCCGACTTTCTCCGCCGCGTCGATCATGGCAACGCCGATACGGTCTTTAACGCTTGCGAGTGGATTCGCAGATTCGAGCTTCACAAGGACCGTCGCTCCAAGGCCCTTCGTCAGCTTATTCAACCGCACAAGCGGCGTGTTCCCGATTGTTTTTGTAATGTCGTCAAATATGTTGGGCATAGGTTTCTCTCCTTTACTTCGTGGCTTTATCAAGAGCCTGATCGATATCGGCAAGAATATCGTCGATATGTTCCAGGCCAATCGAAAGACGGATGAAATCCTGCGTCACACCCGTGGCCTGCTGCTCGGCCGCGGAAAGCTGCTGATGCGTGGTCGTTGCCGGATGGATCGCGAGCGTCTTCGCATCCCCCACATTCGCGAGATGTGAAATAAGCTCAAGCGAATCGATGAATTTCCTGCCCGCTTCAAGCCCTCCCTTGATCCCGAACCCCAGGATCGCGCCGGCCCCTTTGGACAGATATTTCTTCGCGCGGTCCTTTTCCGGGCTGGAAGAAAGGCCCGGATAATTCACCCACGCCACTCTCGGATGCTTCTCGAGATGCTTCGCCACAGCCAAAGCGTTCTCGGCATGTCGCGGTAACCTGAGATGAAGCGTTTCCAGTCCCTGCAGGAACAGGAAGGAATTGAAAGGTGATATCGTGTTTCCAAGATCCCGCAAAAGCGTGACGCGTGCCTTGATGATATACGCGATATTACCGAGCGGTTTCAGGGCTTCCACGAAATTGATGCCGTGATAACTCGGGTCCGGCGCCGCGATCAGCGGGAACTTNNCCGCCGATGAACTTCGTCGCGGAATAGACGATGATATCCGCGCCGTGGTCAAAAGGACGGAGGAGATAAGGTGACACCGTATTATCCAGCACGAACGGGATACCGTTCTTATGCGCGACTTTGGAAATCCCTTCGATATCTGCGACGTCGAGCTTGGGGTTCCCGATCGACTCGGCATAAACCGCTTTGGTCTTCGGTGTGATCGCCTTTTGGATCGCCCCCAGATCGTTCGACTTCACGAAATTGACCTTGATCCCCAGCCGCGGAAACGTGTAATGGAAGAGATTGTAAGTCCCGCCGTAGAGATTATCCGCGGAAACGATCTCGTCCCCCGCTTGGGCAATATTCAGGAGCGCGAGCGTGATCGCGGACTGGCCGCTTGAAACCGCAAGGGCTCCCACGCCGCCTTCCAGGAGCGCGATGCGTTTTTCAAACACATCCGTCGTGGGGTTCATGAGACGCGTGTAAATATTCCCGAACTCTTTGAGCCCGAAAAGATTGGCGGCATGCTCGGTATTCTTGAACTGATAGGAAGTCGTCTGATAAATGGGCACGGCCCGGGAACCCGTCGTCGGATCGGCCTCCTGACCTCCGTGAAGCGCCAGCGTTTCAATTTTCAACTTGTTATCGATCTTGCTCATTTTGGTTTCTCCTTTTTGAATTTAAATGAAATACATGGCTTCCCGGTTCGTATTGCGCATTCGATCATAAACGTCCTGGAATGTTGTCACGTTCAGGATGCTTGAGGTGGCCCGGTAGACCTCCTGCATCACGAGCTGGATCCCGCAGACGCTTCCTTTTTTACATTCACCGCACCGGCGATTCGCCTTGGCGTCCAAGCAAGGCAGCGCACTAAAAGGATTCTCGAAAAGCCCGATCACTTCCCCGAAACTGATCTGATTCGGCGAGCGAGCCAAAAGATACCCGCCGCCTCTTCCTTTCTTGCTCCGTAAGAACCCCTTATTCTTGAGCTCGAGAAGGATCGCCTCAAGGAATTTTTTCGGGATAGATTCCTTTTCGGCGATCTCTGCGATCAAGATGGGCTCTTTTGAGTCATATTTACCCGTAAGCATTAGGACAGCTTTGAGAGCGTATTTTGTCTTATTCGATATCATAGTCTATTAACCCCATAGAGTAGTAGACGCAATATAACCCACGCTCCTTCTTTTGTCAAATTTATTTTCACCGCTTCTTCTCGAAAAATCCGTCCTCCATCCTCCAGAGAACACCCCATAAAAGATCCATTTACCCTATTAATAATAGATTTTTAAAAAAGTTCTGGATCCCTTCCCTGCCAAAGACCGCGAACACACGTTAGGTTTAAGTACGAGAAAACGGTCAAAGGAGGTATCGCGATGAATCTCGTTACAAAACAAACTTGGGAATATCTGGTGCGGGATTTCCTGGAGATCAAGTGCACCCTCAAGGAACCCGAGCAGGAATTCCTTCTGGATTTTCTGAAAGGCAAGGGTGTCAGGGCCGAATCCATCCAGACCCACCCGGCCTTTTCAGTGGACGATCATTTGGTGGTCATCATGGAGGATGCGGGTTTGAAAAAGCGCCTTTTCTATCATCCGAAAAAAATGACGATCGAGGAGTGATCCGGGAACATGGGACTCGGGATTCGTTCCTCGGGACTCGTTTTAATACCTGGTTTTCGCGAATCCCTAGTCCCGAGCTACGAGTCCCGTTTAAAGATCGACGGCTTTGCGAAGTTCGCGAGCCTCGTAGGAAGTAAGGAAACGGCCCTGGCCCGGCGCGAGATGCCCGAGTTTGAGAGGCCCGAAGGAAAAACGGTTGAGCATCACCACATCATAATCAAATCGTTGCAGCACCCGCCGGATCTGGCGTTTTTTCCCTTCGCGAAGTTCCACCATGACGATCCTCGGCGAAATGGGCCGGATATCTTCCAGTTTGAGAAAACCGTCGTAGGAGTGGAAACCCTCCAGCACTCGGTTGCGGTCCTTCGGATCCCAGGCGCGGTGCAATTTGACCTGATACCATTTTTCGACGTGAAAACGCGGGTGGATCAGACGGTTCGCGAGCTCGCCGTCGTTGGTCATCAGGAGAAGCCCCGAGGAATCTTTATCCAGCCGCCCCACCGGGAACACGCGAACGCGGTTCGTGGCGGATTGGCGCGTTGCGACCACAAGGTGCCTTGGCAGCAGATCAAAAACGGTTTTTTTTGCATGCCGGTCCTCGGCCGTCACCACATACCCTTCGGGCTTGTTCACGATATAATAGACATGCGGCGCGGGCCGGAGGACCTTCTGGCGGTACATGATCGTATCGTTTTGAAAATCCACCTGCCGGCCCAGATCCTGAACAACCTCGCCATTCACGGAAATAGCGCCGTTGGTGACAAAAACCTCGCATTTCCTCCGCGACCCGAGCCCCGCACTGGCCAAGGCGTGTGCGATCCTCATCGTTTTTTTAGCTCCGTGTAGTAAAGGGACCGGCCCTCGGCCGCCCATTTGAGTTCGTAGTGGGTCTTATTCAGTCCGTCCAAGATCCTCTCATTGACCGCTTCGCGGACATTCTCCCAGAGTTGCGCCGTAGCCGCTATGGTTTTCTTCATGGCGTCAAAATAATCCTTATCATCCGTCGCGATCTCGACCAACCCTCCCGGCACAAGCCGCGCGTGAAGAAGTTCGAGAAGCTGCGGGGTGAAAACGCGGCGAACCTGATGCCGGCGTTTCGGCCACGGATCCGGAAAATAGATATGAAAAATACTCACGCTCGCGGGAGCGATCGCTTCGGTCAAAAAGGCCCGGGCCTCGGCCCGAAGGAAGCGGATGTTGGAAAGCTCCCGCTTCTGAGCGCGCGTCTTCCCAATATTCATGAATTTGCTGACACGGTCGATCCCTAGAAAGTTGATCCCCGGATTTTCGATCGCGCGGGCGACAAGAAACTTCCCCTTCCCGCATCCGATCTCCATCTCGACCGGATGGATGTTCCCAAAGTATTCGCTGAAAACAATGGGGTCGTACTTTTCCGCTAGGAACGCGCGAGCCATACCAGGGTCTCCAGATGCCGCGTCCGAGGGAAAAAATCGAAGGGGATGATCTTCCGGACTTGCCAGCCCACCCGCGCAAGATGTTTCAGATCGCGCGTCAGCGATTCCGGCGAACAGGAAAGATAAAATAATGATTCGAGGCCTTTCGCCTCGCCCAGCACCTCGATCGCGGAGCCTGCCAGACCGCCGCGCGGCGGATCGATCAAGGCTACACAGGGCCTGGCTCGCCATTCCGTCAAGACCTCCGGGAGATGCGTCTCGACTTTGCCTTCAAGGATCTTGACATGCGCCAATCGGTGATGGCTGACATTGAACCGGGCCAGGGTCACAGAGTCGCGGCATTCTTCGATCATCACCACTTCCTTGGCGCGATCCGCCAGCGCGATACCGAAAAGTCCGACGCCGGAATAAAGATCAAGGAAAGCCGTGTCCTTCCGCCAATCGATAAGGCCTTCGATCTTCGCGACGATCCTCTCCAGAATCGAAAGATTCGCCTGAAAGAACGTGTCGAGCGCGTAAAAGATCTTGCGACCTTTCACGGTCGTCCAAAAATAATCTTCTTCTTTCATCCGGAGTGAACGCCGGCCGATCCCGCCCCAGAACACCCGGCCCTCGTCCCCGACCCGGACCACCAGATTCGCGACCCGGTAATCCTCCGGCAATTTCCGGACCGCCTCTGCTTTCAGGACAGGCAGGAAATCATTGATCTCCCGGCGGGCAATAGGACAGGCCGTCACTTCCTGGAGCCTCTGCGTCCCGGGCAGCATAAAACCCATTTGTCTTTCTCCGTTATTCCGTTTACGGAGCGTCAGATCAAGTCGGTTCCGGTAATAATAGGATCCCGGTGACGGCATGATCGATTCAAAAACCTCTTTGGGAAGATTGAGCTCCTTCGTGAGCAGTTCTTTGAGGATCGCCTCTTTCCGGATAAGCTCTTCTTCATAAGGAATGTCCTGATACTGACATCCCCCGCAGGTCCCGAAAAGCGGGCACAAAGGTTTTACTGAGGTAAATATCTCTGTTGGGATCGACATGATGCGATAGTTTACGGAGAAGCTCCCGCGCCGTCGAGCGCTGTTTTTAACCTTCTCAACCTGGCGGGTTGAAATCGACGGTGCTTAACGTTACACTACCCGCATGGTCGACAAGATTTTTATTCATGGGCTTAAGATTCCTTGCATCATCGGAACACTTCCCCGGGAGCGAAAAAAGAAACAGCGGATCGTGATCGATCTTGAATTCCCTGCCCCCGTCCGGAAAGCGGCCAGGCGTGATGCCCTGAGAGATACCGTGAATTATCAGAAGATCGCCGGGCGCGCTACGGCCTTTGTCTCAAAAAGCCGTTTCTATCTCCTGGAGACCCTCGCGGAATGCCTTACTCGGGTACTGCTCCGGGAATTCAAGCTGAGGAACATCACCCTGCGTGTCTCAAAACCGAACGCGATCCGGAATGCGAAAAGCGCGGGAGTCATCATCTTCCGGGGAAAGAACGGGCCCTCCTGATCCGGCTTTGCTTTTTTAGCCGGCGAGGATTTTCCTGAGTTTTTCGGTGGAAAGATCGAGCTCATCCATCAGCTGATGGAGATGGACTTCCTGTTCCCGGATGACATTGGGAATGGCTTGGGGGCTTCCCTTCCAGGACCGGAAAACGGAAAAAAGTTCATCCTGCGCTTCACGGCGATCGAGGAAGACCTCGATCTTTTTGGCGAGCCGGACAATGGAAAGGAGCTTCTGCAGCACCTCGGGGTCGAGCCCGGTGATGAACTCTTTTAGGCCTTTGCTCAACTCCTCACTTAAATAATGCGCGATCGGTTCCTTGCGGATGTGGACGTCCAGCGCCTTCGCGGAATCCATGATCCGGTAGATGCTAAGCGTCCGTTTGGCCGGAAAACCGCGCTCGCCCCAATCCCGGACCGCTTCCAGCATGCGTTTGCTCAAGGTGTGCTCGGCTGCGTAGCGGAATTCCACCGGGATCGGCACATTGATCGAACGGTAGATCTCGTTCATACGCAGGTTCTCTTCGTAAATATGCTCATAAAAATTACTGACTTTCGCGATCGTCTCATGCGTCAGAATGCTGATGATCTTCGCGCGGTCTCCGAGCCGCAGGTCCTTTAACGCGTAATAGGTCTCGCCGAAATGAGCGTCGATCTTTTTAGAAAGGTCCAGGATCGGAAGCTGGTAAAGCGCCTCGAAAAGTTCTTTTTCGAGCTTGTCGAATCCTTCTTCATTGGCGTAGGCTTTTACAGAACAACGGAAATCATAAAAGCCGATCTGGATCACCACAAAAACAAGGTCCTGTTCTTCCAGCGTGGTCTGCGAAACGATACGCACGCGGCCGAAATTCATGGTCACCGTACCGAAAAACTCCTTACGCTGATGCTGGACGTGCAGGTCAAAGTTGAATATCTTGACGAGATCCGTTTTAGGGTCCGGCGCATAGAAATTCTCGAAAATGGACCCGATCGCGTAATAACTCACCACATGATGCAGCGTGGCCTGCGCGGGTTTTACGTATTTTTCATAGACGCCTTGCCCGTCCTTGATCGACTCAATGTTGCTTTTCGCGAGCGCGAGATGCTCAAGAAAATCCCGTTCAAGATTAATGCTGCTCACCTCCCTGGCGAGATGCACGGCCCGGGACGCATATTGCAGGATCTGAACCGTCTCGATCCCGGAGATCTCCGAGAAGAACCAACCGCAGCTCGTGTACATCAGCATGAGATGACGCTGCATTTCCAGCAGTTTAAGACTCGTCGTGATCTCTTCCTTGGAAAGCTCCCTCAGGGCCTGACGTTCAAAGAATTCGCGGAGCGTTTCGGGGCTCCGCTTCAGCACCACATGAATATAATCGTCGCGGGCGGCCCAGACATCCTTCAGGTATTTGGCACCTTCCCTTTCATAGACCTGCGACAACTCATCCCGCAACCAATCGAGCGCCCAGCGGAGAGGCTTCCTCCAATGTTGGGTCCAATTCGCGGGCCCATCCCCGCGGCAACCGCAGTGGTCTTTCCATCGATTCACGCCATGCGCGCAACTCCAGGAGGTTCCCTCATTATTCTCCCCCTCGATCAACCGCACCTCTTGACGCGGCGGATTCTCTTCAAGATACTCCGCATAATTGACGATCCGGTATCCATTCCGCGGAATTTCCATATAGGTGAGGTAAGCGAGTACGCGATCCCCGTAAGCCTTGTGATGGCCGTAGGTCTCTCCGTCCGTCGCGATATGGATGATCTGAGAACGTTCGTGTTCTACGACCGCGCCCCTGAGCCGGTCCATGAAAAGCTTCGCATCAAAGAGAAGGTTATCGAATCCGACCGCCTTGGAAACCGGCCCGTCATAGAAAAAGATATCGATGGAAAGAGAAGGATTATTCTTAAGAAAGTAGCGGTACGGCTCTTTGGGATCGATGCGTCCCCCCATCACGTCCTGCCACTCCCCGCCCTCAAGCGGCCGGATGGCCCTGGCTTGATGCGGCGATAAGATGATGTATTTGATCCGCTCCGCGACCAACACTTCGAGCGTTTCCTCGTTACAGGCGGTCTCCGGCAACCAGATGCTCTCGGGAACGCGGCCGAACCGGGAACGGAAATCCTCGATCCCCCAACGCACCTGGGTCTTCTTGTCGCGCAAATTCGCCAGCGGCATGATCATATGGTTATAAACCTGGGCGATGGCATTGCCGTGGCCCCGGTGCGCCTCACAGCTCGCGCGATCCGCCTGAAGAATGCTCCGGTAGGTATCGGGATGTTTGGCCTCAAGCCAGGAAAGAAGCGTCGGCCCGAAGTTAAAGCTCGTTCTTTCGAAATTATTGACGATCTCAACGATCTTGCCCTTGGCGTCGAGAGCGCGGGCGCGGGAATTGGGAAGGTAGCACTCGTAGTGGATGCGCTCGTTCCAATCGTGAAAAGGGGCAGCGCTATCCTGCTGCTCGATCTCTTCGATCCACGGATTCTCGCGCGGAGGCTGATAAAAATGCCCGTGAAGACAGATGCATATTTCTTTGGCCATAAGGGAAATTGTCCTCTTTCAAGTTAAAAGAGGCCTCGGAATTTCAATGGAGGGATTATATCACAGGAGAAGAATGGAGCCGAATGAACAAATTTCACGAACCCCTATACCAGGCGCCCCCAAAATGCTTACTTGACCGGCCAGGATGCGGCGATCGCGGCGACTTCGTCGAGCATTTTTTTCCGGTCCTCATCGGTCACGGTCGGCACGGAACCAAAATATTTATGCCCGACCATTTCCATGGCGCAGAACCGGAATGTCCCGGTATCGATGATCCCTTCCATGCTTTTGATCCCACCGGAAGATTCGACGATCTCAAGCGGTGCGCCCAGGGTGTTCATGATAAAGACCTTTTTGCCCGGCAAAAGACCCACGGGGCCTGTCGCCGTCTCATCGTAAGCGAAGCCTTTGCTGAACACGCGATCGATGTAACCCTCCGCGATCGCCGGCATACGGTTCCACCAGATGGGATAAAGGAACGTGAGCTGATCGGCCCAGCGGACATGATCTTGCTCGATCGCGATATCGCCGGGGACTTTTCCCGCGAGAAAGATCTGAAAATCGTCGGCCTTAAGTACCGGATCAAAATGCAGGGCATAGAGATCGCGCACGCGGACGTCCTGTCCTTTTCCCTTCAGAACACGCACCAGGGTCTCTTTGATAGCATGATTAAAGCTCGTACTATTCGGATGGGCATAAACGATCAAATGTTTCATGGGTTCCTTGTCGGAGAAAGGAAGCGCTCATCAAAAGCGCTTCGGTTAGTTCCAAAATAATGCCGGTCAGATTTCTGCGGGGGTACTGGCCGATTCAAAAAGGCACATGCGCTGGACTTTGATCCCTTTGAGGAGAACCAATCCTCCGAATCCCGAGGTGACGGCTCCCCCGTTCCAGATCTCGGCGGATCTTTTGCCCAAGCTCTGACGGAAACCTGTGACTTTTTCGGTCAATCGGTCCCCCAGAGCGGAGCTATTTAAGAAATCATAGGCCGTGATCAACGCGACCTTATCCCCATTCTCCAGAATAAGTCCTTCCGGAGTCACGACAAGCTTCATCGCCTGCGGGGCATTCCCTACGGAATCCGCGGCGATCTGGATCTCATGAAGGATCTTGTTGGCCGGAATTTCTGAAACGGCCTTAATGGCCTGGTCCAGGAGAACTTTGAAACCTTGAACACGCTTGAGCTTTTCAAGATAGAACCGCAGGTAAGTCAGTTCGCGGGGTGTGTAATAAGGGTGGTTCAGGATCTGAGCGACCTTTTCTTGGGAAAAACCTAGGTCCAAAAGCGCTTTTTTGTTCAACTTGAAAAGGTCCACGCGATCGCTGTCATTCACAAGCTGGTCGGCGGCGCTATTAACGGAGCTCACCGTCATCACCGCGGAGGCGACCAATCCCACAGGGACAAAAAAAGTTGCCACCGCGACAATCCCCCGGCCGCCCATGTTAGACTTGGCCATCGAATCAAGCTTCGCTTGAAGATCGGGATTCCGGCTATAAACATCAACGCCCAGCTTTTTGGCGATTTGTCTTTTTGTGGAACTGAAAAAATTATCGCCCTTTTCGCCTTCTTCTTTCTTCCGGAAAACACCGCCGATCTTGCCTCCTAACTTCCCGATCCCCTTCCCGATCCCTTCTACGGAGTTGACGGGATGGACCGCCAGATTCTTTAAACCGGTCCCTGTATCCTTGATCGAATCGACCGCGCCTCCTGCGATCCCGCTCCCTGTATCCTGACTCGCGTTGAGTTGTTCGAGCACATCGATCTCATGGAGCCATTGACGGAGATTCGTCAGCCCATGGACGGTATAACTGCCGTAAGGCGACTTGATCGAAAACGTCAGAAACCCTGGGAATTGCGTGTTTTCCTGGACGGACGTGATCTGAACAGACGGAGACTGAGCCGGAAAAAAATCTTTTGGCAGACGGAGATCCTGCAGGGTGACCGCGCCGAAGGAAATGCCCTGAGAAAAGATCAGAAATAGAGCGATCAGAAAGCTTATCTTTTTTTTCACAAAAAGCCTCCTCCGAGTGGTTGAAATGATAGCCGCGTTTTAGGCCTTCCCCGCAGAACCGAGCACATGCTCATTCTTGTGCTTGTACATCGCGACCAGCGCATCGCGGGCGGGACCGAGATACTTGCGCGGATCGAATTCCGCGGGTTTTTCTTTAAAAACCTTACGGATCGCGGCGGTCATCCATAGCCGGCCGTCGGAATCAATGTTGACCTTGCAAACGGCGGACTTTGCGGCTTCGCGAAGCTGTTCTTCCGGGATCCCCACGGAATCCTTGAGGGCGCCGCCGTTCTCATTGATGATCTTGACCGCTTCCGCGGGGACCGACGACGAGCCGTGAAGCACGATCGGAAAACCCGGGATCTTCTGTTCGATCTCTTTCAGGATATCGAAGCGGAGCGGAGGCGGGATCAGAATCCCGTCCGCGTTCCGCGTGCATTGGGCCGGCTTGAATTTGTTCGCGCCGTGCGAAGTCCCGATCGAGATCGCGAGCGAATCCACATGGGTCTCTTTCACGAACTTCACGACATCTTTCGGGTCGGTGTAGGTCGAATGTTCGGCGCTCACCGCATCCTCGATCCCCGCGAGCACGCCGAGTTCCCCTTCGACGGTCACATCGTTCTTATGCGCGAACTCCACCACCTGTCGGGTCAACTCGATGTTTTTTTCAAAAGAAAGGTGGGACGCATCAATCATGACGGATGAAAAACCGGATTCGATGCAGGATTTCGCGAGTTCAAAGGTGTCGCCGTGATCGAGATGAAGCGCCATGGGAACGGGCCCCAACCCCTTTTCTTTGGCGTAGGCCTTCATCATTTCGACCGCGCCTTGCCCCATGTACTGTAACAGGATCTGATTGGCGTATTTACGCGCGCCGCTTGAGACCTGAAGGATCACCGGCGATTGCGTTTCCACGCAGGCCACCACGATCGCCTGGATCTGCTCCATGTTGTTGAAGTTATAGGCCGGGACCGCGTAGCCGCCCTTGAAGGCCTTCTGGAACATTTTCCTTGTGTTGACAAATCCAAGTTGTTTGTACGAGATCATTTAAATTCTCCTTTGATTAGACAAAAGACCCGACCGGAGACTGCGGCTTGCAGCCTTAGATCCGGGGTCTGTTAATAATTCTCGATCCAAATCTCAAAGTTTCCCTGAGGATGATCGCAGACCGGACAACGCTCCGGCGCTTTGGAAGCCTCGACGATGTACCCGCACTCGAGGCATTTCCAATAGACCTTGCCGTCTTTGACGAAAAGCTTGTGCTGTTCCAGAGTGTCGTGAAGTTTGTTGTAACGCGCTTCGTGACGTTTTTCGACCATCGCCACCTGTTTGAAGGTCCTCGCAACGTCCGCAAAACCTTCCTGGTCCGCTACGGCCGCAAAAGAGGGGTAAAGATCCGTCCACTCCTCTTTTTCACCCATGGCGGCGTACTTGAGATTAGAGAGAGTATCGTCGAATGCCACGGGATAGCTCGCGTGGATCTCCACGGGATTCCCGTTAAGACCGTGCTTGGTCAGCTGCGTATAAAAAAGCTTGGCATGTTCTTTTTCATTGTCCGCCGTCTCCTGGAAAATGTTCGAGATCTGGCGATACCCTTCCTTCAAAGCAGTTTTGGAATAGTAGGTGTAGCGCATCCTTGCCTGGGATTCGCCCGCAAACGCTTTCATGAGATTTTCCGCCGTTTTACTTCCTTTGAATTCTGCCATAAATATCTCCTGATTTTTTAAAATACGCTCCCGGAATAGAACTGAGGAGGGTTTTCTTCTGAAAAACAGGGCGTTATTATACCACTCGACAAAGGGCGGTAAAGTAAAAGCTGGCGAGCCTGAAAAACGGAGAAGTTTCAGTGGCTTTCGGCAGACAGAACGAGGATGTCCCGGAGAGACTTTTTATGGCGGCGGAAAAGCTCGAGATCTTCGCGCTTTGCAACCCACGTCAGTACTTTTCTGCCCTGGGACAATTGGAATTTCAGGAACTCATAATCTTGAAAGCTGTAACTTCTCAGCACCTCTACGAATTCCCGGGCCACGCGGTCCCAGAAATAGAGCGTGTCTTCATGGATCCCCTGTTCCGGGGAATAAGCCACTGCTTTCGGATTTTGCAAAGAGGCAACGGCAGTGAACAAGAAAAACGGCGGGGGCTTCGGCTCGAAACGAACCACAAGCTTGATGCTTGAAAAAGTATTGGAGATCCGTTCATCCTCAGCCGCGATCATCTGAAACCGCCGCGTGAGCTGGCGCGAAAGAAAATCCCCTGTTGTGATATCCGGCGTCTTGAACTCTTTTTCCCAATTCGGAAGGCTTGAGACGACCATGGCACGCGTGAACGAAAAATCCGGCATCGCGGCCTTATCGTCTAAATAAGCCATCGGAATGATCCGGCGTATCTTCTCTGTATCACCCGTGATCGAAACCTGGAACAAGTATTCCATGATCTTAGGTTTTAAACCGGCGTCCTTGGGATCCTTGGGACCCGCCTCGGCCTTGGCATAGACCACGATGTCATGATCCTGGATGGGTATGCTCCTGAGATCCAGGATCGTCCATTTTGCGCGACCTCGCGGCGTCACCGAACCGCCGGTATCCGTGAAAAAGAATTCCCCCGCCCATTTGGCCTGAGCAGTATTTTGGAAATAGCGGTTTTGGACATCGCTCACCGTGGCTTCGTTCAGATCCTTGAAAAAGTGCCGTACAGGCTTGTGCCAAAGCGCAGCCCGGTTCACGTGAAGATCATGAATGATGCGTTTGCGGTATTCGCTGCGTGGGATGTCCCAGAACCGTACTCTCTTGAGATCGTCGATCTGTCCGACAAAGGTCAAGTCCATACCGCTATTTTCGACATCCGTGGCCTGCAGGTAGTAAAAATCGATCTTTTTGTCCGTACTCAGCATGACCCGCGACATAGAGAAAAGGATGTCCTCAACCTTGTTGATGGCCTCTTCCGTCGGCTGGAAAAGACTTTCCATATCCGTCACTTTCCCGCTCATCAGAGCCTCTTTAAGATCGGTAGAAAAAAGTTTATCGAGAGGCAGGAAGACGCCGAGAGTCGTTCCCTCGAATTCGACTTCGATGTGGGAAATGCCATATTCCTTGAGGGCGATCTCCTGGAGGGCCTCTTTAAGACGAGCTTCAGGATAAGTCACAGAGCCGCAACCCGAAAGGGCCGCGAGCAAAAAAACGAAAAATCCCGAGAAAAATAAATGGGGCAAGCCGGTTTTCTTTAAAAACCGGCTTGCCCCATTTTTAAAGATCGCTTTCAGGTCCAAAGTCTTAAGCCTTCGGCGGTTCCGTGCCCTGCGTCAAAAAGGATCGCCGCGGATTGACCTTGCCGAATTCCGAAAAAACAGCTTCGATCTCATCGTAATCGAGCTCTTGTTTGGTCAAAAGCTCGTGCGCAAAACGTTCAAAAAGGTCTTTTTCCTTTCGGAGAAGTGTGTCGACTTCAGCCATGCAGCTTTGGAGGATCTTGTCCACATCCTGATTGAGACGCATCTTGACGTCCTCGGAAAGAAGAAGGGCGTTGCCCTCCTTATAGATCGTGTAATCCCCGATCAATCCGGAAGGCCCCATGCCAAGCACCCACACCATGAAATGCGCGAGGTTCATCGCCTGCTTGAAATCCGAAGTGACCCCGGTCGTGGTCGTATTAAATTTGATCTTCTCGGCCACATAACCTGCCAGACAGATCTTGATATCGGCGAACAGGGTTTCGCGGTCCCGGCCGTGCCACTCTTCGATCGAAGTCGGATGAACAACGCCGAGCGATGACTTCCTCGGAATGATCGAAGCCTTGAACACATCGTCGCGAGGATGCGACAGATAGGTCGTGATCAAATGGCCCGTTTCGTGATACGCCGTCATCTCCCGCTCCCGGGCATTGACCGTAAGCTTTTGCTTCATCCCAAGTTCGATCCTTTCGATCGCTTCGGAGATGTCGCGTAAGCCCACCACATCTTTTTTATTACGCGTGGCGATCAGGGCCGATTCTTTGACGATATTCTCGATATCCGCCGGTGATTTATCGACCGCCTTGCGCGCCAGGCGTTTACAATCGATCCCCGCCTCGTATTTGATCTTGCTCAAATAATAACGGAAAAGC
>PLLJ01000039.1 GCA_003140935.1 Candidatus Omnitrophota bacterium
AAGGAACTGCATTTATCGGCGAGGGCCTATTACAAGGTCCTAAAAATTAGCCGCACTATCGCGGATCTCGTTGGGGCCGATGAAATCTCCGCCGAGCATATCGCGGAAGCTATTCAGTATCGGAGTCTGGATAGGCAGCGGTATGGGTAATTCCGCCCCCTTTTTAAAAAAAGGCATCACCTTTGGGCGGTCGCTCTGTTTTTTGAACCTAAGCGCATGCCTTATTCGCGCATCCGAAGCCTTCTCTTGCTCTTCTTAAAAATTCCTCCGGCTCTTCTCTTTATCTGTTTTTTATTCTGGAACAATCTTATTGAATTTTGATCCTTCGATATTGAGATTGTACATGAGCCCTTTTTGCCCTAAAACAAAAGCAAGGATAGGTTGATTGGTCTTGGTGGTATCGACCGAACCATCGGCACCGATCGTGATGAGCGCGACTGAACCATCCACGCCGGCCTGCCACCCGTCACTATTCTGAAAATCCCTCAAGGCCGAATCATTCATGAACAATAGATAGATATCTTTTACCTGGCCGCCTAATTGGAATCCCAAGGAGCCGCTGATGATGTCGTAATAACTCACGGTCTTCCCTTTGATCCGAAGCGCGCCAACGCCATATTCACCGCCGAGAACAAACCCTGCTTTGATCACGTGCGGAAGGACCAGGATCCCTTTCGCCTTCGCGAACATGTCCTTGGCTCCGAAAACCTCCTTATGGAAACGATCCAAGGCCGTATCGACGCTCGCATCGATCTCCCGGGCGGATTTGGCATAGGCAATACTTTCAAAAAAAGGCAGGCTAAAAAAGACCAGGCTTGCCGTGATGCTGA
This sequence comes from Candidatus Omnitrophota bacterium, assembly GCA_003140935.1. Classification (GTDB taxonomy): domain Bacteria; phylum Omnitrophota; class Omnitrophia; order Omnitrophales; family Aquincolibacteriaceae; genus Aquincolibacterium. The sequence continues at coordinate 831 of PLLJ01000039.1, forward strand.
TAATCAAAAACTGGGACAAACGGTTCATGACACGCTCCTTTTTATGTTAGGTTCCTTGAACGGCATATCAACCACATTTTTTGTCAGAGAACGTTTCTTTAAAGATAAATGATCTCTCCTTTATGAAAGAGCGATAAAAAAAGTAGCAGGTATTCTTTGAGATGCCTCGTCAAAAGAAAATTCTGGCGCACGTGCTCCCGGCCGTTCTCACCGAGCTTTTTCGCGTATTCCGGATTTTGTAAAAGCTGCTTAATGGAATGAGCCGTACCCTCGATGCTGTGACAAAGAAGGCCTGAATATTTATGAACGACCTGTAACGTAATCCCGCCGACGGCAGACGCCACGACGGGGCGCCCCTTCCATAAGGCCTCGGCAACCGTCAGACCAAAACCCTCTTTGATCGATTTTTGAACGACCACGCTGGAAGCCCTTTGAAGGGCGTTGATCTCGATGTCGCTTCCCGAAGGAATGGCAAGTACATGAATATCCGGATTCCCGCTCGCTCGGTCAAGTGTTTTAGCCAGAACTTCCGTGGATTCCGGATCATCCGTCGCAGTGCCTCCCACCAACACGAGCTGACAATCGGTGTGACGCTGGACCATTTCAAAAGCTTCAATGACGCCTAAGGGGTCCTTCAGATAATCAAAGCGGGAAACCTGGGTTACGATCGGTTTCTCAAGATCAAGATTGAATTTTTTAAGGACCGATTCAATGGTCACCAGAGACAGCTCCTTGTTCTTATCGCTTAGCGGATCGATCGAGGGGGTGATGAGAAATTGACGGATGGGAAGCTCCGGACTAAAAGCCTGGGCTGAAAAAACAGCCGCATCGTAAAGATCGATAAAAGGTCTTAAAAAATTCCAGACTTTCGGATCGGGGTTCGAAACATCAATGTGACAGCGCCAAAGCCACTTGGCTTTCAGGCTGTTTTTTTGAAGAACGAGCGCGATAGGCTGGGGGTCATGAATAAAGATAATATCGCCCGATAATTCCATGGACTTTCGGTTCATCTCGCTGGCCTCATCGAAGACCGTGAAATCCTCCTGCGTAATCTCTTCGGATTTTCCGTGAAGGGCGTTATGGAATTTCTTGGTGACCTTGAAAAACTTTTCGCCTCCTTTGATCACGTCCCATTTGGCGTTGACCCCGAGTTCCTGCATTAGAGGCAGCATGCGGCTGAGGATCTCCGCGACCCCGCCGCCGACCGCGGTGGAATTAATGTTCTGGATCACCCGTGGCCTTGTCTTTTCCGCCAGAAGGTAAAGCTCCTCGATCGTCTGAGGGCCGGTAAAGGGTTCGTATTCCTTGAGCAGCGGCATGAATCCTCCTAAGCTGTTTTTTTCAAACGGGCTCTTCCCAACGCGATGATCTTTCCCCGGAGTCCTTCGAGGGTGTAGGTATAAGAGTCCAGTCTTGAGATCTGCTTGGCAAGCTCTGTTTCACCAAGTGCTTGCTGGCACCAGATCGAAAAATCATTGGTTCCTTTGCCTCGGTAGAGGCGTGCTTCGAACATATGAAAATAGATAGAATCGGTCGTCACTTTCTCCAAGGCCGCTACGAACTCTTCCAGGGACGTCACCTGATAAGGCGTCGGAAAAATAAAACTGATCGATTTCAAGAAATAAAGCTCCTGCCCTTCGTTGGCCTCCCTGAGTTCTCGCTTTGTTTTTTCAAGGAAATTTTCGATCGTGGAGACAATCTTGGCGCGAAGCTCCTGGATGCTGGGGAATTCGATCGCATTAATGCTCGCGAGCTTCTCTCCCAATTCAACCTCGTTCAGGGCAAACGTGACCCAATGGGAAAAATCATTGGTCGGTTCGGGGGAAAGAGATTGATGCTGCTGCAAAAAATGGTGCGTGTGATGGTAGATGACAGCATCCGGGACGACCTTCAGGAAGGATACCAATTCCTTAAGATTCTTCGCCTTCACTCCGGTCAGTTCCCGAAGATGAAGCCGTGAATAGAACTGAAAAGGCTGAGACGTTTTAGGGGCTTCGTCCGTTGTCATGGGTTTCTCGCCTTCCTTTCCCTTAGATCTTTCACCCGCTTTAGAAAAATAAAAACTTCGTGCGGGGAACGAAGATAATAGGCCGCCACGCTTGCTTTCGACGGATGTCGCGTGACTTTGATGCCAAGACCTTTTTGTTTTAGGACCTTGAACGCATCCTCATCCGTTCGGTCATCCCCGATATATATCGAAAACGACGGCGTAACCGCCAGCTCTTCCGCTTGAGCCAAAAGCCATATGACCATGTGTCCTTTATCCCAAGGCACGGGTGGCTGGATCTCCCAGACTTTCTTTCCTTTACGGACTATCAATTTTGAAAAATCCTGGCGGGAACGTAATATTGCCATGAGGATCTTTCGGGCCGTCTCAATCCTCCGCGATAAAAGACAGCGGTAATGAATGCTCAAGGTCACCCCTTTGTTCTCCACCCAAATGCCTTTAAATGGTCTCAGAGGTCTTTCCAGTTTCCGAGCCAATTTCCTCAGGAGCGGCTTCCAGGACAAAACCTCGGGGTAAATCGCCGTCCCACGTCCGAGCTTGAATTCGAGCCCATGGTTTCCCGCATAGATCAGCCCGGGGATCGGGACCAGCTTTCTGAGATTTCTCAAAGACCGCCCGCTGATCACGGCGATCTTCAGGCCGGGCAAACGCGTCATTTCTCGTAAAAGCTTTTGTCGCTTCGGCGAAAGTTTGGCCTCTGCGGGGTTCCGCACAATGCGGGTTAACGTTCCGTCATAATCCAAAAAAAGGTTAACGCTCCGTCCTTTAAGGCCGCCTTTTACTTTCCCCCAGGATGCCAACAGATGTTTCATACCCTTCCTCTTTGAATTCGAATTTGAGCAGTTGCGATAACACTTTCCCGGCCCATCGGTAGATGTTGTTCTGAGCAAGCGTTTCGTTCATTTTTTTCATGCGCTTCTCCTGATCGTCCGGGCTCATGTTGAGCGCCTGTCCGATCGCGTCGGCGAACGAATCACGATCGTAGGGATTGATGATCAGGGCGTCGGTCAACTCCCGCGCCACGCCGGTGAACTGCGAGAGGATCAGAACGCCCTGACCATCGGACCTTGCCGCAACGAACTCTTTGGCGACCAGGTTCATACCATCATGAAGGGAGCTGACAATGCAGGCATTTGCCATTCGGTAAAGCACAAGAATATCGTCATACGCCATATAGTTCCTCGAGAAAATGACCGGGGACCAACCGTTTTGGGAATGCTTCCAGTTGACCTCCTCAACCATCGCGTTGATCGAGTCATTCAGTTCCTTATAGCGCGGAAGATGGATCCTGCTGATCTGGCCCAACTGAAAAAAGACCACCTTCCCTTTATAGGAGGGATACTTCTCAAAAAAAAGATCGATCGCCCGCAATCTTTCGGGGATCCCTTTGGTGTAGTCGATCCGGTCCACGCTCACGACGAGTTTTTTATTTTCAAGATCGAATTCCTCGCGAAGTTGTTTCCTGCGATCGACAGTGCCTTCTGAAGCTGCTTTTTTTGAAATGTCCTCGCGATCTACAGAGATGGGAAAGTTGCGGACGAGCGTTTCATGGTTTTGATAAGTCACCGAATTCTTTTCTTTATCGATCCGGCACTCGAGTTCACGGTTGACGGCTTCAAGAAAATTATCCGCATGGTAGCGGATCTGGAACCCCACAAGGTCATAGGCTAAAAGCCCCTCCAGGATCTCTTTTTTTTGAGGACAGATCTGAAAGACCTCCAAATTGGGCCAAGGAATGTGCCAGAAGATAGACGTGATGATATTGGAACGGTTCGCTTCCCGTAAATATTTTCCGACCAGGACCAGATGGAAATCCTGCACCCACACAAAGGCTTTCTGGTCGCCGATCTCCTTCAGGACCGTTTCCGCGAACATGCGGTTGACCTTTTGATAAGACTCCCAATTCGCCGCCGTAAAAATAGGCCGGGTATAGGAGATATGGCAAAGGGGCCAAAGGCCTTCGCTGGCATATCCGTTATAATAACCATCAATGTCTTCTTTGGATAAGGAGATGCGCCGGAGGCCGTACGAAGGGTTTTCGGGCGGCAGCATGACTTTACGGTCTTTATTCAGCACTTGAAAATCAGAAGGCCGTGACCCCGCCGCGATCCAGGTCCCTTGAGCTGCTTGCATGACGGGGTGAAGCGCCGTGACCAGTCCGCCCGCCTCTCTTTGGCAGATGATCTTTTGTGATTTAACGATATGAGTAAAAGGCTGGCGGTTGGAAACGATCACGAGAAGAAAATCGGCCAATTTTTCTTTAACGGTCTCTTTGAGGGTCTCTTGGGTCCACATGGAACATCCTCCTCTTTTTCTGCAACTTTTGCAGCTCACATCGTAGCAAAGGGAGAAAAAAGTCAGTACGGGTTATCCCCACTTTTCCCTGACTTTTTTCCAGAATTCCGCTGGAGTGTTCTAGAAATGCTTTGTCCGGGGCAATTGCCATCTCACGTGTTTAGGCCATCTTGTCGTAGTCAAAAAAAGCCTAGTGAAAGGTGGCGGTTGGGCTGGAGACTATTTCCTATTTTTAAGAAGGAACTGCATTTATCGGCGAGGGCCCATGACAAGATCCTGAAAATCGGTCGTGCTATCGCAAATTTCGTCGGCGCCGACGAAATCTCCGCCGAACATATCGCAGAAGCTATTCGGTATCGGAGTCTGGATAGACAGTGGCATAGATGATACTTTTGCCAAGTTCGTGGGCGTTACGTTGAGGTGCAGCCGATGGCTGTCAGTTAATCCTCATTGTAGTTATTTTTTGGGGGAAGGATCGCTTTTTATTCAAAAAATGAGACCATCGCCCTGTAATTTCCTATCAGGCAAACCATTCTTCAGCAAATATTCTTTTATTCCTAAAGCAACCAACTCATTGGTTTTCGGATCAAAATGACCTTTTTCTTTAATTCTTATACCTAACAGTCTTGCAGAATAGACGCTCCGCCTTAAGAAAACACATTTCACGGAGAGATCCCCGCATTTATCAAGGAAGCTCTTCTCATCCCCGATCACGCCGGAATTAGACTCTTCGCCGCGCACATGATCGAGATAAGCAAAGATCGGCATTGCGCCGGCCCCCCTAGTTGTGGCCAACATCTCTTTGAGGATGGCGTTCGTAAGCGCTTCTCTCTCTTTGGCATACGCCCCGATCCGATTAGAGATGTGCTCCTGCAAAAGACTTAGCAGATCCAAAAATTTTAATCTCCATGGTTCCTGTCTTAACGTCATGTCCGGGGAAGGGACTGGGACATTACACAATTTAAGTTTACCCTTCGCTAATTTAAATCGCGGTTTTGCATAATCACTAAACGTCATCATATTCCTATCGTTGTCTTGGGCTAAAAAACCTAAAATAACAATATCCGGTCGATACTTAACGCCTTCTTCTTTCAAATAGATCAGCGTCTGATCATGTCCATATCCATGCACGCCCATGTTGATCACTTCCACATTAGGCAACATCTGTTGCAAGTAGTACGGATACGTTTCGCCGTCGCTTACTCCTTCCCCGAACGTGAACGAGTCTCCCAAACACAATATGCGCAATTTTCCCTTAGGCTTGGCGTATGAATGCTCGACCTCGCCCCTAATCCCCCTGGAGTTGGAATGAAAAACTTGACCCTCTCCCCAAGTATTCCTGTACGATATATTCGGTTTCAACTCCCATCCCTTGGTTGGATCATATCGGTCATAAGGAACTACGGGCGGCATCCCGGGCTGATGTCTATCTATCCAATTCCATCTTCTTATCGCACTGCCATGACCTTGACGAATGATACGATCGATCGACTTTATACCAAGCAAAGCTCGTGATCCGACTTCTAAAATCGATAGAAATAAACAAAATAAAAGCAGCGTCTGAATTACTTTTTTCACAAATAACATTTGTTCAACTTTTTTCTCTGAGCGGCTGGAAATTTCTATGATAATCATTCTTGCTCAATAACTTCTCAAGCCACAGATAAAGAACAATAAAGAGATACCGCGAGCCCATTTCTTTGATATTCCATTTCGAAATGCCCGCTACCCTGCCATACCAGTTTGTGGGTATGACAGTCCATTTATGACCTCTGATAATAGCCTTGAGAGGCATTTCCACGGTGAGATTAAAATGGCAGGATATGAGAGGGGACATTCCTTCTATTGCTTTCCTGGAATAACATTTGAACGCATTACTAATATCATTGTAGGATTCCCAGAAAAGTGCCTGAATAAAAAAATTGCCCAGTCTATTCAAACTAAGCTTATGGAATGGGTAATTAGTGACCTTTGCCTCACGGCAGAATCGTGTTCCAAAAACACACTCATACCCTTCACGGATCAAATTGTAATACTTGATGATATCTCCGGGATCATCCGAGGAGTCCGCCATGACGATGACCGCCGCATCTCCAGTGAATACTTCCAGTCCGCTGCGTACCGCGTAACCGTATCCATGGGGGTATTTATTTTCGATCAATTTGATCCTTGAGTCCTTTTGAGACATTTCACTTATTACTTTGGATGTATCATCCTTGCTGTGATCATTCACCAAAACGATCTCTAGCGGTACAGCCGCATGATCCAAAACCTCCACGATCTTCTGCAGGGTGGCAGACAGATTCTTGCCTTCGTTATGCGCCGGTATTACAACGGATAATAAAGGTTTGGAACTTGCGCTTGAAGTTATCATGATCCTCGAAATGCTTGTTTCGATTTGGACAGAATTTAATCTTCCAAAAAGCAAAGCCCGTGAGATAACAAGTTGCTGCTGTTACGCCTACCTTCCTGGAAGCAAAGTCATGCGCCCTGCCCCTGCCATGACTTTCCCGGCCCCCTTGGCGCCTGCGGGCGCCGCGGGATCAGGATAGAAATTTTCCCGATTGCCCTATTTCTCCGTTTTGCAACGCAGCTCATTCAAATAAAGACCCCAGACCAGATAGGCCACGAATAAAGGATAATAATTCCAAAAGAATTGAGCGACAGCGGGAGCCCCCGGCAAAGTCACATTGGCAGCGGAAATACTCGCTACAAACAGCAATAAACCTGTGGAGCTTATCCGAACGGTTTTTATTATAAAATAAGTCGGCAAGATCAAAAGGATGTATGAATAATCCTTAAAACGGACATTAATGAGAGCGTAACACAAGCAAGCTAAAAATATGATCCACTTATTTTTATCTTCATCCTTAAGAGACTTAATACGCGTAAAGGCAGACCGGCTCACATAAAGGATCGTGCAAGCAACGACGAAATGAATTGCCAGGGCAACCTTATTAAGGAGGGAGACGTTTGAGATCCTCAATATCTGCTGACACAGATCTCGAATAAGCGAAAAGGTCGAAGGATTGATGATCCCTCTCTCATGGGTGGTATGGATCGCATTGGCTATAAAATAAGAGCATAGTTCGGGGCTTAAGATGAATTGCAGCAGCAGTATCATTCCAAAGGTCGCCAAAGATCCTGCTAAATATTGATACTTATTCTTTTCTTCGCTGAACAACAAGAGAAAAAGAAACAAAATAGGCTGGATCTTAAAGATCGCGGCGGCCATGATCAGGACGCAAAAATAAAAGAGTTTGCGCCTTAAATAACAAAAAAATGCCAGCCATATCATGAATTGCTCGATTAGTGAGACGTTGCCTGCCTTGAGATCAAGGTAAAGGGTGCTATTAAAGGCGAGCAGGCAAAAAAGATAAAAAGGCAGGTCCGCTTTTTTATCGAGAAACTTATTGCGCCATAAATAGATCAGTCCTGCCACTAGTATCAATTTTAAAATAAGGAAAAGAAGGAAGGCGAGATCATAATTAAGCTGTGTAAAAATTTGGAAGAAGTACAAGGAAAAAGGCGTGTAAACGTATGGGAAAATAGCAATTTCTGTTATTTTGGCATCATAGGGATTTAGACCGAGTCCATAGGCTTTAGCGCAATGATAATACCCGTAAAAATCCCCCTGATAAATGTTGGGACGACTTATGATGCCCGTAATGACGATCGCGCAGTACAAGACTAAAAAAAAGCCCAAAAGCTTGGTTAGTAGATTATTTCCCATGAGCTCTCCGTCTTATGGATGTCAGATTTTTTGGTTATATCATACACGATGGTTAATTGATATTGTTTTTGACGTAGAATGAGAGCGCCGGATCTTTTCATGGAAAAGCTTGGAGCGTTCTGCCGGACCAATAGCGGACAGCTTAGGTAGAACACATTGCCGGGACTATTCAATGCAGAAGCCTGGCCCGATAACGATACGTAAACGGATTTTCGAATGTTAGAAAATTCGACTTCCTCTTCGAATGGAGCATAAACCGGACTGCTGTACGGATAACGGGTCTTATCCGATAATCCTTGTTGCGGTGCAGCTCGTGCCCCCGGCGGTACAATTATAGATAAATTTCGCGCTACCTGACCGAAGAGCTTGTAGCCCCAACTTTGCCATTTGCGTAGAGTCAAAAGCATCAGTGAGCGCTGGAGGGTTTCCGCCCGTATCGATCGCTACCTTGTAGGCCCTCAGGAGAGCGCCGAGCATCTGGTGAGCTTCTGCGAGACAGGCATCCTCTGTTCGTGCAAAATAACGCGGTATGATCATCGCTGCGAGGGTGGCGATGATCACAACGACGATCAAAACTTCTATAAGCGTGAAACCTTTGCGTTTTTTCAAAATTCTATCTTCCGTTAATGCCGGAAATACTCCAGCGCGCCGCGGCGCCAAACACTTAAAAAATGCCTGAAGCTTACCGCCTCATTTATTTCGCTTCACATCCATCGCCCGAAGGTTTCAGCACATAGCCAGGGCCGCACGAAAAGGAGCCGTCGCTATTCATTGTCACCGTCTTGTTGGGGTCGGTTTGGGGCCCTGGAGGTGGCCCGACCACGGCATTTGCTATCGGTCCTGGTATCAAAGCGGTCAGGATGACCACGCTGACAATCAGCGCTCCGACGAGGCGTAGAGTTTTTTGTTTTGTTATTTTTCTCATCGTTTCATCCGTCCCTTTTTTTCACTAAAGAACGCAATCACTTTTATTTAGTATATACCATAGGCTGCCACACTGACAACATGGGCCTCCCCTGCAATGGCCTGAACGATAAAGCAAGATAGAGCTTTATAGTATTTATTAGAACAAAAAATACCTTAATAAAACATTCGCATTTGCTTTTTTTCTATTCGACAGATATACTTCCCTTAGGGTTTAAGAAAGTCTGCCGTTCGGTTACTGAGATGCCTTCTCGTAAAATCGATTTAGGGCTTGCTCACCTGTGGTATTAAAAGGGGGCTTGCGATGGAAACAAAAGTTTTGCACTCTAAAATGAAAGCGTCGATGGAAAAAGTCACTTCTGCGGAAAAAATCCCTCTCAAGAAAAAAAGAGTCCTTATCATCGAGGACGAGTATAGCGCCAGCAAGTTCCTGAGCCTTCGTCTAGAAAACCTGGGGTTTGCAGTTTCCACGGCTTTCGACGGCATGACCGGCCTCAAAGAAGCGACGGAAACGATCCCTGACCTTATCATTCTTGATCTTATGATCCCCCAGCTTCCCGGCGAAGAGGTTTGTAAAGCGCTCCGTGAAAGTTTCGATGAAAAACTCGTGAAGATCCCCATCATTATGTTGACAGGCAAAGATTCGATGGTTGATAAAATCCTTGGCAAGGTTATCGGCGCCGACGCTTATTTAACAAAACCTTATGAATTCAGCGATCTTTTTGAGGTGATCAACAAAATTCTTCCAGATTCTTAAGCGCCAAAAACAAAGAGTTCCCGGGAAAGGATCCCCGCTCGGAAAAGAGGTCTTAGAGATGGACCAGGAAAAGCCAGCACGGCCCGATTTGAAGGTCCTCCTCGTTGAAGATGACCAGGAATTCGCGAATATCCTGAGGATCCGCCTCAGCAAGGAAAAGAGCCCACGACTTGAGATCACCTGTCTCCCCACTTTGCGTCAAGCCCAGGAAGCATTAGCCGGGAAAGACTGGGATCTGATCCTCCTGGACCTGATGCTCCCGGACTCCGCGGGCATCCGTACATTCATGACGCTTCGCTCGCAGGCCCGGCACACACCTATTGTGATCATGAGCGGCCTGGACAATGACAGTCTTGCGATCGACGCCGTGCGCAAAGGAGCGGAAGATTATCTGGTTAAGGGCGAGATCAATTCGAGGCTTCTTCTCCGCGTCCTTCACCACGCCGTGGATCGCCACCGCATCAAGGAAAATCTGGCATCGGTCACCGAACGGCTGCGGGAATCAAACCTGCGTCTTGAAACGATGTCCCTTCTGGATCCGCTCACCGAGCTTTATAACCGCCGCGGCCTCCAGCAAGCCCTCCGAAGAGAAATCCAAGTCCTTTCCCGTGAAGGCGGAAAGCTCATGGTTCTTTTTCTTGATATCGATGATTTTAAAAGGATCAATAATTCCCTGGGCCATCCCGTGGGGGATGTTCTTCTCAAAGAGATCGCCAAAAAAATCCGGGATTCCGTGCGCGGCTCGGACCACGTGTCCAGAATCGGCGGGGACGAATTTATGCTGTTGCTTCCAAACACGCCTTTCAAGGAGGGGCTTCAGCTTGCCGAACGGCTCCGGTCTGTCATTTCAAACACCACGCTGGTGATCTCCGAAAAAGAATCCCTCCGGATCACCGCAAGCTTCGGCCTCACAAAAGTACCGATCCATACGGTTTCAGTCGATGACCTCCTCGCGATCTCAGACCCTTTTCTGAGGCAGAGTAAAAACGAAGGGAAAAACAGAATTTCTTATCCGCCTCCCCCAGAATCGGAAGAATCTGTCCGGAGCCTGTCTCCCGGGTATATGACAGATCTGCTGCGGCAGGGCCACGACTTTTTTGCGCTCAAGCAACCCATTTTGTGTCTCACGGACCAGTCTCTTATCGGCTACGAGTTTCTTTCCCGATTTAATGGCGAAGTTCATATGCCGGATGATTTCTTCCGCATTGCCAGGGAAAACAACATCCTGCCCCTGGTAGACCGCCACTGTTTCCGTTCCTGCGTCTCAGCAGCCACCGACCTTCCGCCCAAGATGCATCGCCATATTAATCTTTTCCCCGCTACGATCATTGACATCGCTGCGGAAGAGTTTGTTGAGAGATTGTCGGAAAATTGCCCGGCCCAAAGCTACTGCCTTGAAATCAGCGAGCAGCAGATCCTTGGAGATTCTTCGCATCTGATCGTTCCGGTGGAGGAGTTTAAACGTTGCGGAGTCTCAGTCGCCGTAGATGACGTGGGGTTCGGTAACACGTGCTTGGAAAGTCTTATTCTTCTCGAACCGGATGTGATTAAGCTGGATAAAAGATATGTCCGCGGAATCGCCCAAGACCTTCATGTCGAACGATCCCTGCGGCGCATTCTCAGGGTCGCTGAAGACCTTGGCGCCGAGGTGATCGCCGAAGGCATTGAAACCAAGGAGGACTTCGACCGCCTCAAAGAGGTCGGGGTTAAATACGGCCAGGGCTATTATCTTGGGATGCCCGCATGAGTTGTGCTGAAAAAGGGGCCCCTGGCGAAAAGCCCCGCGGGCCCTGGCAGGATCCGGTCCTTCTTTCCACGAACCTCAAATTCTTGTTCTCCATCCTCTTTCTTGTCTGCTTTTTAGCCGGAAACTTCCTTATCATGAACCGTCAGGTCCGTCACGCCGAGAACAACTCGAAGATCCTTGGTTTCATGGAAAGACAATACGGCCTGGTTCAGGAGACGACCCTTCTCTCCATTGCGTACGCTCAATCGATCGACGTCCCTGAGCGCAAAACCTTCCGGGAAAATGTCCACAAAGAACTCCGGTCCCTGATTGTCTTCAACACAACTTCCGATGATATCATTTCAGGAAAAACGCAGTTGCCGCTTGCTCTGATCCCTACGATCCGAAGAATTTATTTTTCCCCTCCTGCTCACTTGAACTCTGAAGTGGAAGAATATTTTTCGGCTTTAAAAAAATTCCTCGCAGGCTCTCCGATCAAGGTTCTCCCGGACAACCTTCAGCTTCTGACCTTCCAGGAAAAAGGCACGCACCTCCTCAACTCGCTGCGCACATCGATCAAAAACTTCCAAACCGAAACAGAGGTTGAGATCATTCAGCTTAAGCATCTCGGCCAGGCCCTTTTCATTCTAAGTTTTCTATGCCTCGGCCTCATCGGCGCACTGGTGTTTCTGCCGACGCTTAAAAATCTCGGGAGCTATTTACATCAATTAAAAAATATGAACGAGGCCCTGGAGATCAAGGTCTCTGAAAGGACCCTGGAGCTCGAGCGCAAGGCCCTTCAACTGGAACTCGCCAATGAGGAGCTGCGCGAGCGGATCGATGAGCGGACCCGGATCGAAAAAGAGCTGCGTCAAGCGAACGCTTTTTTAGACTCCGTCATCGACAACATCCCGAACATGGTCTTCATCAAGGATGCGGAAGAGCTGCGGTTTATTCGTTTCAACCGTGCCGGAGAAGATCTGATCGGTTACAAACGCGAGGATCTTTTAGGAAAAAATGACTATTCGTTTTTTCCTAAAGACCAGGCTGATTTTTTTGCCGAAAAAGACCGGGACGTTCTGCGCGAGGGAGCGCTTTTGGAAATTGACGAGGAGCCGATCTTGACACAAAAAAAAGGCACCCGTATCCTGCATACCAAAAAAATCCCTATCATGGGCCCCAGCGGAAAGCCCACCTATCTTCTCGGTATCTCAGAAGATATTACAGAAAGGATCCAACATGAGCAGCAGCTTTGGGAATTTTCCCTGGCTATGGAGAACGCCCTCGACGGCATTGCCCGTCTGGATCCCGACAAAAGGTACTTATCCGTTAATAAGGCTTACGCCGCTATGATGCGCTATTCCCCGGAAGAAATGGTGGGCCTGGATCGTATGACCACGGTCTGTCCTGAGGACGCAGAAAAAGCCCAGCGAGCTTTTGAAGAAATGATGGAAACGGGCAAGGCGGAAACAGAGGTTAAGGTCACCCGCAAAGACGGCTCTATTTTTCATCAGTATGTCGTCCTGGTCAAAAACGTGAATAAGGAGCAACGTTTTAACGGTTTTTATTGCTTTGCGAAAGACGTGACGGAGCATAAATATCAGGAATCTCTTGAGATCAAGGCCGATCTGATCCAGATGGTGTCCCATGAGCTTCGCACGCCGATCCATTCGGTGAAAGAAGGTTTGAGCATCGTCCTTGAAGGCCTCACGGGAGAGGTCACTCCCGAGCAAAAGGAAGTGCTAAGCATTTCTAAGCGTTGTGTCGACCGGTTGGCGCGCCTCGTCAATGATGTGCTGTCATTCCACAAACTTGAAGCCGGCGTGGTCGAATTCCACATGAAAAAAGAAAACTTGATTCGGCTGATCGAGGAAGTGGGGGCGTCCATGCGTCCCCTGGTAGAGAACAAGAATCTTGTCCTGAATCTGGCCCTTCAAAAAGACTTTCCGGAAGTCGAGTTCGACCATGACAAGATCGTTCAGGTTCTCATGAATTTTCTACAAAACGCCATTAAATTCACTCTCCAGGGCGCGATTACGATCATAGCCTCCGCGAATCCCCAAGGAGTCAAGGTCTCGGTCAAAGACACGGGGATCGGTATTCAGAAAAAGGACATTCCGAAGCTTTTCAGAAAATTCGGGCAGCTCGAATCTGCAAAACTTATTGCTCCGGGCGGCACGGGGTTAGGACTTGCCATTTCCAAGAGGATCGTAGAGCAGCACCACGGTAAGATCGAAATGGAATCGGAACAGGGAAAAGGCAGCGTCTTTTCCTTCACGCTTCCCCTGGAGCAACCCAAACTCTCCAAGAAGAGGCCTCACTGAGAAGGGGCTCTACCTTTATTCGTCACAGACTTTATGGCAGGCGTTGAAGTACGGTTAATCCTCGTGATGAATTCCCCGAATGCCGTCGGCACTCAAGAGAACTGTAACGGCGGGACCTGATTTTTTGGAAGAGGCACGCTCCACGCGAAGAAGGATCTTGGCTTCACCTTTCGCGGGAATCCATTCCGGCTGAATGCGGAGACGGGGTTCCTCTGATGTAAACTGAGCGATCTTTCCTTTCCGCCCGTCATGGATCACTTCCGCATGATAGACCGTTCCCTCTTTTGAGGCAAATCCACACTCAACGGCCAAATCCTTGAAAGACAATGTTCCTCCGGAGAACGAAAATCCATCCAACGGATTGGCGCGAGAAAACCAGAAACGGGCGATCTTATCGCGTCGTTCGATCAGGGTCCGGGCAATAGCGTCTGAGTCTTTCGTGTCGCTGTATTGGCCGGCCTTGACCATCGCCCGGATATCTTCGTCAGAAAAACTCATCAAGAGTTTTGCGGCCCAGAATCCGTCGGCGCGGGTTACGAGCCGGAACGCTTCATAGGGAAATTCCGTCTTGTACCGCGCCGGATCAAAAAGGTCATTTGTAAAATAACCTACGGTTGGAGATCCGTGGATCTTTTTGCCTGCCAGGCGCCATTTCTTCTGCCAAGGTTTCTCACGAAATCCGAGCGCCAGGATCGATTTGAGGGTCTCTCCGTAATCGATCGCATTTTCATAACCAAGCATAGGTGCCTTGGGCCCTTCCTGCATCGAACCCAAAGCCCCGTTAAAATCAGCAAGATAATGCTTCAACACGGTCTGGCCGTTCTCTTCGACAGACATGTCCAGGGTGTCGCTTTCTCGGAGATCGTAATGGTTAAGCCAGGAGGCAAAGATCCCGAGCGTCCGTATCTCCCGGCGATCGCGATGATTTACCAAGTCCGCAGGGTCGTCCTTCCGGCGGGATTCGAAGCTGAAGATCCCGTGGTAATTCCCTTTCATGATCTTGCATGCTGAAGCTTGGTAAAGACCTTTCTCGTTCTGAGGCAATACCATCAAGTATTCTTCGAACCGTTTTTGGCTCAACGCCTTTTTGAATCCTGTTTCCTCCCAGGTGGTGGCTTCGGGAGCCACCTGAAACTGGTCGGGCTTGATCAAAAGGATCGTGAATTGTGGCACGGTATAGCCCAAAGCATAATAAAACCGGCTGGCAACGATCTCGGCTCCTGTCGCGAGCTCCATATTCCCCTGAGGGTCGAATTCCAGAAGATATTCATCCCCGCGCGCGTCCTTGGCCCAGAACCGTGGATAGATCCCCCGCTGTTCCGCCGCGGTGATGCGCAAAGGCTTGCTCAAGTCGGGCCCCGGGGTTTCTTGATACCCTTTTTCAAGGGCCTCCGCGGAAAGTCTTTCGCGGCCTTGACGATTTTTGAAGAACCCGGAATCCGGCACTTCATCAAAAATGTTTACATCCTTTGATGGAAGCTTTTTCCCGAAGAGCTTCCTCCCCCAGCGTCCCAGATCCAGCTGATTAACGCCTTCGTTGTAAATACTTTGGTCAAAAAGATCGCTGTAAAATGAGGATTCGCTTTCTTTGAATTTTACCGTTTCCCCGGCCTTGGCCAGCCCCGTAAGACTGAGTGCCCAGCTCCCAAGGATCACAAGCGCCAGCGCTTGCCGAACCTGCTTAGTTTTTCCGCATTGGGTCTTCATAAGTGCCGCCTTAGAACGCGAGTTTGTTCTTAACGTAAAACTGAGTACCTTCGTTGCTGTGAGCTACCGAAAAATTCACGAGTGTGTTCTTGGCATAGCTAAGATAAAAACCAACCCCGTAGGATTCCCGGAAATCCTTAAACTGAAATTCGTGGATCTCGTTAAACGTTTGGCCTGTGTCTGAAAAAAACGCCGTTTTCAGCTTGAAATCCTTGTATTCCATTACGGTGTAACGGTATTCCAGGTTAAGAAGCAGGGAGCTTTCTCCGTAGAAACGGTTATACACGTAGCCCCGCATCGTCTCACTGCCACGCGTATTGGTCCCAGCACCGCCGAGCTTAGCCATGTCATAAAAGGGAATGGCTCCATGGTCGATTTCGTCATTGTGTTCGGCAAAAAGACGTGCCACAAAAATGCGTCGCGGGGACCACAGCTGGAGATATTTGGCCATGTCCAGTTGGTACTTGAAGTAACGGGCTGTCGCGCCGCTCACGTTGTCCGTGAACTGAAAAAGGAATTTCTGGTAACTCCCGCGCGTGGCATCGTCCTTGCTATCGCGGGTATCGCGCTGGAGGGTTATGGAATAATCCAACAGATTATTGCCATTCACGCCCGGAATGTTCTGGCCCTCAAAAACATGCAGGATGTCCCCTTTGCCGTCATGCGCTCGATTAAAGATATTCACATTTCTGTAATCAAATCCCCCGTTGATATCGATCGATGGGGAAATCTCGTAGCCGGCCTCGAGGCCCACCTTGGTGGTTTCCATTCGATAGGAGGTACTGTCTCCCATGCTCGTGTCCGGCCCGATGCCATAAAAAGGCTCTTTTTCCTGGCGATCGTACCCAAAGACTCCTTTGGCGTGAAACCCGGTCCCGCCGATCTTCTGCGCTCCGATCTCAGAACCCACCGCAAAAAAAATGGTGGGACAATGAAGAATCGTGGCCGTAGCAAAAAGATCGGGGAATTTTTCTTTTTGCTTCGAAAGGGCCAAAAGGTTCAGCTCGGCGCCATAAGCGGGGATCGCGCTTATATCTGAAAATCCGAGCAAGGGTTTGACGCCCTGTTTAACCGATTGTTCATAGAGCCATATTGCTTTTTTATCAAGCCGGTGATTCTCGGTGTAAATGATCCCCTGGTCCATGGGCCATTTGATCAGTTGGAAGGGAAATTCGATCAGGCGGGAAACGGGATCCTTGAGGGGTTCCGCAGAAAGAGGCTCTGTATAAACCGGGGCATAAGGATCCTGGTTTTTTTCGCCAGCATGCCCCTTGGGCGCAAGACACCATAAAAGGATAGAAAAAACAAACGCCTGTCTCGATAATCTCAAGATCATGATCTGGAATCTCTCAAAAAATATGTTCTTATTTAGTGATGAGAATATCCGATTATAGAAAAATTCCAAGTATTTTTTATGCCAAGCCGGCCAAGGCCACCAAAGTGATTCCGATCGCGATGAGGAGCGTGCCGAGAAAACGCTTGCCATCGATTCTTTCAGCCAGAAAAATACGTGAAGCGATCAGAATAAGGATGTATTGCATGCTGCCAAGAACGAACACCACGCTTAAGGCCGCCTGGCTGAGAGCCACAAGCCAAAAGACAAGTCCGACCGCCATCGATGATAACCCCAGTAAAATACCGGGATGGCGAATCACATTTTTAAAAAAAATCCCGTAGGCTCTTAAGTTTCTTCCTTGTACGTCCGGAAAAGCGTTCGCGGATTTTTTGAAAAGTAATTGCCCCGCGGTGTTCCAGATCTCGGCAATGAGCACGTAAAGAATAGTCCGGATCATGGCGCCCAAGTCTCTTGTTTTTTTTCTTGGAGGGCGACTTGGACTGTCATGATTACCTTTATTTTTAAATTTATGAGAATCATGGCGTAAGTGTCATGGGAGGCGCCGCAGGCTTGCTTTTCGATAAAACCAGGATTCCGAGGACAACGCAAAAGATGCCTGCGACCCCCATCATGGATATTCTTTCATGCAGAAAGATGACCGCTGAAAACGGGATAAGTGCGTACGTGGTGCTCCCCAGGGGAACGGCCAGACTTAAATCGATCCTTGTAAGAATAATGATCCAGAGAAAAAAATTGAGCGCGTACAGGATGACGCCGGCTATCACGAGCGGCGAAACTACGTTCTGTGTCACAAAAAAGAGCAGGTCGTGAAGACTCCAGGAAGCGACCGCACCCCCCACGATTCCTTTTTTCATCAGGACCTGAGCCAAGGCGTCGATCACGTCGTTTAAGAAAATCGCGAGGAATATCCTGAGGGTGATGCCGCCGGCTTTGTTCATACTTTCTCTTGAATGTGTTTGAATGTCGCGTCAAAATTCTCCGGCCTCAGGCATCGGCACAATAAATGAAAGAACGGATTGACGACTTTGTTGCGATGTTTGGCATAAACAAAGAGCCGGATATATTTAAATCCAAGACGTCTTTTGGCTTCATACCCGGTGTTGCCCATTTCATAGACCGGGATCTTATTGGCAATACACCATTTCATCAGATCGCGGAAGCGGGTGAAATAGAGGTGCAGGTCGTGGGCCAAGGCATAGTCAAAGCCCAAATAGTAATCGATCATTCTTTCGGCGGAGATAAAACAAAACGCAAAGGCTACGATGCGTCCGTCCAGGCGCCACAAAAAATAACGGGTCTTGGCCGACATATTGTCTGAGATAAAACGGAAAAAATCCTTTGTCATGATCTCAAAGGACATCTCTCCGTGCTTAAGCAGGGTCTGCGTATAAAGGGCGTGCACCTGGTCCAGTTCGTCCTCGGACAAACGCTCCCGGATCTCCATGGGAAGCGGAGTAGCTTTATCTATTTTTTTAAGTTTTCTTTTCAGCCCGTCACGCGAGGCGCGGTTGAGCGTTTTTACATATTCGTCAAAAGACAGGAACGGAATGGTCATTTCGGTCGAAGGCATACTTTCGAATTTATAATAGCCTTCGGCCTGGAGCGCATCCAGCCACTCGCATTCCCTCAAGCCAAAGTCCTTGAATCCAAGAATCGATATTTTTTTGGATGCCGCGAGAGATTCCATGGCTTCACAGATCGCCCGCACGACAGCTTTGGGGTCCCTCTTGACCCCTAGTCTCCCCTGGCTCATCGGCAGTCCGCACACAAGCGCTCTTAATTCCATAAAACGAGGAAACCGTTTTTTGATCTTCAAAAGCATGGACTTGATCGGCCCTTGGATTGTGGTATCGAGAGGATAATGCATTAAAAAACAAGGGGCAATACCCGTAAGTTCCCAAGCGTCATAGATAAGAATGTAGTGCCATTCAAATTGTTCGAGGCCTGATTCCTGAAGGGTCTTGAAAAAAGAGTAACTTTCGAGAACGTCGGGATAAACCTGGGACCATGCTTCGGGAGAGATTTGCGTGATATCCGTGATGATCTCCGCGCGTAGTTTCATGGCCCCGCAGGACTTTTCTTCGGAGGCCGCTATGATCGACTCTGTCGCTGAGACGTCAAACATAAACCGGGATCTTCGAAAAAGACCCTTTTTGCTTTGCGTGCTCAAAGAACGCGCAGACTTCTCCTAGATCGGAGAATGCCGTGTGGGATTTTCCTTCCGTTTCAAGATGACTCGCGAGACTGTCCTTGGCAAAAACAATATCCGCTTCAAGCGCCGGGCAAACGTCCGAGAGACCGTCCCCAACGTAGACCGTCGTTCTGTCCTTGTGCTCCAGAATGTGGACTTTTTTGCAGTGGGCGCAGCGCCGGCGGCACTCTTTGGAATGAAAAGGGAACGTGGGGATGAGCCGGTCCTTTTTAAATTTCAATTCATTGGCAAAAACTTTTGCCTGAAGAATCCCGTGATGGCGCAGAATGGTCCGGATGATCACGGTAAAACTGTCGCTGACGATTATGAAGGGAATGCAACGGCGGCGGAGCGTCCGGAAAAGCTTTGCGGCAAAAGGATCCAGGGGGATTTGCTTCACGTATTTCGCGAGATTGGCGCGGGTCACCCGGACCGATCTCAGTTGCGCCTCAAGACATTGCCGCGATCCAATCCTCCCTTCTTTCCAGGCTTCTTCGTGGATCATCCACTTCTGATCGATGGAGAATTTCCCGATGACCGCATCCAGAACATCCAGGCTGGTGATCGTGTTGTCAAAATCGAGAAAAACCATGAGAGGTTTGCTTTTTTTCGCACCCAGGATCATACGTCTTCTTCTTCTTTTCCGTTAAACGCCCTGCTCGGTTCTACGCCACGGATGCGGCAAAAAAACTCCTCCATTTTTTGAGCCACCACCCTGCGCTCCTGGTCCGCAGTGATCACATGGTAGGAATCATTCAGGAGCACGATCTCTTTTTGGTCTGAAGCAACGTGGTCGTAAATGAATTGCGAGTTCTTGACGCTGGTCATATCGTCTTCGGAGGCCTGGATCAGCTGGACAGGGACATGGATCCGGGACATTTTTTTCATCAGCTCGCGGATCAATATACGCAACTCACAAAGAAGCGTCACCGGAAAATAAGGATAACCGTATTGCGCCACCCCCGAGACGTCGCCGAATGAGGCGTTTTTATAATACTCATGGACCTTATTGCGAATGCGTTCGTTCTTGATCCCATAAGGCGGCTCTTCCTTAAAATAGGCAAAATAGCGGATGGGCGTGTAATACGCGAGCGGTAGCAGGCAATGACTCCAGGGAATATTCCATCCGTCATAAAAAAGCGTCGGGGAAAGACAGGACGCTCCGGAGATTCGCTCCGGAAATTCTTCGGCTAGTAAAAGGGCGAGAAGCGCGCCCATGGAAAGACCCGCCGTGAAGATTTTTTGATCGGTCGGGATCTTCCGGAGCGCTTCTTTGACCGATTGGTAAAACTCCTGCCACTTGGCCCGCTTTAGAATATGGAGAGGCTCCCCGTGATGCGCGAGTCTGGGACAGAGGACCGAGTAACCTCTCCGGTAAAAGAAGTTGGCCAGACCTTTCATCTCGTTCGGCGTGCCGGTCAGACCGTGGATCAAAAGAATCGTCGCTTGCGAAGTTTCGACGCTGTATTCCGATCTATTCATCGGAAGGGGAGGTGCGGATTGCCGAGGTAAACGAAAACAGAATTTAACTGCCATAGTTTTTATTTCTTTTTAAGGTTTCTTGCTATTTCGTTTTCGCCCGGGTGATAAGTTGATCCAAAAGATACGCGGCCCGATCGATCTCTTCTTTTGGAATCTCGAGCGACGGGGCAAGCGTGATCACATTCTTGTAGTAGCCCCCGATATCGAGAACGAGTCCCATCGACTTCCCATCCGCCTCAAGGTTGCCTTCTAATCCGATCTGGAACATCCGGTCGGCCAGTGCGCGGTTGGGCGTCACACCGTCCTTTTCACACATTTCCATACGCATCGCAAGCCCAAGGCCATCGACGTCCCCGATTTCAGGATGCTTGCGCTGGAGCTGCCGCAGACGTTCAAGGAAATAAGCGCCTTGCGCCATGACCTTGGTGCCAAAGTCACTTTCCCCGAGGATATTCATGACCTCCAAGCCGGCTGCCGTGCCAAGCGTATTGGACGAAAAGGTCGAATGAGTGGATCCGGGTCCGAATTTTTCAGGTGAGATCAGGTCTTCCCGGGCCCAGATCCCCGAGATCGGATTCAAACCGTTGGTCAGGGCTTTGCCGAAGACCAGAATATCGGGTTGGACATCAAAATGTTCGAGTGCCCACATTTTCCCGGTTCTGAAAAAGCCCATTTGGATCTCATCATCCACTACGAGAATGCCGTGATCACGACATATTTTGGCGAGCCGTTTGAAGTAATTTTTCGGAGGGATGATGTAGCCGCCCGTTCCCTGGATCGCTTCGATAAAAAAAGCGCCGAACTCCGCGCGTTTTGTTTTGGGGTTCCAGGTTCCCGTGTACTCGTGTTCGAATTTACGCTCAAACTCTCGGATGAAATGATCCTCGGCAGCTTGGGGATCGCGCGGGAAAGGCGAACGGAACACGTACGGAAAAGGAATAAATTCAGCCCGGTCCCCGAATTCCCCGTAAGCTTCCCGGTAACGGTAGGACGACGTGATCGCTGATGCGGCCAATGTGCGGCCATGGTAACCGCCTTCAAAGGCGAACATCCTGGAGCGACCGGTATTTTTGCGTACCAGCTTTAAGGCATCTTCCACGGCCTGGGAACCGCCTACGTTAAAATGAACGCGGCCCTTCAGGCCGAATCCTTTTTTGACGCTTTCCACGATGCGTTCCGCCAGTTCGATCTTTTCGCGATGAAGATACTGACAAGCCAGCTGAGGAAGTTTGTCGATCTGCCGCTTGAGGGCCTCATTGACCCTGGAGTTGGCGTAACCCAGGTTCACGGCGGAATACCACATCTGAAGATCCAAATAGGGCTTTCCCATCATATCATAAAGATAGCTTCCTTCACACCGTTCGAAGATCTTGGGGCGCTCGGCATAATGCACCGTATCACCGTAAGAGCAGACTTCCCTTTCAACGGCCAGAAGTGATTCTTCGTCATGGATCAAAGCAGTAGATGAAAATTTTACGGATTTTTTACTCAATGTAAATTCCTCCCTGGAATTTTAAAAGGAATCGTTAACTTATGTGCCGGCGGGACACAAAGCCTTCGGGTCATTCAAGCATTGAATAGGGGGCATTTTGCGCTTTTCTTAAACAAGAATCAATAAGATTTAGTCTCCTTTTCAAAAGCATCGACGATCAGACGTATTTCGGGCGTTTGCCCTTCTTTCCAAAGGATTGCAACAACATCGAATGCGATCGGGGATTTTGAAATTTTCTTTTCTTTTAAATACCACTGGGCGATCTTGAAGATCTTTTCCTGTTTCCGAAGATCCACAGCCTCTTGCGGCAGCCCGAACTGGGCGCTTGTTCGCGTTTTTATTTCAATAAATGCGAGTCTTCCCTGCCGCCGGGCGATCACATCGATCTCTCCGAGCTTGCATTTATAATTCTTTTCGAGGATTTCGTATCCGTGATCTTTCAGGAACCCGCAAGCCGCCGTTTCGCCTCGTTCCCCCAAAGATAGTCGGAAGGATCCGGGATGGGGCGTTAGCTTCATAAAGTCGCTTTTCCGGTGGCGGTCATCTTTTTATTTTGGGGGGAAAAATCATCGCGGCTTCCCGCACCGGTGCAAAGCTGCGACGGTGGACAGAAGAGGGGCCTTTTTCTTTGAGGGCTTGCATATGCTCGACAGTTCCGTACCCTTTGTGCCTGTGAAACCCATAAGCGGGATAAAGTTCATGGAGTTTTTGCATCCAATGGTCGCGAAAGACCTTGGCTACAATCGACGCGGCGGCGATGCTCGCTGATTTTCCGTCCCCGTGAATAATGCCTTTTTGATCGATTTCGAGGTCCAGACGCATGGGTCCATCAATCAGAAGACTCGCGGGAGTGTGCGGAAGGTTTAGAACGGCCTTTTTCATGGCCACGCGCGTAGCTTCGTAGATATTGAGCGTATCGATCTGTTTTTCGTCCGCAAAACCGATACCGACGATCGAAGAGCGCGCAATTTTGATATAAAGTTCTTCGCGACGTTTGGCGCTTAATTTTTTGGAATCATCAATACCCGCAAGAGTTTCGGATCGCACAAGGATTACAGCCGCCGCAACGACCGGGCCGGCCAAAGGACCCCGTCCGGCTTCGTCCACGCCCGCCATCCATCCTCCGCCCATCGTGAGGACTTCCTGCCGGTCAAAGGCGAGGAGTCTCTCCAGGAGAAGTGTCTTTCGAGATATTTTTTCGGCGATCTCCATTAGGCCATGACCTAAAGAGGTGTTATTGATTTTTCAGGTAATATAGCTTTGCGCGACGGACTTTGCCTTTCACGCTTACGGTAACCTTTTCAACGTTGGGCGAATGAAGCGGGAAGATCTTTTCGACCTTATCGCCGTAGCTTTCTTTGAGCACGGTGAAGCTCGCGCGAACGCCCTTTCCTTTTTTGCGGATGCAGACGCCCTCGAAAAGCTGGGTGCGTGTTTTGTCGCCTTCTTTGACGCGGACGTGCACCTTGAGGGTGTCACCCACGCGGAATTCCGGCGTTTTTTTCGCTGCGGCTTCTTTTTCTACGATATCCATTTTACTCATTTGTCTATTCTCCCGTTTGTGTAAATTATTTTAAAAGATCAGGCCTTTTTCGCCTCGTCGACTGCTCGGCTGTTTTTTTACGCCATTTTTCCAGCTCTTTGTGGTCCCCCGATACAAGCACATCGGGCACTTTCCATCCCCGGTATTCCCGGGGCCGTGTGTAGTGGGGATGCTCCAGCATCCTCGTTTGAAAACTTTCGTGCTTGATCGATTCCACGTTCCCCAAAACGCCCGGCACAAGCCGCGTCACCGCCTCGATCAAACAAAGCGCCGGCGCTTCGCCTCCCATCGTAATAAAATCACCTGCCGATATTTCCTGGTCGATCAAATGGTCTTTGACGCGCTGGTCCACGCCTTCGTAATGTCCAGCGATCAAAACAAGGTGCTTTTTCTTTGCGAGCTTCGCGGCCAGCGCTTGGCTCATGGGCTCGCCTTGGGGATCGAGAAGCACCACCCAGGCGCCTTGGCCGATCGCTTCGACGCATTCGAAGATCGGCTCGGGCTTCATCACCATCCCAGCTCCGCCGCCGAACGGCTTATCATCCGCTGTTTTATGACGATCATGCGTCCAGTCGCGAAGGTTATGCGTTCTTATTTTTATAAGCCCCTTCGCTTGCGCCTTTTCCAAAAGCGATTCTTTGAGCGGGCTTTTAAAAAAACCTGGGAAAAGAGTTACCAAATCGATGGTCAGAGCCAAAGGACTCACTCTTGCGCTCTGTCAGGATTTCTTTGTCTTTTTCTTTTCGCGCCGCACAAGGCTCTTCAGGGCCACGCTCATCTGCGCCCCCTGCTTCACCCAATAATCGAGACGATCCTGCTTCACGACAAAAATGTCTTCTTTGGGCAGAGCGTCGTAATAGCCGATCTCCTCGATGAAGCGTCCGTCACGCGGCATCTTCGCGTCGCTGACCACGATGCGCCACTGAGGACGGTTCTTGCTGCCGAAACGTTTCATTCTGATTTTGACTGCCACATAGCCTCCTTGATTTATGAGCGTTCAGCGGACAGCGAGTAGCTTTTTGCTAAACGCTCCACGCTCTCCGCTATTCGCTTTTAAAATTATTCCTTTTCCCTGCGGATCGAAGCTCCGAGGGACGTGAGTTTCTGTTCGAGGTTCTCATAACCCCGGTCCAGGTGATAGACACGCTGGACTTCCGTCGCGCCTTCCGCGACGAGACCCGCGAGCACAAGCGCCGCGCTGGCCCTGAGGTCGGAGGCCATGACAGGCGCTCCGCTCAACTTTTTGACGCCATGCACAATGGCACTCGGCCCTTCCAGAAACACCTTCGCGCCCATACGGCCGAGTTCGGGCACATGCATAAAACGATTCGGGTAGATCTTTTCCGTGATCACGCTGATTCCCGGCGTGACGGTCGCAAGTGCCATCGCCTGCGCTTGAAGATCCGTCGGAAATGCCGGATACGGCAACGTTGTGATATCTACGGGTTTCAATCTTCCGTTTTTTCTTACGCGTGCTGAATTCTTGAACTTTTCAACGCGCACGCCCGCTTGATGAAGTTTGTCGATCACTGCATTCAGATGGCTCGGCTCCATTTTCCGGACCAAGATATCCCCGCCCGTGATTGCCGCGGCATAAAGGAACGTCCCGGCCTCGATCCGATCCGGGATCACCTGATGCTCTGCGCCATGGAGCTTCCTGACACCTTCGATCTCAATGCGCGGTGAGCCTTCGCCAACGATCTTTGCGCCCATTTTCCTTAAAAACTTTGCGAGATCCACAACTTCGGGTTCGCAAGCCGCGTTTTCGATCACGGTTTTCCCATACGCCAAGGTCGCCGCCATCATGACATTATCCGTGGCTAATACCGACGAACCGTAACCGCCTCCAAGATAGATCTCTGAGCCGCGCAATTTCGTTTTGGCTCTTACCTTCACGTAGCCGTGTTCGATCATGATCTCGGCATTCAGCGCTTCGAGGCCTTTTAGGTGGAGGTCGATCGGTCTTGGCCCGATCGCACATCCCCCTGGAAGCGAAACCTCCGCTTCCCCGAGCCGCGCCAAAAGCGGTCCCAGCACGCACACCGACGCGCGCATGGTCTTCACAAGTTTATAGGGCGCAAGTGGCTTCAGGTTTTTTCCCGGCTTGACCTTTAAGCAACCATTCTCAAGGATCGCCTTCGCGCCTAGCGAGCGAAGAAGCTTGACCATGGTGTGTACATCCCAAAGCGACGGGACGTTCGTAACCACGGACTCTTCTTCGGTAAGAAGTGCTGCCGCCATGATCGGCAGCACCGCGTTCTTTGACCCGGAAATATCGACTTCGCCCTTGAGCCGACGTCCCCCTTCAATAATGATTTTATCCATACAAAATTAAAAATTCCCCCGGGCCATTACGACCCTCTGAACCCGCAAATGGTCATCGAAACGTTGGATATTATCATAACCCGCGGCCTGAAGCCACGTTGAAACCTCCTCCGCCTGGCCCTGCCCCACTTCCAGGGCGAGCAGCCCTCCGGAGGTCAAGTGACCTTTCGCGCCGCGAATGATCTTCCGGTAAAAGTCCAGGCCGTCTTTCCCGCCATCTAAAGCCCTTTTGGGCTCAAATTTAAGCTCTTCCTGAACTTTTTCCCAATCTTTTTCTGATAAATAAGGAGGATTCGAAACGATCAAATCCCATTTTTCATTGCTTGAAAACGGCTCAAATAAGTCCCCCCGGACCCTTTTCGCGCGATCTTCCAACACGTAACGCTTCAGATTCTCCTGAGCCACCTCAAGCGCCTCTCCGGAGATATCAAGCATCGTCCCTGTGGCATTCTTAAAAACGCGCAGGATCGCAACGGCGATAGCACCGGAACCCGTTCCGATGTCTAAAAAAGAAAACTTTTTTTCGGCGTTCTTTCCGAGCGCTTTCAAAACCTGCTCGACCAGGATCTCGGTCTCAGGACGCGGGATAAGGCATCGTTCATCCACATATAAAGTCTCCTGCCAAAAATCCGCCTCTTTTAAAAGGTAGGCGAGCGGTATTCGTCCAAGTCTTTTTTCAAGGAGCGCCAGAAAACGTTCACGCGTGCCCGAAGCAACGAGTTCGTGTTCTTTTAAATAGATCTCGGAACGCGAGCACCCTAAGAGCTTCATCAAGATACGCTCGCATTCCTCTTGCGCTTCCTCAATGCCGCTCCGCGAGAGTTCCGCGCGGCTCCAGGCGATCAGTTCGAGAAGTTCGCCGTTTTTTATTTTTTTTAAACAGTTCATAACGCCGTGAGAAGACGGACTTTTTCATCTTCCGCAAGTGCTTGAACGACCGGGTCCAGTTTTCCGTCCAGGACTTGGTTTAGGCTGTGAAGTGTAAGACCGATCCGGTGGTCTGTCACACGGTTGTCCGGATAATTATAAGTCCTGATCTTGCCCGAGCGATCCCCCGAACCGATCTGCGCTTTGCGGTTCTTGGCAACCTCGGCTTCCTGCTGAGCACGGCGGAAATCAAAGATCTTTGCGCGGAGAATACGCATCGCCTTCGCTTTGTTTTTTTGCTGGGACCGCTCATCCTGACACGCGACCACGAACCCCGTCGGCATGTGGGTGATGCGCACCGCCGATTCGGTTTTATTCACATGTTGTCCGCCGGCTCCGGAGGCGCGATAGACGTCGATCCGGAGATCGGTGGAAAGGATCTCGATCTCTTCTTCCTCTACATCGGGCAATACCGCCACCGTGACCGCCGAGGTGTGGATGCGCCCGCTTGCTTCGGTCTTCGGCACGCGTTGAACGCGATGGATCCCGCTTTCATATTTGAAATAACTGAAAACGCGTTCCCCGGTAACGCCGAAAATGATCTCCTTGAACCCACCGATCCCCGTGGGATTCGTGTCCATCACTTCGACGCGCAAACCATGATTTCCCGCATACATGCTATACATGCGGAAAAGGTCTCCTGCAAAAAGTGCGGCTTCCTCCCCGCCCGTCCCCGCCCGGATCTCCACGATCACGTCCCGTGCCGCATCGGGCTGCATGTCCCGGAGAAAAAGCTCCTCGAGTTTGCCTTCCCGTTCCTTCTGTTTTTCCTCGAGAATCTTTATCTCTTCCGTGATAAGGCTTTTCATGGCCTCATCGCCGTGGCTATCGCCATGACTGTGCTTCAGCCCGGCGATCTCGCGCTCGCTTTCTTTGTATTTCTCGAAAAGTTCTATGATCGGCCGCAGCAAAGACATTTCCTTGCTCAGGGCCTGGAACTTGCTCCGGGCAGTATCGGGATTTGTGAGCAAGGCCTCGATCTCGCGAAACCTTGCCTCCGTTTTTTCTAGACGTTCACGAATTCTCATAAGAAGGGGCCACGAACCATGGGCCACGAACCATGAAAACATGATGCGTGGACCGTAGAACGAGTTTTTTCGTTTTACTTGCCTTGGGCCTTAACCTTTTCTTTTAGGGCCTGGAGTTTTTCTTTCCGGGCATCCTCGGAGAACTTGAGTTTCACCGGCAGCTTGGGCATCACTTTGGTCGACTTTTTGTTGACGGCCACGCGGTCCTGGAATTTTTTCTTGAACCGATCGATACGCCCGGCGGTATCCAGGATCTTTTGCTTGCCCGTAAAGAACGGGTGGCAGTTCGAACAGATGTCCACTTGGATCCGGGGCATCACGCTACGCGTCTCGATCGTATTACCGCATGCGCACTGGATGGTGGAGAGACCGTATTTCGGATGAATGTCTTTTTTCACTTTTTTACTCCTTTACTTTATTCATGCTGAGAAGAAAATCAGCGTTGGATTTGGTTTTTTTAAGACGGTCCACCAGAAGCTCCATCGCTTCCGACGGGTTCAGTTCGTTCAGGACCTTGCGGAGGATCCACACCCGGTTGAGCTCCTCGGCGGGGATCAGAAGATCTTCTTTGCGCGTGTTGGATTTCTTCACGTCAATAGCCGGATAGATCCTGCGCTGGAAAAGGTTACGGTCGAGTTGCAACTCCATATTGCCCGTGCCTTTAAATTCTTCGAAAATGACTTCGTCCATGCGCGATCCCGTATCCACGAGCGCGGTGGCGATGATCGTAATGCTCCCGCCTTCTTCGACGTTGCGGGCAGAGCCGAAAAAGCGTTTTGGCTTGTGCAGCGCATTCGAATCCACGCCGCCGGAAAGGATCTTTCCGGAATGCGGGGCCACGGCGTTGTAGGCCCTGGCCAAACGGGTGATACTGTCCAGGAGGATCACCACATCGCGCTTGTGCTCGACCAGACGTTTGGCCTTCTCCAGCACGATCTCCGCGACTTGAACGTGCCGGTCCGCGGGTTCATCAAAGGTCGAGGCGATGACCTCGCCTTTCACGGAGCGTTGCATATCGGTCACTTCCTCGGGACGTTCATCGATCAAAAGCACGATCAGATACGCCTCCGGATGGTTCGTCGTGATGCTGTTGGCGATTTTCTGGAGAAGGATCGTTTTGCCGCTGTAGGGCTGCGCAACAATCATCCCGCGTTGTCCAAAGCCGATCGGCGTCAGGAGGTCCATCACGCGCATCGAGACTTCTTCCTGCGTGGTCTCGAGCTGGATCCTTTGGTCCGGATAAAGCGGCGTAAGGTTGTCGAAGGCGATCTTGTCTTTCGCGCTGTCCGTCTCTTCAAAATTAATGAGCTCGACTTTGAGCAGGGCGAAATAACGCTCTCCCTCTTTCGGCGGACGGATAAGGCCGCCCACCACGTCCCCGGTCCTCAAATTGAACCGGCGGATCTGGCTCGGGCTGACATAAATGTCGTCCGGCGAAGGGAGATAGTTATAATTGGGGGAGCGCAGGAAACCGAACCCGTCCTCCAGGATCTCCAGCACGCCTTCCCCGAACATGAGCCCGGATTGCTGGGCCTGGCCCTGAAGGACTTTGAAGATCAGGTCCTGGCGCTTGAGCCCGGCGACGTTCTCGACGTTGAATTTATGCGCCATTTTCTGAAGTTCGCTGATTTTCATTTTCTTCAGACTGACGACGTCAAGCGGCTTTTCGCCGGATTTCTGCTGCTGCAGCGCCCTTTCAAGGGCCTCACCGTTCGCTGCGGCGTCCTCCTGCATCATGCGCGGCGGGCGCGGCTTCACGGTCCCGTCCTCGGACCGCCGGTGATGCGGGTGTGTTCTTTCCCTGGGTTCCCTTACGTCTCTTATTTCTCTCGTCATTGTTTGTTGGCTCCTTTGGAAAGAGAGACGAATTTGTACCAAAGCCGTTCGATCTCTCTCTGTGTTTGGTAAATAGACTTCGAATTGTCGATGATAAAATTCCCTTTTTGCGCTTTCAGGTTCTCAGCCATCTGGGCCCGTTCGCGTGCCCGTACTTCTTGTTCCGTAAATTTTTTATTTTTAAGGCGTTTCATTTTGACGGTCGAATTGCATGCCACGACCACGACCTTGTCGCAAAGGGTCTCGAAACCGGCTTCAAAGAGAAGCGGCACTTCCACGAGGATCACCGGCCGCTCGGACGATCCGATCCTTTCCTTGATCTTTTCATAAACGTACGGATGAATGATCGCCTCAAGCTCCTTCCGCTTCTTGGGATCGTTGAAAACGATCTCCGCGATCTTCTCCCGGTCCATTTTTTTACCTCCGGGATGAAGCGCCTCTTCAAAAAGTTCGATGATCGGATCAAAGATCGGGCTGCCTTTTTTCATCGCGTCATGCGCGATCTGATCGGCATCGATCACCTCGGCGCCAAAATTCTTGAAGCGTTGCGCCACCGAGCTTTTGCCGACCCCGAACCCCCCGGTCAGACCGATGACTAGTTTTTGTACCATGTTTCTCCTACCGTGATATCGACTTTGAGCGGCACCCGGAGCTTATAAGCCCCTTCCATTTCTTGTTTCACAAGCGCCGAAAGCGCGGCGACCTCGTCTAAGGGCGCATCGAACACCAGCTCGTCGTGCACCTGCATGATCATGAGGCTTTCGTTTTTTTCCTTTTCAAGCTTCCGCTGGATCGCGATCATTGCGATCTTGATCAGGTCCGCCGCCGATCCCTGGATCGGAGCGTTGATCGCCGAGCGTTCGGCGTACTGACGTAACTGCATGTTGGAGGCGTTGATGTTCGGAAAATAGGATCGCCGACCGAGAAGCGTGGTCAAAAACCCGTCTTTTTTAGCTTTTTCCTTTTGCGCGTCCAGAAATTCTTTCACCTTAGCGTAGCGCGTGAAGTAATTCTTAATGAACTGATCCGCCTCCGAGATCGGCATGTTCAGGTCCTGTGAGAGCCCGTAGCTCGTCTTGCCGTACACGATGCTGAAGTTGATGGTCTTTGCGGCATTCCGCATCTCGCGCGTCACCTCCTTCTCCTTAACGCCATAAAGCAACGTAGCCGTGAACGTGTGGATGTCCCGATCCTCTTCGAACGCCCGGGTCAGATTCGGGTCCCCGGAAAAATGCGCGAGCACTCTTAGCTCGATTTGCGAATAATCCGCGGAAAGGATCTTCCCTTTTCCTTTGGGCCGAGGCCTCGCCACAAAGGCCTTCCGGATCAGCCGGCCCATCTCGGTCTTGATCGGAATATTTTGAAGATTCGGTTCCGAGCTCGAGAGCCGCCCCGTATCCGTGGTCGTCTGATTGAACGAGGTGTGAATGCAATGCGTTTGGGTGTTCACCATCTCCGGTAACGCGTCCAGGTAAGTGGACTTCAATTTCGCGCGCTCCCGGTATTCCAGGATCTTTCGCGGCAACTCATGCGAAAGGGCCAGCTTTTCAAGCACGCTCGCGTCGGTTGAATATCCGGTCTTGATCTTTTTAAAGGCCGGCAATTTTTTCTGGACGAATAATACATCCGCAAGTTGTTTCGGCGAATCCAGATTGAATTCCGTTCCGGCGTCCGCGTGAATGTCCTTCACGAGGGCATCGACCTCCTTCGCGGCTTTTTCCGAAAGTTCTTTAAGGAACTTTAGGTCCAGCGCCACGCCGTTCATCTCGATCTGCGCCAATACCCCGGACAAAGGCAGTTCGACCTTTTCGTAAAGCTCGGTAAGCCGAAGCTCTTCCAGCTTCTTTTTCAGGACCGGCGCAAGCCGCATCACGCAATCGGCGTCTTCGCAGGCGTAGGCCGTGATCTGCTCAAGCGGAACGGCGTCCATGGTGATGCTTTTTTTCCCCGTTCCGATGAGACTTTCGGTTGTGATCTTTTGCACATTCAAATATTCAAGCGAGATATCGTCGAGATTGTGGTTCCGTTTGACGGGATCGATCAAATAACTTGCGATCATGGTGTCGAAGGCGACGCCGCAAAGACAAGCCCCGTGGCGCGTCATCACGATCTCGTCATATTTGATATTCTGCCCGTATTTAACGATTTTACCGTCCTCGAGTACCGGCTTTACAGTATCCAAAACCTGCGCAAGAGGCAGTCCCGGACCTTGGTGTGCCCGTGAAGACACGGGTATGTAATAGGCGGTAAAGGGCTCCCAACAGAAGCTCATGCCGACCAGGGCGGCCTTCATGGGGTCGGTCGAGGTCGTTTCAGTGTCGAAGCTAACGGCTTTCGTTTTTTTAAGATCCCTTGTAAAATCTTCGAGCTCTCGGAGCGTTTCGATCGCTTTGTATTTCCGCTCCTTTGTCTCTTGCTTCTCTTGCCCCACGACGCTTTTGAGGAGTCCCCGGAACTCATACCGTTTATAAAATTCCATCAGAGCCGCGGTCTGCGGCTCGGCCACGCGCAAAGCGTCCCAATCGATCTCAAGCATCACATCCGTATCGATCGTCGCAAGCATTTGGGATAATTTCAAGTCTTCCATGTTTTCTTGGATCTTCTGTCTTTGTTTTTCCGAAGGAACTTCTTCCAGCCTTTCAAGGAGACCGCTCACGGAACCGAATTCCTGGATGAGTTTGATGGCGGTTTTTTCACCGATCCCCGGCACGCCCGGGATATTGTCCGAGGCATCCCCCATGAGAGCGAGAATATCCACGACTTTATCGGGTCCGAGCCCGCTAAAACGTTCACGGACCTTTGCGGCGTCATAGATCAGATTTTCTTTGTGGGGCTGAAGGATCTTGACCTGCTCATCGACCAGTTGGAAGGCGTCTTTATCCCCGGTAATGATAAAAACCTGATAACCTTCTTTTTTCCCCCGCCTTGCCAAGGTCCCTATCACGTCATCCGCTTCGTACCCCGCTTTTTCAAAGATCGTTAGGTTTGAGACCCGGCAAAACTCCTTGATAGGTTCGATTTGTTTCACGAGCTCTTCGGGCATGGGTTTGCGGTGCGCCTTGTATTCCTTGTATTGTTCATGCCGGAACGTCGGTTCTTTCCGGTCAAAGCACATAGCAATATAGTCCGGTCTCTGCTCTTCCATGAGCCTGCGCATCATGGTGACGAATCCATAAATGGCGTTGGTCGGCTCGCCCTTGGAATTCGTCAGGTTCGGGATCGCGTAAAAAGCCCGGTAACAGAAGGAATTGCCATCCACTAGAAACAGTTTTTTCTTTAGAGAATTTCCCGACGGGATCTGCTTTGTCATTTTGAGGTTCAATTGAGACCGGGTCTTCGGGTCCTAGGTTCGATTTTCCTGAAAAATACGCGGAAATAGCTGAAAGTGGCGATTAAGACTCTGGGAATAAATTCGAACTGGATCTCTTTTGCGTGGAATTTCTCCAAGCCCCGTCTTAACTGAACGCTTTTGGGACCTACCCTCCCTGCTCGAAGGCGGGCATAGGATACCCATGCCTCCCTGTCGGGTCAAGTTTTATTTATCTTCCTTTGCTTTTGCTTCCGGGCTGGTTTTTGGAAAGCTGAAGACCGAGTTCGCGGGAATCAACGGCAACTTCAAGGGCGGCTTCATAGCTAATAATGCCCTGGGTATAGAGTTGTTTGAGGTAATCGTCCATCATGATCATGCCGTGGCGCGACCCGGTTTGAAGTTCGGAAAGAATCTGATAGGTTTTGCCTTCGCGAATGAGGTTGCGGATGGCCGGCGTTGCGAACATAACCTCGAATGCCGCCACGCGCCCCTTTCCGTCCAAGCGAGGCACAAGCACTTGTGAGATCACGGCAACGATCGTGGAGGCGAGTTGCACGCGGACAAGCGGCTGTTGATAGGCGGGGAAAACATCGATGATGCGGTCCACCGTTCGCGCGGCGCCCGTCGTGTGCAGCGTGGAGAATACTAAATGGCCTGTTTCAGCGGCGCGAATGGCGGTTTCCATGGTCGCCAGGTCGCGCATCTCTCCGATCAGAATGACGTCCGGATCCTGACGCAGAGATTTCACAATGGCTTCTGCAAAGCTCGGAACGTCCTCCCCAACTTCCCGCTGGGTGACCACGCACTTTTTGTGATGGTGCATGAACTCGACCGGATCTTCGGCGGTAATGATATGTTTGGGGAAGTTTTCGTTAATATAATTGAGCATGGTCGCGAGCGAGGTCGTTTTACCGCAACCGGTGGGGCCCGTCACAAGCACTAGACCGCGCGGAAGGCTTACCGTCTCGATCAGTTGCGGTGGCAATCCGATCTCCTCAAAGCTGTAAAACTTTGAGGGAAGGAGCCGCAATACAAGCGAGTACTTACCCTGCTGTTTAAAGCAAGAGACGCGAAAACGCGCCTTTTCCTGGAACGAAAACCCGAAATCGATGCCTCCGACCTCTTCGATCTTTTTGCGCTGGACTTCGGTCGTGATCTCTTTGGTCAAGGCTTCCGTATCCTGTTGGGTCAGTGCTTTCTCGCCGACCGAGACCAGGGACCCGACCAAGCGGTAGGTCACCGGCCGGCCTACGGTGAGATGAATGTCCGAAGCCTCTTTTTCGACCGCTCCTAACAGAATGTTTTCGATGGCCATGAGAAAGCTCCTTTGTCTCGTGAGAGATGGAAAGCGTTTTTTCAGAAACGCTTCCACGTTTTCCGTGTTTAAAATTTATTTCAAAGCTTTTTTAACTGGCCCCGCATTGCCTGAGTATTATCTCATTAATCCCTAACGGGGTGAAAACAAATTCGTTGAAATAAATTTTTTCTTCTCGCTATTGTCGGCTTCACAAGTAAAAATCTTAAAAAGCCGGGTTCCAAAGGCCCCATAAGACCATAGAGATCAATCCGGCCAAAAGACACAGGCTTGGCCATCCCTTTATGGAGGCCGGCATGGGCGAAAAAAGAAATCTGTATCTTAAGCCCAGGAGACAGGTTTGAAAAAGCGCTATCCCCGCACTGATGACCCCGGCCAGCAGGATGCCTTGCGAAAGATCGGGCCGTTTTAAACTGATTATAAAAACGCTCGCTATCACGGAAAGAAAGAAGACATCCGTTTTTTTCTGATAGCGCGAAAGCAGATAGGCCGCTACCCCAAAACCCAGGATCGCGTATTCCCGGACGCTTGCCCGGATTTCTTCGAAATCTGCGGCAAGCGCGAAAAGCGCGAGGATCAAACTTGTTGTAAGAAAAAGATCCACGGCTTCGCGAACAATGCGCCTGAGACCCTCACTGGGTCTTTGCAGAGGCGCAGGCCTCGCGCCACGCATCGCCAGCAGAAAACCAAAGGTGATGATCAAAAAATACATTTTATCCTTTCCTGCGATAGGGTTGATTTTTCCATAAAAAAGCAAGGGCCGCGGCCACAAGCAACATGCCGGCCGGCTGTTCGAACGCTTTTATTCCCAGACTGTTTTCCCCGATCTCCCGGACAAACGTCAACAGCATCACGAAACCCGCAAAGCCGACTCCTGTCAGGACTCTTTCAAAAAAATATCGCGGCACTTTTTTGGAAAAAACGCGGACATGGCTAGCTTTTGCCGTATCATCGAGAAAAGAAACCGGGGTCAAAAAGAAAACGCTCACGATCCAGTAGGGCGGCAGCTTCGTGAGCATCCACATGGCTTGCGCCCACACGATAAGCCAGAGGAAAAAAGCGTGTTTCAGAGAACGATCGGGGAAAAGGCGTCGTGTGAACCAGAAAAAAAAGATCGTGCCCCAAAGAAACATGACGATCCAGATCGCTGCAACGCCGGCCTTGAAAAAACCATAGGGATAGACCATGAACGGAAGATAGGCTAAAAACATTCTCGAGAATAGCCTTTCAGGTAGTTTCATTCGGACCAGGATCCCATGTTTTTTACCCTCTCAGCAGCCGCGCCGCGTAAAGAATGGCGACAAGCAGCCCCAGAAAAAACACAAAGAACAGATATTTCAATCCTAGGATTGTCCAAGTTTTTATTTTTTTCATGCTCATGTCGAATAAGTCACTTTAAGGGAATGTTTCGCCTTGTAGGGGATGGGTTTGAGCCAGACATCCAGCCAAGGCGTCAAAAGATTCATCAAAAGAACGGCATATCCCACCGAACGGATTGAGAATCCCTCCGGGCTGAGCCTCGAGCTTAAAATCGCCGCGCCCAGAACGAAAAGGGCTGTCCCCTTGCGGGTCAAGGGCAGGGTCACAGGATCCGCTAAGAGAAAAAAGGACGTCAAAAGAACACCGCTAAAAAAGGCGGCTGGCGTCCCTTGTCCTCCGAACAAAACTTCGCAAATAAAGCAGACGGACATGAAAAAGATTGGCGTTTCCCAATAACCCTGTTTTTGTTTGAGAAGAATGATCCCGCCGAGACCAAAGCTGGCGAGCGTCCAGACGCTGCCGCCGCCAACCAGAAGCATCGGTTCCGACATAACTTTCGGGAAGCAGAGCTGTAAAAATATACGCGCCAAAAAAAGCGGGTGCAAAGGGTAAGATCCTGCTCCGCCCAAAAGCTCTTTGGCGGCAAAAACCACCATAAAAACACCAAGCACCACAACTTCGGAGGGACATCTCGAAGGCATGAGCAGTGAAAAGAGGGCCGCGGCAAGCACGGCTTCACCGTTTTTCAAATTTTCTTTTTTACGAAAAAGTTTTGCTGCCAGGAATTCGAATGCGGTCGTACTCACCAGGCAGATTAAGAAAACGCGCAGAATTTCCGCGGGGCCCATGAGACAGGCTGTCACAAAAACGGGCACGAGTGCGATCAATTGCCCCCAATACCGTTTGGCTAAAGAATCCGCGGAATGAACATGCGGCGGCAAAGCCGTTCTATAAAATGTCTTCGCTTCAGTCACGGGTCACCGCCGGATCCGAAAGAGCGCGGGCTGAGCGGATCAGTCTCAGCATCGGCCGTTTGGAGGGGCATATATAGGCGCAATTGCCGCATTCGATGCACTCCCCGACATTCCATTCTTTCGCAACGGCAAATTCTTTTTGTTCCGCGGCCAACGTGATCATCGCGGGCGAAAGCATAACGGGGCAATGATCCACGCAAAGGTTGCAACGAATACAAGGCTCCTCCGTTTCTTCTTTTGAGATCTCTTCGGGAAGCGCGAGAATGGCGTTCGTCCCGGCCGTCACGGGAACCTCCGTCGTCACTTGCGCCGTCCCGGCCATGGGTCCCCCCATCAGGATCCTCTGGGGTTCGCGCATGACCCCTTTGCAGGCGTGGATCGCATCGTGGAAAGAAATTCCGACCGGCAGCCAAAGGTTCCTCGGCTCGACCACGCATTCACCGCCTACGGTCACGACCCTTTCGTAAAAAGGTTTCTGCTGCGCCACCGCTTCATAAACCGCGAACGCGGTGGACGCCGGAAAAACGACGGCCTCGTTTTCCTCTCCCGGAAACCATGCCTGAAGCAGCGTGCTTTCCAGCCCTTGGGGATAGAGTGCGGGCACGGTCCGGACCTCTACGTGCTCCCACTTCAGAAAATAGATCTTGCTCTTGATCAGTTCGATCATCTCGAGATTGCAATCCTCGAGCGCAAAAAAGATCTTTTCGGCGTCGAGGGCTTTTTTGAGCAATTCGGCGCCTTTTAAAATTTCCAAGGAGTGAGACATGATGAGCACTTGTTCGCAGGTGACATAAGGTTCGGGCTCACAACCGTTGATAATGACCGTTCGTGCTCCGGCATATCGCCTAAGCTTAATGTGAACGGGTTCCATGACCGGGTCCGTCGTTACAAGCCCGGCATGCTGGAGAATCCCCGGCAGTTCTTCTGCCGGGATCTCTTCCCATCCTTTGTGTGTTTCCACCAAAGGAAGGGTTTTAGGTTCCCTGTGTTTATGAATTTCGATCATCCTCTTTTCCGAGCTCGTCACACTCGGAAAAACCGCGATCTTCTCCACCGTGCCTGGCATGCCAGCATGAAGGCTCACGCCTTCCGGCCCTTGAGCCTCCGCGATCTTTTGTCCGGTTTGAACCGTCTGGCCGATCTTGACGCACGGCTTTGAAAAGTCCGGAATGGGAATGCGTATTTTTTCGGGCGGGTAAGGCCGTTTAAGATTGCAATTCAGCAAACTTGCGTCTTTTTTTCTTTCGAGCCGGATGCCGATGGCTTTCCGTTCAGGCTTCTTATTTCTTTTTTTGAACGGCGGCTTGGGTGATCCTGATTTCAACTTTGTTGAAATGGATGATAAGGAAGGGGACCGTTTGGACAAGAAGGGTTCCTTTCGGGCTATGGAGAAGGGGTGGCGCCGACAAAATTTCCTGCGATTTTGTCGATCCGGATGCGCTCCTGAAAAATCTCTTTGAGCTTTCCAAATTGGCAGCTGTCCATGTTGAGCCCCTCAATATTAGGCAGACTGCCAAGGATCGGCACTCCGGAAAGGTCGTGAATGACTTTCGGATTGGTGAGTTCGGCCAGCGAGTAATTCGTTACGGAAACGCGGTTAAAGATAACGCCGCGCACTTCCAGCCCCCGGATCGTGGCCGCATCCACGGTAAGCAATGTGTGATTGATCGCGCCAAGCCCCGCGTACGACACGATCACGATGGGCAACCCCATATCGCGAATGAGATTGGCTACATAATAATCTTTCTTGAGAGGGACCATAAGCCCCCCCACGCCTTCGACGATCATAAAATCATAGTGTTTTTGAAGCGAGCGGAAACTTTTAAGAATCTTAGGAACATCCACTTCTCTTTTTTCAAGCGTGGCCGCGACGTTCGGTGAAAGAGCATTGCGAAAACGCGACGGGCTCGTAAGCGGCGGGTATTCGTTCTGGGCGGCCTCCATCAAGAAAGCCGCGTCTTGTGAAACAAGCCGCCCGTCGCCGCCATAACAGCCGGTCGCCACGGGTTTCATCACGCCGACCTTCATCCCCCGGTCCCGGAGGACAAGTGCCAGCCCGGCGGAAATCACTGTTTTGCCGACGTCTGTGTCCGTCCCGGTAATAAAAATCCCGGTTTTCATGGTTTCCTCTGGAAACCGGATAACGGATGGGGGGCGGAACATGGCGTAAAGCCGCTTTTTCCATTCCCTGTCCACCATCCTTTATTCGTAACTTTTCTATTCATTCCGTCACTTCCTTGATCGATTCATAGGTGATATCAAGCAACCCGTTGAGCTCCGCTTCCGTCATTCCAAGCGGCGGCATAAGTACGATCACTGGGCCCAGCGGGCGAAGGATCGCACCTTTTTTACGCGCCCGCTCGATCACGCGAACGCCGATCTTTTCTTTCGGATCAAAGGCTTCTTTTGTTCTTTGGTCGCGGACAAGTTCAATCCCGACCATCACGCCGCATTGCCGGATATTGCCGACGCACTTAAGCTTGTAAAAAGCCTTGAGGCGTTCTTTAATGAGCCGTATCTTGGGTTGTAATTTTTCCAGTGTCTTTTGTTTTTCAAAAAGTTCGAGATTCGCGATCGCTGCCGCGCAGGCTAACGGGTTCGCCGTGTATGTGTGGCCGTGAAAGAACGTTTTGAATTCTTCGTGCCGGCCCAAGAACGCGCCGTAGATCTCCTCGGTTGCAAGCGTCGCGGCAAGTGGAAGATAGCCGCCGGTGATCCCTTTGGCAACTGCCATGATATCGGGCGTTATGTTTTCGTGGTTCGCGGCGAACATTTTGCCGGTCCGCCCGAACCCCGTCGCGACCTCGTCAAAGATCAGGAGCGTATTATACTTTCGCGTCAGCTCCCTGGCACGGGAAATGTATCCCGGCGGCTGGCCGATCATTCCCGCGGCTCCTTGCATGAGCGGTTCCATCACGAACGCGGCAAGCTCCGCGTGATGTTCTCTTAAAACTTTTTCCATGGCTTCCAAGGCTTCTTTTTTCACTTTTCCCGGAGCGCTGCCCGTTTCCCAGCGATAGCGGTAAGGCGATGGGATCGCGAACGTATCAAAAAGAAGCGGCTTGTAGATCCGGTGAAAGAGGTCGATCCCGCCGACGCTCACGGACCCGAGTGTGTCGCCATGATAGGCGTTCACAAGTCTCGAGAATTTCTTCTTTCCAGGACATCCCTTTTGGGCCCAATATTGGAACGCCATCTTCAGCGCGATCTCTACGGCCTCGGATCCGGAATCGGAATAAAAAACCCGGGTAAGCCCCTTGGGAGCGATCGCGATGAGCTTTTCCGCCAGTTCGATGGCTGCCGGATGGGTGAGCCCGAGAAATGTGCTGTGGGAAATTTTCTTAAGCTGTTTCTCGATCGCCCGGTCGAGTTCCTTGACCCGGTGGCCATGAACGTTGCACCAAAGCGACGACACCCCGTCGAGATATTTCCTTCCCTCAGTATCGACGAGATAGCAGCCCTCCCCTTTTTCAATGACCACCACTTTGTCGGTCTGCCACTCTTTCATTTGGGTGAAAGGATGCCAAAGATATTTTCGGTCCTTAGCGATCAACTCTGCCGTTCCTATCTTTTTGTCTCGCATCCGTGTATTCATTTCTTCAGCACCTTTGCAAATGCCACCGTTAATCTTGCGATATCCTGCCGGGTATGTGCGGCAGAAACGGTGATCCTCAACCGGGCTTTCCCTTTAGGAACGGTTGGATAACGCACGGCGGGAATGAAAACTCCCTGTGCGAGAAGTTTTTCGAAGACCTCTACCGCTTCTCCTTCGTCTCCCACCATGACCGGAAGAATCGCGGATTCCGGCTTTCCGATCGAAAGGCCAAGCTGCGTGAGCTCCTGATGAACTTGACGGATATTGTCCCAAAGTCTTTTTCTTAACGAAGGTTCTTCTTCGACCACGCAGAGCGCCTCGCGCGCGGCCTCGCAGAGAACGGGCGGGAGCGCGGTTGCAAAGATGAACGGCCTCGCGAAATTCACCAGAATGTCCGTCATGATCTTGTCTGCGGCGACAAATCCCCCGAGGCCACCGAGGGCCTTTGAAAGTGTCCCCATAATGATATCGATCTTTTTTGAAAGATCCCCTTCTTCGGTCGCGCCTCGGCCATGCGCCCCTAACACGCCCGTGCCGTGCGCGTCATCCACGACAAGCAGTGCGCCGTATTTTTTTTTCAAACAGACAAGTTCTTTAAGGCCCGCAAGGTCGCCGTCCATGCTGAAAACCGTTTCGGTCACGAGGATCCGCCGTCTCGCGCCCTGTGAGCCGCGGAGAAGTTCTTCGCACTTCTTGTAATTTTTATGCGGGAAGACACGAAGCTCGGCTTTTGAAAGCCTGGCGCCGTCGACGAGCGAGGCGTGGCAAAGTTTGTCCATAATGATCACGTCTTGTTCGCCGGCAAAGGCGGTCAAGATGCCGAGGTTCGCGAGAAAACCGGACGCAAAGACCAGCGCGCTTTCCTTTCCTTTGATTTGCGCCAGTTTTTTTTCAAGAGCAGCATGCGCTTTCGAGGTCCCCGAGATAAGTCGCGCCGCACCTGCACCAACG
Organism: Candidatus Omnitrophota bacterium; assembly: GCA_003140935.1. Classification (GTDB taxonomy): domain Bacteria; phylum Omnitrophota; class Omnitrophia; order Omnitrophales; family Aquincolibacteriaceae; genus Aquincolibacterium. The sequence goes on from PLLJ01000039.1 coordinate 41,891, forward strand.
CCGTAAGTTTTGAGCGCTTTTTGGGCGGCCCGGATCACGCGAGGATGCCGGCTAAGCCCCAGGTAGTCGTTGCTACAAAAGAGAAGGAACTCCCGTCCTTCGAATGTCGCGTGCGTGCCTTGAGGGTCTTCCAGAATGCGGAGACGACGGTAAAGGTTTTTTTCTTTTAAGGATTTAAGCTCTTGTGAAAACCAGTTTTTCATTTCACCTCGACAGGCAGTCACCCGCCGTTTAAAACCCGTTTTTGAGGATCAGACTTTTCTAAAAAGAGCGACGGCAACCTGGCCGCCAAAACCCATAGAGACTTTGACTGCGTTCGTGATCGTATGGCGGCGCATGTCCCCAGGCGTATAGTCAAGATCGCATGCCGGGTCTTTTTCTTCCAATCCTACCGTCGGCGGAATAAAACCCTCTTGGATCCCCAGAAGCGTCGCGATGATCTCAATGGCGCCTGTCGCGCCGAGCATATGCCCTGTCGACCCTTTGGTCGAACTCATGGGGATCCCGTAAGCCTGCTCTCCAAACGCTTCTTTGAGTTCTGCCGTTTCATAAAAATCCCCGTGCTTTGTGCCTGTACCGTGCAAGCTCACATAGTCGATCTCCCGCGGCGTGATCCCGGCCCTCTTGGTAAGAACCCCTAACGTGTGGGATAGTGCGTGCTCCGTAAGATCAAACTGGATCGGCTGTTTGCTATCCTGGCCGTAGGCGGCCTCGATGATCTCACCATAAATTTTTACACCGCGCGCCCGCGCGCTTTCAAGCGTCTCAAGGAACACCACCCCCGCGCCTTCCCCCACCAGAAATCCGTCGCGTCTTTTGTCGAACGGGCGGATATCTTTTGCCGCAAGCGCCTTCATATTGTTGTAGCCTCCCAGCATAAGAGGCGTGATGGAGGCGTCCGTGGCGCCGGCGAGGCAATATTCCGCTTGTCCTTCGGAAACCATACGAAACCCCTGGATGATGGCCACGGTTCCGGTCGCACACGCAGCTACGTAGCATTTGGCGGGTCCTTGGATCTTCATGCGCCGGGCGATCCACTGATCAGCAAAATTCGGAATTGCGCTGGTGTACATTCTCGCTCCCAAAATCGCGCTGGGGTTCCTCAAGAACCGCTCCTTGAACCGCCCGAGGCTGTGGACGCCTCCTTTGCTGGAGCTGACGGAAAGCGCGATATCGTAGGGATCTATGGCTGTGACGTCGAATCGAGCGTCTGTGACAGCCTGTTCTGCGGCTGCGACAGCGTATTGAATGAAGGGATCCAGAAGATGCGTCCCGTAAGGGCGCGGGTTAAAGCCTTTGAGAGGAAAGACCGGAGGAAATTTATGCCCTTCAACAATGGAATGGTCCGCATTCTCTTTCCCGGAAATGCCTTTTTTAAGGTTTTCACGGAACTCCGCAAGCGTGTTTCCTATCGGGGAAAGAACCCCCATACCTGTGACCACCACGCGCCGCTTCATATTCTTATCGCTCCCTTCGAGTGCCAATGAGGGGAAATTCTATCTTAGAAAGGACGGGATTCAAAATGAAACACCTGCCCCGTCACCTGGCGCATTTGATCTGAGGAGAGAAAAAGGAGAAAATCCGCAACCTCGTCAGGATCCGAGAAGGTTTTGAGCGGGCTTTCTTCGAGATTTCTTCGAAGGATTTCCTCGGGAACGTTCGCCGTCATGGAAGACCGCATAAAGCCTGGGTTGACGGCATTTACGAGGATCTTTTTCCGGCCAAGTTCTTTGGCAAGCGTTTTGGTCATCGCGATCAGTCCGCCCTTCGAAGCGGCGTAATTCGCGGCGCCGGCAAGCCCGCTCAGGCCTGCGCGGCTGACGAGAGTAAAGATCTTGCTCGGCGTCTTTCTTAAAAGAAGTGGCAGAAGTTTTTGAGTAAGATAAAAAGGGGCTTTGAGGTTCACCCGCATGACATTGTCCCACTCGCTTTCAAGCATTTTTTCGATGAAGGAGTCCGCGGTCAAGGCGGCGTTATGAATGAGGATGTCCAAAAACTCTACTTTTTCCTTGAACATCACGGCAAAAGCGTCTATAGCCTTAACGTCGGCCAGGTCGAAAGAAAATCCCTGCGCGCCGGCTCGCTCAAGCTCCTGAGCGGTCTTGGCGGCTTTGAGATAAGTGAAGAAGACGCGAGCGCCCTGCCGAACGGCTTTGCGGACGAACGCCCGTCCGAGCTGGCTGGTACCACCTGTGATAAGAATGGTTTTGTCTTTAAGAGAGAGTTCCAAGATCACCGTCCTGCTAACAGCTTTTTCCGCAATCGGTCGGGCAACAATCGTGTTTGTTGACGTCTTCCATAGAAAAACCAGAGCGCCGGAGCATGTCGAGGTCTTCCTGAAGGGGATTGCCGGCGGTGGTAAGGTAGCCACCGACCACAAATCCATTTGCCCCGCCGCAAAGGACCTTTTCTTGAAAATAAACGCCGAGATTTCTCTCGCGTCCGCCGGCGAGTTTGATATTGGCCTTAGGATGAATAAATCGGTAAATGGCGATAGTCCTGACGATTTCTTTAGGAGCGATGGCTGCTCGCCCCGCAAGCGGCGTTCCGGGCCTTGGGTTCAGGATATTGACCGGAAGACAATGAGGGTCGAAAGGTTTGAGTTCGAATGCGAGGCTGATCCGGTCTTCCTCCGTCTCCCCCATCCCCAAAATGCCGCCTGAGCACACTTCAACGCCGTTCTCCGCCAGGAATTTTAATGTTTTCCTTCGCTCGTCATAGGTGTGTGTGGAAACAATCTCGGGATAAAACTCGCGAGAACATTGAAGGTTGTGATTGAAGCGCCGCATCCCTGCCGCACGAAGCTTTCTGATCTGTTCGACCGTCAGATTCCCAAGCGACCCGTCTAGTCTGAGATGGGTTTTCTCGCTTAACAAGCGGAACGTTGCGAGTACTCGTTCGAATTCTGTGTCATTTAAGGTTTCGCCGCTCGTAACTACGCAAAAACTTTGTACGCCGTTCGCTTCGCTTTTTTTTGCTTCCTTCAGAACCTCTTCCGGAGCCATGAGGGGATAACGTTTCACGCCCGTTTCATAGTGGGAGGATTGGGAACAAAAACCGCAGTCCTCGGAACAAAGATAGCTTTTGGCGTTCACGAGTGAGCAAAGATCGGGTTGGGGAGGCCGGAACTTGGTTGTGATCTCGTGGGCGGCGTCTAAAAGAAGGTCGAGAGTTGTAGGGTCTTCGATTGAACTGAGGCGAAGGGCTTCGTCCCGGGTGATGTCCCCTCCCGTGAGGACCCGACGCTTAAGTTCCTGTATAAGGGCTTTCATCCCGGGACCGAAAGCTGAAAGCGCTTAGGCCTGAGCAAAAACTTCGCGGGCCACAATGCCGACCACGCCCAATGCCACGGCGTTTTCGCCGAAAGCGGACGGGATGATCTTGACCTGTGTCGCGGCCTCTTCCACGGACCATTCTTTGACCGTGTCCTTGATGGCATCGAGAAGCGGCGCCCCGCAATCCTCCACCCCGCCGCCGATCACCACCACTTCGGGGTTGAGAAGGTTCACGATGAACGCTATTTTCTTGCCGAGATCTTGCCCGGCTTGTTCCGCCACTTTGATCGACAAAGCGTCTTTTTCCCGTATGGCCTTGACGATCTCTTTGAAGGTTAATTTTGAAAGGTCGCCTTTGACCAGGTCTTTCAGGACTGAAGGCTCACCTTTTTCGATCCGCTCGCGCGCGTGACGAACCATGCCGATATCCATTTCCCACCGACCAAGCTGGGTCGCGATCTTGAAAGAATAGTCCTTGCTTGCGTGTGCGCTCGTGATCCCGAGCTCTCCCGCGGCGCCGTTCGCTCCGCGATAGATCTCCTCGTTGACCAAGATGCCGCAACCCACGCCCGAGAACATGTAGACCATGTTCCGCACATCGCGGTCCAGTCCCAACCATTTTTCTCCGAGCACCGCCGCGTTCGCATCATTCTCCACGATCGTGGGGATGTTGAGCCTCTTCTCAAAAGTATCTTTGATCGAAGAGCAGACTGAAATGTCTTTGTCTCCCAGGCTTTGGGGCCAGCGGATCGTCCGCCCGCGTTCGTCAATGATCCCAGGAATGCCGACCCCGACCCCAACGATCTTGGTTTTGTCGACCTCCGTCTTTTCGATGATCTCCGCCGCGAGGTCCACCATCTGAAGGATGATCTTCTCGGAATTTTCCGGAGCTCTTTCACGCTTGATCTCGCTGATCACATTGATCTCGAGGTCTACGAGCACCGCCACGAGGCTCATCATGTTAAGTCCAACACCTACGATGTAGCCGGATTTTGGATTGAGCTCCACGAGCACGGGCTTACGTCCGCCCGTGGACTCATCCAGCTCACCTTCTACGACAAGGCCTTTTTTGATGTAATGACCGACGTAGTTAGAAACCGTTACAATGTTCAGCTCGGTAAGCTTAGAAATATCGGTCCTGGAAATCGGCCCGTTCTTGCGAATGACTTCGAGAATGCTTAGATTCTTTCTTTCCTTGTCGGTGAGAGTTCGGTCTTTGAGCATCTGTTTGATAACCATGGGGTAGGAGCTCCTTTCAAAAATGCTTTTTGTCACAACCTGTTCTTTGACCGCTATATAAGTGCCTCATGCGCCGCTCATTTTAACTCTACGATATGCTTTTTCAAAGTGTTAATTTGGCATCTTGTCTTTAAATCCACGGTGTTTTTCCACGGACAGTGTTTAACTCTTTGCCGGGGAAGACGTTGGGGAAACATCACTTGGAGAAGAAATCTTCCTGCCCCAACAACTCTTTAGCTTTTTTACCCACGGGATCTTTGTGGAAATATTCCTGGATCACGCCCTTTTTCAGATAGTTTGCGATCGGGATCAGGGTCATCCCCTGGTCCAAGGCCAAATATTGAGTGTTCACTCTCCGGTTCGGAAAAGTGATCGAATCATAAAAACCATATTCGCCGTAAATGTCGAACGTCAGAAGTGTTCGAATGTTCTTGATCGCATCTTTGGGAAGAGCATCCAGCGCCAAAAAGCTCGCGTGAGGGGTAATAACACCCCGGTCCGGATATCCTTTCGCTCCCAACGCCTTGATCCCGTATTCCCCGTACATCCATCGTCGCCCATCGGAGGTTGCGGCGGGCGAGATCCCCCAAACGGGATATTTTTTTTCTTTGAGTGCGTAGTCCCGGTGAAGTTCGCTCACGATCTTGTCGTTAAGTCCGAGCCCCTTGGGAGCAAATTTTTGTTCGTGAAGCACCAGGGTCGGCATCAGGAATTCAAAGAGCGATCCGCCCCAGCTTGGAACGAACTTCTTGCCATCACTTTTATAATAACCCTGGAAATAGCTGACCTTGCCATGTTCGACCATTTTCCCTTGTGGTTTTTGAGTTTGCCATTCCCAGGCGTCCGGCGCCGTGCGGTAAAGATACCACCAGTGCTCGGAAGGGATGTCTCCTTTTCCGATCGCATAGAGGCTCATGGCGCGCGCCTCGGTCACAAGCATCCCGTAATGATACGGCGTTGGGCCTTGACGTTCCAAGTCGTAGCCAATGGCAAGATGATTGGTGTCGGGATCCAGGAATTCCTGAAAGTGAAACCGGTCCAAAATGGTCGTGGCCTCCTTCGCGAGCTCTCCCGGAAAAGCCTGACGGACCACCACCAGCGCGATGGCAAGCCATCCGTTATCGACGCTTGAAATGAATCTCCGGTTCACCCCCAGCCGGGTCGTTTCATAAAAGTTGAAAAAAAAGCCTTTCCACGTCTCCATCTTTTCAAGTGTTTTTAAATTATTCTGAACGCGCCGAGTTGCTTGGTCCGGAGTAATGATCTCGAGTTCTCTTGCGGCAACGGTCCCCATAAGATCCATGGCGATATTCGTGGGTGAGGTGTAGGCGGCCGCGAGGGGAAAATCCCCGGTCTTAAAATGGTCCGAGACAAGACGGTTTCTTTTGTCGGTAGCGTTTTCGAAATATTGCCACGTGTCCCGGGCGATCTTGAGGAGTAATTCCTTGTCGTTCTTCGTGGCCAAAAGTTCTTCGCGCCGGTGCTCGTTTAAAACAGAGCGGGGGAACCCGACAAAGTTGTCCTCCACGCTTTCAAATCCAACCTCCGGGTGTCCCACGAAAGCAATTTCATCCAGGCCGATCTTTCCGGCCAAATTCCGGTCCCGGGCAAACGCGCTAAAAGAAAGGGACTGGAGTTGATCAAAATCGATCCCCATAAAAACATTCGTCGGCAAAACGACTTCATTCCATCCTTCTCCTTCAAGACAGGCGTCTGTGATGTCCCGTTCTACGGTCCTGCCCGCCCAGTCCGTTAGAGCGATGCGTAAGCGTCCCTTGAACGGCGACGAGGGATCTGTTCTGCACATAAGTGCGAGATAATGGGCCCTGCTCATGTCCAGTTTTTCGAGAGAGGTTTTGAAGATTGTTTTTTCTTTTTTCTTGAGGTTGATCCTCGCCCATAACGAACTCCCCGCCTTGGCTCCGCGGGCGTCTTCTTTCTTCAGCTCCAAACGGACCTTTTTTTCCTCTCCTTTGTCCACCGTCCATGTTCCCCCCAGGCTATTCTTGAGCTCCCCTGCATTAAAATCGTCTACGACCTTGAACTGCGTCGAGGCTCTCAGGGGCTTGCCAGCGGGAACGATTTTGTAGACATTTCCGATATCAAGCGGCGTTTCTCCGCCTGCGGGGCCGATCTGTTGGACAAAGGTTTGCGCGGACTTTTCTTTTGCGGGCTCACTTTGTTGGGTGGGAATCTTTCCCGTTTTTTGTTTTTGCGGCTTCTTGGCGGCAAGGCCCGACGGAAGGAACGCCCCGAAAAAACATATTGCGATAAAAAATAAAAGGGCGCCTCCCGGAAGACGCTTGGAACCCGGGGAATATTTCTTTTGAGGAATCATGTTTTTCCGTTTATCCGAGCGTCACTTCAACCCGGTGGGTTTTTCCGTCGCGGAGGTCCGGGATGAGATTTTCTTTCTGCTTTTTCCCGTCCACCAGAACGGATCGGACTCCCTGCCCTGTTTGATCGGGATTCTTAACCTCGATCAAGTAGGTGCTGCCGCGGAAAAGACGTTTCATTTTAAATCCGGGCCACTTCTTCGGGATCACGGGATCCACGATCAATCCCTTGGCGGCTGGGCGAATGCCCAAGATCCAATTCATGGCCACCACTTCATACCACGCCGCTGATCCTGTGTACCAGGTCCAACCGCCGCGTCCGTTGTTGGGCGAATCCGGTCCGTCCACGTTCCCGGGTGTCACATACGGCTCGCTATAATAAATATCCGGTTCCAAACCTCTTATCGCGGGATTAAAGCTTCTGTAGACCTGATGAGCTCGTTCTCCGTCATGCATCATCGCTTCGGCTTGGACCGCCCAGGTGCCGGCGTGTGTGTAAAGCCCGCCATTCTCACGAACGGAGGGGGCATAACGCGTGATGTAGCCGATCGTTGCGTCGGTCACGTTGTAGCCCGGCGTGAGAAGAAGCGGCCCGTATTTTTTATAAAGCCACTTCGCGGCCGAATCCATCGCAATGCGCGCACGCTTTGCGTCCGCCACGCCCGTAATGACGGCCCAGGTTTGGCAATTAAGGAAGATCTTTCCCGTCTCACACTTTTTGCTGCCAAGCGGTCTTCCGTCGTCGCGCGTGGCGCCCAAATACCATTCCCCGTCCCATCCCTGCTCGTTAATCGCTTTTTTCATCGCCTCCGCGCGCTGGAGATACTCCGCCGCCTTGGGCGCATCGCCCCTCTTTTCCATGACCGGCGCGATGCGGTTCAATATGCCGTAGAGAAAATGTCCGAGCCAGATCGACTCGCCTTTCCACTTGGTACCCACATGACTCAACCCATCGTTCCAATCGCATTCACCGATCAGGGGAAGGCCTCGCGGCGAAAATCTTGCGAGGACTTTGTCGATCGCGCGAAGCATGTGATCGTAAAGCGTTCCCGAGGTGACTTCTTTGGTCTTCGGGTCCGGCAGGAATTTCACGACCGCGTTCAGGATCGCTTCATCGGCGGTTTCATCCAGATAGTTCAGCGTGATAAAGTCGAGCCATAGCAGATCGTCCGAGCAGTGGGTAATAGCGCCGATGTTCGTTCCGTGATGCCACCAGTGATAAACTGTCCCGTCCGGGAATTGTTGTTCCGCGTGGAGAAGGATCTGTTTTTTAGCGAGTTCGGGCCGGGTCGCAAAAAAGATCTGGCAGTCCTGCAGCTGATCCCGGAACCCATAGCCGCCGCTTGACTGATAGTAGGCGCACTTGGCCCAAATGCGCGCGGAGATCGCTTGATATTTCATCCAGGTGTTCGTCATGAAGTTGAGGGCCTCGTCCGGCGTTTCGACTTCGGAGGCGTGGATAAAGGAGTCCCAAAGAGCTTTCACTTTATTGAGTTCCTGTTCTGCGACCCGGGGATGGGAATATTTCTGGATGATCCGTTCGGCCTCTTCCCGGGTCCGCGTGGAACCTAGCGTGAAGATCACGGTCTTGGATTCCTTCGGCCCGAGTTCAACATCCACTTGCAGGCTTGCCGCCGCATCGCCCCACTTCCCTTCGGACCCGCGGCACTTTCCTTCCACTACGGCCGCCGGCGCATGGATCTCGCCATATCGCCCCAGAAAGGATTCCTTATCGCCGTCATACGCCACGGGCTTGGGGTTCGCTGCGTGAAATCCTTGGAGCGGCTTTTCGGTCATGCCGGTTGAGATGAATCCCGGTACAAGGGGTGCTCGCTTGATACCGTGAATGCATCCGTTTTTTTTATCGATCCAGGTTTCGATGAATGTTTTATGGAATTCGCGGTGCGTGTCCGACCAATTCCCCAAGCACCAGTCGAAGTAGGTAAAAAGGCTGAGCCGTCTTTTTTTTCCGGATTGATTCGTCAAAACGACCTTCCAGACCTCGACCGGATCTTCCACGTCGACAAAGATCGTCTTTTCGAGCCGGATCCCGTGAAGCTTGCTGGTCAGGATCGAGTAACCTTGTCCGTGGCGTACTTCGAAAAAATCGTATTTCGGCATGCACGGTTTCCAGGTGCCGGACCAGTAGTCCCCATTATCCCGATCGCGCACGTAAATATATTTCCCCCAGTTGTCGCGGATCAGGTCCTGGTCCCATCGTGTGACGCGCGACAAGTTTGAGTTGTCGCGCCACGAAAATCCCGATCCGGTTTGTGTTTCGATGGTTCCGTAATCCCCGTTGGAGATCACGTTCACCCACGGGCGTGGCGTATCGGGACGCGTGATGACAAACTCACGTCCATCAGCCGTAAAATAGCCGTATTTTGAAGCGAATTTTTTTTCAACGCCATCTTCTTTTAGAAGCATTTTGGCTTCCGCTTTTTTTCTTTCCTTGGATTTTCTGGGCATGACAACAAAAACTCCTTGGCTTTTTATTTTAAAGTGTTTTTTATTCGGCTTGCTTCAGCTGCGCGTTAATTTCGGGGGCCATTTCTTTGGCGGCTTCCGCGGCAGTTTTTTTCCCGTTAAAAATAAGGTCCAGTTTGGGGCGGATATACTTTTCTTCTATTTCACGCCATTTCGGATGAAAGGGGCTGAAGACCACGTACTGCACTGCTTCGTTCAGCATTTTTTTATTTTTAGGCGCGGCGCTGTCTCCGGCAAAGGCGTCGCTTTTCGCCACGGAAATGCGCGCGGGCTGAGCGAGTCCCCGTTTGGCAAATTGTCTTTGCCCTTCGGGTCCGGTCAGAGCTTTGACCACCTCCCACGCTTCTTTTTTGTGTCTCGAAGATTTAAGGATCGCATATCCCGTCCCTCCGGTCCCAAAGGCACGGACACCCCTATCGTTTTTGGGGAACATCACCGCGTCCCATTCGAATTTATAATTACGGAATTGAGGGGTCTCCCAAATGCCGGAAAGGAACATCGCAATGCGGCCGTTGGCGAACATCCGGTCCACCCCCATTCCGAAATTCGTGAAAGCCGTGGGCGTCGGCATAGCTTCATAAAGATTGCTCAGATCGGCGTAGAATTGGAGCCCCATGATGGAGCGGTCGTCATCGAGCCGGGTCTTCGTGGGATTTTTAACATCATCCACGAGCCCGCCACCGTTCCCATAAATGAAATTTTGCCAAGCCCAAGTGTAAAAGCCATATTGCGTAATGCGGCCGGAACTGTCTTTTTTGGTAAGTTCGCGCGCCAAACGCAGCATGTCGCTCCAGTTCCAATCGTCGGTGGGATAAGGGATCCCCGCCTCATCAAAGACCTTTTTATTGTAGAACACGCAAGCGAACGGGGCGATGTCTCGCGGCGCCGCAAGGAGCTTTCCCTGGTAAGTGAAGCGATCGATGATCTGCGGGAAAAAATCTTTCCTGTCAAATCCCGCCGGGTTGGCGGTCTCAAGCGGCGTCAGGTCTTCCAAAACGCCCTTGGTCGCGAACGTCACAAAGTAGTCGACCTCGGTGGCAATGATGTCGGGCGCTGCGCCGCCCGCGATCCGCGTGAGGATCTTGCTGATGTAGCCGGTGTAGGGCGTGTGCTCGAAAATGATCTTAATCTCAGGATGTTCGGCTTGCCAGGGCGCAAGAGCTTCGGTAATGATGCCGATCTCTTCGGGTGTTCCCCAGAAGCTTACCTTAATTTCTGTGGGTCCTTGGGTCCCCGTCCCGGCCGGAGAACCACAGCCGGTCAAAACAAAGATTGTTAAAAGAATGGAAAAACCCTTCGCCCAAAAACTTTTCAGCATGCGGAATTCCCTTCGTTAGAAAGGTGTCTATCGGCTTTGCGAGGAATCGCCTTTTAAAATGATAAGAACGAGATGCGAAAGCGATAAAGCGCGGAAATTATAACACATGGGCTGGGTTTCCTGTAAAGGCTCTTTTCTCGCCGTCCGATCCATGAGAGGCGTCCCTGGGAAGATCACCCCCGCGGCAAACCGATCTTTTGGAGAACGCGGTCGAGGTCATCGAGCGAGAAATACTGTATCTCGACGCGTCCTTCTTTTTGATTTTTGCGCGGATAAATTTTTGCCTGCGTTCCAAGAAAGTGCGTCAAGCGCGTTTCGAGATCCACAATTTCGGCGCTAAGATGCCGGGCGGATTTCGCCTTTCTCTTGTGTGCATTGCTTCGATTGACAATGGCTTCGACCTGGCGGACCGACAGGTTCTCTTCAACGATCCTTTTGGCCATTTGCCGCTGATGTTCCGGCGTCAAAAGACCCAGGAGCGCGCGGGCATGTCCCGCCGAAAGCCTTCCTTCCACAAGATACTGTTTTATTTCCTGAGGCAACCGTAAAAGCCTGAGCGTGTTCGTCACCGTCACGCGATTCTTCCCCACCCGTTTCGCAACCTCGTCCTGGGAGATCCGTCTTTCCTCCACGAGCCGCTGGTAGGCTTCCGCTTCTTCAATGGGGTTCAGATCTTCGCGTTGAATATTCTCGATCAGCGCCCATTCCAGAAAATCTTCGTCAGCAACGTCTTTGATGATCGCCGGCACTTCGCTTAGGCCGCAAAGTGACGCTGCGCGGAATCTCCTCTCGCCACACACGAGCTCGAATGTCCCGCCGTTTTTTTTCTTAACAATGATGGGTTGCAAAACGCCTTTTTCGCGGATAGAGTCGGCAAGCTCTTCTATGGTTTCCGTGTTAAAAGTTTTCCGGGGTTGATCTATGTTGGGTGCGATCAGGGATATCGGTATCACTTGAAAGGCCGAACTCTTTTCCGGAAGAACGGTTGTGGGAGCAGCGGTCTCCGGCTCCGTAGTGACGGTGGCTGTTGTTACGGGAATTTCTTTCTCGGTCGCTGCCATGTGGTTTTTATAGCTGTCAGGGATGAGCGCGCTTAATCCTTTACCCAGGGCTTTTTTCATTTTTCCAACTCCTATTTTTTATAACCACGCTGTTCTTACGGATTTGCTTGTGTCGTTTGGGGCCGTTCGTCTACAGGCGCAAGGTCTGCTTCCTTTATTTCCTCCTCCGCGGTGCTCACGGTGTTCTCTTGTGCGGTCGAGATGAAACTGCTTCGGTCATCGTCTGAACCAAAACGTACTAAAAATTCCTTCCCGAGATCCACGTAGGCCACCGACCCGCGATTATGCGGATCATAGATCACGGCGGGTTTCCCAAAGCTTGGCGCCTCGGAAAGCTTCACAGACCTCGGAATTATGGTTTGAAACGTTTTTTCTTTAAAATAATTTCGAACCTCCTCGATCACTTGCTGTGTCAAGTTGGTCCGAATATCTGCCATGGTGAGAATGACTCCTCCAAGCTCAATGTCTGCGCTTAGATTCTTTTTAACGAGTTGGTAGGTATTCAGGAGCTGTCCGAGACCCTCGAGAGCATAGTACTCGCATTGAAGCGGTATGATTATATAACTACTTGCAGTTAAAGCATTTATGCTTATTAGTCCGAGTGATGGCGGACAGTCCAGAAATATGTAGTCGTAGTTTTCTGAAATACTCTTTAGCTGCTCTTTAAGAATAAACTCTCTTTTCTCCTGGCCGATCAGGTGCATCTCTGCGCCGGCAAGGTGGGCGTTCGATGGAATGATCCATAGGTTTTCTATAGGTGTTTTTTTGATGACTGTCTCTGGACTATGGTTTTCCACAAGAAGTTGATAAGCTGTTGATTCGTTTTCGTTCTTTTCTATCCCAACTCCGCTAGTAGCGTTGCCTTGCGAATCTAAGTCGATAAGCAAAATCTTCTTTCCAAATCCAGCCATAACTGTAGCGATATTGATTACCGAAGTTGTTTTTCCAACGCCGCCTTTTTGGTTGAAGAACGAAAATATTTTCCCCATATATCCTCCAAATGTTTCACGTGAAACGTTCCCTTTGATAAAGCAATGCTGAAACAAGGATCTTTTGCCTTTAATACCATATCGTCCATTCTCGCGAATATTTTACATACAATTATTTTTATGGCAACTAGTATTGTTGCCCGTTCCGTTCTGAAGTTTCGTGTCAAGCGTCTCGTGGAGAATCGATCCGTTGCCTTCAAAATAAATTTCTTGGACGAATTTCTGATAAACCTACCTCGTTATTTAATCGAATCTCAATACGCTCATCCTGGTTCTGGCTATAAAGAGCTCGCTGGCCACTGTGCTTTGAATGAGGTTTCACGTGAAACAATATTATAAGTTTTAGTAATGGATATGGACATGTCTTTTTATGTGCATTCGGATTATGTCTTTTTGTGGCACAGGATTGCGGTTGCTACGGAGAGAACGCAGCCACTCTAACCGAAATTTCCACAAACTTCGTCCCTTTTGTTTGAAGTGTTCTTTTTGGCTCTCCAGATGTTCCAAAAGAGCTTTTATTTCTTGGAAGTTTCTTTCGCTTTCTTTTCAATGAAAACGGCAAGCAGGGAAAGATCGCAGGAAGAGATCCCGGGAATTCTTGCGGCGTGTCCAATGGACTCTGGAAGGATTTTTTTTAGCTTTTCTTTTGCTTCGCGCCCGATTCCATGTATTTCGTCGTAGTTCAAACCAGCTGGTATTTTCTTTTTTTCGAGTTTTGAAAATTTTTGGACCTCGCGCCGCTGCTGAGCAATATATCCCTCGTATTTTATTTCCGTTTCGACGCGATGGATTTCATCATCCGAAAGATTACATGAGTGTAACTTGTTTTTTACTAGCATGTTATGACTTATTTCTGGACGCTTCAATAACTGGTAGAGCGTTTCACCTCCGCTTTTTTTTGCCTGGAGCTCCTGCGTATCGCGGTGTATCCGATCCACACGTTCGTTGAATTCCGCGAATTTTTTTTCCGAGACAAGGTCGAACTGGTGCCCGTAGAACATGAGTCTTTCATCCGCATTGTCCTGCCGCAGCAAAAGCCGGAATTCCGCGCGCGAGGTGAACATCCGGTAGGGCTCATTAGTACCGCACGTAACAAGGTCATCGATCATCACCGCAATATAAGCCTCGGTCCTGTCGAGGACAAATTCGCTGCCGCCGCAAAGTTTCCGGATCACATTGAGTCCCGACATAAGTCCTTGGGCCGCAGCTTCTTCATATCCAGACGTACAGTTGATCTGGCCCGCAAAAAACAGATTTCTTATTTTTTTTGTCTCCAGTGAATGTTTCAGTTGGGTAGGAGGCGCGGCGTCGTATTCGATCGCATAGCCGAATTTCAGGATCTCAGCGTCTTTAAGCCCTCGGATCTGCCGCAGGGCCGTCTCCTGGACGTCCTTGGGGAGCGAGGTCGAGAAACCGTTCATGTAGATCTCGAACGTGTTGCGCCCCTCGGGCTCCAAGTAGATCTGATGGGTTTTTTTGTCCCGGAACTTCACGACCTTATCTTCCACCGAGGGACAATACCTGGGTCCGATCCCGGCGATGCTCCCCGAGTAAAGAGGGGAGCGGTTTAAATTTTTGCGGATGATGTCATGAACCTTTTCATTGGTGTGCGTCAAATAGCAGGGGAGTTGCTTGACAGTAAGTTTTTTTGTTTGGTAGGAGAAAGGCGGGGGAGGCTCATCGCCCCGTTGTTCTTCTAGTAATTCCCAACGAATACTTTTTTGGTGGAGACGCGGCGGCGTGCCCGTTTTGAAACGGACAAGTTCGATCCCGTGGCTTCGTAACGAATCGGAAAGGCCGATGGCGGGAGGTTCATCACGCCGTCCGCCCGGGACCTTTTCCTCGCCCACGTGGATCAGCCCCTGAAGAAAAGTTCCCGTGGTCAAAATCACATGCTCGCCTAAAAAGGTTTCGCCCTCCTTTGTGCGAACGCCATAACACGCGCCGTCTTTTACGAGAAGTTCCACAACCTGTCCCTGGTAAAGTGTAAGGTTTTTTTCGGCCTCGAGAGCGCGCTTCATATAAAGCTCGTATTCCTTCTTATCCGCCTGCGCTCGCGGTGCCCACACGGCCGGCCCCTTGGACTTGTTGAGCATGCGGAACTGAATGCCTGTTGTGTCTGTTGCGAGGCCCATTTCGCCGCCGAGGGCGTCTATCTCGCGGACGATATGCCCCTTGGCAAGCCCGCCGATCGCCGGATTACAGGACATGCGCGCAATGGCGTTCGTATCCATGGTGATCACGAGAACGGGGAACCCGCTTCGCGCGATGGCAAGAGAGGCTTCGACGCCGGCATGTCCGGCGCCAACGATGATAGCGGCAAATATCTGTGAAGAAGTCATTTTACCCGGAAAACGGGAAACGCAGAACGGGGAGCGCTTGCCGTTCCCCAGAAACGTTTCCCGCGGTATCTATTGGTCTTCGTGGTGCAGAACAATCACAATGCGATTGATGAAGGTCTGCTGGATAATTGAAAAAACGTTCTGCAGCGTCCAATAAAGCGTGAGCCCCGATGGCATGTTATAGCAGATGACGCCGAAAAAGATGGGCATGATGCTCATCATCGTTTGTTGTTCCGGGCTTGACCCGGGCTGCGCCGGCATGAGCTTTTGATACCAGACCTGGGAGGCTGCCATCAGGATCGGAAGAATGTTGAGCGAATTCCATCCGAGGAGAGGCACCGTAAAGGGAAGCATCATAAAGTGGTCCGGCGCGGAAAGGTCCTTGATCCATCCGATGAAGGGAGCTCCATGAAGCTCGATCGCTTCGGGCAGGAGCTTGAACATAGCCATAAAAACCGGTATTTGGATCAGCATGGGAAGACACCCCATCATGGGGTTCACCTTGTTACGCCGGTAAAGTGACATGATCTCTTGCTGGGATTTTGCCGGATCTTTTTTGTGATGTTCTTGGATCGCCTTCATTTTCGGCGCTAAGGCTTGCATTTTTTTCATACTTGCGTAGCTCAGATGCGTCAGCGGCGCAAAGATCAACTTGATGAGAAGGGTCAGAAGTACCAGCGCCCAGCCGAAATTATGCGTGTACTGGTTTAAGAATTTCAGAACCGCAAGAATTCCCATTTTAAAAAGGCCGAAAAGCCCCCGGGCAAAAACCTCTTCGAACCCCACTCCGAAACTTTTGAGCTCCTCGTATCGCTGCGGCCCGGCGTAGATCAGGAAGTTGCGTTCGCCTTCGCCTTCCCCCGACACTGTCAGGGGTTCCAACGTCATTTGTCCCCAAAGGTTTTTTTCGTCGGCCCTTGCGTTTCCTTCGATGATCTTGCCATCTGGTTTTACGAGCAGTGCGAAATACTTTTTAATGAGCCCCGCCCACACGGTCGGATCGGCGAAAGAAAATCCTTTTTTTCTGACGCCGGAAAGACCCTTGGTTTGGAGTTTGTCCGCATAGGCCACTGCGTCGTAATAACCGTACTTTTTCTGATAGCCCTCTTCGTAACCTATTCCGTAATTCAGCGTGATCGGAAAGTGTTTTTCTCGTCCGGAAAGATTCTTGATCCGGACGACAAGGTCGATCACGGGTTGATTTTCGCGGAACGTATAGGTTTTGGTCAGCTGGTATTCTCCGGGAAGCTCGTAAGAGAACTCTGTGCTTTCTCCCTTGCGGACCATTTTAAAGATGGTTTGCGCGAGATCCGCTTTTTCGTGCAGGACGTTCACGCTAAAAATACCGGGTTCGCGCGAGTCTCCCGAAAAAAGGTCCGTTTTGGTAAAAGCCTGCCGGTTCTTCTCTCCCAAAAAGGAAAGCGACGCAATGGTGCCTCCCAGGGTGGAAAATTCTGCTTTGTAGAAGGAGTTCTCGTAGGGCGCGATAGCCGGAACAACCGCTTTTCCCAGTGCTGTTCCTTCGGGAGTTGCCGGAGAGATAACCTCCTTTATGGAAGCCGTTTCTTTCTGAGAGACCGCCGCCTTCGCGGGTTGTTGCTGATAGGCCGCCGGATAGAATTTTTTGAGCAGCATGGGGTAGAGCAACATGACCATCATGGCGAGAACAATGGCTTTAACGGTGTTTTTATCCATTTTTTTCCTTATGGGACGGGGTCGAATCCGCCGGCGTGAAAAGGATGACACTTACAAAACCTCTGGAATGCGAGCCACGTGCCGGCAAGAGCACCTTTTTTGTTCAGCGCTTCTTCCGCATAAACGGAACAGCTCGGGGTAAAGCGACAGCAGGGCCCCAAAAAAGGTGCGCCAACCGCACGGTAAAAACGGATCATGAGGATCAGAAAATTTTTCACGCCCAAGCTCCTGCTTTTTTGAAAAGACCGACAAGGTCTTTTTCCACGACCGAAAAAGGAGGTCTCGCTTGTGCGCGGCGAACCTTCACTAAGCAACTCGCCTCTGGCCGGAGGCGCGCTTGGTGTTCCCGAAAGATCTCCCGAACGCGTCGCTTCCAAAGATTCCGTCCGATCGCTGTCGGCTCCGTTTTCCGGCTTACGACAATTCCAATCGCGGGCCTTTTTTTCGGCCTCGCTTGTCCTTTGTCGTCTCGCGTGCCGACCCATAAATAAAAGTATTCCCCCCGAGCGAACTGTCCTTTTTCGACGAGGTGTTTGAAGGTTGTTTGCCGGCGGATGCGCTGATCCGAGCCGAGCCGCTTCCTTGGCTCCAACACTTATACTTGGGTTAGCTTTTTCCGGCCCTTTTTCCGACGGCGCGCAAGGACTTTTCGTCCCCCGGCGGTCCTCGTACGGGCAAGAAAGCCGTGCTTGTTACGACGTTTTCTCTTGGAAGGCTGGTATGTTCTTTTCATGAGGCGTGGATTATAGTGAAGTTCGTTTGTAATATCCAGCGTTTTGTTTTAGCCGGGTAAGAAACATTTCCGTTTTTTTCCGTCTCGTTTTTCTTCGAAAAAAAATTATCTTGTTCGTAGACAAAAACCTTTTTTGTTGTAGAATGCGTCCTCTGGCATGTTGCGTTCGCCCTTATCTTCGGGCGAGCGTTTATTTTGTCATATTTTTTGCTGTGGAAAACATGTTTATAAGCTATTTATGATTTTTGGCTTTTTTTTAATTCCAGAAATACAGTATTAATAAAAATAAAGTTTTTCTTATTAATAAGTTGTTCATAACTATGGAAGGACCTGCGCGCGCGTGAGTCTGCCTCTTTCTTCACCTCCGGACGCCTCTTTGGTGTCGCTTTGGAAGAAAATTTGCGCTCTTCTCTCGCAAGAATTAAGCGAACAGTCTTTCAAAACCTGGTTTGAGCCAGTCTCTCTCTTGGGAGTTTCGGCCGACTCTCTGACTATAAGTGTTCCCGACCAATACTACGGAAAATGGCTTGAGAATCACTATCAGAACCTTATTCTTTCTTCCGCCGAGGAGGTTCTCGGGCATCCCTTGCGGATTGTTTATCAGGTGGTGGAGCCGCCTCAAGCCGTCCCTACGCTCCCGAGCCCATCTCCTGCGAAAGGAAAGGAGGAGGGCTTTTCGGGGCTTAACCAGAGATATACTTTTGATGCTTTTGTTATTGGTCCCGGAAATCGTTTTGCCCATGCGGCTTCGGTCGCGGTAAGCGAGTCTCCCGCCAAACAATACAATCCTCTCTTTATTTATGGCCCCACGGGTCTCGGAAAAACCCATCTCCTGCATTCTATCGCTAATGCGACGGTCCGGCGCCATCCGGAGTTTAAGATCCTGTATATATCCAGTGAAAAGTTCACCAATCAGTTGATCTCGGCTATCCAAACGAAAACAACGCCTCAATTTCGAGCAAAATATCGATCGCTCGATCTTTTACTAATAGACGATGTCCATTTTATCGCTGAAAAAAACTCTACACAGGAAGAATTTTTCAACACTTTTAATACCCTTTACGACGCTCACAAGCAAATTGTGGTCACAAGTGATCGTCCACCCAGAGAGATCCCAGGACTGGAAGAGAGGTTGGTGTCTCGTTTCGGTTGGGGTTTGGTCACGGATATCCAGCCGCCGGACTTTGAAACGCGCGTGGCTATTTTAAAGAAAAAAATGGAGCTGGAAACCGTTGTGGTGCCTGATGATGTGGCTTATTTTATCGCGGAAAAAATCAAGTCGAATATCCGAGAATTGGAGGGCGCTCTTATCCGGGTGGTGGCCTACTGCACGCTCACTGATTCTAAAGTTGATGTCCGTCTTGCCCAGGAAATTTTAAAAGACTCCTTTAAAGAAGAGGCGCAAAAATTCACTATAGAAGGCATCCAAAAAACAGTGGCGGATTATTTTAACGTGAAGGTTTCGGATCTTAGGGCTAAAAGAAGGACGGTCTCTATTGTTCGCCCGCGACAAATAGCTATGTATCTTGTCCGGGAATTAACCTCTCATTCCTTGCCTGAAATTGGAGAATTTTTTGGAGGGAAAGATCATACCACTGTTCTTCATTCTTGTAATAAAATCGCCGCGGAAAGAGATCGGGATGTTGCGGTGCGTATTTTACTGGATAAACTTATTGGGTTGTTAAAAAGATAGTTTTTTTCCCACAAGAAAAAATTTTTATATCTCGTTCTTTTTGAAATAGTTGTGTAGGATATCCACAAATCCACAGAGCTTATTACTAAGGTTACTATTTTTAAAAATAGAATAATAAAAGAAGGAGTTTGTATGGAAATAAAGGTGCAAAAAAGCGAATTGTTAAAAAAAATCAGCTTGGGGGCGAACATCGCAGCATCAAAACCAAGCACTCTTCCTATTTTAAATAACTTTTTACTTGAAACACAGAAAGACGGAAAACTTAAAATCGTCGCAACAGACATGGAGGTGGGGATATCAACCCTTTTACCCGTGGAAGTGCTCCAAGGAGGAAGCATTACTGTCCCGGCGAGGAAATTTTTTGACATTATTAAAGAACTTCCAGAGGGGAATGTTGAAATAAGCGTTACTAAGAACAATACTATTAATATTAAATCAGGAAAATCTAATTTTAAAATTCTAGGGCTCGATAAAGAGGAATACCCTAAATTACCAGAATTTTCTCTTGAGGGGGCAATAGAGTTGGAGCAAGCAGTTGTGAAGGAGAGCCTCTTGTTAACTTCTTTTGCGATTTCTCATGACGAAACCAGATATGTTTTAAACGGGGTTCTTCTTTGTATTCAAGGGAGCCAGATCCGGTTTGTAGCTACGGATGGTAGAAGATTGGCTTTTTATAAGAAAGAAACAAAACAAAAAAACACTAAAAACGTAGAGATGATTATTCCCTCAAAAACCATTCATGAACTCTTAAAACTTTTAGAGTGGGAGGGGGTGGTCAAAATTATTTGTGCCCAAAATAAGGTTATTTTTTGTTTTGAGGACACCTATCTCACTTCCAGCCTTATAGAGGGGAATTTCCCTAATTACGATCAAGTAATTCCCAAAGAAGAAAAAACCCAAGTTCAAGCGAACCGGGAAGAATTTCTTCAAGCGGTCCGCCGCGCCTCTCTTTTAACTTCTCCCGAAGCCCCCGCGCTTAAGTTTGATTTTATAAAAAACAAAATTATTGTTTCCGCAAAAACGCCCAATATGGGGGAGGCAAAAGAAGAACTCTCGGCAGACTTTAAAGGGGAGGAAATCACCATAGGCTTCAACCCCGGGTATTTCTTAGACGTCTTAAAAAATCTTTCCGACGAGAACATCAGCATTTCCTTAACAAGTCCCGATAAGCCGGGGCTGATCAGGGGGCGCGAAGGATATCTTTACGTGATCATGCCGATGCAACTCAACTAGCTTGGGAAAAGGACGATAATAGAACGGTTTATTATGGACGATATTCGATCGATCCTGCCAAGAGTGATTAAAGGATTTAAGGATCCCGAAAAACAAAAACGCAATTTACTCATCGATTCTTGGGCGAGCATCGCAGGGGAAAAACTTACAAAACAAACCAGGCCGCAGCTTTCTTCCAAAGGAATCCTTTACGTCCACGTAAGCGACTCTGTTCTGGCGTTCGAGATCAGCCAGAGATACCGGCAATCGCTTTTGAAGCGGGCGCAGGCGGTTCTTGGGGAAGAAGCGGTTAAAGAAGTGCGGATTTTGGGCGGGAAAGCATAAAATCCATAAAAGGAAGGCTATGGCGGAAAAAGAAAAGAAGGTAAAGAAAGAAGAAAGCTCCTCGAAATACGACGCGACAAAAATTCAAGTACTCGAAGGCGTGGATGCGGTCCGGAAAAGACCCGGGATGTATATTGGCGACACGACCCTGAGAGGATTGCACCATCTTGTCTATGAGGTGGTGGACAATTCCATCGACGAGGCGCTCGCGGGTCACGCAACACGCGTGGATGCGGTGATCCACCCCGACGGAAGCGTCACGGTGGTTGACGACGGACGCGGCATTCCGGTCGACCTGCATAAGACCCAGAAAAAATCCGCACTCGAAGTCGTCATGACGACACTTCATGCGGGAGGAAAATTCGACAATAAGGCCTATCGCGTTTCCGGCGGACTTCACGGTGTCGGCGTATCCGTCACCAACGCGCTTTCGGCGTGGTGCGAGGTCGAGGTCCGGCGCGAAGGCAAGATCTGGCGGCAGAGGTACGAAAAAGGCCGGCCCGTCACCAAGGTCACGGAAAAGGGGAAAACAAAGGAAAGGGGCACCTCCGTTTCTTTTCTGGCGGACAAAGAGATCTTCGAAAGCATCGAATTCAGCTTCGACGTTCTTTCCAACCGGTTGCGCGAACTGGCGTATCTGAACAAGGGCGTGCGCATCACGATCCGTGACGAGCGCATCAAAAAAGAGATCAAGGAACACGTTTTCCTCTATAAGGGCGGCATTTCCGAATTCATTCAATATCTCAATCGCAACAAAAACCCTCTCCACAAAAAAATCTTTTATGTGGACAACACGAAAGATGACGTCGAAGTCGAAGCTGCCTTTCAATACAACGACAGCTATGGCGAAGACGTTTTCTCGTTCGCAAACAACATTAACACGATCGAGGGCGGGACGCACATGAGCGGATTTAAAACCGCCATGACGAGGGCCACGAACCAATACGCGAAAAGCAAAAACCTTCTTAAAGACATAGAAAACGGCCTGAGCGGGACGGATCTCAACGAAGGGCTCGCGGCCGTTATTAGCGTTAAGGTGCCGCGGCCACAATTCGAAGGACAAACCAAGACCAAACTCGGGAACGGCGAGGTTGAGGGGATCGTTTATTCCGTGATCTATGAAGGACTGAGCGCTTTCTTCGAAGAAAATCCTCCCATCGCCAACAAGATCGTGGAGAAAGCGGCGCTAGCCTATCGCGCCCGGGAAGCCGCAAGAAAAGCAAGAGAACTCACGCGGCGGAAGGGCGCCTTGGAGTCCGCGTCGTTGCCCGGGAAATTAGCGGATTGTTCCGACGAAGATCCGGCCAATACCGAAATGTATCTCGTCGAGGGAGATTCGGCCGGCGGCTCGGCCAAACAGGGGCGGGACCGGAGATTTCAAGCCATTCTTCCTCTCAAGGGGAAGATCCTCAACGTGGAAAAAGCCCGGATAGACAAGATCCTTTCCAACGAAGAGATCCGGACCATTATTACCGCTATTGGGACCGGCATCGAAGAAGAGTTCAACATCGAAAAACTCCGCTATCATAAAATTATTCTCATGTGCGACGCCGACGTCGACGGAAGCCACATTCGCACACTGATCCTCACGTTTTTCTACCGGAAGATGAAAAAGCTCCTCGAGAATGGGCACATCTACATCGCCCAGCCGCCACTTTTTAAAATGAAGCGCGGCAAAGAAGAGCAGTATGTCCAGACCGAAGAGCAGATGAACAGCATGTTGCTGGATTTCGGGCTGCAAGGAGTTTCGCTTAAAAAGAACGGTTCCAAGGGCAAGATCGAAGGCAAAGAACTGCGAGAGCTCATGGAGCTTGTGCAGGCCATGGAGGACCTGGAAAGATCGCTGGCGCGAAAAGGGATCTTGTGGCACCGGTTCCTGGAAGCCCAAGACAAAAAAAAGGGGTTCCCGCAATATCTCGTACGGCTTCTCGCCAAGAACGAAGAGACCTTCCTCTATTCAGAAAAAGAGGTCGAGGACCACGTAAAAGAGCTCGAAAAGAAAAGAGCTCTCGAAATAAAAGCAGAAGAAAAAAGAGAGCTCGCAGAAGAGAAGGCCAAGAACGGAAAAAAGAAGGAAGAGACGAAGCCGGCCCAAAAGGGAAAGATGGCCGAAGAAGAGACCCCAGGGGAGCTGGAGGTCTTGCCCCCCATGCACGACCTTGTCGAGATCTTCGAGGCTAAAGAATTTGAAAAAGCAAAAAAGAGACTCGAAAAATACAACCTAAACTTCGAAGATTTTGAGGCCGGGGAAGAGGTGCTCTTTGAGCTTGGCCTGGAAAAAGAAAAAAGGGAAATGAAGGCCCTTCGTGATGTTCTGGCGCACATTAAGGTGAACGGGAAAGAGGGCATGACGCTCCAGCGCTACAAAGGTCTCGGAGAAATGAATCCAGAGCAGTTGTGGGACACCACCATGAATCCCGAGACCAGGACCGTTCTCAAGGTCACGCTGGACGACGCCGTCGAAGCCGACGAGATTTTTTCGGTCCTGATGGGCGATGCCGTGGAACCGCGGCGCGCTTTTATCGAGCGGCACGCAAAAGCCGTGCGGAATCTCGACATTTAATAAAGGAGAAAAAGGAAAGCTATCATGGCAGAAGAAAAAAATTTATATGCGATGAATGAAAAGATCATCCTCCGGCCGATCGAAGAGGAGATGAAAGATTCTTACATCGACTACGCGATGTCAGTCATTGTCGGCCGCGCCCTGCCGGACGTTCGCGACGGATTGAAGCCCGTGCACCGGCGTATTTTGTTCGCCATGAACGATCTTGGAATCACGCACAGCAAGGCCTACAAGAAATCCGCCCGCATCGTCGGAGAAGTGCTCGGTAAATACCATCCGCACGGCGATACCGCGGTCTATGATTCGATGGTCCGCATGGCGCAAGATTTTTCGCTTCGCTACCCGTTGGTGGAAGGGCAGGGAAACTTCGGCTCTATAGATGGCGATAGTGCCGCGGCCATGCGTTACACCGAGGCCCGGCTTTCAAGCATCAGCAACGAACTCTTAACCGATATTGATAAAGACACGGTTGACTTCGTCCCGAATTTTGACGAGTCTCTCGTCGAGCCGTCGCTTCTGCCTTCCAAGCTTCCCACCTTGTTGGTCAATGGTTCCACCGGGATCGCGGTCGGCATGGCGACTAACATCCCGCCGCACAATTTGACCGAGATCTCAAAGGCGATGATTGCGACGATCGACAATCCCGATGTGACCATTAAGGAGCTTTCCAAAATTGTGGTGGGTCCGGATTTTCCTACCGCGGGGCTTATTGTCGGGCGCGAAGGGATCAAGCGGGCCTACGAGACCGGCCGCGGGCAGGTGGTTATGCGCGCCAAAGCAGCGATCGAAACCGGGCGCAATAAAAAAGACGCCATCATCATTACCGAGATCCCTTACCAGGTCAACAAAACGAATCTGATCGAGACGATCGTGCGGTTGGTGGAAGACAAGAAGATCGAAGGCGTTTCCGACCTCCGGGACGAATCGGACCGGGACGGTATGCGCGTCGTGATCGAGCTCAAGAAAGACGCTATCCCCCAGGTGATTTTGAATAATCTTTACAAGCATACTCAATTACAATCATCCTTCGGCGTGATCATGCTTGCTCTGGTCGATGGCCAGCCGCGCGTTCTTACACTAAAACAAATGATAGAGCACTTTATCGATTTTCGCGTCACGGTCATTATGCGGCGGACAAGGTTTGAACTGGACAAGGCGGAAAAGCGCGCCCACATTCTCGAAGGCTACAAAAAAGCGATCGCGAACATCGACAAAGTCATCAAGATCATCCGCACGTCCAAGAGCCCGGAGCTTGCCAAAGAAGGGCTGATGAAAGCCCTCAAGCTGACGGAAATCCAAGCGAAGGCCATTCTCGAACTCCAACTTCAGCGGCTTACGCAGCTTGAGCGGCTGAAAATCGACGAAGAATATCTCGAACTGATCAAAAAGATTGAATACTACAAGTCGGTCCTCAAAAGCCGGCGCAAGGTTCTCGACATCATCAAGGAAGAGACGCTCGAGATCCTCAAGAAATACGGGGACGAACGTCGGACGCAGATCGTCGCCGCGGAAGGCGATATCGACATCGAGGACCTGATCGCGCAGGAAGACGTGCTCATTACGATCTCGCACGCCGGTTACATCAAACGCATTCCAGTCTCCATGTATCGCAGACAGAATCGCGGAGGAAGCGGAGTGTCGGGCGCGGGTGTCCGCGACGATGAAGACTTCATCGAGCACCTGTTCCTTGCCTCGACGCATGACTTCATCATGTTTTTCACCAACCAGGGGCGCGTGTATTGGCGCAAAGCTTACGACATCCCGCAGGCCTCGCGCCAGGCTAAGGGGAAAGCGATCGTCAACTTTCTTTCCCTCACGCAGAACGAACAGGTTTCCGGATTTTTACAGGTCAAGGAATTCGACGACAAGCGGTATGTGCTCATGGTGACCGCCAAGGGCGTGATCAAAAAAACCAACCTAATCGAATATTCGCGGCCGCGCTCCACCGGGATCAATGCCATCACCTTGCGCGACAAGGACGAGTTGGTAGCTTGTAAGATCACCTCCGGCAAAGACGAGATCTTTATCGCGACTCGCGACGGCAAAGCCATTCGCTTCCGGGAAGACAATGTCCGCGAAATGGGCCGCAATGCGACCGGGGTGCGGGGAGTCAATTTGTCGAAGGGCGACGAAGTGATCGCGGCTGAGATCGTGAACCCCAAAGCGACGGCGCTTACCGTTACCCAGAATGGTTTTGGCAAAAAGACGCTTTTTGCCCAATACCGCGTACAGTCCCGCGGCGGCAAAGGCATCATTAATATCAAGGTTTCCGACAAGAACGGCAAGGTGGTGAACGTCCTGACCGTTGCCGAGGAGGACGAGATCATCATCGTGACCACAAGCGGGATGGTCGTACGGTGCCCCGTCAGCCAGATCCGTACTTCCGGTCGCAACGCCGTCGGCGTTCATGTAATGCGCCTTAAAGACAAGGACAAAATCGCCTCCGCCACGCGCGTAGTCGCCAAGGAAGAAGAAGCCGACGCGAACCAGCTCGAGCTTTTGAAAGACAAGGCTCCGGCGAAGAAAAGTTCCAAATAGGAGTTTCCACCCAGTGCTCGACCTAAAATTCATCCGCGAAAATCCCGATCAGGTTGCCCGAGGAATCGAAGCCAAGGGTGCCTCGGCCGACCTCCAAGCTCTTCTGGACTTCGACCAGGAAAAGAGGGCTCTCCTGAAGCAGAGTGAGGAGCTTAAGGCCCGGAGGAACTCCGTAAGCGATACAGTCGCTCGAGTGAAAGCATCGCAAGGGAAGCTTCCTGACGAAATAATCACTGAAATGAAGACTGTGTCCCAGAAAATAGCTATTTTTGACGCCAAAGTGGGGGATTTGTCTGAAAAAATAGACAAGATATTGCTTTCAATCCCTAATTTGCCACTAAGTGATGTTCCTGTCTGCAAGGGAAACGAGGGTAATAAAACAGTCCGGACATGGGGCGAGCCGCGCAAAATAAGTTTTAAGGCTAAAGATCACCTCGAATTGGCCTCACAGCTTGGGCTTTTCTCCATGGAGAAGGGAAGCAAAATCACAGGGGCGGGTTTTCCCGTCTATTTCGGAATGGGCGCCAGGCTGGAGAGGGCCCTGATCAGCTTTATGATAGACCTTCATGTTAAAAAGCACGGTTATACCGAGGTCTGGGCTCCGGCCATTGTGAACCGCGCCTCTATGCGCGGGACCGGTCAGATCCCGAAAATGGAAGAAGATATGTACGCCTTGGCGGCGGGAGAGGGGGAAGAAAAAGGCTCTTATTTCCTCATCCCGACTGCGGAAGTTCCCATCACCAATCTCATGCGCGACGAGACGCTCGAGGAAAAAGACCTGCCTATTAAATATACGGGCTATACCCCCTGTTTCCGGAAAGAGGCTGGCTCTTATGGAAAGGACACCCGAGGGCTCTCTCGCGTTCATCAGTTTGATAAGGTTGAAATGGTAAAATTCGTAAAACCGGAAGGTTCTTTGCAGGAATTAGAATCTCTTGTTAAGGACGCGGAGGATGTCCTACAGGCGCTGGAGCTTCCCTACCGAGTTGTTTTGCTTGGAAGCGGGGACATGAGTTTTGCGGCGGCGAAGTGTTTCGATCTCGAGGTTTGGGCCCCGGCGACCCAGAAATGGTTCGAGGTTTCGAGCTGCAGTCTTTTTACGGACTTCCAGGCGCGACGGATGAATATCCGTTACAGGAACGCCGCGACCAAGAAACTGGAGTTTGTTCACACCCTCAACGGTTCCGGACTGGCGCTGGCCAGGATCGTCCTTTGCCTTCTTGAGAATTTTCAGGACCCCAACGGGCAAATTGTTTTTCCGAAAGCGCTTCAGCCCTATCTGAACTGACCGGGACTATTTTCGCCCCTTGATTATTCTTCCCGGAAAACATAGACTTTACCGCGTTTTTTAAGGAGAGATGCCGGAGCGGTTGAACGGGCGCGCCTGGAAAGTGCGTAGGCCTCGAAAGGGGTCTCCAGGGTTCGAATCCCTGTCTCTCCGCCATGTTTTCCATATATAGCAAATAGCAAACACTTTTCCGACCACGTTTTTATGAGAGATCCTTTCAGAAGGTGGCGGACGCGAGCCACGCATCGGGCTTGCCCGGGCCGAGAACCGTGAAATTGAGAAAGCGGGAACCTGGAGGAATAAGACCGAGTGATTCTTCAATACGTTGATCCGGGGAGCGGGTACGCTTTCTTGAATATGAGCGCGTGGCTGATCGCGCTTTTGGCAGGGTTTTTTGGGGCATTCCTTTTCTTTTTTCGGAGAATATTTCGGTTCATAAAAAAACACAAAGGACCGCTGGTCGCGGGAATCCTCCTGCTGATCTTGGCGGGGACGCTTATAGGAGTGTTCATGACAAAGCCAGCGACGTCATTCGACAAAAAAGTCATTGTTCTGGGCATGGATGCGTTGAGCCCGAAGATCATCGAGCCGATGATCCAGCGGGGGAAGCTGCCCCATTTTGCCCGCCTCAAGGCCATGGGTTCTTATGACCGTCTGGCAACGACCAACCCGCCGCAGTCCCCGGTGGCCTGGGCGGCTTTCGCGACCGGTAAAAATCCCGGAAAGAACGGGATCTTCGACTTCATTAAAAGGAACCCCAAAACTTACGGGGTGGAACTTGTTTTTTCCGAGATGGACCGTGGCCGGCCCGCCCGCGCTTTAAAAGCCAAAGGATTTTGGGATTACACTTCCAAGCGCAAGGTTCCCGCCGTCGTGCTGGCCTGCCCGGACACTTTCCCTGCGGACAAGATTTTCGGGAAAATGCTTTCCGGCATGGGAGTCCCCGATATTCTGGGAACACAGGGGACATTCACTTTTTATACCTCCGAGCCGCTGAACGCAGGACAGGAAACGGGCGGGAAGGTTTTCTCCGCTTCCAAAGCGCCGATCCAGACGATGCATCTTATCGGCCCGAGAATGGCGGGACCCGGAGACACTCCCGCGAATGTTCGCGTTCCCTTTAAGCTGACTTTACAAGGTAAAAACCGCGCCGCGGTTGAATTCCAGAATAAAAGAACGGAACTGGAAGTGGGTCAATGGAGCGGCTGGAACGAAGTCGAATTCAACCTGGGTTTCTTCAAGAAAGCCAGGGGGATATTTAAATTTTATCTTGTCGAGACCGAACCGGAATTCAAGCTCTATATCAGTCCGATCAATTTTGATCCCCGGAGCCCTCTTTTCCCGATCTCTTATCCGGCGAACTATAGCCGGGAGCTCGCGGATCACCTCGGGCTTTACTACACCCAGGGGATGCCTATGGACACCTGGGCTTTGAACGAAAAACGGCTTTCAGAAAAGGTCTTCCTTCAACAAGCCGAGGACGTTCTCAAGGAAAGAAAAGCGATGCTCGATCTCGAACTTGGCAGGTTCAAAGGGGGCATCTTGTTTTGTTATTTCGAATCCGTGGACATTATCCAGCATATGTTCTGGCGCTACACGGATCCTCAACATCCTTTGTACGATAAAGACGCGGCGGAGGAATACAAACAAGAGATCGAAGCATGGTACAAACGCATGGATGATGTCCTCGGGGACGTCTTAGAAAAACTGGGACCGCAAGACACGCTGATCGTATTGTCCGACCACGGCTTCGGGGCCTTTCGAAGAACGGTTCATTTGAACAACTGGTTGGCGGAAAAAGGATACCTCGTCCGGAAGGATTCCGGAGCAGCGTCCGGACAGACGTTGCTGAACGGGATCGACTGGTCAAGGACCAAGGCTTACGCGCTGGGCTTCGGGGGTATTTACATCAACCAGAAGGACAGGGAATCCCAAGGAGTCGTGGAACCCGGCGAAGAAACAAAGGCTCTTAAGGATAAAATAGCCAAAGAGCTCGAAGCCTGGAACGACGAAAAATACGCCGCGCCCGTCGCCAAGAACGTCTACAGACAGGAAAATATTTTCCGGGGACCCTATGCCAAAGAGGCTCCGGACCTTTACGTCGGCTTTAGTCCCGGATACCGCGCCTCGTGGCAAACGGCCGTAGGGGGAATGGGGACAGGGCTTATCGAGGACAATCTTAAAAAATGGTCCGGCGACCATCTGTTCGATCCCGCCACTGTTCCGGGCGTGATCTTTTCGAATAAAAAGATCG
Organism: Candidatus Omnitrophota bacterium; assembly: GCA_003140935.1. GTDB lineage: Bacteria > Omnitrophota > Omnitrophia > Omnitrophales > Aquincolibacteriaceae > Aquincolibacterium. The sequence goes on from PLLJ01000039.1 coordinate 71,259, forward strand.
TTCAAACGAAGCCTTCGCTTTGCGATATCACGCCAACGATCCTGAAAGCCTCAGGGTACACCAACGAAGAGATCAAGGAGTGCGACTTTGACGGAAAGCCGTTGTTTTGATATCAGGAAATAATACCCGCGCCTTGTACCCGAAGGTCCTGTTCGATCACGAACCTTCCTAGCCCGTTCAGGGGCCCGGACCCTTCAACGATCGCGGGTTTTTCTGTCACGAAGCTTACCGCACCGGTCTCGTTCACCTTCAACTGGCAAGCGTTCGCCTCCAAGACCTCTAGCGTCGAAGAATTCATTCTGTTCCGGATCCCGGTGACGCGACCGCGCAACTCCTGAGTAGCGCAGCGCAGGGTTACGGGCGCACCGACCTTTAGCGGAAGATCGCTGATCCAAAAAACATTTCCAGAAAAACAAGTCGTTGGGGCAAGTGAACACTTGTTTTCTACGATCACCTCACCCCGCGAAACCGGGACGGAGCCTTTGAGGACCAAGCCGATGCTTTCTCCCGCGGCAGCCTTCTTAGGGGACTTTCCAAAAGCCTCAATAGACCTGATCGCGGCGCTTTGCATCGAAGGCAGGAGCATGACCCTCTGGCCGGCAGAAACCTGCCCTGACAAGACCTGCCCGACCAGGATCTTTTGGCCTTGGATCTCATAAACGTCTTGAACGGGAAAACGGAGGCACGCGCGGGAAGAATTAACCACGGGCGCCAGGGCCTCCAGGGCTTCGAGGAGCGTAGGCCCCCGATACCAGCGGGTCTGCGGACTCTTTTTTGAAATATTCACGCTTTCCTTGGCGGAGACCGGAATAACATTCAGGGGTTGGACGTTCAAATCTCTAAAAAATTTCATCAAAGCAGCTTTTTTCTCGACAAAAGCAGCCTTTTCATACTTCACGAGATCCATCTTGTTGAAAACAACGATCAGTTTTTTGATGCCGAGCATGTCTATGAGAAAGGCGTGACGGCGGGTTTGCTCCTGAAGACCCTCAAGGACATCCACAATGAGGATCGCAGCATCCGCCTGGGTGGCACCGGTGAGCATGTTTTTAATAAATTCCACATGCCCCGGGGAATCGATGATCACATAATGGGCCTTCTGAGTTTTAAGGAAGACTTGGGTCGTATCGATCGTCATGTTATTTTCGCGTTCTTCCCGGAACTGATCCGTCAGATACGCCAACTCCGCTTCCTTGCCAAGATCCTTGCTGATGCTTTTGATCTCTTTCATCTTTCCGTCGGGAAGGGAATGGGTATCCAGAAGCAACCTGCCGAGCAACGTCGATTTTCCGTGGTCGACATGCCCGACCAAAGCGACTTTAAGAAGAGGGCGGCTCATCACATGTACCCCAGACTGCGCAGCTTTTGCATGGTGTAGGCATTCTCTTTATCCTGAGCGCGGCCGCTCCGCTCCGCGACCCGGGTGGTTTCAAGCTCTTTAACGATCTTGCGGATCGTGTCGGCGCGGGAATCCACCGGGGAACAGCAGGAAGCACAACCAATGCTTCTATAGCGCCTCCCGTTCTTCGCCAGATAAAGATCCACGATCGGGATCTTTTCCCGCTCCACGTATCTCCAGATGTCCAGTTCGGTCCAGTGGAGCATGGGATGGACGCGGGAATGTTCGCCTTTCCCGATCTCGGACTGATAGAGGTTCCACAGTTCGGCCGGCTGGTCCTTGTAATTCCATTGAAAGTCAAGGGTCCGCGGAGAAAAATAGCGTTCTTTAGCGCGGATCCCGTGCTCGTCGCGGCGGATCGCCAGAAAAAGAGCCTTGAGGTCACGTTCATGGATGGTGCTCTTGAGGGCCTCGGTTTTCAGCGCGTGGCAGCAGGCGAATTTTTCTTTTTGCGGAGACATGCCGGCGCGCAATGCCGCCTCATTTTTACTGACGAGAAGATCCAAACCCCACTCCCGGGCGTAGCGGTCCCTGAAGGCGTAGATCTCTTTGAATTTGTAACTCGTGTCGATGTGGATAACAGGGAAAGGGATCTGTCCGAAGAAGGCTTTCCGCGCGATCCAAAGCATGACGGTCGAATCCTTACCGATGGACCAAAGCAGGGCGGTGTTCTTGAAGCGGTTGTGAGCTTCCCGAAGAATATAGATCGTTTTATTTTCAAGTTCGCTGATAGGATCCAAAGCGGTCCGGCCTCCCCCTGAAAAAGGTGCATCTTGCAAGGACGCATTTTAGTCTATCAGGCGACCGAGACCTAGAAAAAACCGACAGGGTCCTTGCGTAAATCCACGCAGAAAGTCCTGCCGCCCGCCCAACCCACTTAAAACAAAAAGCACTTTTTTATCTCGGAAGTTGCTTTATTTGTTATATTATGCCTCGCTTTAGCGGCTTATTTCACGGAGGGGTCGCATAGCCCGGTTTAGTGCGGCGGTTTGCTAAACCGCTGTGGCGCCTAAAGCGTCACCGGGGGTTCAAATCCCCCCCCCTCCGCCATTTATTTTGTTAATCAATGATGGCCAAGGCGGTAGCCAAGAAAGCCGCCGCCCTTGAACGGGAAGGGGATTTGAAGGGAGCGCTTGTCACAAACATCACTCTTTTGATGTTTGTAAGCGCGGGTGGCCGACCTGGAGCGAAAGCGAAAGGCGCCAAATCCCCCCCCCTCCGTTGTTCTTATGAACAACGACGACATCGTGACGGACTAAGGAAGTCCACTTACGATGCTCGCCGCAGGCTGCGAATTGAAAAGAGCAGGAGATTATTTCTTATGACAAAACGTGCGAAAGCAAAAAAAACCAAAAGATCTCCGGCAACGAAAAACGAATTGCCGGACCTTGTCACCATCATGACGAAATTCGTGGAAAGGCTCGAGACCCTGGAAAGAAAAACAGACCAGGTCATCGGCCGGATCACGGCTTTTCCGACCGAGGTGAGGCGTGCGGTGCAGGACCTTCAGCGGCCGCAAGCATCCTATTCTGCACAGCCGGCTCCGCGGACGGAGCAAACGCCTCATCCAAACCAGGGCCAGCGCGAAAGAATTCTCTATCAGGCGGTTTGCGCGGATTGCCAAAAGCGCTGCGAAGTTCCCTTCAAGCCGAGCGGGGACCGTCCGGTCTATTGCCCGGAATGTTTTGCGATCCGGAAAGCCGGACATGTTCCTAAGGATTTGACCTCGCATGTTGTTGTGCCGCAGCACTTAAGGGTGTTGCCGACTGCCCCCGGAGGAGAATCCAAGGAGGCGGCCGGAGCTCTCAAAGGCAAACAGCGCAAATCTGCGAAAAGCGGCAAAAAGCCTGTTTCCAAATCCCGCGGCAAAAAAAAGAAAAAGTAAAACAAACGCGGGTATTTTTCAAGCGTTCGAAAAATCCACTCGCAGGTCCCTCTCCCATATTCTAAAAACACACTTCGACGTCTTTTTCTTCGGCGGGCGCTCTCGGCCCTTCCCCTCCAGCCAATCCCTCAAAAGAATAGCAGGCCGCCCTCGTATCTTTACAAGGGGGAAAAAAGTCAAAATAAAGAGCAAAACCGCTCTAGGCTAGCGAATCTTTGGAGATTACACTTCAAGCGGGTCCGAATGTCGCTTGGGAATGAAAGGCTTTGATCCCAAAGGAGGAGCTCATGGGACAAGTAATCATGTTGGTCGACGATGACGATGCCTTTTTAGAAGAAATGGGCCAGCTTTTGAACTCCAGCGGTTATGAAACCGTGGAAGTCCATGAAGCCCGCATGGTGGCGGACATCGCGCGAATGATACGGCCGGCATTGATCCTTATGGATTTGAGGATGCCGGGGCAAAACGGATATGAGATCGCGTTTGAATTAAAAGACATGCCGGAACTGGCGCAGATCCCCGTCATCGCGATGAGCGGTCTTCCGGACCAAAAAACATCGATCTACTTGGAATTGAGCAAGATACGGAAATTCCTTCAAAAGCCTTTCAGCCCGCTCGACATTATCTGGTCGATCGAAGAAACCTTGAGCCAAGAGCAAGCCGTTCTCGCTTGACGGCCGGGAGACGCTGCTCGGAAGCTTCTAGAGCATAAATCACGAGCGATGACGTTCCGACAACTCCATTTAAGCCGATTCCACAAAAGGGACACTGTTCAACGACTTATCCAAGAATCTACTCTTGTATTTCCCTCCAGGATACGTATGCTGACACCTCCCTCTTAGTTTTAACGGCCCACTAACCACGGAGGAAATTTATGGGAACACAAGACAAAGGAAAAGAAAGAGGCTCGCAGAAGAAAGCTCCCAAACATACTCTTATGGAGAAGAGAAAAATCAAGGAAGAAAAAAGAAAGAACAAATATTCTTAGGGAGAAAAGCGGCCGCTATCAAAAAAAACGCTGCCAAGAAGGTTATTTAACGTCTTTGAGGTGTAATTGTTTTTACAATTCATCTAAAACCCGTATAATCGCTCCCTCTGAGCGTTCTTATGGACACCCAATAAACAGCGAGCACGTTTTCGTTGTTTTTTACGGACAAGAACTGAAGTTGTAAGCCTTACCTCCGTAAGAAGATACATAAAGTTTGCGCCCGTAGCTCAATTGGATAGAGCACCACACTACGGATGTGGGGGTTGCAGGTTCAACTCCTGCCGGGCGCGCGATTAAAAAGGCATCCCCGCAAAGGGGGTGCCTTTTTTATGGATGCCTTTGCAGGAGTTGAAGGGAGGAGCGTTTTTGAACATGACCCAAAGTCATGTTTAAACGATGGGTGGCCTACCTGAGCGAAGTGAAGGAGCCAACTCCTGCCGGGCGCACTTATTCTCTATGAACAAGCACGGCATCGTCGAAGCATAAGGAAAGGCTTCGTACGATGATCGCACTTAGTTAGAAGGGGCACCCCTTGAAAAAGGCGGTGCCCTTTTTTTATTCATGCCTTCGCACCGAACGACCCGCCCTCCTAAAAAAACAGGCTGCCCCCACGTTCCCGCAAGAGGGGAAAAAGTCAAAATAAAGGGCAAAGACGCCCTGGGCGGGCGCGTCTCCGGCGATTACACTTCGCTTAGTTTCGGTAATTTAAAACAAAATTATAGAGGGGGACGGGGTCGTGAAAAGGCAGAGATCAGAAGAAAAAGAAACAAGCGTTTATCAATGCTGCATTTGTGAAGAAGCATCGAATGATTTCCAAGTATGCTGCGGGCATCCGATGATGGCTATTGAAAGTGAACAAGCGATGGTTTTGGATCTGAAAAAGCAAAGCCGGAGGGAATGAAACGTCCGGTTTTTTGAAAAGAGGTCCGAAAGCCGCTTAGGATGAGGAGCTCTGACCTCAGCGCGATACGTGACTAACTGTGTGGCCGCCGCCAATTGTGGGGATTCTCCCGGAAAAGCGAAGAATCATGAGAACAGGCCTCGGCCTCTTCCTGGGTGATAAGGCCATTCATGACACATTCCTTCAGGGCGTCCTTCATCAGGATCATTCCCTGGGCGCGGCTTGTCGATATGACATTGTAGATCTGCACGGCCTGGTTATCACGGATCAGATTGCGGACCGGGGTCGTCACCAGCATGGTCTCGAAGACCGCGATGCGCCCGGAGCCGTCTTTTTTCCTCACCAGCATCTGGGAAACGACCGCTTGAAGCGTCATGGCCAGCTGGGTTTTTACCTGGCTCTGTTGTATGGGGGGGAAGACATCGATGATGCGGTTGATGGCCTGCACGGCATCGTTGGTGTGAAGCGTCGCAAAGACCAGGTTGCCCGTCTCGGCCGCCGTCAACGCCATGGCGATCGTCTCCAGATCGCGGATCTCTTCGACGACGATCACATTCGGATCTTCCCGGAGCACCACGCGTAAGGCGTTCGCGAAAGAACTCGCATCGATCCCGATTTCGCGCTGGCTGAGCATGCTTTGTTTGCCCTTGTGGATGTATTCGATGGGGTCCGAGAGCGTGACGATGTGCGCGTTCTTGGTCTTATTGATATGGTCCACGAGCGCCGCCAGGGTCGTGCTTTTGCCGCTGCCCGTCGATCCCGCGATCAACACGAGGCCGTTGGGCAGAGAAGCCAGCGATTGTATAAAAGGGGGCAGCCCGAGCTGCTCCATCGTGGGCGGCGTGGTGGGATTGATACGAAAAGCGCCGCTCAAAGAATTCAACTGGAAGAAAAAGTTAACGCGGAACCGGTGCGTGAAATTCGGGAGCACGATGGAGCAATCCAGCTGGCGGTTTTCCAAAAGGTTCTTTTTCTGTTCTGCGGTGAGGAGCAGGTCGACGCAGCGGTTCATGAAAGCGTCCGTGACGGGTTTGACCTGCGTGAAAGGAGCCAGCTGACCGTCGATCCTGAAGATCGGGGGGCGTCCCACCTGAAAATGAACGTCCGAGGCCCTCCGGCTTACGGCGCTCTTCAAGATGCCCATCACTTCGTCCCGGTCCTTGGAAGAGAAAGCCGTTTCCGGAGAAGAGGGTTTCTGAGGCTCTTCCGCTTGGTCTCCCAGAATGTAAACGAGGTCGTCCGCCATAAAACCTCCCTTAGATTTCAAGGCTTTACACCGCATTAAAAAGCGAGCGCACAAAAAAGAATGCCTAGAGGAAAAACCGCGGGGAAGCTTTTTAAAACGGGCTTTCTACCGCATAGCATCAGGCTTTCAAACAATTTATCGGCCCAAAACGGGTTTGCTGAAGCGCGGCGGCTTTCGGAAAGGCGCGCCGGCTTTTGCTTCATTTCATGATGAGGCGGCAAGGCGCTTTTTGTGATGACCGCTCCTCAAAAACTCTTATAATAAGCCGACTTATGGAAAAACCCCATCACGAACACTTCATGAAAGAAGCCGTCAAGCAGGCGGTGATCGCGCTTGAGAAGGGCGAAGTGCCGGTGGGGGCGGTGGTGGTCTGGAAGCGGAAGATCGTCGCGCGGGCGTATAATCAAATGGAAATGCTGCATGACCCGACAGCGCATGCGGAAATGATCGCGCTGACGCAGGCCTCCGAGACCTTAAGCCAGATGCCGGAAGCGAAGCCGGCCGGAGGGCAAGACCATCGCGGGTCGCTTGAGGGGGCGACGCTTTACGTAACGCTGGAACCCTGTCCGATGTGCGCCGGAGCGCTCGTGATGACCAAGTGCACGAATCTGGTCTATGGCGCCCATGACGCGAAAGCCGGAGCGTGTCACAGCCTTTTCAGGATCACGGAGGACGACCGATTGAACCATCGCGTGAAGGTCACCGGCGGCGTGATGGCCGACGACTCAAAGTTCTTGCTCGCGGAATTTTTTAAGAATTTGAGAAAGGACAAAAGATAAAAGGGACTCGGTCCTCGGGACACGTGATAAAAAATAATGAGTCCCTAGTCCCGAGCGACAAGTCCCTGTAATTCATGGAGAGGTGGCAGAGTGGTTGAATGCGGCAGTCTTGAAAACTGCTAAGTCCGCAAGGGCTTCGGGGGTTCGAATCCCTCCCTCTCCGTTGCTTCTGTAAGCAACGACGGCGTCGTGTTGGCTCAAAGATAGCCCACTACGACGACCGCCGTAAACTTTTTGGGAGGATTCGAAGAGAGCACTGCTTGTAAATATGACGGACGTCATATTTACAGCGCGGGTGGCCTACCGAGTCGCAGGCGAGGAGCCGAATCCCTCCCTCTCCGTTTTACTTCTGTAAAACAACGTTGCCGTCGAGGTTCACCCCACAGGGGCGATGAAAAGCATCGAGGAATACCGCGTACGTTATGTTCCCATGAGCAACGATGGCCTCATGCGGGCGGGCCGATGATGTCTCTAACAAACTGATCCAGCAGGGTTTCCAGGTGGATCGGTTTGGTCAGATATTCCGAAATTCCAAGCGCGCCCATTTTTTTGACGGTCTCCGGATCCCTGTGGCCGGTGAGGACAACCACGGGCAGGGCGGAAAATTGTTCGCGGATGAGGCTCAGCGCCTCGACCCCATCCATGCCGGGCATGCCGATATCCAGAAGGACCAGCGACGGAAGATCTCTTTTGATCATGGCAAGGCCGTCGGGACCGTTCAAGGCGTAGGAGGCGGCATACCCCGCGTCAAAGAGAAACTCGGTCACCATCTTGCAGATCTCAGGCTCATCGTCGATGATCAGGATCTTCTTGGGCATCTCGTCCTCCCGTCCTATAAGACTTCATTATAAAGCGAAGCCGCTTTCCTCAGAAACAATAATTTCATGATGTTTTGTACCAAAGAGAGCTGACAGCATCGGGCTTTCCGTTTTTCGTGACTCTCCCGCCCCTATCCAATATTCAAAAATTTTTTTGTATCGCCAATCCATAAGAGGGTTGATAAGATACCCCCGGCTCAGACACCACGGGGCCCACCATAAGCACAGTGTTATAAAAAACGCGGAACAAGAAACGAATAAAAAGCATTTCATGAAAACCCTCTACGGCTCCATCCCGGACGAAATAGAATCCTTGGTCGCAGGCCAAGGTCTTCCCAAATACCGTGCGGTCCAGCTTCTAGATTGGATCTATAAAAAAAACGTTCTTGCTTGGGACGAGATCAGGAACTTGCCGAAGGAGATGATCCAAAAGCTTTCCGGAGAGATCCGTCTCACCGCGCTTGAACCGGGCGAGGAAAAGAAGGCTGTGGCCGGAGGACCGACAAAATTCCTTTTTAAAACCGCGGATGGGCATTTTCTTGAAAGCGTTTTGATCTCACGACAGGATTCCTCGGATGACGAGAGCGAAGAGGCCGTTGTTCGGGGAGGGCGCGAGACCGTGTGTGTTTCGACGCAGCTGGGATGTAAGATCCAATGCGCGTTCTGCGCGAGCGGACAGGGGAAATTCACGCGCAACCTCACAGCCGGTGAGATCGTCGAGCAAGTCGCAAGGATCGGTCGCGTGACGGGAAAGAAGATCACCAATGTCGTCTTCATGGGAATGGGAGAGCCGCTCGATAACTTTGACGCCACACTCAGGGCCGTTCACATCTTGATCGAACCGTGGGGCTTTGCCTTCGGGGCGCGAAGGGTCACGGTCTCGACCTCCGGGATCACTCCGAAGATCCTGGAATTCGTCAAGGCCGTGGACGGACGCGTCCGGCTTTCCGTATCGCTCCATTCCTCGATCGATGAGGTCCGCAGCTCTCTTGTCCCGATCAACCGCCGCTACCCGCTCAAGGACCTTGTGAGCGCTTTAAGGAAGATCAATCAGGATTTGAAGCGTGACATCACATTCGAATACACGCTCATCGCGGACCTCAACGACTCGGAGGAAGAAGTCGAAGGGATCTCCATCATCGCAAAACCGCTCCGGGCCAAGATCAATGTCATTCCTTATAACCCGATCGCGGAATTCCCGCACAAGGCGCCCACCCCCGAAGCCGCGGAGCGTTTCTGCGAACAGCTCAAGCGGCGCGGCCTTCACGTGACGCTCCGCCAGACCGTGGGCCGCGACATTGATGCTGCGTGCGGGCAGCTGCGGTTGGACCGCGCACGGCGTACGGCGTAAGGAGTAATCGCTTAATATTGCAAGGGACTCGGGACTCGTTCCTCGGGGCCCGTTTTCTTAAAAGAGCTTTTTCGATCCGCAATAGCAGACCGAATTTTTTCCAGAAGCTTTCTGATCATTCTGGATTCATGATCGAGTTTTTCCAGGATCTTTTTAGCACCATCCTGGGTTATCAGCTGTAACGGCGTAGCTATCTCGAGTTGCGTTTCGAGTTCGCCACAAGACCCTAGAGCAATGAATAAAAATCTCTTGTAGTCGCTCGAGTATTTTCTATTGAATCCTTCTGCGATATTGCAAGGAATCGAAACGGCAGCGCGACGCATCTGATCTGCCAGGCCAAACCTCTCTTCCTGAGGGAATGATTTGGTAAGACGGTAAATGTCCACAACCAAATCTTTCCCCATTTTCCATATAAGCAAATCCCTGAAACTTGAAATAGTCTTTACCTTGCCCTCTTCCGCCATAACCCCCTCCTTTTTATGTTGCTCGCGTTTGATTTAATTTCGAGTCCCGAGGGGCGAGTCCCGAGTCCCGGGCGTCATCCTTTTTGAAGTAAACCCACAAACGATCCAATTCCGGCTTCTGTTCGTAGATCCGCTCCAGGCGTTTCGAAAAAAACCCGTCCGTCATTCCGTCAAGGAGCGCGGTGAGCTCGTCTATGCGCAGAAGATTTTCGAGGTGCTCCTGCTCCGAAACGGACGGCGTGAAAATAAGGCCGATCTGAAGGCGCCGCCGCTCGTAGTAAATACGCGTGACCTCAGACAAGAGATCGTTCCGCAATTCCACCATCAGTTTCTCTCGCGAATCGATCGAGGTTTGGTCCGAACTGTAGATCATGTCCCCAAGGTCCCAGCCCACGTTCGCATCCCAGCCCTTGCTTACATCCTCAGGACCTGTGATGAATTTGCCGCTGTAGGTGCTGACGGAGCTGTTACGATCCAGATTTTTACCGAATGAAAAAGTCGGCAAAAATCCTGCAACCCGGGACTCCGCATGCCAGCGTTTGATCTTTCCGTTCGCAACATCGGCGTATTGAATGACGCGTTTATGGATTTCACGGGCCGAAGGCTCTAGCTTTAGAAGTTCTTTAAAGAGCGCAAGAGTTTCCTCCGGCGGCTGATAGATCGCAAGGGCCGGTCCGGCTTCCGGCGTGAACGGTCCAAGAGGGTATTGAACGAAACCTTCCCCCGTGATGGCGAGAAGCTTCTCTTCGTTCAGGACCGAGATGCTTTGCACGCGGTCCCGGGCCAGCCCTTCAAAAAGGCCGGTCCATTTTCGAGCATGTTCATCGTAAGCATAGACACCCCGAGGGGTCGCGGCATAAAGAAGGCCCTTTTTTTCTGAATAGGCCAGCTGAAAGACAACGGCGCTTTGCAAGCCGCTTTGGGAGAGCGGTTCCCAGCGGTGTCCGCTATCGAGGCTTTGGAAGACGCCATTTGCGGTCGCGAGGAACAATGTTTGAGGGTTACGTTTCGAGGCGAGCAGATCGTGGATCTTGAAAATATAAGAAGAAACATCGACGGACTCGTTGTCGTCTGTTGTCTCCAAGGATTCATCCGAGGTTTTGGGAAGGGCAAAAATCTGTTGCGCGGTTTCTCCGTCCAGCGAAAGAAAAAGCGTATTCTCAGTCGCGATAAAGAGGCGTTTTCCTTCAAAAAGAACCAGCGGGACGGGGCTTGGACCATGAAGGGCGCGGGAAGCCGACCAGGTTTTTCCGGCATCCGTTGTTTCCCGAAGGCCTTTTTGAGTTCCCAGGAACCAGCGATTGGGGTCTTGGGGATGAACCGCGAAGGAAAGCGGCTTTTTCCCTGAGTCTTTGTAGACCACGCGCCAAGAGCGGTCTTTTAAATTTCCCATGAAAACATTCCGGTCCGTGATCGCAAAAATAATATCCGGCAGAACACCGAAAGAAAATAGCCGCTTGATCGGCGCGCTTGCGTCGGAGTGGGACCAGAGCGGTTGCCACGCGTTCTCTTTTCCAGCCTCAAAAACCTGTTGCCCGGAAGCGATCAAGAATTTGGAGGCATCAAGCGGATGGGGAACGAGGCAGGTAAGGGCGCCGCCTGACATGGACGGCTGGATGGGTTTTTGCCACTCCGCAGGCGCGGGAATCTGGAACCCCAGAATGCAAAGGAGCGATAGCACGACGCTCCAAATCACCAACTTTTTATTTGCTAGAGACATAGGGAAACCTCCATTATTCATAATTATCATATAATATATTCATATTATTCAAATAAGTCAATACCTTGTTTCATTTTTTACATCACCCCTCAGAAAACCTCACTGTAGAGGAGCGGGATGCCGTTCATCCCCTCAGGAAAAACTTTTATCAATAGCATAAGTGCCACATAAGAGCTTAAGATAACCATTTTAAAAGCTCAGAGGTGGCAACTTAAGCCTTTGACAATAACTATTTTCGAACGCGTCTTCTCGTATAAGGTTTGCCTCTAAAGCAACAGATTGCGGCCGATGGTATCTAGTCAGGTTCACATTGTGCGGGCTGGGCTTTTTTGATATAGTCCCCATACTGTCCAATTTCAGAGAAGCGGAAATTGGGGCAATCCAAACTACCATTTATATAAAAAAAATAGAAGTTTGGACCGTGCCGCACGCTATCCCGACTTTAAGTCTCTTTAAATCGAGCTCGTCGGGACCGCCCCGCTTTCACTAAAAACGGAAAGGCATTGGAATTATGGGTTTCAAATGCGGGATCGTCGGTCTGCCGAACGTAGGCAAATCCACCATTTTCAACGCGATCGCCAAGGCACACGCCGCGGCGTCGAATTATCCTTTCTGTACGATCGAGCCGAATGTGGGCATGGTGCCGGTGCCCGACTCGCGTCTGTGGGAACTGAGCAAACTTTATAATCCTAAAAAGACCACGCCCACCACCGTGGAGTTTTATGACATCGCGGGACTTGTCGCCGGCGCTTCCAAAGGAGAAGGTCTTGGCAATCAATTTCTCGGGCACATCAAGGAAGTTGAGGCCATTCTTCACGTGGTCCGCTGCTTTGAGGATCCCAACATCGTTCACGTTTCAGGCGCGATCGATCCTGCGCGCGATATCGACGTGATCGATACGGAACTGTGCCTTAAAGATCTGGATACCATTAACGCGCGCTACGATAAGACCGAAAAGCTTGCCAAGAGCGGTGAAAAGGAATCCAAGGAAAGGATGCCGGTCTATGAAAAAGTGAAGAAGGCGCTCGAGGACGGTACGCCGCTTCGCAATATCGGTCTTACGGAAGAAGAAAAAAAGCTTGTGAAGGATATGGCGTTCCTGACGCTCAAGACCGTGCTTTATTGCGCGAATGTGGCGGAAAAGGACCTTCCCGGCGGCGGTCCTTTCGTCGATCTTTTGCGCAAGCGCGCGGCCAGGGAAGGCGCCGAGGTCGTCGTCATCTCAGGAAAGGTAGAGTCCGAACTGATCGATCTTTCGGAAGAGGACCAAAAGATCTTCTTAAAAGACCTGGGCCTTGAAGAGCCGGGACTTAACTCGCTTATCCGGACCGGTTATAAGGCGCTTCAGCTCATTACCTATTTCACGGCCGGAGAAAAGGAAGTCCGCGCCTGGACCGTTCGCAACGGCTCCAAAGCGCCGCAGGCCGCGGGCGTGATCCACTCGGATTTCGAGAGGGGATTCATCCGTGCCGAGGTCATGCGTTATGAGGATCTCATCAAATACGGTTCCCAGCTGGCCGTTAAAGAAAAAGGACTTCTTCGCGTCGAGGGAAAGGAATACGAAACCCAGGACGGCGATGTGATGCTTTTTCGATTTAGCGTCTGAGGAAAAAAACGGGACTAGTCTCTCGGGACTAGGGACTCGTTTTGCCCCAAGTCTTTGCCCGACCCAAAAAGGACGAGTCCCGAAGAACGAGTCCCGCGCCGGGGCTTTCGAATAAATTGCCCATCTCACATTGAATGAGTATAATCTGGCGTATGAAAAATCCTTTCTATTCGATCTACCGTGATTTCAAGGCTTGTTTCGAACGTGACCCGGCTGCCCGGACGCCGTTCGGCGCGCTCGAAGTCCTGCTTCTCTATTCCGGGCTCCATGCCGTGCTTTTCTACAGGCTCGCGCATGTGCTCTACACGCTGCGTATCCCTTTTATTCCAAGATTGATATCCCAGGTTGCCCGGTTTCTGACCGGAGTCGAGATCCATCCCGGCGCAAAGATCGCTCCGGGATTTTTTATCGATCATGGTATGGGGGTCGTGATCGGAGAGACCACTGAGATCGGTGAGAACGTGACGATCTATCAGGGCGTGACGCTCGGTGGGACGGGCAAGGAACGCGGCAAGCGGCATCCGACGCTCGGCCATAATGTGGTCGTGGGCGTAGGAGCCAAGGTACTCGGGAATATCAAGATCGGAGACCATGTGAAGATCGGCGGCGGATCGGTCGTGATCCACTCTGTGCCGGACCATTGCACCGTGGTCGGAGTTCCGGCCGAGATCGTGCGCATTGAAGGTAAAAAAGTCGAGGAAGTCGATCTCGAGCACGGCGATCTTCCGGACCCTGTCAGAGAGCTCAAGAACCGCGTCCTTGAACTTCAGAAGGAAGTGGAGTATCTCGAAGCCTTTCATAAGGGACAAAACCTTAAAAGCAAAAAAGCGGATGAAGGGTAACGGATGACAAAAAGAAAGGCTCCATCCGCCCGCCACCTTCCCTCCGCCGTCAAAAAGGGCAAGATCTACTCGGACGGAGGGGCCCGGGGAAATCCAGGGCCGGCGGCGATCGGCGTACTCATCTGCGATGAGAAGGACCACAAGCTGACCGATCACGGTGAGACGATCGGCGAGACCACGAACAACGTGGCGGAATATACGGCCGTTGTCCGCGGCTTGACACTCGCGGCGGAACTTGGCATCGCGGAAGCGGATTACTTTTTGGACAGCGAACTTGTGGCGCGTCAACTTTCGGGCATTTACCGTCTTAAGGCCGAGCATCTCAAGCCGTTCTTTATGCAGGTCAAGGAGCTCGAAAAGAAATTCAAGCGCGTCTCCTATTTTCATGTGCCGCGCGAACATCCCAAGATCAAACATGTTGACCGGCTTGTGAACCTGGCACTTGATCACGCGGGGAATTAACAGCAGGGGGCTCGTTCCTCGGGACTAGGGGCTCGCAAAACAAGGTTTTTGAACGAGTCCCGAGCGACAAGTCCCGAGTCCCAAAAGGGCGATGGCGCTTATCAAGGTGTCAGGAGGTTCTTTATGACGCAAGCACTGTATATTCTCTTAGGGTTGACCGCCGGAGTGTTCGGAGGGATGTTCGGCGTCGGAGGCGGGGTGATCTTGATCCCGGCCATGGTGTATTTTTTCGGGCTGACGCAGCATCAAGCTCAGGGAACGACCCTGGCCATCATGGTGCCGCCTATCGGACTGCTCGCGGCCTGGCGTTACTATCAAAGCGGGAACGTGAAGCTGGGAATGGCGGCTTTGATCTGCGCCGGATTCCTTGTGGGCGGCTACCTGGGGGCCGGTCTTGTGCAGAAAATCCCGGAACTTTTGATGAAAAGAATGTTCGGAAGTTTATTAATGCTCATCGCCTTGAAAATGATCTTCACAAAATAAACGCTGTTGTTTTTTCCATACAATCCTAGGAGGCTTCGATGAAAGTTTCGTTAGCGGGACTCACAAAAGCAGGAGCCAAGGCAGACCTCTTCGTCGCGGGTTGTTTTAAGGGCGAAAAAGATTTGAAGGCGCTCAGGAGGATCGATTCCTCGTTCGCGAAGGCGGCGGAAACGGCCATTTCCAAAAAACGCTTTGAAGGAAAAACGGGCGAGAGCTTCAGTTCTTATCAGGCCGGATATCGCCAAGCTCCGGAGATGCTGCTTTTGGGGCTAGGTGAAAAAAAAGATCTTAAGACCGCCTCTTTGAGGAAGTCGGTCGGGGCTTTGACCGGGCTTGCGAATGGCCACAAAGCCATGAAAGTTCGCGTGCTTTTGGACTCTTTTTTGAGCGAAGATATTTCTGCGGAAGAGGCGGTGAAAATTTTTACCGAGATATCTCTCCTGGCCGCCTACAAGTTCTTGCAGTACAAAACCAAGAAGAAGGACGATCCGCCGAAGGCCCCGGGATCCATCGAGCTTGTTACGGAAAAAAAGGAACTCGTTTCCACGCTCCGTTTCGTGATGGCGCGCTCCGAGAAGATCGCCAAGGCCGTTCTTTTTGCACGCAACCTTAACAATGAGCCCGGGAATGTCATGAACCCGCCGCGGCTGGCCAGCGAAGCCAAGAAGCTTGCCGCCGAGAAGAAACTGGGATGCAAAGTCTTGGGACTTGCCGAACTTAAAAAGCTGGGGATGAACGGGATCCTGGCCGTGAATCAGGGGAGCGTAACGCCGCCGGTCCTGATCATCCTGGAATACGGAAAGGAACACAAAGCCCAAGGAACGGTTTGCCTTGTCGGGAAGGGCGTGACTTTTGACACAGGCGGCATTTCCATCAAGCCTTCGAAGGGCATGGAGGAAATGAAATATGACAAGTCCGGCGCGATCGCGGTCATCGCAACGATGGGACTTGTGGCGGATCTGAAGTTGCCGCTTCATATCGTAGGGCTCGCGCCTTCCGTGGAAAACAATGTAGCCGCGGACCCGCAACGTCCCGGGGATATTATCCGGATGTACAACGGGAAGACGGTGGAAGTGATGAATACCGACGCCGAAGGACGCCTGATCCTTGCGGACGCATTGTCCTACTGCGAAGAGTTCAAACCGGTGGCGATCATTGATGCGGCCACGCTGACGGGGATGTGCCATCACACGTTCGGGGACAAAACTTGCGGGATCCTCGGGACGGATCAAAAATTGATCGACGCCATTCAAAAGGCCGGAGAAAAAGTCGGAGAGCGGTGTTGGCAACTTCCTCTTTGGGAGGAATACGGGGAATGCATCAAATCACACCACTCGGACCTTCGGAACACGGGCGACGGCTATGCCGGGACGATCACGGCAGCGATGTTCCTTAAGGAATTTGTTCCGGAGAAAACGCCCTGGGTGCATTTGGATATTGCAGGGACAGCCTATTGCTCGGCGAACCGCTTTGATTGCCCCAAGGGCGCGAATGGTTTCGGCGTGCGGCTTCTTACCGAAGTTCTTTCAAATTGGAGTCCGGAGAACGTCTCCTAAAAGCAGGAAAAACCCTCGGTCCAGCGGCCCTTGCGCGGCATAAAGATTTTTGCTGAAAAGCCGTTAATGCAACGTCAGGAAAACGGCTCATTTTTCGGGAGGAAAATGCCCATGAAAAAACATTTCTCTTTTCTTTTAGCTCTTCTGATGATCTTCGCGTCTTTGTCTCCATCAGCCTTTGCGATGGGAGTCAAACAATTCGGAGCATCCTTGCTTTTGCCGACCACGGGTCAAGCCATGAACGGTGAGATCGGAGCCACCAAGACCAAGATCATGGCGGGCGTTGAAGTGGCCGCCGTGACCACGACGATCCTGCTGGCCACGCTGACCAGCGGCGGTCTTTTCTGGGTGGGGCTTGGGCCGCTTTTGGCCAACCACGCGTGGAGTGCCGCCGACGCTTATAAGACGGCGCGCAGCAACAACACGAACGATCCTTATATCCAACAACAACTGACTTCAGCCCAGCGAACTCTGGACGCGTCCCGTCAGAGCCGTTTTGACCGGGAATCCGATATTCGCCAGAGGATCCTGAAAGCCGGCGAGCAGTCCTGATCCTCATCTATTAAAATCAAAGGTTGATCAGGACAGTCCAAGTCGCCATAAAGGGAATAAATAAAAGACTTGGACAGAACTAGAAATCGCTCTTTGATTTTCTGATCTTGCGAAAGGCCTGATCCTCGCGATCAGGCCTTTTTTTCTATACTGTTCTCCATTTAATTTTATGAGGTAACAGTATGGTGCCGCATCCCCTTAATTTTAAATGTCATGCGGCGCCAACCCTAAGGAATTCATGAAAGACCATCAAAGACAGCTTGTTTTTTCGCAGCTCCGCATGGCGACCGAGGTTTGGCAAGGCGTCCAAAAGGATCCGATGCCTTCGGACCGGTGGCTTGCCCGCTATTTTTATCAGAACCGGAAAAAAGTCGGCTCCCGCGACCGGAAATTCCTTTCCGAAACGATCTACGCGATCTTTCGCCACAAAAGCTTTCTGGAGGCCTGGGTCGAAAAGGCCAAATCGCGCCCGATCATGAGCGAGCTTGAGAAGGCCGAATGCCTTTGTCTTTACGCCGCCGCGAAGGAGGGACTTGTCAGCAAGGAGGATTTTCACGGAATCTTCAAACAAAGCGAGAAAGTCTATGCCGCTTTGCGGGAGCATCTTCTTCCGGAGGAAAAAGGGCCGAAGTCGAAGGAAGAAATGATGGCGCTTCTTTATTCCTTTCCTTTGTGGCTGGTCCATCATTGGGCCGAAGCGTTCGGCGTCCAAGAAACGGAACGGCTGATCGGTTTTTTTCAGGCAAGGCCGCTTCTCGTGCTTCGCGCCAATACGCTTAAGATCAGCCGGAAAAGGCTCGTGGATCTGTTCCGCCGTATGGACGTCGAAGCCAACCCGACGATCCTGTCCTATTTCGGGCTGATCCTTCAGGAGCGGCGCAATGTGTTCGACACGCCGGCTTTCCGGGACGGGTGGTTCGAGGTCCAGGACGAAGGCAGCCAAATGGTCTGCCAGAAAATGGACCCCCAACCCGGGGAAAGTATTTGGGACGTTTGTGCCGGGGGCGGCGGGAAAAGCCTGCTTTTGGCGGCGATGATGGAGAATAAGGGACGCATCGTGGCGACGGACCTGCGTTCCTATAAACTGGAAGAACTTAAAAAGAGGGCCAAGCGGGCCGGGGTCTTTAATATTTTTCCTGCGGAGCTGGACCGCATGGCGGATCTCAAGCTTGCGCAGAGAGGGTTTGACAGGATCCTGGTGGATGCGCCGTGTTCCGGCACCGGGACGCTCGGCCGGAACCCCGACGCGAAGTGGAAACTCGCTCCCGCCTGGTTCGAGGCGCTCCCCAAAGAGCAGCTTGCGATCCTTGAAAAAGCTTTGCCATATCTTGCGGAACACGGCAGACTGTACTACGCGACTTGTTCGGTGGAGGCCGCGGAAAACGAAGAGGTCGTAAAAACATTTTTGACAGCGCATCCGGAGCTCGAGATCGTTCCCTGCGGAGATGCGGGGGAAAAATTCTTCAAGCTTTGGCCGCCGGAGAGCGGGACGGACGGCTTTTTTCTTGCAGTGTTTAAAAAAATCAATGAAGGAACAAAAGAGGGGAAGAAAACATGGAAAAAAAGATGACTTGGATCCTTGTCGGACTTTTATTTCTCGGGGCAGGACCTCTTTTCGCGGCAGAAACCGTCAAAAAAGAATGCCCCTTTAAAAAGATCGGCTTTCTGGAAAAGCGCGGGATCGTGAACTTCGCGACCTCGCCCGCGGAACTGGTCTATGCCTTCAAAAGCGAAAAAAAAGCGCATCCCAAAGCTTGGCCCGTTACCTATATCCCGCGCTTTTTCACGAATGCGGCGATACGGGTGGGGTCCAGCGTGAATGATATCCTCGTGCTTCCCTGGTGTCCGACGGCATGCGACACCACGCCCCTGACGCGGCGTTTCGAGCTTCCGGACTATGTTTGGCAAAAGGAATAGGCCGGCGGCTTTCCCGGCTTGATCCTCAGACCTCACGATGAAAAAAGAGAATATCGCCATCATTCTTGTCTTTCCCGAGAACCCCGACAATATCGGAGCGGCAGCCCGCGCCGTCAAGAACATGGGTTTCTCGGACCTGCGCCTTGTAGGGCCGCCGCGGGCGTGGCGGGCCAAGGCCAAAAAAATGGCCGTGTCGGCGGAGGATATCCTGAAAAAAGGAAAGGAGCACGCTTCTCTTCACGACGCGGTCCGGGACCTGGGGCTTGTGATCGGAACGACCCGGCGCCCGGGCGGACATCGCGGGGCTTTTCTTCCTTTTGAGAAAACGCTCGCGAAGATCCGCGGGAAATCCCAAAACCAGAAGATAGGGATCGTTTTTGGCCGTGAATCCAAAGGTCTCGCGAACGAAGACAGCGCCTCATGCGATCACTTGGTGACCATTCCCACGGGGTCTTCCTACCCGTCGCTCAATCTTGCGCAGGCCGTGATCGTCATGTTGTTCGCTCTTTGCCGGGAACGACGCTTTGAAAAAACGGCCTTACACGAAAGAGCTTTGAATAAAAAAGAGATCGAAATTACGGTCTCACATTTTGAAGAAGCGCTGAAGGCGCTGGGGTATAAGAAAGGCGGATCGGATCTTCTGCCGAGGATCCTCCGGACTTTGCGGGGGCTCATCAAACGGAACGGACTTTTAGAGCCTGAAGCGCAAATGATCAAAGGTCTTTCCAGAAAGATCCGAGAAAAAATTTTGAATGTTCGCGGTACAAGGATAGAATAACTCAAAAGGAGTCCTAAGATCATGGACGAACAAACGCTCAAGCAGGAACTCTTAAAGCTGATCCAGGAAAAGGCCGTGGTGCGCGGGGAGCGCAAGCTGGCTTCCGGAAAGATCTCCCAGTACTATATTGACGGCAAGCAGGTCACGCTCGATGCGCAAGGGCTTTTCTATGCGGCGAAAGTGATCCTTCACATGGCCCAGGCGGTGGGCGCGGACGCGGTCGGAGGACCGACGCTCGGCGCGGACCCTCTCGCAGCGGCCGTGTCAGTCCTGAGCTCTCAGAGCGGAAAACCCCTCAAGGCGTTCATCGTCCGCAAAGAAGCCAAAGACCACGGGATGCAAAAGATGATCGAAGGACCCGCCCTGGTGCCCGGCGACAAAGTGATCATGCTCGAAGATGTGGTCACGACAGGAGGCTCGGTCCTGAAGGCCATCAAGGAAGTGGAAGCGCTCGGCGCCAAGGTCGTCAAAACGATCTGTCTTGTGGACCGCAATGAGGGAGCTTCGGAAACACTTTCCGGTTATCACTACTCGCCGATCTTCACGTTGAGCGACCTGGGCTTGTAGGAACCGGGCTGCAACACTCCAAAAAAAAAGCCCCGCTGAACGGCGGGGCTTTTTTTATTTCGAAAGAAATTTTATTTCTTCACGTAATCGTAAGCATTATGTTTTTGGGTCATGTGCTTGCGGGTCGGAGCGGGTTCCGTTTCCGTGACCGTCACGAGGGGCTCCTGAGGCGCGGCGACGGGCGCTACGGCTGGGACCACCGGGGCCTCGACAGGCTTTGCGACCTCGGGGGTTTCTTCTAAACAATTGTCATAAGAACGTGCCACGGGAAAACCGTTGAATCCCGGCACCCAGAAGAGAGCGACGTCCACGATCCCCGAGCCGGCGCGAAGTGCGGTGCAGGCAAGACCTCCTGCCATACCCGTCATGGTGCCGACGAGAGCCGGGCCTTCTTTCGACCGATTGACCGTCTGAACAAAAATGTCCACGGGGCTTGTGGCGGCATTAATGAATCCGCGGCCCAACATCCCGCCCATCTTTTCTTTGTAGACATCCGATTGTGCCATCTCCCAAGTATCTTTTGCGAAGCTCATCGGGACCAGCAAAAAAGTGCAGACCACAAGAGCCAGAAACATCTTCGCTTTCTTCATGAACAACCCCCTTTTTTACGAATTTTTAAAGATGGCCGACAGAACCCGGAAAATCTTTTCTAAAAGCCGAACAGACGTAGATACTACAATGAATAAAAATAACAAGCAATAATATTTTTCTTGTCGCCCTCATTTTTTTGTAAGCACATGAAGGGTAATAAGTTACAAAAATGGATAGAAAGACCAAAAACTAGCAACTATTGACAATTTATAGTATATGAGATAGATTGTGTTGTATGATGTAGCTATAACTAGCTCAAAAATAGCAATAATAAACAAGGAGAACTAGAATGGAACAAGCAAAAGAAGTGAGCAACCAGGAGCATCAATATCCCAAGAGAGAGAGATCCCAGATCATGACGCCTAAAGAAGCGGCGAAATATCTCGGATTCCATCTTGTGACGATCTATCGCTTGCTGAAGAAGGGCGAAGTTCCCGCGACGAAGATCGGCGGACAGTGGCGGTTTAAAAAAGATGTCCTGGATACTTGGTTGACGGACCGCATGAACGCCTAAAGGATCCTCCGGGCTTACGAGGATGATAATGATCGTCAGGTGAGTCGAGCCCCGGGTTTCCTTTCCGCAAGGCCTCTTTTGGGGAAAAGAGGATCGAGCGGCCCCTTTCGAACGGCCAGAGCGCGCGCTATTTCCCTGTGCGGGGACGGAAAAGCGATACGGGCCAGTTTTGCGACCGGGAACCACCTTCCATAACGGTCCTTCCTGGGCGTCTTCTTTTCACACAACGATTCAAAAACCTCCAGCGTGATCCTGTATTTCGTAAAAGCATGAGAGACGGTCAAAAAAGGGACCGGCCGCGGACCGGAAGACCGGAATTCTTCCAGCATTTCTTTTTTATGCATCCAGAAAGGGAACATCCAAAGCCCGCCCCACCGTCCCTGCCGCGGTTGTTTTTCAAGCCAGACTTCATTTTTGGGATTTCGCAGCACCAGGGCCGCCATCCTTAATTTTTCAGAACGGTTTTTCCGGGAACGGACGGGATAAAAGAGCTCCCTTCCTTTTTGACGGGCCGCGCAGCTTTTTCTTACCGGACACCGGGCACATTGCGGATTCGAGGGAAAACAGACGGTGGCGCCTAACTCCATCAGCGCCTGATTCAGGTCGCCGGGGTTTTTCCCCGGGAGGAGCGACGCCGCGATCGACCAAAGTTTTTCCAGGGTCGCGGGCCGGTCCACGCTTTGAGCGAGGGCGAAGATCCTCGTGAGAATGCGGATCACGTTCCCGTCCAGCACCGGCGTTTTTTCGCCCCAAGCGATACTGGCGATCGCTCCTGCCGTGTAGCGGCCGATGCCGGGCAGCTTTCTCAACCCTTCCGAACTTCCTGGGATTTTCCCCCGAAACTCCCTTTGGAGGTAGCTTACCGCTTCATGGAACATCCGGACCCGCCTGTAATAGCCTAATCCGGCCCAGAGCTCCAGGGCTTTTGACAGAGGAGCGCGGGCCAGGGAGGAAAGCGTGGGGAAGGTCTTCAGCCAGCGCTCATAGTAAGGAATGACCGTCGCGACCTGCGTCTGCTGGAGCATGATCTCGGAAACCCAGATCCTGTAGGGATCGCGGGTATGGCGCCAAGGGAGATCTCTCTTGTGACGGGAATACCAGCGGAGAAGCGAACGGCTGAGTTTTGTGAGCGATGAAGAGGAAAGTTTGCGCATAGCCGTATCATACTGGGTCGGAGACAAGCCGACAAGAGGCGGATGAAAAATGCTAAAAAGAGATAAAGGAAACATGTCGGAAGACGATAACCCTTAGGAATATTAGAGGTTGTCGGCGTCATCAAGTTGTGCCAGAATGCGGGAAAAGATGACGCTGCTTTAAGGCTTTAAAAACCAAGGAGGAAATTCGATGAAGAAGATCATGAGTCTGGTGATTGTACTCTCCATGCTGCTCGCGCCGTTGGCTTTTGCGGCAAGTCCGTGGGTGGATGGAAAAACCTATGGTGAGAAGGTCTCAGGAAAGCTCGGGTATGGCTTGACCAACACGGTTCTGGGTTGGACCAAGCTTTTTACCACTCCGAACCAATACTCCAATGAGAAGAAAAATGTTTGGCAGGGAGTTGGACAAGGTTTGGTGGATACCTGCGTCACCACGGTTCTTGGTGCCGTTCAGTTGGTCACCTTCCTGATCCCGGCGGACATTGAAATCCCCAGCGCGGTGGATCTCAGCGGGAAATAAGCAGTCTGTTGGTTTTTTAAAAAGCGCCGGGTCTCAAAACCCGGCGCTTTTTGTTTCCAGTCCCCGCCGGCTTCCATACCGCACTCTATTTAAATAGAGGGATGCTGCGGTACAGCCCCTGATTCTCATTTAAGAAAATATTGGAAATCAGTGCTAGCACCGCAAGGCATTCAATTTAATGGAATGCGGTACAGCACTATTAACCCTTATATTCTAAGGGAGAACAGCGCTAGTCAAAAAGCTCGTCCACCCAGTGCTTCTCGGCCTTTTTCGCCGTCTTTCGATGATAACTCTTCTTGGAGGGTTTCACGCGCGTCTTGGGGTTGATCGCCCAACCGTGACGGGGCTTGGGCATTTTTGAAAGCTTTTTCTTTGGCATCCGGATTTCTCCTAAGAAAAGGGCCTGCCGAGATGTCGGAACGGTTTAAGGGCCGCGAGTATTTCCGCGTGAATGAGACCGTTAGTGACAAGATTCTGTGATCCCGTGAGAGTCAACGGAGATCCTGAGAAATCCGTAAGCTTTCCCCCCGCTTCTTCGACGATCATCATGCCTCCGGCCTTGTCCCACGGAGAGAGCTTCATTTCATAGTAGCCGTCAAACCGGCCGCAGGCCACGTAACAAAGATCGATCGCCGCCGACCCCCCGCGCCGTATGCCCTGGATCCGGGTCAGGAAGACGCGGAGCATCCCGAGATAATCGTCCGGGTTCCTGTTGCGGTCGTAGGGAAAGCCGGTCGCGAGGAGGGAATCCGCCAGCGTCTTTACCTTCGAAACATGGATGCGCTTGCCGTTCAAGGTCGCGCCCCGGCCGCGCTCCGCGAAAAAAAGTTCCTTCCGGAAGGGATCGAAGACGCCGCCCATCTCGAGCCGGCCGTCCTTTTCGAACCCGATCGACACCGAAACGATCGGAAAGCCGTGCGCGAAGTTCGTCGTGCCGTCGATGGGGTCGATGATCCACCGGCATCCGGAGCCGGCCACGGCGGGGGATTCTTCGGCCAGGATCGAATGGCCGGGGAAGCGTTTCAGGATCAGCCCGACGATCGCTTTCTCCGAGGCCTTGTCGATCTCGGTCACGAGATTGAACTCGCCCTTCTTGGTGATCGTCTGCACCTTGCCGAAGTTCGAACGGATGAGCTTTCCGGCCCTGGCAAGCGCCTCCAAGAGCGTTCTTTTAATTTGAGTGTTCTTCATATAAAATACGGACTCTTTTGGTGAACTAGTCTTTTGGGAAGAAGCATTCTAGTCCCAATACCTATCAATTTCAACGGAGTTGAAATTGGGGCAATCCTTGTCAACCATTTGGGAAAAGAATAAAAGACAAGGATAGCCGAAGGCGATGGGGACCGCAATGTTCTCATAGGAAACAAGAACCCTGAACAGCGAGGCCTATTATGAAATCTTATCAAGTGACACTGATCCCCGGCGACGGCGTCGGGCCTGAACTCGCGGAAGTCACCCGGGCGTGTCTTGAAGCCACGGGAGTCAAATTCGACTGGGACGTTCAAACCGCGGGGATGGATGTCATGGCGAGCGAAGGCACGCCGCTTCCGGCCCGCGTGCTGGAATCCATCCGCAAGAACAAGGTCGCCATCAAGGCCCCGCTCACGACTCCCGTCGGCACGGGATTCCGCTCCGTGAACGTGGCGCTCCGTAAGGAGCTCGATCTTTACGCCTGTCTCCGGCCCTGTAAATCCTACGAAGGCGTCCGTTCCCGCTACAAGAATATCGACCTCGTGATCGTGCGCGAGAACACCGAAGACCTCTACGCCGGCATCGAATTCCAGAAGGGGGCTCCCGCGACGCTGGAATTGATCGCGAACATCGAAAAACTTTCCAAAATGAAGATCCGCCCGGATTCCGGCGTGAGCATCAAGCCGATCTCCGTCACCGGGACCGAGCGCATCGTGAGGTTCGCGTTCGACTACGCGCGGCAGAACAAACGGAAAAAGGTCACGGCCGTCCACAAGGCCAACATCATGAAATTCTCCGACGGGCTTTTCCTCGAGGTCGCGCGCGAAGTGGCCAAAAAATATCCGGAGATCCCATTCGAGGACCGTATCGTGGACAACATGTGCATGCAGCTCGTGCAAAAGCCCGAGCTTTACGACGTGCTGGTCCTCCCGAACCTTTACGGCGATATTCTTTCCGATCTTTGCGCGGGGCTGGTCGGCGGCCTCGGCGTCGCTCCCGGCGCCAACTTCGGAACGAACGGCGCTCTTTTCGAAGCGACCCACGGGTCCGCGCCGAAGTATAAAGGCCTCAACAAGGTGAATCCCACCGCGATGGTCCTCTCGGGCGTTCTGATGCTCCGGCATCTTGGAGAGACCCAGGCCGCGGCCCGTCTGGAAAAAGCCGTGGCCGACGTCATTGGCGAAGGCATGAACGTGACTTACGATCTGAAAAAAGACCGGAACGACCCCAACGCGGTGGGGACCCGCGAGATGGGACACGCGATCATTAAAAAACTGGGGAAATAAAAGGGACTCGGGACTTGTACCTCGTAAAAAATCCGTAGTTCCAACGAATCCCGCACTGAATTACCAATAAATTTTACAGTTATTCAGTGCAGCACTGGCTTCCAATAAAGATTTATGGGAAAGCCAGGCGAGGGACGAGTCCCTGGTCCCGAAGTTGAAAAGGAGAAAACTGATGCTTCCCCCTGATTGGAAAGAACCCTACCGAGTGAACATCCACGTGCTCGACGAACAGCATAAAAAGTTCTTCGATATCCTGGCAAATCTTTATGGCGCGGCGGGGAAGGAGTATGACGCCACATTCCTGGGCATCAGACTCATGGAGCTTTCGGTCTTCATCGGCATGCACTTCGACACGGAAGAGCTCATGATGAGCGAATATCATTATCCGGGTTATGAAGAGCATCGGAAAGAACACGAGCTCTTTAGGGAGAAGATCGCGGACTTTCAGGAGGATCTTAAAATGGGGAAGGCAGCACTTTCCGTGAAAACGGTCTCTGCTTGGACGGAATGGCTCGAGCACCACATTACGAACTTTGACAAGAAATACAGCTCTTTCCTGAACGGAAAAGGGATCCACTGATGCCCCGTCCCGCTTGGCAGGAAAACTTCAGCGTGAACGTCCGGGTGCTCGACGAACAGCATAAAAGGTTCTTCGAGATCCTGGGCAATCTCTATGACAGCAAGGGCAGGATCAATGACACCCTGTTCCTGGGAGACAGGGTCTGGGAGCTTTCCATGTACGCCGGCGCGCACTTTGACACGGAAGAACTCATGTTGAGCGAGTATTCTTTTTCGGGTTACGAAGAGCACAAGAAAGAGCACGAGCTCTTCAAGGAGAAGATCGCCGGCTTCCGGAGCGACCTTGAAATGGGTCAGACGACATCGCTGACCCTGGACATGATCGATTTTTTGACGGGCTGGCTCGAGCACCACATCCTGAACGTGGACCAACAATACAGCCTCTTTCTGAACGGAAAAGGGATCCGCTGATGAGCCTTCTCAACAGTTTCGGCAGCAAGGTGACGCTCAAGATCGCGGGCAAGGACTTCACGATCTACCGCCTGCGCGCGCTCCAGGAATGCGGCGTCGCCAAGGTCCTGCGCCTGCCTTATTCCATCCGCGTGCTGGTCGAGAACCTGCTCCGTAACGAAGACGGCAAGAGCGTGACGCGCAAGGACATCGAGCGGCTCGCGACCTGGGACCCGAAGCGCAAGGGCGAGCACGAGATCGCCTTCACGCCCGCCCGCGTCCTGCTGCAGGATTTCACCGGCGTCCCGGCGGTCGTCGACCTCGCGGCGATGCGCGAGGCGATGGTCAAGATGGGCGGCGACCCCAAGAAGATCAACCCGCTCCAGCCCGTGGACCTCGTGATCGACCATTCCGTGCAGACGGATTTTTACGGGACCCCCGAGGCTTTCGCGAAAAATATCGGCAAAGAATTCGAACGCAACCGGGAACGCTACCAGTTCCTCAAATGGGGCCAGCAGGCCTTCCGCAATTTCCGCGTCGTGCCGCCCGCGACCGGGATCATCCACCAGGTGAACCTCGAATACCTTTCTCCCGTGATCTTCAGCCGGAAAGACGGCGCGAAAACTTTTCTTTATCCGGACACGCTCGTGGGCACCGATTCGCACACCACCATGATCAACGGTCTCGGAGTGCTGGGCTGGGGCGTCGGCGGGATCGAGGCCGAGGCCGCGATGCTCGGCCAGCCGGTCTCCATGTTGATCCCCGAAGTGGTGGGCGTAAAATTCACGGGGAAATTATCCGGAGGCGTGACGGCGACCGATCTCGTGCTGACCGTCACGCAAAGGCTACGCAAAAAAGGCGTGGTCGGCAAGATCGTGGAATTTTTCGGGCCCGGCGTGAACGACCTCCCGCTCCCGGACCGTGCGGTGATCGCCAATATGGCGCCCGAGTACGGCGCCACGGCCGGATTTTTTCCGGCGGACCCGGAAACGCTCCGGTTCCTCAGGCTGACCGGACGGAGCGAAGAACAGATCAACCTCGCCGAGACCTATTTGAGGGCCCAAAGCCTTTTCCGCGAAGGCGAGGACGGCAAGATCGTTTATTCCGACACGCTGGAACTCGACCTCGCGAGCGTGGTGCCCAGTCTCGCCGGTCCCAAACGTCCGCAGGACCGCGTCACGCTGGGGGAAGTGAAAGGTTCTTTTAAGAAGGCGCTCGCGGAGACGGTGAAAAGCAAGGCCGGTCTCGCGAAAAAAGCGGCGCTCTTGATCGACGGGGAAAAATGCGAGCTCGCACAGGGCGCGGTCGTGATCGCCTCCATCACGAGCTGCACCAACACCTCCTGCCCGTCGGTGATGCTGGCGGCCGGGATCCTCGCGAAAAAAGCGATCTCAAAAGGACTGACCGTGAAGCCCTGGGTGAAGACCAGCCTCGCGCCGGGTTCCCAGGTCGTCACCGATTACCTCGCGGCGAGCGGGCTTCTTTCCTGCCTCGAAGTGCTGAAATTCAATTCCGTGGGCTACGGCTGCATGACCTGCATCGGAAATTCGGGGCCGCTCCCGGGACCTGTCTCCAAGGCGATCAAGGAAAAAGACCTGATCGTGGCGTCGGTGCTTTCAGGAAATAGGAATTTCGAAGGGCGCATCCACGCGCAGGTCCGCGCGAACTACCTCGCGTCGCCGCCGCTTGTGGTGGCTTACGCGATCGCGGGGACGGTCTTGATCGACCTTGAAAAAGATCCTCTGGGGCCAGGGAAGAACGGCAAGCCCGTTTATCTCAAGGATATTTGGCCAAGTCCGGCGGAGATCCGGGAAGCGATGAAAAGCGTGGACCCGGCAATGTTCCGGAAACGCTACCACAATGTCTTCGAAGGGAACGAGGCCTGGCGGTCCTTGAGCGCTCCCGCGGGCGACACCTTTGTCTGGGACAAAAAGTCCGCTTACGTGAAGTCCCCGCCTTATTTCAAAAAAATGCCGTCCTTGCCGCCCGATCTGAAGAACATCAAGAACGCGCGCGTCCTGGCCGTGCTCGGCGATTCGATCACGACCGACCACATTTCTCCCGCCGGGGCCATCGCCCCGTCGAGTCCCGCCGGAAAATACCTGATGGAGCAGGGGATCGGGCCTCAGGATTTCAACTCTTACGGTTCACGCCGCGGCAATCACGAAGTCATGATGCGCGGCACGTTCGCCAACCTCCGCCTGAAAAATCTGCTCGTGCCGGGCGTGGAAGGCGGGATGACGAAATATTTCCCCCCGCCGGAGACGAAAGGACCGGGCATCGCGATGCCGGTCTTTGACGCGGCCATGAAATACGCCGAAGAGGGCCGGCCGCTCGTGATCCTGGCGGGGAAAGAGTACGGCTGCGGGTCTTCGCGCGACTGGGCGGCCAAAGGCCCCGCGCTTCTGGGCGTCCGCGCCGTGATCGCGGAAAGCTACGAGAGGATCCACCGGAGCAACTTGATCGGGATGGGCATCCTGCCGCTTCAATTCTTCCAGGGCCAGAACGCCGCCTCGTTCAAACTGACCGGCGAAGAGGTCTATACTATAGAAGGGATCGCCAAGGGGCTGAAGCCGGGCAAGATCCTCACGGTCAAGGTTTCCGGCGCCGGAAAAAGCAAAACCTTTGAAGCGGTGTGCCGCATCGATACTCCGATCGAGATCGAATACTACCGTCATGGCGGTATCCTGCAGTACGTTCTGAGGCAGCTCTTGAAATAAAGAAGCGGGACTCGGGACACGGGACTCGTGGCTCCTGGCCCGCAGTTTGTGGAACGCGTCCCTGGTTCGCAAAAGGAGGCCCCGACTTGCCCCCGATAGAACAAAAAGAAAGATTTCTTTGGGCCGACGTGCTCCGCGTGATGGCCATCGCCGCGGTGGTGATCGTGCACGTCGCCGCCGATATCATCACGGAGTGGCGTTCCGTGCCGCGGGGTGCGTGGTGGGCCGCGAACCTCTACGATTCCCTGGCGCGAGGTGCCGTCCCTATTTTTGTGATGCTCTCCGGCGCCCTTCTCCTTCCCCAGGCCGAAAGCTTCCGGGATTTTTTCAAGAAGCGCCTCCGGAGAATCCTCGTTCCCTTCATCGCCTGGACCGCTTTTTACCTCCTGTGGCAAAAATTCTTTTACGAGCCGTCCCTGGGATTCCAAGAAGCGGTACGGCGCGCCGCCTGCGGGGAAGTGCATTTCCATTTATGGTTCCTTTATCTCATCACCGGGCTTTATCTCCTGGTCCCGTTCCTCAGGGTCTTCACCGCGCACGCCACACGGCGGGGGCTGTTTTATTTTCTGGGGCTCTGTTTTTTTGTCGCCTCGCTCGTTCCTTTCTGGGAGAACCTGGACGCCCTTTTTTTCCACACGGGCCTCCGGTTCCGGATCCCCCTGGAAGCGGCCCAGGGTTTTACCGGCTATTTCCTTCTGGGTTTCGTGCTCCTGAGAGGATCGAAGCCCTCTTTTTTACCGGTGGCCGACCTCGTGCGGCTCGGGACTTTCCTCGTTTGTTTTTTCGGGTCTGGGTGGGTGGTCTTTCATGCCGGCCGGTTCCCGGCCCTGTTCTATGACAACCTGGCGCCGAACGTCGTCCTCTACGCCGCGAGTTGTTTTATGATCATCAAAGAAACCGTGACGCGGCTCGAACCCAAGTGGAACGCGGGCGTGAAGCGGGCCTTCGGCGGTCTTTCGGCGGCCAGTTTCGGGATCTATCTGGTCCATCCCGTGTTCATCGATATCTTCAACCACGGACGGCTGGGTTTTACGCTGACCGCCCAAATGGGGCACCCCGCCTGGTCCATCCCCGTGACGGCGCTTGCCATTTATGCCTGTTCTTATCTTACCGTGCTCGCGATCCGGAAGGTCCCGCTCTTGAGGGCCACCGTATGAATCGAGTCCCGAGTCTCGCACTGGACCTCCCGATAAAAATAAAAGGTTGTCGAGTGCTGCACTGGCTTCCAATAGAAATTTCAATGAGAGCCAAGCGAGTCCCGTGACCCGCTTTTCATAAGGAGGTCTATTCATGTGCCCGGGTAACATGCTGGCTTTCGGGATGATGGCGGTCGTGATCGCCGTGGCGCTTGTGTCGCTCTTTTCCTACGTTGCGTCCGAAAAAAAATTCCGGGAAACACTGACGCTCGTCATGAGCGATCCGGAACTCCGGTGGAACGAGAAAGAACACAGGTTTCAATACAAGGACCTGGACTTCTTCTACAGAAAGTTTTCCGGGTCGCGCAACAGGCCGCCGTACTTTTCGGTTTCCGTGGTGTGTCAGGGGACGGGCGGGGGATTTGGGATCTCGAAAGAGGGCGGGGTGGAGCGTTTTTTCAAAGGGGTCGGCGTGACCCGTGAAGTCCAGACGCCGGAGGAGGAGTTCAACCGCAGGTTTTTTATCGCCTCCGACACGCCCCAATTCGCGCAGGACTATTTTGTGTCCGCGGAAAAACGGGAGGCGATGAGACAGCTTTTCGATGGGAAAGCCTCGACGGTCACGTATGGCGACCAGCGCGTGACGGTCACCTGGAAAGGGAGTTCCGCGCACACCGACGGCATCGCGGCGATCAAAAGCACTGCCGGGGCGCTGGCGGTCCTCGCCAAAGACATCCCTGCTTGCCCTGACCCTGCCTCTTCCGCCGGAACAGAAAGCGGCGTCTCTTCCAACCGCGTTTGGATGACCGGCCTCGCCGCGGGGTCCCTGGTGGCGGGCCTTGTCAGCGTGGTCTGGACTTCGGCGGGCTATCCCGTTTATGACGCTTGGCAGCTCTTCCTTTTTTCTTTGAAATTTTCCCTGCCGGCCCTGGCCGTTTTTTTATATTTCGCGGTCCTGACCCTGGCCGGGACTTCAAGGTCGCACAAGGACATTCTGCGGACCGGCTTTCTCGCGCTCGCGGGATTTCTGATGCTCGGGTGCGGTCTCACGGGCCTTTATAACGGCATGAAGGACACCTCACCGCCGGCGGGCCACACGGTGAGCATTCTGGACAAGCGGATCTACAAGTCCAAAAATTCCAGGACCTACAAGCTGATCGTCCAGTCCTGGAGACCGGGAAACGCCATTGAAGATCTTCCGACGAACCGGGGGACCTTTCAGCGGGTCGTCCCTGGAAAACACAAGGTGGTGGTCTACACCCGGCCCGGCAAACTCGGCTTTGAATGGTTCGTGACGTACCGGCTGTTGTAGCCCTGAGAAGCGGGCCGGGACTCGGGACACGGGTAACGCAAGCGTTCCACGTTCCCCGAAAAAAAGGAGGAACTTATGAAGAGGCAGAACTTCAGGAACGTTTTTTTTAAAGGGTTGCGTTGGATGGTCCCTTGGCTGGTCCTTGCGGGCTGTGCGCATTCGCAGGATCAGGTCGCTTTAACTCCTGAAAAGAAAACCGAGGCGCAGACTATCGAGAGGGCCCAGTCGGACGATCGTCTGACCCCTATGGAATCGGACCTTCAAAAAGACGCGCTCAGGCACCATATCAATTTTTAAAAGAGGTTCTAGGATGCGAATGATCCTGTTGGCAGTATGGGCTTTGACATTAAGCGGTTGTTGCGGTTCTCAAACGTCTGCGGACTTGCAGATGAGCCAGGACCAGGCAAAATTAACACGGATGTACCGGGAATGCATTGAGAAAAATCTGGGTAACGGGGAGGCCATGACGAAGAATTGTGAGCCGATCCTTGGCCCTTATGCCTCTCATTAGAGGCGCGGTTCACATAAGCGTGCGGAAGCCATGATGAAAAAAGTCTTTTTTGGGATCTTGCTGATGTCCGGACTTATTTCTTTTGCTTTCGCGAGCATGGCTCCGGACAAGACGGATGATCCGGAGATGTCTCCGCCGTCGCAGAAAGAAATGCATAGCGTTCCTTCCGAAGAGGCGATCAATGCTTGCTCCGGAAAAGAGGAGGGGGCTACCTGTCATGTGGGTTGGGGAAGGGGAGGTGTTTGCCATTCTACTTCCGATAAGAAGTATTTTTCCTGCACGGCCAATAATACGTCTTCCGGCAGCAAGAATGATCCGGACGATTCCGGCAAGGAAAACGGAGTGACGGACCAGGACGGTCTCACCAAGGTTTCTTTTTGATCGAAGGTCATCTCTTGCGTAAAGTGCGTCATTTTTGATAAATCCAGGTGAAAGGGTTTAAGGTTAAAAATGTTTAAAGCCAAAATGCTGACAATTCTCGGTGTGTTTTTTTTATTTTTCATAATAAAAGTTTATGCCGATACGATTTATCTTAAAAATGGTAATAGCCTGGAAGGGTTAGTAAGCAAAGAAGAAAAAGATAACGTTGAAGTAAACGTCGGCAATGGCGCGGTTGTTCTTAAGGCGAATGAGATAGAGCGGATAGATCGGTCAACCCCCCAGGAGGTTGTTGAAATCAAAAAAAGCTGGGAAATAAACAAAGGCCAGAGTGAAAAGACAAAAGCCCAGGATAGGGCGGAAAAGGAAAGAGCGTCGGAAAAATGGAACGCCATGGTAAAAGAAGAAATAAGCCGGGGAGAAGAAAGGCGCGATATCGATGCTAATACCAAGATCGTTCAAGCCGCTTCAGACAAGAAGGGGCACCTTTTTGTAAATGCCGTTGTGAATGAAGATGTCCATGCTTCGCTTATTGTAGATACGGGTTGCCCGGTCGTGCTTTTGACGGCCAGTATGGGCCGGAAGTTAGGCATTGATCTTGAGAATATTTCTGATGTGTACGAAGTCATGGTTTTAGATGGTAAGCATAAAGTGCGGGGAGTTTTATTAAAGAGCGTGAAATTAGGAGATCTGGAAGAAAAAAACATAAGAGCAGAAGTACTGCTTGAGGACAGCCAAGAAATCAAACACGGCCTTAAAGACGGCCTGCTGGGAATGTCGTTCTTAAAAAGATTTGATGTGACATTAGATCAGAAGAAAATGAAATTGTTTTTTAAACCCCATCCATAAAAGTTCTTAGGAGCCTGCGCTCTTAGGGAATAAGAATAAGCTAACTTGCATGTGATAGGGTAATAAGGAAGCCGGAAAACAGGCACACCTTAATAACAACGTTTTTTGTAGTACTGACTTCAAAAACGGCATTCGGCTAAATAAAAGTTTTCTGGTCTGGAGGAGAGACCGGGCGTATACTTCCATCGATCAAGCACCCAACAGGGTAACATCGTCTTGATTTTTGTATCATCGGGGGCGGTTTCCTCTCAACGGGAACCGCCTTTTTCGTCTGCGCCGCTTTTGAAGGCGCTGAACGAATCCGCCAGAGCTTTGTGGCGGATAAGGGAACCGCCTTTTGTGTTTTTAAACCTTAAATTTAAGGAGGTGAACCATGGCACATTTTTTCATGCTTCCCACGGATGAGAACGGCGTGATCGCGGATCTGGATACCTTGAATATCGATTTGCCGATGGCATTGAAAGCTCCGTTCAATTTTTCCGAAGTATTCTTTTACTCGCACGGATGGTGGACGGACGCAACGGGAGCCATGAAGTCTTATAATAAATTCGGCATCGGGTTCGCGAAAACGATCGTCCAGGGCCTGGCGAACGCCGCCACTCTGCCTCCTCATCTTGCTGTCGGCATTCATTGGCCGTCCATGTTCAGCGAGGAGCCGTCTTCTCTGCTGAATAAAGTGGAACTGCTCAGTTATTGGACGATGGAGAAAAGAGCGGACAATGTCGGGGAAAATGCGGGCTATGCTTTCCTGAGGACCGTGCTGCAGAACAAACAGAAAAGTCTCCGGTGTATCAATTTGGTCGGGCACAGCTTCGGCTGCAAAGTGGTGCTTTCCACCCTGCAGGAGATGATTAAGGACAAACTTTCAACGAGGCTCCCGGTCAATGTCATCCTGTTACAAGCCGCCTGCGATGATGACGACCTGTCTCCGGATGATATTTACGGAAAAGTGGTCAAAGGTTTTCCCAATCTGCGGATGCTCATCACAACCTCAACGCTGGATAAGGCGCTTGGAGAGCAGTACCCGATGGCCGGGAGGATCAACCTGTTTCACAGCGTCGACCGCAAAGCCCTGGGCGCCGTCGGGCCCATCGATAAGGTGAAAAAGCTATTTCCCAAAAAAGAAATAGGGCAAATCACAGTGGATGCCAAGTTTAACGCGAACCAGCAGGGGGTCGCGGATATTTTGAAACACAAGCTGGTGGTCGCGGACTTAAGCGCCATTCATGGATATCGTAACCGCACCAAAGGTCCGGACGGCAAACCCTTGTATGAAGCGGACCCGAATAGCGGCAGCCATTGCGATATCTATTTTGAGCAGCTGTACAGCCTTATAGCCAAATTCTTATATTGAGAACTGGGGCCGTATAGCTTAAAAGCTATAAGGAAAAAGAGATCATGAAATATAGGAAACTTTCGGACCTGCAAAGGGACATTGAGACGCTGGAGGGGGATTGGGAGCTTTCGCCCGGGCATGAGCTGACGTATAAGGAACGCGGGCCGGAAAAAGAGGCGGGATTTACGGCCTCGCTTGTCGACTCAGAACCGGACGCGCTGGTGATCTCGGTGACGGTGCAGGAAGACGCGACGCATACCGTGACCGGGCTCGCGAAACTTTCCGGGAAATGGGAGCTCGATGAAAAGAACCGGATCACGTTTTCGCTAAAGCGGGGGCTCGGCAGGTACGACAAGCTCACTTTCCAGGGCGCCTGGGAGATCGATGAGAATTTCCGGGTGACTTACTCGCTCGAGACCCAAAGCATTCTGGAAGGGACCGGAAAAAAACGCCGGCGTGTGCAAAAAACGACGCAGGAGCTTGTGTTCGAAGGCCGGTGGGACGTTTCGGAAAAGAACTGCCTGACGTATCAGATCGGCGTGGATTCGGAATCAACCTTCCGCTTCCGGGGTACGTTCGAGACGCAGAGCATGCTTGCCAAGGAAGGTGAGATCCGCTACCAGGTCGGTGTCGAGTTCACGACAAGCTTCGGCGAGACCCAGCGGGTGACGAAGACCATTTCCCTTTTCGGAAAATGGAAACTTTCCGATGAACTTGAACTTTCTTTCGAATTGGAATGCGCCGACGGGCGAAGGCCCGCGATCAGTATGGGCATCGAGCTCGATCTGGAAAGGTTCCAGGAGCGCTGTCCGCTCCTTCCCGATCGAGTGGCCGTGAACCTGAAAAGCCGGGAGGGGGATCCGCTGGGTGTGGAGGTAGTCCTGACCAAGGACCTCTTTGAAGGGAACGTCCAGACCTTTGTCCGGTTCCGGGACTCCATGAAGGAGATCGCGATCGAGGCGGGGATAAAGATACCGTGGTAAGCGTCCGGCGGAGATGAAGTGTGGCTGACTTCTCCACGAGGACGCCGTCCGGTTTACAAGTGTAGAGGGTCTGCTTTTTACAACAAATCGAAAGGGGTGTTTTATGGCAAATCAAGAAGAACCTAAACAAAAACAAAAGAAAATGGAATTTAAAATTTTTGAAAATGGAAAACAATGCCGAGAACCAAAAGAAGAACCTAAAAATTTAATAAGGCCTTCAGAACGAGATCAAGCGAAAAAGGAAAAAAAGGAAAATGAATAAAGATGCCTGACACCCTGAACGGATATCTAATTTTAGTTTTTCTTATTCTGCCTGGGTTTATCGGAATAAAGACCAAGCGGTTTATAGCTGCTTCTGAATCCGCAGATGCCTCGGAATTAATTCTGTCATGCGCTTTGTTCAGCAGCTGGAATTTCTTCGTTATGCTTTGGTTAATAAATCTTATTTTAAGCGAAAAATGTAATTTCTTTTTTGGATCCTTGGGGGTAATTTTAGTAGCTCCAGTTATTCAGGGGGTTCTTCTGGGTTTTTTGGAACGTTCCGAATCCATTTACTGGATAGCAGAGAAACTTAACATTCTTTTAGACATTAAACGAAAAACGGTATGGGATAGAGCTTTCTTTGGAAATAAACGGTGGGTTCGTGTTCATATGCCGAATGATGTAATCTACGAAGGGGTCGCCGTAATGCTTTCTATGGGAAGTGATAATAAAGAACTTCTTTTAAAAAACGTTGTTGTAATTTCTCCTGAGGGAAAAAAGGTCCTAGATTTGCAAGGCGCCGAGGGCGTGTTTGTGAATGCAAACGATGTTAAGGTAATTGAAATTTATAATTAGAAAAAAATGGCTGCATGGTTAGCCCCAAGAAAGAAGGCCATCCCTTCTTCGCTGTAGCAGCGAAGGACAAGCGCTTTAAAGAAGGTGAGTTGGATGTGCCAGCAATAATCGTTCCTTTAGCGCCATCCGACCAAACTCCGGAGCGAATGGTAAGTTTTGGGCGAAAGGGGAAAATATGGATATTGAAAATATGGATATTTTTAAGGAAAAGGCATGGATCAAACTTTGGGAAGATGCCATGGCGCGGATTGAAGCGCTGACGATCCGATTTTATGTATTAAAAAATCAGGAAGAAGTCCTGGAACAGATCGCAAAAAATACGGAACAAATGCCGGAGGCACACTTCTATAAAAAGCAGCAAGCGATTATGAGGGTGACGCAAGAAATTACGACCGTGTGCGCCGAATTGAACGAGTCAGATAAAAAGTTTCAACTTCACGAGTGGGAAATCCAAAAAATCCGCGAAGAGATCACTCATATTGAATCTAAAATTTCTCCATTGATCCTTGAAAAAGTCAAAGAATCCTGGCTATTAACACAAACCGTAAACCGGAAGCCCTCTTAGGGGAGGCGTTGATTTTCATTACTGTCAGGACGTTACCCTCTCCCTCTGGACGGCGTCTGGTATACATCATGGAGAAAAAGGAAAATCGTTGGATGTTAGTGACAGTGTAAAACTTGTCTCAGCTAATGTTAACGAGACCTGCGGAAATAGGTGAAGATATGGCCAAGATATCTGATGTGACCTTTTCAGGGGAAAGCGGCCGTTACGCTTTTGAAGTTTATCCTATTAATACAGTATTCAGCGCCGATGGCGCGGTTTATGTTTTCAGTAAGCGCACAGTGGATCCCAGCGGAAAAGGAACCCATCTATTGTTGTATTTGGGTCAAACCGATTCGCTGAAAGAGAGAATTCCCAACCACGAAAAATGGCCGTGCGTTATCCGTCATGGTACCAACTGTATTTGTATCCATCGGGATAACAGCGAAGAATCCCGTTTGGAAAAAGAAACCGATCTTCGGGCTGTTCACTCAACCCCGTGTAATGATCAGTAAAAATGATGGGGTGTGGCGGGGCTGCTCGCTCAGATGACCGTGAACCTGACGAGCAAAGAAGGCGATCCCCTGGGCGTCGAACTGGTCCTGACCAAAGACCTTTTCGACGGGAACGCCCAGACCTTTGTCCAGTTCCGTGAATCCACGAAAGAAACCGCCGTCGAAGCGGGAATCAAGATACCGTGGTAAGTGTCTGGGTAACGTTGCTGACAAAGAAGGTCAAACGCAGTGCGTTAATAGCCGTTTACTCGAGGCAGGCCACGCCGTCAGAGTACGGAGCCGACCTTATGCTCCGACTCCGTGGTACTTGTATAAAGATACAAGTGCTATGCTGGTGAGGGAATGGAAGGGCCGTTTCTTTCAATTGAAATTACAGGAGATTATCATGAGAGAAATGTTTGAATATCTTAAAGCTCGCGAGATTTTAACAAAAAAAGGCCCAAATTTTAAAAAGCTTAAAAAGCTTAACCCTGCTCAGACTCTTAACATAGTAGAAAAGTTAGTCGAACTTGGGAGGCAATCGTCTAAAATTCCAACAGCCTCACAATTTACTCACTTTGCTTCCCTCTCACTTGGCGGTGGAAAAGAGGCTTGTTTTAATCCCGCATGTAGAATAAATCGTTTGGACTCGCTGATGCGTTTTTCTTTGATGTATAGCGACCAAGTTTTTATCCCAAATTATTTTTTAGATTATGATCGATATAAAAAAAGCGGCAAAATATCGGCCGATAGTCTTGCGACCCAGTTTATAGCAGATATTATTACTTTTGCGCATATGCTGCCGTTAGTCACGGCTCAAAAAATATCTATTTTTACTCCTCAAACACACATATGCCCTTCTTGCCTAGCAGAAATGAATTTTGGGAAAGGGGCCTCTGGACGCATGGAACGTTTATCCGCAGAACTTAGAAAAGAATATTTGTCGAACTCGAAAGTGAATCTCGAATTTAATAACGGAGAGTATCGTTTGGGTTGCTCTGGCCCAGAGCTTTATTTTGAGCATGGCGGTGGTTCCATTGGCTTTGAAAAAATGCCATCGTTGCTTGCTAAAAACAAAAAAATCTTAGAAATAGCAAGACGCCACGGGGCAATCTCGTTATCAAAAAAGATGGTTGAAAAAATAGGCGCGATAGATGGATTTTATGTGGGGAACATTGTGCGAAATATGTGGTATGAAATGGCCGCCACACAAGCATTACATACATCTTTTCTTACCGATCGTGATATAGACGTTCTTTTTCTGGAAAAGTTGACTAAGAAAAAAGATGTTTTGGATAACAATAAACTAGCTCTTCAGTACTTAACATCCGAGGTTCCTTTTTTGCGAGACGTCGCGCTAAAGGATTTAATTGAATTAAGAAAACATGAAGAAGATGCCTTTGTTCTTTATAGGCATGCATTGAATCGGGCTATTTCTGAATTTAAATCAGCTAAACAATCTTTAACCGCAAAAGATGCAAAAGGAATTTACTCTGATATCCTGCAGCCGAGGCTGTCTAAATTGGATCAAACTGTAAAAGCAGCTGTGCACTCTTTAAAAGTTAAGCCTCTTCGCTCCGCTCTTGCAGCCGTAGGCGTTATTTCTTTCGGAGCGTTTGCGGGCTTTCTTCCTGCCGAACTTAAACCACTCATACAAGCATTTGGTGCAACCTTGGGAGGGACTACTTTTTTAAAAGATCTTCTCGCAATGAAAGACGGCGAAGATTCTATCAAATCTGACAATTTATATTTTTTATGGCGCGTTAAAGAATTAAGTAAAAAACACAAATCATAAAAAGCAAAAATCTTTCAAATGCCAAGTAGAACAGTACCAATCACCTCGGAGGGCACGTAAGCGAGCCAAGAGTAACCGATCCTTTGGTGCGCTGTCCCTTACACAATAAATTAAATTCTAAGGAGATGTATGAGCAAACCCAATCCAGACTATCGCGAAAATCCATTACGAGCCATTTTTCTTGTTGGTGAAATAAATCAGCAACTAGTCAATAAGCTTACCCCTGAGATTCTGCGTTTGCGACACGAATCAGACAGTCCGATTACGGTTTACGTCGACAGCATTGGGGGGAGTGTTTATTCAGCTGAACTTATACGTAATTTAATAAAGGCGCAAAAGCAAAATGGAACAACCATTAGGCTTGTGACGGTAGCAACCGGAATGGCAGCCAGCGCTGCCGCCGACTTTCTCATTTTGGGTGATTATCCCATCGTATATCCTCATACTCGAATCATATATCACGGAACACGCCGTACTGCGCCAGATGAATTAACGGTAGAAACGGCGTCTTCAATCATTCAAAACTTACGTCAAACTAATGAGAGATTTGCTGCGCGTCTAGCGCGAGTCGTATTCAAAAGGTTTGTTTCTCGAATAATTTCATTTAAAGAACAATTTCAAACCTATATAAATTCTAAAGAAAGCGGAGACATAAAATCACTAATCGATACTCTTATCAAAAATCTTTCTGAGGATGCGATTCGGTTGGTCAGAAGAGCGGGGAGCATGCAGGAAAAGATGTCCGAGCTTTCGAAGACTGTGATGCAGTCAATTAGGAAAAGGAAAAGGCCGCTAGATAACGTTCATTTTGAAATAGAGGTGCTCAAAGGAGTGCTGCATTATCAGCAAAAGGAACTCGTTAAAAAAAAGATTTTACTCAGTGATGGCGAACTGAATAACATTTCTATTATTTTTGAAGCATTAATGGATTACCACTTCGGAGGACACCGTGGTTTCATGGCGCCATGGATTCGAAGATTCGGCGCCCTATTTCTTTCAGAGGAAGAAAAACAAGTTTATGAAAAATTGCCATCCGGTCAAGTTAAAGAGAATCAAAAGTGGCTGAGGGAACATACGGCAGAAAAAATTCGACCACTTTGGTATTTTATCGTTTCAGCTTGCCGCGAGTTACAAACCGATGATTATGAATTAATGCCGGAAGATGCATTTTGGCTGGGGCTGATAGATGAGATTCTGGGCTCGGATTTGCCTTGTGAGAGGATGTTTTATGAAGAAGCCTCTGAAGAGGGCAAGGTAGCGGAACAATCAAAAGTTCTTGTTCCATCTGGACCAACTCGTAGGGATGCCAAAAAAGCGTAAACCGGACGCCGTCCGCATTTTAAAAACAAAGAGGTTAAGACCTATGCCGACCCTAGTTTTTATAGACACTAATATCTTTCTGGATTTCTACAGGATACCTGTTGGTTCGGTAGCAATGTCTTTTTTGGAAGACATTAATCGCAACCATGCAAAAATTATTACAAGTGATCAAGTTCATATGGAATTTAAAAAGAATCGACAAAAAATTATCTTGGATTCGCTTAAGCAATTTAAAAACACCAACGCTGCGGAGATGAAATTACCGGCCTTTTTGATGGAGTCAAAGCAAGCGCATGGTCTTGAAAAAAACAAAAGACGCATTTCGCAACACATCGCTAATCTTCAAAATCGCGTCGAACGTCTTTTGCAAAAACCAAATATTTATGATCCTGTTTACAAGGTTCTTCACCGGCTTTTTTTAAATAATAGCGATTTGAATCTCACGAGACGAAAAAGCATACGGCATTCCATCAGGCATATGGCAAGGAAACGTTTTATGTTGGGGTACCCACCAAGAAAAGCCGATGATTTAGCGATTGGTGATGCAATAAATTGGGAGTGGATCGTTCAATGCGCAAAAACAACCGCGCACGATGTGGTTTTGGTTACTCGTGATACGGATTATGGCATCATTCGGGATGGAAAAGGTATTTTAAATGATTGGCTTCGGTTGGAATTTAGAGAACGTGCAGGCCGTAGAAGAAAGCTGTTTTTAACCGGCAGGTTAGCGGAAGGATTTAGAACAGCCTCAATAGCGGTTCCCCGTCAGGTTGCCAAAGAAGAAGAAAATCTGGTTAAAACGATAAAGCCATTACCCGATGAAGATACCAATTATCGTTCAATAATGTTAGGCGAGTTGAAAAAATACTTAAGCCTAACTGGTGAAGGCGGAGCTTTTTCAAGTGAAACAAAAAAATAAAAAATCAGTGTAAAGCGTAAACCAGGCATCTATTCGAGAGAGGGTCTCCAGCCACCTTAAAGGAGGTTAAAATGACTATCCGAGGG
Source organism: Candidatus Omnitrophota bacterium (assembly GCA_003140935.1). Classification (GTDB taxonomy): domain Bacteria; phylum Omnitrophota; class Omnitrophia; order Omnitrophales; family Aquincolibacteriaceae; genus Aquincolibacterium. The sequence continues at coordinate 113,015 of PLLJ01000039.1, forward strand.
ATTTTTAAATTTTACGGAAACGAGATGGATACTGATCATATGCCAAAGAAATACCATGTTTATTTGGTCTATTCTTCTCCTCATCCATCTATTGGTATGGATGGATATAGTATCGTTTCAATTTTGCAATCAACAATTCGTACACCTATGCCCAAAACATATGAATATGCTATTCAGAAAGAACCAGAAAAGGCGATCGAAGAAGTTTTCAGCATTATCGCTAATTTAAAAGAAAATAAGGGATTGGCCTCAATAAAGGTTTTGGAAGAAGTTAAAGACCGCGGGTCTAATTAGAAGAACGCAAATAGCTTATGCATAAGCCAGGCAGCGTTCTATTCGTGTAAATCAGACATCATACAGTTCCGCATCAATAAGGAGCCGCGAAGGAACGGGAGGTTCGTGCCGTGACGAACAAGTTGACGCCCAGCCGCTATAAAGAAATCCTTGCCGACGTCATCCGGCTTTTCAAGAACGTGGAGCATTCCCTGGTCACGGCCTACTGGAAGACCGGTCAATACACCGTGGAGATCGAACAGGACGGCGAACCCCGCGCCGCCTATGGTGACGGCATCATTCACAAATTTTCCGAAGAACTGACCGAAAACCTGGGACCGGGATTTTCCGTCACGAGTCTCCGGCGGATGCGCCAGTTTTATCTGGAAAACCGAAAACGCGCACCGGTGCGCGAATTGTCCTGGAGCCATCACGTCGTACTCATGCCGGTCACCGATGCCAAAGTACGCAAGGCCCTGGAGCAGAAAGCGGTCCGGGAAGGCCTGACCCGGGATAATCTCCGCGTTCTGGTCCGCCATGAAGCCGTGCGGGCGCAGGTCGCCGCTCAACTGAGAGCGCGGGAATCGGGACTAGGGATTCGTAAGGAGTTACTGAAAGTCCCGAAGCTGGGGCTTTTCGACACCTGCCGGATCAAGGACCCCAACGAAACCCCCTGGCCTGACAAGAACGTCCTGCTCCTGGACCACGGGTTCAAAGGCTACCGCGCCCTGATGCCCGCAGAAGCCCGCGGCCTGAAAGCCGGGGACATCGTCGCGTGGACCGGCGTGAAACTTGTGAAGAACGGCCGCACGGCCCAGGACCTTTTCACTTACCGGGCCTATCTCGAGAGCGTGATCGACGGGGACACGCTCTGGGTCATGCTGGATACCAATATACGAGGGGCCAGCCGCCAGAAGCTGCGGCTCCGGGGGATCGATTGCCCCGAGATCAATACCGAGGAGGGAAAGAAGGCGAAACAGTTCGTGGAAAAGGTCCTGAAAGGCGTCCCGTCCCTCACCGTCCTGAGCAGCAAGAACCCCACCTTCGACCGCTACGAAGCGGATGTGTTTTTCCTTCCGGTACGAAGCCTCAAAGCTTCGACCGGAGGTACTGGAACCAAAGGGGACCAGTGTTCAAGTGACAAAGAGGGAAAAGAGGTCTACCTTAATAACCTGATCCTCGAGAACGGATATGCCGTTAAAGTATAACTGCCGGGACTCGTTCCTCGGGACTCGGGACACGGCACTTAACTCAAATAATGCGGGGAACGGCAAACGGGTAACGGGTAACGCAAGCGTTCCACGTTCCACGAAAAAAAGGAGGGATCCATGACTCAAAAGATCCTTGTGATCGATGACGAACCCGATCTTCGTCAGCTGGTTGAACTCCGGTTAAGGAAAAACCAATATGAGACCCTTGGCGCGTGTGACGGGAAGATGGGCCTTGAAATGGCCGGACGGGAACATCCGGATCTCATTCTCCTTGATGTCATGATGCCGGTCATGGATGGGATCGAGGCCCTCCGCGCCTTAAAACAGACTTCCGAAACAAGCGCCATTCCCGTGATCATGCTTTCACAGAAAAAAGAAACCAGTTTGATCATGAAGACAGCGGATATGGGCGCTGCCGATTACATCCCTAAACCATTTCTGGCTGAAGATCTATTGAGGTCCATCAAGAGGAACATTTGAAGTCCATCAAGAGGCACATCGCTCAACTTAAGTCATTCGGGGAACGCCTGGCTCTCATTGAATTTTTATTGAAAACCAGTGCAGCACTCGACAACTTTTTCATTTTTTTATTGGAAGTCCAGTGCGGTGAACGATGAACGAAAATAAAGCGGGACTCGGGACTCGTTCCTCGGGACGGTTTCGGCGAGATTTTGCACTTGCCGCTCATTGCGTCAAGTACGGCCTGTGGGAATTCGGATATTCCCTACTGGCCGACAATCTCGTCCGATCCACGCTACACGGGGTTAAAGCAACCAAGGAGTCGATGATGTTTTTCTCAAAATGGAAATCCCCGTTGTTTTTTTTGACCGTGTGCGGCGTGATCGCGTTGAGCGGCTGTCAGACGATCCGGGATCATAATGCCCGGTCCAAGGAGGAGATGCTTGCGGCCGCGGGTTTTCGGATGAAACAAGCCCTGACGCCGGAACAATTGGCGAATATCCAAAACATGCCGCAGCGTAAGCTGGTCCCGCATACGAAGGACGGCCGGGTCATGTATGTTTATGCGGATGCCAAAGCCTGCCGGTGTGTGTATGTGGGTACGGAAAAAAATTACCAGGATTATCAAAGAATGGTCTATCGGAAAGAGCTTGCCGAAGAACAGGAAACGACGGCGGAAATAAACAGCGAAAACAGGTTTAATTGGGACCTCTGGGGATCCTGGGGGCCTTGGGGTTATTAGCCGGAGGCAGCTCAACTAAGGAGCCATGAGAATGAATATGAAAATGGCGATGATCCTGGGACTGGCGTTGCTGCTCCTTCCCTGCGGGCGGCTTCTCGCGTGGGACAACAGCGCGAGGACGGAAGAGATCTCCGCCAAGGCGGAACAGGCCAGGGAAGACGTCCGCAACATGCAGTCGAAGGTCAATGATCTGCAAGAGCAGATCCACCGGCTGGAGGACAAGATCAGCTCCAGGGATTCCAAGCTGGAGGCCTTGGAAAGACAGGCGAGGGAGCAGGCCGCTTTGGAACGGCGGGTGAGGCCCCTGGAAGGCGCGCGCGAAGAACGCAAAGAATAAACTAGACGGCGTTCCATGAGAAGAGATTAGATGATAATTAAGGAGTGAACGATGAACATGAAAAGAACGATGATGATCCTGGGACTGGCGTTGTCGCTCCTTCCTTGCGGGCGGGGGTTCGCGTGGAACGACAGCGCGCGGATGGACGCGATCGCCTCCAAAGCGGAGCAGGCCAATGAAGGCGTCCGTAACATGCAATCGAAGATCGATGACCTGCAGATGAAGATCAACCGGCTGGAGGACAAGATCAGTTCCCGGGATTACAAGATGGAGGCCTTGGAAAGAAAACTGAGGGAACAGGACACTCTGGACCGGCGGGTCAGGGCCCTGGAAGACGCGCGCGAAGACCGCAAACTCCCCACACAAACCAAGACCCTCCCCGGCAAGCCGAATCCTTAACAAACGGTCGGGACTTGGGACTCGTTCCTCGGGACTCGTACGTTGGAGCGCGGGAAAAATTAATATGAATATTGCGGTATTGGGATTGGGGATCATCGGGAGCATCTGGGCAAAGAACCTGGCGGCGGACGAACACCGGGTACGGTGCTGGAACCGTACGCCCAAAGAGTTCCCGGGTTTTCGCGCGTCGATCCACGAGGCGATCGAGGGGGCGGAAGCGATCTTCATCGTGGTCGCGGACCCGCCCGCGGTACAGTCGGTGCTGAGGCAGATCCTCCCGAAGCTCCGTCCCAGGCAGATGATCCTTCAATCGAGCACGATCTCCGCGAAATGGACCCTGCGATTCGCGGAGGAGGTCCGGAAAACCGGAGCGCTCTTCGTGGAAGCGCCGTTCACGGGCAGTAAACCTGCGGCCGAGCTGCGGCAGACCGTTTTTTATTTAGGCGGAGAGCCGGAGGACGTTGCGAAAGCGCTTCCCATCCTCGAAACGCTCTCGAGCGCGATCCTGCATATCGGGCCTCTCGGAACGGCCTCCACGCTCAAGCTTGCCATGAATTTGAATATCGCCGGCATGGCCCAGGCCTTATGCGAAAGCCTGGCCCTGTGCCGTGCTGCGGGGATCCCGGATGAAATTTATTTCAAGGCCTTGTCCCGGAACGCGTCTCGTTCGGGGCTTTCAGACCTCAAAGAGCTGCGGCTCCGGCAGCAGGACTACAGTCCGCAATTTTCGCTCAAGCACATGGACAAAGACCTGCGCCTCGCACTTGAGACCGCCGCCGATCTCTCGCTTCCGCTCGAACAGACCCGGGAGCTCAAGAAGATCTACGACAAAGGCATGGCCGCGGGCTGGAAAGACGAGGATTTCATCGGCCTCATCCGGCTTTTGCGCCGGTAGAACGGCACTCCCGGGTTGCAGTGGCCCTTATGCCGTATATCCTTCACAGGTTCAAATCCCGCCTTTTAGAAACCCCGAGCAGCGGATGACAATAAAAACGGCCATGCTTTTGTGTCTGCGGTTTAAGAAGCCGGGGTTCGCACAATTTTTATAGGGAGGCTAAGCAACCTCATATAGAATATCCTGCCCATGAGAGAAATAAGCCGAAAAGATCATTCATTTGAGCCTGAGGTTGCGGAAAAGCCGCTATGAAAGAAAAGAATTCTCCGCAACCGGGAGTATCCCTGCAACAAAAAATAGCCCTGGTGGTTTTGGGCCTATGCTTGTCTCTGGTGCTTCTTGAAACGGGAATGCGCCTGGGCGGGTTTGTCCTGTCATCGATCCAAGAGTATGGGAATTTACAGTCCATCAAACAAAAGGGCGCCTACCGTATCCTCTGCCTGGGGGAGTCCACGACCCAGGGACAATACCCCCAACGTCTCGAGCAGATCTTGAACCAACGCAATGCCGGAGTGCGTTTCAGCGTTATCGATAAAGGCCTATACGCCACAAACTCTTCCGCCATATTAAGCCGAGTCGGACCCTATTTGGACGAGTATCATCCCGATATGGTGATCGCCATGATGGGGATCAATGATTGGGGGAAACATATGCCCTTGGAGGTCCCTACGACTTCGAAAGGAACGCTTTTCATCCGGTCGTTCAGGGTTTATAAGCTGATGCGGCTTCTTGAGCTGCATCTCTTGAAGAAAGCCGGGGAGATGGGGTTTTATAAACCTGACGAGGCTAGACGAAGTTCTTGGAAGGCTCAAACCCCTGTTCCCAAAACCGGCCCCAGAGAATCCTCTGCGAAGGCTATTTCAGCCGGAGGATCATTCCAGAACACAGCCTTCATCAAGACCCAAGAGATGAGGTCTTATAAACCTGAAGTGGATGAACGAAATCCCGGGAAGGCTCAAATTCCTCTTCCGGGGACCGGGTCAAAAGAAACTTCTGCGGAGGCTGTTTCGATCGAAGAGCCATCGAGAAAGGCTACCGGGCCGAGTTCCCCAAACGATAAGGTTTTCGTTGATGTTGGGAAGGCTCAACGAGACCAAAGCCCATACCCACAGGACGAAAACTCTCTCAAGAGAGCTGTCGAGCGAGATCCTAAAAATTATGAGGCCTACCGCGCATTAGGGGGGTTTTATCAGGATCAAGGCAAATTACCCCAAGCCGAAGCCTCTCTCCGGAAGGTCGTCGAGCTTGATCCGAAGAGCGCTCCTGCCTACGTTCACCTCGGGACACTTTTTCAGCTGCAAGGCAAATTTTCCCAAGCCGAAACCTCTTTTAAAAAAGCCATCGAACTTAATCCGGAACAAAGTGAAGCCTACCGTGGGTTAGCGGAGCTCTATGAAGGTGGTCACACCGGCAAGGCGGAAGTGATGTTTAAGAAAGCCATCGAGGTTGATCCTAAAAACTTTGAAGCTTGCCTTGATCTGGGATGGCTCTATCGACGGCAGAAAAGATTTCTGGAAGCCGAGGAATTCTTCAAGAAAGCCATGGAGCGGAGCCGTCTCCAAAATGACGACGACGGCTACTCGAGGGGCCGCACATTGAGGACCATGGCGTCTTTATACGAAGAAATGGGTAAACCCGGGTTGGCAAAAGAATATGTTCAAAAGATAGCCGGGCCGGGATTAGAGTGTTATCCGGTTACCCTTCACAACTATCGCAAGCTTAAGGAAACCCTGGATCAAAAGGGAATCAAACTGGTTTGTATGCAGTATCCCATGCGAAAGGTGGAAACACTCAAGAGAATTTTCGGGAGAAACGAAGGCGTTATTTTTGTCGATAACGAAAGCCTGTTCGCGGAAGCGGTGAAGAAAGGAAGTTACAAGGAGTATTTTAAAGATATGTTCGCCGGCGACTTCGGCCATTGCACTCAGAAAGGCAACGAGCTTTTAGCTCAAAATATCGCCGCTGTGATCCTCAAAGAAGTATTTAACCAATAGGAAGACCGGCATAATGCCGGCGATTGTTTTTCTCGCGGGCTTAATCCGGAGCACGTAAAAGAAAATTATGAAAAACACACCCACGAAAATGGCGACCTCGTTCTGGCAAAAAATAGCCCTGATGGTCTTGGGCCTATGCTTGTCTCTGGTGCTTCTTGAAACGGGAATGCGCCTGGGCGGGTTTGTCCTGTCATCGATCCAAGAGTATGGGAATTTACGATCGATCAAACAAAAGGGCGCCTACCGCATCCTCTGTCTGGGGGAGTCCACGACCCAGGGACAATACCCCCGTCTTCTCGAGCAGATCCTGAATCGGCGAAATATCGGAGTGCGTTTCAGCGTCATCGATAAAGGAAAAGATGGTGTAAAAACCTTCGTTTTATTAAACCAGCTGGGATCTTACCTTGATGAATATCATCCCGATATGGTCGTTGCGATGATGGGGATCAATGACCTGGGAAGGCATCTGCCCTTGGAGGCGCCCACGACTTCGAAAGGAACGCTTTTCATCCGGTCCTTCAGAGTTTATAAGCTGATGCGGCTTCTTGGGCTGCATATTTTGACGAAAGCCGAAGCGATGGGGCTTTATAAACCTGCCGCAGACAAACCGGTTTCCGTAAAAGCTGAGACTCCTCCGAAAGCCGAGACCCCTGTAAAGGCTGAAATCCCTTTGAAGATCGAAACTCCCGTAACCGTTCAAGCCCCTCTTTCCGGAACCGCGTCAAAAAAAACTTCCCCCCAGGATATTTTTACCGGAGATGCCCCTAAGGGCGATAAAGATTACATCGGATTAGGGTGGCTTTATAAAGAGCAAGGCAAATTACCCCAAGCCGAAGCCTCTTTCAGGAAAGCCATCGAGCTTCATCCCCAAAGCTTTAAGCCCTACTTTGGATTGGGATGGTTTTATCTGGAGCAAGGCAAATTACCCCAAGCCAAAGCCTCTTTCCGGAAAGCCATCGAGCTTAATCCGGAGTGCGACGAAGCCTACGCTGGACTCGGGTCGCTTTTTCTTAATCTGGACGAATTCTCCCAAGCCGAAAGCTTATTCAAGAAAGCCATCGAGATCAACCCGGGAGCTATGGCGGCTTTTTCCGATCTGGGGCGGCTTTACCGGAATCACGGACAATTATCACAGGCTGAAGATTCCTATCGAAGGGCCATCGAGCTTGATCCTCATAACGAATCCGTCCTGAGGGCCCTGACGTCTCTCTACGAAGAACTGGGCCAGCCCGAGTTGGCAAAAAAATATGCCCGGAAGATAGCCGAACTGAGATTCGGGGGTTATTCTGCGGTGACCATTGACAACTATCGAAAGCTGAAAGAGATCCTGGACCGGAAAGGGATCAAACTGGTCTGCGCGCAGTATCCCATGCGAAACGCGGGGCCTTTAAAGAAAATATTCGAGAATGATGAAGACGTTATTATTGTCGATAACGAGGGCCTCTTCACGGAAGCGGTGAGGAAGGGAAGTTACAAAGAATATTTCAGAGACATGTTCGCCGGGGACTTCGGCCATTGCACCCTCAAAGGGAATACGCTTTTAGCTCAAAATTTCGCCGATGTGATCCTCAAGGAAGTGTTCAACAAGTAGCAAGACCGAAAAACCGTTCCCTGTAACGGCAGACGGGGAGTACAAACTTAGTAGAACGGCACCCCGAGGCTAAAATGGTTTTTGTGCCGTCTATCCTATCCGCCACACAGCGTGGACGGATCCGTCCGTGAAATTTGGCGGATAGAATATAGGGCACGGCGCTTAGAAGATCCGGATGTAAACGCGCTTCATGGGGAGGTCCCTTGTGACGAAATGGTTTTTTGCGTTTTTTCTGATCCTGGCTCTGGCCCTGGCTTTTACGGCGGGGTTACGGATCGATCCCGAAGTTTTGGCGGAAAAACTTCACATGAAACCCGATCCGAACGTTGAAACCCTCCGGAAAATGGGGATCGATCCCGGCCAGATCGGTTTTAAGAGCAAGCCTTGGTGCACTTTTCGTTCCGAGGACAATTTATTCAAACGGATCGATTGGAGCGCATGGATCGGGCCGGAAATGATGAAGGAAGCTTCACGGAAAGTCTCCCAAATGAAAAAAAATACGTGGAGCCCCGGCCCCGCGGAGGTCGCGGAATCCCTGGCGACGGAGGGGGCCGCGCAAGCCCGCCGCGATCAGCTGAGAGCGGAAGCGGGATTGAAGGACGCGCGGGACACGCGGAACGCGATGCAGAAATGGGCGGGCACCTCGCCGTCATCCCAGGGAACGGAAGAGACGGAATCATAAATCCGGTACCCACCGGAGAGCGCCCCAAAACCGCAGTAGCCCTGATGCCGTATATCCTATATGATATGCGGCACACGGGGCCAAGACAAAGGGGCGTAAAACAAATGACCGCAGAGCCAATGACGAAGACTTCATCGGAGGAGTTGCAGCGGAAGATCGGAAATGCCGTGGCAAAGGCGAGGCGCGAGCAGGGGCTGACGCAGCAGGCGCTGGCGCGCGGCATGGGAACGCGTCAGGCCAACATTTCCCGGATCGAGCGGGGGCTGCAGAATCTTTCGCTCGACCTTCTCATGCGCCTGAACCAGGCGCTGGACCTTTGCCTCAAGATCGAGCTTTCAAAGAATTGAACGATGCCCGGCACCCTCCGGATCGGTCGAAATGGACGGAGAGGCCATGCCATGCGTAAATTCGCGATCGCGTTCTTTGTCCTCGTTTTGATGTCCGGCGAGTTGCCCGCGAACGCTTATGTGAAGGTTTGTTACAGGAATAAGGATACTGCGATGGAAAAAGCCGGGGACTGGTTCGCCACGCTCGGCAAAAAAGGAATAGAAAAAAACAATATCCTGGCCAAGCGCAGGCACGACCGTTTTACGGCCTGCGTCCAAAGAAATCTGGACACCGGACCGCGGGGAAAGCTTGGATAACAGGCTTTGGAACGGTGCCGGGTACTTTTGAGTCACTCATAAGGAGATCCAAGCAAGATGAAAAAATATATTCTGATTCTGGCGGTACTCTTTTTTAGTTCGTGCGCAACGGCTCCCCGCCATCCTCCGGCACCGACCGCTCCGCCGCCGAAGCCTGCGGTGCCGCACGCGCCGGTCAGTTTGCCGTCGCAGCCGGCCCCGGTCCCTTCGCGCCGGGACGTGACGCATGTCGTGGCTCCCGGGGAAACGGTCGCGATGCTCAGCCAAATGTACGATGTGCCGGCCGGTTCTATCGTGTCCGCCAATCATTTAAAAAAGAGCGCGGCGCTCTCCTCAGGGCGGTCCTTGATTATCCCCCAGGCGTCCGCAGCCCGGTCGATCATCCCGCTTTTCCCGAATAAAAAATGGAAATATATCATCGTTCACCATAGCGCCACCCAGGAAGGGGACTCTCTCGCGTTCAACCAGTATCATTTGAAAAGAGGGTTCGTCGGGGGCGTCGGTTATGACTTCGTGATCGACAACGGGACGCTCAGCAAGGTGGACGGACAGATCGAAGCGACCCCGCGATGGCTTAAACAGCAGGAGGGCCGGCATTGTAAGGCGTCCCATATGAACCAGAAGGCGATCGGGGTGTGCCTCGTGGGTAATTTTAACCAGGGAAAGATGACCGAGCACCAGATGGAGGCGCTCGTTTATCTGGTGGAGATCCTCTGCCGTTATTACAAGATCCCCGAAAAACATATCCTGGGACACGGCAAAGTCCCGGAGGCGGACACCGATTGCCCGGGGAAGGCTTTTCCCTGGCAGGAATTCCATAACCGTCTCAAGTCGACCGACGTAAGCGGGATGCCCCACGGAACCGGAAGCACGGAACCACTCATAAAACTTAAAGGAAGTTTGGTGCAGTCCCAGCCATCCTTTAAAATGGATGGGAGGGTCGGAACGCACTGAACGGCCCATAAAACTCAAAGGAAGTTTAGTGCAGCCCCAATCAACCCTTAAAATAAATGAGAGGATTGGGGCGCCATCCCGCGCGTAGAAGTCAGCTAAAATAGAACGGCGCCACTCCACTTTGGCTTCCGGGATGGGCAAAACGAAAAGCAAGTCCGGAGAAAAGAACGATGAAGGTCTTTGAAAAAACAGGGAGATTCTCGGCTTTTTCTTTATCGATCATTTTAAGCGCGTGTATTTTTTCGATCGAACTCGGCATTATGTATTTCTTCCACGCCTCCCCGAAGATCTCTCCGGCCCTGGAAGCCTTTCTCGACAGCACGATCCTGGTGATCACCCTTTATCCCCTGCTTTACCTCTTCGGCATCGCGCCTCTGCTCAGGGAAAATCAAATACGGAAAAAACTCGAACAAAGATTAAGAACGAGCGAAGAAAGGTACAAGTCGCTGGCGGAAACTTCCCCCGATTGTATCAAGTTGTTCGATAAGGACGGCAAGCTCGTTTACATGAACAGCGGGGGGCTCAAGGAGCACCGGTTCAGGAATATTGAAGAAGCGAAGCAGTGTGATCTTTTGAAAGGGATCCTCGCGGAGGACCGGGCGAAGTTCACCGAGGCCTTTCAAAAAGCAAAGGAAGGCCGTTCCACGACGATCGAGATCCGGCACACGCGCGAAGGTTCGGTGCGCGAGGCATGTCTCGAGACCCTGGTTCCCGTGAGTGACGCGAACGGGGAGTTCGCTTATGTGTTCGGGGTCTCCCGGGACATCAGCCATCTCAAGGAGCTGGAGCGGACCCGGGAAGCGCTGATCCAAATGCTCATCCATGATCTGGGCAATCCCTTGAGCGTCGTTTCCGGAGGACTGGAATATTTAAATGAAAAAGTGCGCGGCCAAGGGCCGGAAGATACGGACCAGATCCTGGACCTCTGCGTGAAGGGAACCCGGGAAATCACCGCGATGATCTCCGAGCTTCTGGACATCGGCAAGTTGGAAGAAGGCAAGATGTTCTTGAAGCATGAAAAGATCCAGGTCAGCGGACTGATCGAAGACGTTTTCCGGGATTTTTCAGTGATGGCGGAGAGCCGGAAGATCACCTTGCGTTCAAGGCTCGCCCCGCCGGCCTCCCAGATCTCGGGGGATGTTTCTCTCATCAAGAGAGTGTTTTCGAATTTGATCGGGAATGCTTTTAAATTTGCGCCGGAAGGATCTTTGATCGAGATCGCGGCGGTCCCGCAGGTGAAAAACAAAAGTGTTTTTTTCTCCGTGCGTGATGAAGGCCCGGGGATCCCGTCCGAATATCATAAGAAGATCTTTGAAAAATTCATTCAAGTTCAAGACCCGGGAATAAAAAAAAGTTCGGGAAAAGGGCTGGGCCTTACGTTTTGCAAAATGGCGGTCGAGGCGCACGGAGGGGAGATCTGGGTTGAAAGCGGAGCGGGAAAGGGGAGCGTTTTCTATTTCGAGCTCCCCGTCGACCCGCCGGTATCAAAAAAAGAATAAAAACAACCAAGGAGGGGATGATGGAAGACACAACGAAGCAGGAGCCGAAAAATTCTTGTTACTGCGCGGCGGTGATCGGGGCCGTTGTGATCGTGCTCGCCTGGTGGCATGTCAGCTGGGGCCCGATCGTTTTGACGATCCTGGGCGTCATGCTCATCATCAAGGACGTGAGAGGCAAATGCGGCTGCGCCTCGTTCTGCAAGCCCAAGACCGACAAGTAGTAGGGAAAAAATCCGGGACTTGGGACTTGGAAAAAAACGGTAATCGGTACCACTCGAATAAAAAAAGAGACTTATGCCAAAACGCATTTTGATCGGAATGTTATCCGTCCTGCTGCTGGCGGAGGCGGGGGTGTGCGGGGCCGCCGGCGATCCCAAGGTACGCGTGGTGGAGCCCGTGACCGGGATCGCGTTTCCTTCCAAAGTCCGGTTCTCGCAAGACGGGGAGGATTACACGCTCCGGCTGACGGGGACCGCGGCACGCACCAAATGGTTCTTCAGGGTCTACGCGATCGCCCACTATTTGCAACCCCCCCAAAGGGCCGGCCTTTTCGATCCTAAGAACCTCCTCACGGACGGGCCCGCGAAACAGATGACGATCCAGTATGCCCGCAATGTGCCGGCTCCAAAGATCACCCGGATCTTGCGGGAGGATTTCGAGCTGAATACCACGCCTTCGGAATACCGAGAGATCAAAACCTACGTCGAACAGATGCTGGCCTACTTTGTCCGTCCGGTGAAAAAAGGCGACGTTTTTGTGATGCGATGGCTGAGCGGCGGCCGCGTTTATCTGGAGCTTAACGGCAAAAAGATGGGCGAGGCGAAAAACGGGCTTTTTGCACGCACCTTGTGGGCTATTTGGTTCGGCGAACATTCGGTGGTGGATCCAAAAGCTCTTATGGCCCAAGCAACGCGTGAGGCGGGGGCATGACAAAAGAGGTCCCTCGCGTTTCAAGGATCACTCCCGCGAAAAAAGGGAAGCTCGACCTCGGACGGTTCCGAGTCGCGTACCGGATCTACGGTCATGCCGGTCCTTTTATTACTTGCGTCAACGGGGCGCAGCAGACCATGGCTTCCTGGCACGCCGCCGTGATGAAGTTTTCGGGCTCCTACCGGATCCTTCTCTACGATGCGCCGGGCCAGGCCCGCGGAAGTATTTTGTCGGGGGGCACCGCGGTCAGCATTGACGAGCAGGTGGAGGTTCTGCGCGGCCTGATCCATGCGGTCCTGGAAGCGCGGGAAGACCTTCACTTGGTGGGGGCCTCCTGGGGAGCGGTCATCGCGGCGATCTACGCCGCACGATATCCCGAACGCGTTAAATTCCTCCTTTTGGCAAGTTTCGGACTTCAGCCTTCGCCTCAGATGATGAAAGTCGTCGAGGGCGCGCGCACATTGTATTTCAGCGAACACCGGAGCGACGGGGCGAAACTCATTATCGAGACGTTCGGTCAGCGGCTTTCCGAAGAAAATAAGCGCCGGATGATCCTCCAGTTCCAGAATCTGACCGACGAACAATTCGATTCTTTTTATGAGCATATCAAGGTGATCGCTTCGACGAGCCATTTAACGGACTATGCGGACCTCGGGAAAATCCGCGCGAAAACAGTGATCATCAACGGGGCCGACGATCAGTTGCTCGATAACCGCGATCTGCAGACGGCCTCCCGACTCATTCCTCACAACGAACTGCGCATCCTTCCCGACGCCGGTCATTTCCTGCACTTGGAGCGCGAAGAGATCCTGGATATCTATAGGGATTATTTGAAGGCGAACATTCCCGCGCCTTCGTTGGAATGAAGTGGACCGCGGCACTGTCATTCCATCCACTCGTTGTGGTACAATCCGCTTGAAACGACGTGTCAGGCCCACCTTTTAAAGGAGAGAAAATTTATGTCCGACTATATCCAAATATGGCATAAGGAACACGCGAAGATCCTTGAGACCCTCACTGAGTTGATCAAGCTCGATATTTTTAGCAGGACGGGGCAGATGAAGCTGCAGGAACTGAAAAGGGCGGTCGAGTCGCATCTTACGAATGAGGACCTGCATCTTTATCCCATGCTGAAAAAAGCCGCGGAAAACGATATCGGTCTCAGGCGGGAACTCTTCCTCTTTGCCACGGACATGGACCAGATCACCGGGGAGATCAAGGCGTTCTTCCGGAGAGAAGAAAGAGATCCGATGAGTAAGGATCTTCCCGCAGAGTTCTACAAGATCTCATGCGCGATCCGCAGCCGTATTTCCCGCGAAGAGAACATCCTGATGAAAACGCTCGAGAAACTAGCGGACCCGCAGCACGCGTGAACCGGTCGCCCGCGGCTACAGCCGGCGCGAAATGGCCTTGTGAAGAAGGGTCAGGACAAAAACGGAAAAAACGATCACCAGGCAGGCCTTGACCCAGTCCCAGATAAGGGTATGGCATTCGCGGGTCGCGTCCCTGACCAGTCCGTAAAAGAGCATTTCGGTCTGCCAGCGGAGGAGCGTGGGGATGCGCTGGCTGAGGTAGATCGTCCTCTCGGCGACCATGCGCGCCTGATCGACGGAACGGGTGGCTTCATCCATGTTCACCACCTGCAGGGCCGACAGGAGGCCCGCGATCGAAAAAAGGCTCGTGGATTTACCGTGACGGCGGGGGTTCATCGACGAAAAATCGGAGAACCGGATATAAGAAACATACCGCTGATCGGGGTGCTCCTTACGCCATTCGTCCACGAGCGTTTTTAACTCCCCAAGCTGTTCCGGCGTCAGCACCTTGAGCGCGATCGCGTCGATATCCTTCTCAAGTTCATCCTGGACCTTCAAAAGGAAGACGGCTTTTTCACCGAATCTCTTTGGAGCTTCCTCTTTCCAGACGCCGCCCTGCAAATGCACGAGCACCTCCATATTGAGAAGCGCCATGCGGGGACTGGCATCGATGGCGATCGAAAAAGCGGCGGAGCAGGGAAAAAGTTTTATGGATTGGATCGCGGTACGCGTGTCGGGATCCTGGCTCTCTCTTTGAAGCGTGTCGGCCGCCTGGCCGACCATCTGCATGTACCGGTCCGCAAAATCCATGAGGAACCCGCGAAGCTGGCTATAGCTCAGCGGGGCCTGATTTTCCGGAGCCGCGACTTTTTGGGTCCCCGGCAATGCGAGCCCGAGGGCCGCATGTGCGGCGGGTCCGGCTGAAAGCGTTAGAAGCATCAAAAAAAAGCACGACCTGCAGAAAAAAGATCTCATAAAACCCCCTCCGGAACCGCGTTCCTTTCTTTTTCAATGAAAGATCAGACCCATTTCCTGCCATTTTATTCTTAAAATCCGGAAACCGCCAGCATTCGATGAGGAAGCCGGGCCCGGATTTGTTTTCATGGCATCCGTGACCATTTAGAGTTATCCTAAATCAGGAAAAACAACCTTTGGCCACGGAGGTGACGTCCATGACTCTTTCGATCCTGGCTTTGACCGGTGTCCTTGCGGCGCTCATTGTGCTTTTTTTCGGGAGAAAGCTTTTTTGGTTCTTTGTCGGTGTCGCGGGTTTTCTTTTCGGTTCCGCGATCGTCGCCCAGTATTTTCCTTCGCTTTCCCTGCTGGCCTCGGTCGTCATCGGAACGCTTTTCGGTATGGTGTTCGCCCTGATCGCGCCTTATTTTCAACGGGTCCTTGTGGCGGTCGCGGGTTTTATCGCCGGAAGCTATACCGCCCTGTGGTTCTTCGGGTGGTTGATGCCGTACTACCTGAGGGGGGCCTGGATCATTTACTTCGCGGGGGGCGTTTTGGGGTTTCTTTTGGCCTGGCTGCTGTTGGACATGGCCTTGATCTTTTTGTCGGTAGTACTGGGGGCCGCGCTTTTGATCGAGACACTCCCTTTTTTCATGGCCGTTCCTCCGGCGGCGGGTCTTTTGGTGTTTATGGCCGGCCTGGTGGTCCAGCTCCATAGTTATCAGCTGGCGAGGCGGACGCCTTCGAAGCCGGCCCCATGAAAAAAATCCATCGGTTGGGGAAGGTCTAAGCCATGTTCGAACGGAGACATCAAAAGATCGCGCCGGCTCCGGTCTTCATCAAAAGACTGGTCCTGTGTTTTGGGACGGCGTTCTTACTCATCCTGACCGCTTTGTGCCTCGGCGTTGCTGGCTATCATTGGATCGCCGGTCTTGCCTGGATCGATGCGCTCCTGAACGCGTCGATGATCCTGGGAGGCATGGGCCCGGTCGATACGCTGACGAGCACGGGCGGCAAAGTGTTCGCGTCGGCCTACGCGCTTTTTAGCGGGCTGGTCTTTATCGCCGTGATGGGGGTGGTTTTCTCGCCTCTTTTGCATAGAATGCTCCATAAGTTCCACATGGATGAAAAAGATTTTCCGGAATGATACCGGGGATCCCCCGATACCGCAGTTCATAGCCCGTCTGAGAAATAGAGGAAAAAGAAATCATGCGCACCGAAGAAGATCTTTATGTGGAAACGGGGTACAAGGTCCTCTGGGAGGATGCGTTTTTTCTCGTGGTGGACAAGCCGGCGCCGCTTCCGGTCCACGCGGTGGGCCGCTTCAAGGAGAAGAACCTGCTCAGTCTTTTGATCCGGGATATGGGCCCGGGTCCGGAAGGTCTCAGGATCGTGAACCGGCTTGATTCGGAGACAAGCGGGATCGTGCTCGTCGCGAAATCGGCTCAAGCGGCGGGGAAGCTCGGGATCCTTTTTGAAAAGAGAGAGGTGGCGAAGGCCTATCACGCGGTGGTCTTCGGAACGCCCGCCGCTCGCGAAGGAACGGTCTCGATGTCTCTGGGGACCCGGAAGGAGCACAGCCAGCATATCCGTACGTCGGATCCCGGAGGCGAAAAGGCTCAAACGGATTATCAGGTTTTAAGCAGCGCCGGGGAATATTCTTTGCTCAAGGTGACGCCGCGGACCGGCCGCACCCACCAGATCCGGGCGCATCTTTCTTTTCTGGGCCACCCCATCGTGGGCGACAAGATCTACATTGATCCGAAAATCTTTGAGCGGTACATTCATGAGGGATGGCGGGAGGAGATGCGGCCCGTCGTGAAGACCGAACGCCTTCTTTTGCACGCGTCACAGCTGGGATTTTGTCATCCCGTGACCGGAAGACCGGCCCAATTCACTTCGGCGATCCCGCCCTGCTTCGACGCATTCTTAAATGAGGCATAATAAACACTCGGGAGCAATCCCAGTGCGAAGAGGCACGCTCGCGAGACGGAGTGGGCAAGGTGGCAGGCAGGAATCGTCTCTCGACACCGGCTGTTCACTCCCTCCTGCGGGGAGTGCCAGCCTGCGCTCTCGCTGATGGGATCCGTTCCGCGGAACGGCACCAAGCTCCCCTCAGCTCCGAGAGCTGTCTCGTTACGATTCCTGCCTGGCCGAATGAAGTCGGTCCCAATACCTATCAATTTCCACAGAGTGGAAATTGGGGCCGTCCTCGTCGCCATTAAAGAAACAAATGAAAGACAAGGACGGGCGCGCGAGTGAAGATCGCCTCGCTGGGGCGAGCTGAACGATGACGAAGCGCATTGGGATTGCTTCCTAAAATGTGCGAGAATGTTTTCTTTCGATAAGTTTTGAACATAAAGGAGTTGAAATGAATAGCACAACAAAAGGATTAAGGACCGCTTGTTGGGACTGCGGTTATCGCAGGGATTTCGAGAATACTTTTTTAGGGATCTGCACCTGGTTCGAACTTCACGACAAGGGGCCGAACAAAAATATTCCCCCGGCCCTGGTAGAAAAAGGCTGCAAGCATTGGAAAAAGAAATAAAGATGAAAAGGGCAAAGCGCGTTTGGGCCGTCGTGGCGGCAGGTTTTTTTCTTCTCGCCGGCATTTCCCAGCGCTCTCTGGCGGCAGCGGAGGGTGTTCCCCGGCTGCCCAGGTTTTATTTGAACGGCCAGCCCGCGACCTTGACGATCCAGGACTTGTCGGGTTTTGGGACCCGGCCTTTGCGACTCTTGATCGAAAGGAATAACCGGAAGCGTCGCGAGGAGCTCATCCAGGTCTATGCCCTCGGAGCGCACGAAGGGGACGACCTGGGGATCGAACTGGCGGCGCCGCTCCCGGGGATGCGCGTGACGCTTTACAAGATCCTGCAGGAGCCGGGCGGTTCCCGCTATTTGAGTATGCCCTCCTCCGTTTATTTTGATAAGCCCGGCCAGACCCTTTACCGGGAAAACACCGGACTTTTCCGGGAGGCCTTTTTCATTATCGTTTACGAGAAGACCGATTCGCCCGATGAAAAAGAGATCAATGTCCGTTACTTTGAGGAACGGGTGAGAAAGCTCTCGGTCGCGGCGAAGACCAATTTCCTGTTCTCCTCCCTGAAATTAAAAATGAAGGATTTTGCGGACCTGAAGGCCGGGGAATTCTTCGAAAGGGACGCGCAGCTCCTGGTCGACCGGCTCATCGATCCCCGCCGTATCTTTCTGGTCCGGATCTGGAAAGCCGCCAAGCCCGCAGCGGAGACGAAGAAAACATAATTCGGAGCCTCATAAAACTTCCTCCGTGAGAGGGAACTTTTGTGGCAGAATACAGATCATACAGTGCCTTTTACTTTGGGATGTAAGAATGGCCCCAAGCCTGAAAGGGATCGATTGATGGCATGGAAGCTGGATTTGAACCGGTATTGCGAAAGGCATCGTTTTCCCGTAGGGGTCTTGGGGGGAGCGTACATTTTGGGTATCGCTTTCCTCGATTACGCGACGGGCACCGAAGTTTCACTTACCGTTTTTTACCTTCCGGCCATTGCTCTTTTTTCCTGGTATTACAGCAGGCCCTACGGAATTTCCGCAGCGATCCTCAGCACCCTCTTATGGTTTTACGGGGATTTTTTGGGCGGGCGTTGGTCCGCCCATCCCGCGATCGCCTACTGGGACGGGAGCGCGCTCCTGGGTTTTTTTCTGGCCTTTTCCATGACCCTTCAGAACCTGCGGTTAAGATTCAAAAAACAACAAGAACTCATGATCACGACACAAAGGGTAAGCGCTGAAATTCAAAAGATCGCGGATATGCAATCCCAGTTTGTCAGCACGGTTTCCCATGAGCTGAAGAATCCTCTGGGGGTGATCCGGGAATCCATGAGCCTGATCCTTGATAAACTCGCGGGGGAAGTCAGCGGCGAGCAAAGAAAGATCCTCGAGATGGGGAAAAATAGCGCGGAGCGGCTGATACGGTTAGTCGGCGATCTTTTGGACCTTTCAAAAATAGAGGCCGGCAAGATGAAATTGCGGCCGGAAGATATGGACCTTGGGATCTTAGTGACGGACGTATTAAAGATCTATGCGAATGAGATCTCAAAAAAACGGATCGTGCTTCAAAAAGAGATCCCGCCCAACATCGGATTGCTGTGGGGGGATCGTGATGCATTGATCCGGGTGGTCATCAACCTTGTCAATAATGCCATCAAATACACGCCGGAAGGGGGTTGCATTACGATCAAGCTCACGGGAAGCGCAAGGGAGGTCCGTTGTGAGATCGCCGATACGGGGCCGGGCATCCCCAAGGAATCTTTTGCGAAGCTCTTTAATAAATTTGAACGGGTGATGGTTGAAAGACAAGAAGGGACCGGATTAGGCCTTGCGATCAGTAAGGATATTATCGAACTTCATAAAGGAAAGATCTGGGTGGAGAGCGAAGCTGGAAAAGGAAGCAAATTCGTTTTCATTTTACCCCGATCTTAGAAGAAAATGTTCCATCTGAAGTAGCTCAAAGCGATCCGCCGCCAAGCCCGCAGCGGAGATGAAGAAAACGTAATCTAGAATTCATCCCGCCGTAATGTCACATAGGCTACGCTTCCATCAGAAGTGAAGATCGACGCTGAAATCATTTTGATCGGAAGCGGACGGTCGAGGATGGAAAATCATTTCACCAAAGGAGAAACACGATGAAAAAGCTAGCGCTGGTTGCGGTGATGTTGTTGGTCGCGGGAACTGCCGTTTATGCCGCGATGCCTGCCAAGAAGGTCGAATGCAACGTGAACGGGAAGACGAAGCTCGTCAAGACCGTTGATGCCTGCAAAGCCTTAGGCGGCACGGTGGTTGAAGCGAAGAAAGTTTCATAAAAAAACCCGAGATTTTTTCGGGGAGTGTGTCGACGGAAAGGGAGCTGCCTTGAAAAGGGCAGCTCCCTTTTTTTGTGCGCGCGGGTCCCGGGCCGGCGGCGGACCCTGCCACCCGTTTCCGCGGATAATTTTTTGTCTTTATTTTAAGGTTTAGTGATAAGATTTTGCGTTCGATGGTAGGGTCCGATCGTCCGAAGTTCTCTGCTCTGAGAGGTATCCATGCGTATTCTTTTGGCCGAAGATGACAGCCGTGTTGCCAGTTTTGTGCGCCGCGGTTTGCGCGAAGAACAGTATGCCGTGGATGTGGCCACGGACGGTGAAAAAGCGTTTCTTATGGCCCAAACCGGGGAATACAGCCTCATCATTCTGGACCTCATGCTCCCTAAAAAGGACGGGATGGAGGTGCTGCGGACGCTTCGCGCTTCCAAGTGCGGCACCCCGGTCCTGATCCTGACCGCGAAAGACAAACCCAAAGATAAAGTGGAAGGGTTGAACGCGGGCGCGGACGATTATCTGACCAAGCCTTTTGGCTTCGAGGAACTCCTGGCACGCGTGCGCGCGCTCTTGAGGCGCGGCGGGAACATGGCCCCGACCGTCCTTGCCGCGGGAGATCTTCAAATGGACACGCTGAAACACAAGGTGCGGCGCGGCGGCAAAGAGATCGATCTCACGAACCGGGAATACGCCCTTATGGAATTCTTCCTGCGCCATCCGAACGAAGTGGTCACGCGCACCACGCTTTCCGAGCAGGTGTGGGAGGCTGATTTTGACACGTTCTCCAATGTCATCGATGTGCACATCGCGCGGCTGCGGCAAAAGATCAACGATGGTTTTTCATCGAAACTTTTGCAGACCGTGCGCGGCAGGGGCTACATCCTCCAGATCTCCGAGATCGAATGATCCGCTCCGTCCGGTTCTCTTTGACCCTTTGGTATGCCGCGATCCTGATCGTGATCCTTTCCCTGTTCGGGGGAGTGCTTTACACGAATATGCGGTCCAACCTCGCACGGGATGTCGACCGGTTGTTGGCCTCCGAAGCGGACGGGGTCAGTGATGCCATTGCCTCTTTCGGAAAAGCCGAGATCGAGGCTAAAAATCCGCGCATCTCTTCCCAGGAAAAACTCACGGAGATCTTTCTGGGAAATGCCGCCCGCGGCGAGATCCCGGCGCTTGTCAGGCGATGGGCCGAAGTGACGGCTGAACTGGATACCGTGCGTCCGGTTCGTATTATTTCTCAAACGGGCGAAACGCTGGCTTTTTCTTCCAGCCTTTCGAATTGGTCGATCCCTGTTAATGCCCAGGCGCTCCGTCATGCGAGCGGGGGAAAGACGTCTTACGAGACTTACAGCGTCGCGTCCGGCCACCGGGTACGGATCGTGACGTATCCCATTCTTGAAAAGGGACGCCTCCTTTATTTTGTGCAAGTCGTGACCTCCCTTCTCGAGACAGACGCCTCCCTGGATCGTTTGAGGAGCTGGCTGCTTTGGCTGATCCCGATGACGGCGATCCTGGCCAGTCTGGTGGGGTGGTTTTTGGCAAGTCTGGCGCTTCGTCCCGTGGGAAGGATGATCCACGAAGCCCGGCAGATGAGCGAATCGCGGCTTCACCGGCGCATCGCCGTGCCAAAGACCGGGGATGAACTCCAAAAATTGGGCCAAACCTTCAACGAAATGATCGACCGTTTCGAACGGGGTTTCAAAAGGCTGCGTCAGTTCAGCGCTGCGGCTTCCCATGAGCTTCGCACCCCGCTCACCGTGATGAAAGGGGAAATGGAACTGGTCTTGCGCAAATCACGGACCGAGGAAGAATATGAAAGGGTGCTCCGGAACCAGCTCCGGGTGGTCGATGACATGGCGCGCGTCGTGGAACAGCTCTTGGCGGTGGCGCACGCGGAGGACGGGGAATTGGCCGTCCAGTGGGAGGTGCTGGAGTTGGAGACGCTCATCCGTTCCGTCGCGCAAAGCTTGGGTCTGATCGCAAACGATAAAAAGATCTCGCTTCAGATCCATGCGGAAAGAAACGTCCGGATCCAGGGGGAGCGGAGGCTCTTGGAACGTCTGATCGCCAATCTCCTTGAGAACGCGATCAAACACACGCCGGCGGGGGGTCAGGTGACGCTGGAGGCGGTCCGGCGCGGGGAACAGTCCCTTTTGATCGTACGGGATACCGGGAAGGGGATCTCCGCGGAAGACAGGCCGAAAATATTCAATAAGTTTTTCAGCCCGCAACAATCCTCCGAAGGCGTTCCTTCCACGGGGATCGGGCTCGGGCTTTGCCGATGGATCGCGGAAGTCCACCGGGGAAAGATCGAGGTCACGAGCCTTCCGGGTCAGGGCGCGGAATTCACCGTCTCTTTTCCTTTCGCGGGGTCTTGAAGGCTCCGGACTTATTTCAACAGTTTCAAACATCCTTCCATTGCGGTACAATACGCGGCGAAAAAATAAAGTAGGGGAGCGTTCTTAATTTCATCATTCACCGGGATCATCCGGGAAGACGTTTTTATATGCCGAACTCTCAAAATCAAAAAAATCAGAAGCCCGTCGCTTTCTTCAGCGCGGCGCTTGTCGAAGATCTCCTGAAAGAATTCATGACCTCGTGGGGGGGTCTTTCGAAGGACGAGGCCGCTTTACGGCTTGAAAGGCACGGCTACAATGAGCCGGCCAAAAGGAAAAAAAGGGCCGCGTTGTGGCAGCTCCTCCAAAAATTCTGGGATCCGCTCATCCTCGTTCTGATCGTTATCTGCCTCTTTTCGCTTTTTTTCGGAGAAAAGATCCAGGCCCTGCTCGTGCTTTTCATGATCTTCCTGAGCGTCGGCCTTTCTTTTACCCAGGAATACCGTTCCCACAAAGCGGCCGAAAAACTGAACGAGCTTGTGCGCGCCACCGCCACCGTCTTCCGGGACGGAGCCGAGGTCGAGGTCCGGATGCGCGAGATCGTCCCGGGCGACATCGTGAACCTTTTCGCGGGCGACATGATCCCCGCCGATCTCCGGATCCTTTCCTGCAAAGACCTTTTTATCAACCAGTCGTCGCTGACGGGGGAATCCTTTCCCATCGAAAAGAGCGCGGCGTCCGCCAAGACAGAAGGGGTCGCGGTCACAAGCCTCGGGAATATCGCATTCATGGGTTCCAGCGTCGTCAGCGGTACGGCGCTCGGGCTTGTCATCAAGACGGGGATCGAAACGCAATTCGGAGAGATCTCCAAGCGTCTTGCCACCATCCGTACGATGACGAGTTTTGACAAAGGGATCCAGAAATTCGTATGGCTCATGATCCGGATCATGGTCCTTTTGGTGGTCGTTATTTTCGCGATTAATTTTTTCACCAAAGGGGACATCATTCAGGCCCTTCTCTTCTCGCTCGCGGTCGCGGTCGGTCTGACCCCGGAAATGCTTCCGATGCTCGTGACGGTGAATCTGTCCAAGGGCGCGATCGCGATGTCCCAGAAGAAAGTGATCGTGAAACGCCTGAACTCGATCCAGAACCTGGGCGCCATGGACGTGATCTGCACCGACAAGACCGGGACGCTCACGCTGGATGATGTCGTGCTCGAACGGCACTGCGACGTGGTCCGCAATGAGAACGAAGAGGTCCTGAAATACGCTTTCATGAACAGTTTTTACCAGACGGGTCTGAAGAACCTGCTGGACCGCGCGATCCTGAAGCATGAACTTGCGCTCACCGAGCAATACACCAAGGCCGATGAGATCCCGTTCGATTTTTCACGCAGGATCATGTCGGTGATCGTGGAGGCCCATGACAAACAAACGCTTATTTCCAAAGGCGCGCCGGAGGAGATCTTCAAGCGTTGCAGTCATTACGAGCTCGAAGGCGAAATTCTGGAGATGGAAAATCTGATCCTTTCGGACCTCAAGGAAGAGTACGACAGTTTGAGCGCCGACGGTTTCCGGGTCCTGGCGGTGGCTTATAAGAACATGCCCGAGAAAAAAAGCGTTTACAGCAGGGACGATGAAAAGGACCTGGTCTTGATCGGCTACCTCGCGTTCCTCGATCCGCCGAAACCCAGCGCCAAGGAGACGATCCGCCGCCTCAAAAAACTCGGCATCGAATTCAAAGTGCTGACCGGCGACAACGAGCTGGTGACCAAAAAGATCTGCAGCCATGTCGGGCTGGATGTTCACGAGATGGTCACGGGCGACAAACTGGAGACCTTAAGCGATTCCGCCCTCAAAGAACTTGTGCAAAAAACCACCGTTTTCGCGCGGCTTTCACCGATCCAAAAAGAACGCGTGATCCATGCTTTGCACGAGAACGGTCATGTGGTGGGCTATTTGGGGGACGGGATCAACGATGCCCCCGCGCTCAAAACCTCGGATGTCGGCATCTCCGTCAATAACGCGGTCGATATTGCCAAGGAATCCGCGGATATCATCCTCCTCGAGAAAAGCCTCCTGGTCCTGGAAGACGGTGTCCTGGAAGGGCGCAAGACTTTCGGGAATATCATGAAATACATCAAGATGGGGTCCAGCTCCAATTTCGGGAATATGATCAGCATGACCGGGGCGAGCCTGTTCCTGCCGTTCCTTCCGATGCTTCCGATCCAGATCCTGCTCAACAACTTTCTCTATGACGTTTCGCAGGTCGCGATCCCCACCGATAAAGTGGACAGCGACTATCTGCTCAAGCCGAAAGGCTGGGACATCGCGTCCATCCGGCGGTTCATGCTGATCTTCGGTCCCATCAGTTCCTTTTTTGATTTCCTGACCTTCGGCCTCCTGCTTTTTGTTTTCAAGGCCGCGCCGGCGCAGTTCCAGACGGGCTGGTTCCTGGAATCGCTCTGCACTCAGACCTTTATCATCCATGTCATTCGCACGGCCAAGGTCCCTTTCGTTGAGAGCCGTCCGAGCTCCTTCTTGGTGGGGATGTCTGTTTTTATCGTCGCGGTGGCTTTTGCGATCACTCTGACGCCCTTCGGAAAACTGTTCGGGTTCATTCCTCCGACCTGGAGTTACGGTCTGACGCTCTTCCTGATCGTCCTCTGTTATCTCGCCCTCACCCAAAAGATCAAATCCTGGTACGTTAAAAAGTACGGCTACTGATCGCGCGCAGAAATTTCCAAGGATCCTGAAGCGCGCTCCGAGGGTCGAGCGGGCATGGTGGCGAGCAGGACCGGGCGTCGTCACCCGCGGTTCGTTTCTTCCAGCGAGAAACGACCGCTTGCGGCTCTCGCCCTTGGGATCCGCCCCCAAGGGGGCGGCACCAAGCTCCCAAGGGCTCCGAACGCTGCCTCCGTCCCAGTCCTGCTCGCCGAGCGAGACCAGAGGCGCGAGTGAAGTTTTTTCTCGCTGGGAAAAAACGAGCGGCGAAGAAGGATCCTGGGAAATTTCTGTGGGGCGGATTTGCAAAACAGCAGTTTCCGTTTTTCGTTAGGTGAGTATAATACGTCATTCGTTCACCAGTCGATTAACGTAGGAATTTTATATGAAAAAAGAGCCTTCAAGCGCGTCAAAACTGGTCAAAGGTTTGGAAGGGGTTGTGGCCGCCCAGACATCCCTCAGCGACGTGGACGGCGAGAACGGCCGGCTTCTCTATCGCGGTATTCCCATCGGAGAACTGGTCGAAAAGTCCCATTTCGAAGAAGTGACGTATCATCTTTGGTACGCGAAACTTCCTACCACCGAGGAGCTCCGGGTCTTCAAGGAGACTTTGAAGGCGCAGAGGCCGCTCTCCGAACTCGCGATGCAGGTCCTGAGACTGATCCCCACCACCACCCATCCCATGAGCGCTCTTAGGACCATGTGTTCGCTGATGGGGAGCCTGGATCCGCGGGCCCATATCGTCAATCCCGAGGAATCCCAGCGTAAGGCCTATCATCTGACGGGTGTATTTCCGACCATTATTGCCGCCTTTCACAGACTTCGCGAAGGAAAGAAACCCATTCAGCCGGACATGAGCCTTTCGCACGCGGCCAATTTCCTTTATATGATGAACGGCACGAAACCAACCCCGGAAATGGAGAAGGCGCTAGACGCCTACCTGATCCTTCTGGCCGACCACGGACTCAACGCTTCGACTTTCGCGGCGCGCGTGACGACCGGGACCTTATCGAACCTTTATTCGGCGGTCACTTCCGCGGTCGGGACGCTCGCGGGCGAACTTCACGGCGCGGCGAACCAATACGCGATGGAAATGATCCTGGAGATCGGAACGCCGGCCAATGCCGCCCCGTATGTGAATAAACTTTTGGATGAGAAAAAGAAAGTCATGGGCTTCGGGCACCGGATCTACAAGACCCGCGATCCGCGCGCCGAGGCGTTCCGGAAGATCGCGCATGACCTGTGCGTCAAGGCGGGAAAGATGGACTGGCTTGAGATCGCGGCGCATGTCGAGAAAGTCATGATGGACCGCAAAAAGATCCCCTGCAACGTGGATTTTTTCTCGGCCCCCGTGCTTTATGTGCTCGGATTCCCGCCCGATTTTTTCACGACGGTCTTTGCGGCGAGCCGCGTCGCCGGGTGGAGCGGCCACATCATCGAGCAGCAGCTGGACAATCGCTTGATCCGTCCGCTCGCGGAATATATCGGTCCGCAAGAACAGTATTACATTCCCCACGAAGAACGGAAATAAGGGGACGGAGTTTTCTGCCCCGCTCGTCCTGAGCGAAGCGGCTGGGGTCGCAACGACGGAATGTTGTCATAAAAAGGCGGGACACAATCATGGCCGCGAATCTTGATTACGCATACGATCAATATTTGAAGACCCACGAGGCCCGCGCCATTCCCGCCCTGGGCCGGTTCAAAGACAAGCTCAAAGACCCCACGTTCGCGTACGGCCGGTTCACGGTCCCGGCCTTCTATAAAGCTTATTTTGTCACGCCCAAGCAGCAGCATCTTCTGAAGCGCGCCGCCTCCGCTTTCTCCCAGATCCTTAATAAGACCGCGCGTCTTTATTTTGAAGAGGCGCAAATGCAGTCTCACTTCCATCTTTCCCCCGAAGCCGAAGAGCTCGTGAGGATCGATCCGGGTTATTCGCAGCCGGTCGTCTTCAGCCGCTTTGACGCGCTCCTGGAAGGAGAGAGCCTGAAACTTTTGGAGTTCAACTGCGACGCTCCCGCCGGCGCCGCTTACACGGACCAGCTGGAGTCCTCGTTCCTTTCCGAGGAACTGATCTGGCCTTTCGCCGAGGAGCATCATCTGGCCGCGAGCGAACGCGTTCAAAGCATTCTTTCGACCCTGCTTTCGGTCTATGAAGAGTTCGGCGGTTATGAAACTCCCCAGATCGCGATCGTCGACTGGCGGCACGCGAGGACGACCCCGGAATTCGAACATATGAAAAGCCATTTTGAGGCCAAAGGTTATAAGACCACGATCGCCGATCCGCGCGAGCTTCAATACAAAGGCGGCAAGCTCTATCATAAAGGGTTCCGCGTGCACCTGGTCTACCGGCGCGCGAAATTTGATGAACTTCTGGAACGGGTCGATGAGATCCAGGACCTGTTGCGCGCTTATAAGGACAAGGCCGTTTGCATGGTCAATCCCTTGCGTTCGAAGCTCGCCTCAAGCAAATCGATCTTCTCGCTTTTGACCACCCCCGAGCTCGACCGCTTCTTCACGGAGAACGAGAATGCGATGAAGAGCCAGCACCTTCCCTGGACGCGCTGTCTTTCCGACGCCGAAGATTTTTATGGCCACCGGAAGGTCTTCCTGATCGATTTCCTGAAGGACGAGAAAGACACCGTCGTTTTAAAACCCTCGGGTTCCAGTCACGGCGCCCGCCGGGTCCATATCGGACGGGAGACGCCCGACGGCGACTGGAACGCGGTGGTGGACCGGGCACTTAAGGAAGGGGATTGGGTGATCCAGGAGCAGGTCTCGGTCCCGGCGATGACCGTCCCCGACGTTGTGAACCAAAAACTGGATTTTATTTATAAAAAATTCAATTTCAACATGCTGGTCTTCGGAGGAAAGTACGCGGGAAGTTTTGTCCGCTTAAGCGATGAAAGCGTGATCAACGTGGCGACGGGCGGCGGGCTTATGCCGGCCATCTGGTCGGACGTTGTTTCCGAAACCAGCGCCTGAAGGGGTTCTGCCCCGCAGGGAGGGTCCCGGACAACCCCGGGCGTTTGGGTTCTTGAATTCCTGAAAATAGGAAAAATGAACGGAGACAGAATGACAAAGACATTTCTGATCGTGGCCGCGGCCGTTTTTTTTGTGGTGCACGGATTTTTTATAAAAAATGCGTACGCCTATCTGGATCCGGGCTCGGGGAGCTACATGTTCCAGCTCCTGATCGCCGCAACGGTCAGCGGACTCTTTGCTCTGAAGCTGGCATGGAAAAAGATCGTGAAATTTTTTAAAAAACCAAGCCCCAAGGTCAAATAGAGTGCCTACCTCTGGTCATTCCCCGAACCTTCCGAGTTCTTTCCGCGACCCCAGCGGTTTTCTTTTTTATGAACACGGGGAGCTTTATCGGCGGATCCACACCCGTTACCGCGAGCATTATGATGCGCTGATGGGGTCGGGCCTTTATAAGGCGCTGACCGGCGCCGGTCTTTTGATCGGGCATGAGGAGTGCGGCGCCGAGACAAAAAAAACCGAGGGGACTTATAAGGTTGTAAAACCCGAACCGGTGCCCTTCATCTCTTATCCGTACGAATGGTGCTTCAGCCAGCTGAAAGACGCGGCTCTGACCATGCTTGAGATCCAAAAAAGAGCCTTCCATTCCGGGATGTCTTTAAAAGATGCCAGCGCCTACAACATCCAATTCATGAACGGGCATCCGATCCTCATTGATACCCTTTCTTTTGAAAAATATCAGAGCGGACAACCGTGGGTCGCTTACCGGCAGTTCTGCCAGCATTTCCTGGCGCCTTTAGCCCTGATGAGCCTGAAAGATATCCGGTTGAGTTCCTTGCTGCGCGTTCATCTGGACGGCATCCCTTTGGACCTGGCCAGCCGGCTTCTTCCGTGCCGCACCTTCCTCCGGTTCCCGCTGCTGATGCATATCCACCTTCACGCCTTGAGCCAGCGGTACTTTGCCGGCAAAAAAATAAAAAAAACGAACATCAAACTTCCGGATCTGTCGGCCCTAGGGCTTGTGGACAGTCTGGAATCCGCCGTCCAAAGCCTGAAATGGCGGCCGCAAGGCACCGAGTGGGGCCGCTATTATGAAGATACGAATTATTCTTCCCCGGGATACCAGCACAAGAAGCAGATCGTTTCGGATTTTTTAGACACGGTAAAACCCGGGCGGGTGTGGGATCTTGGCGCCAATACCGGGATCTTTAGCGAGATCGCTGCAAGCAAAGGCATGGAGGTGATCTCTTTTGACGGGGATCCCGCCGCCGTTGAAAAAAATTATCTGAGCCACAGGCCGAAAGAAAGAAGCAGGATCCTTCCGCTCGTCTTGGACCTGACCAATCCGAGCCCTGCGGCCGGCTGGGACCACAGGGAGAGGATGTCCCTGGCGGAACGCGGGCCTTCCGATGTGGCGCTCGCGCTCGCGCTGGTCCATCATCTGGCCATCTCCCATAATATCCCGCTCGGCATGATCGCCGAATACTTCAGCGGGATCTGCAAGACACTTCTTATTGAATTTGTCCCGAAAGAAGATTCCCAGGTCCAAAGGCTGTTATCGGCCCGGGTCGATGTTTTTTCCGGTTATGATCAGCAAGCCTTTGAGCGTGAGTTCGGGGCCTTCTTTACCCTGAAGAATTCCGTCACAATCAAAGACTCTCACAGAGTCCTCTACCTGATGCTCAAGAAATAAAGGACGGCCCCCGTGAGGTCAAAACTTTCGGATAAAACAGAAACCGCTTTATGGGCGACGGCTTGCTTCTGTTTCTCCCTCCTTGTCTTTGTGCCGAGCGGTTTATTTCTTATCAACCAGGCGGCGTTTCCCTTTAATTTCAAGGAACTTCTTTTCTGTTCGATCCCGCTGGCCTTGCTGCTCACACTGGCATTGAGCCTTCCGCTGCGATGGTTGGAAGGACCCCTCCCTAAGAAGATCGCTGTTCTGCTGGTCGCGCTCTCATTCTTAATATGGTTCCAGGGAAAGGTGATGGGCTGGCCTTACGGACCCTTAGACGGCAGAACGATCCCATGGAAAGAGTTCCAGGTTCAGGGCATGATCGATGCGGCTCTATGGATCTCCGTGATCGCGATCTGCGCCCTACGGACATCTTTTTTTTACGGCCTCCTCCGCTGGATCGCCAAGATCCTGATCTTCACGCAACTCGTCTCGGTCGCCATCACCGCTTTTCAAACACAAAAAGAGATGGCGGACCTTTCCATGACCCAAGTTGATCAAACTTCAAAATACGAGTTTTCGAAGAACAAAAACGTGATCGTGCTCATGCTCGATGAGTTTCAATCGGATGTTTTCCAGGAGATCATAAAACAGGACAAAAAATTCGAAGAGATTTTTGACGGCTTCACGTATTTCCGCAACGCCCTTGCCGCATTTTCCGTCACGGAACTGGCCGTGCCCGCCATATTGACAGGAAGGTTTTACGACCTTTCGGAAAGCCCCAAGGTTTTTTTAAAAGAAGCCTTTTTGAGCGGCTCCCTCCCCAAGGTTTTAAAGGAGCATGGATTTCAAGCCGATCTGTTCCCCCTGCCCGGCACAGACAGCGTCTATATGGATGAAACGATAGCCTCGAATTTTAAGAAACCGGTCAAAGGCAAAGGCGGGATAGAATGGTCTGACCTGCTCCTCTTGTTTAAGTTCACGATGCTTCGAAGCCTGCCGGGTCCTGTTAAAAAATTCGTCTACGATCCTCGCGAATGGCTCCCTTCCGGAAGACCGGGTATGGCAAAAACAGGGTCGGGCGGTCCGAACCGTTCAAAGTTTCAAGGTTTGCCGGGCGCTGTTAAAAGATCCGTTAACGATCATCACGGGGAAGGACCCCTTGCTGAAAGTCATGGCGTGGCGGAGACAAGGCCGGACGACCTGAACAGTTCCAACATCGATCTTAAATTTTTTGCGAATATGACGGTAAGGGCCCGGTTCGAGACCGGAAAAAACACATTCAAGTACTTCCACTTAATGGGCATGCACCCGCCGTTGCGGTTGAATGAGCAGAGGCAGACTTTGCCGGGGATCGAATTGAACAGAAAGAATTATACCAGCCAGGCAAAGGCTTATTTGATCCTGTGCAAGACGTTTCTTGAGGTTCTGAAACAAAGCGGGGCGTACGACCATAGCCTCCTATTGATCATGGGGGATCACGGTTGCGGGCGATCAAAAGATCTGCATGTGGACACGGCCGGTGATAGCCGGGAGAGTGATTTTCCTTACAACATAGCAAGAGGAATGCCTCTGATGCTGGTGAAGCCCTTCGGTTCAAGGGGCGAAATGAAAGTTTCAGACGCGCCTGTTTCCTTGGCGGATATTCCCAAAACGGTCATGTCCGAGTTGAAAATGGAATCAGATTTTCCGGGGATATCCATGTTCGAACAAAATGATGATATCCATAGGAAACGGTATTTTGGATATGTCAACAAAGTAGGCGCAAGCAATGTTATAAAATTCATCACCCTGTGCAGCGTCTCCGGCTTTAGCTGGTTAAGTGAATCCTGGCACGAAGAAGGTGTTTTATATCCAAGGAACTCCAAGGGCTTTCCCAAAACCGCGGGAAAAGGATTCCCCGCGTGATGGAGCCACCATCGCATGCGGGCCCCATCGTGAAACTTTCGATGACGTATTGAATTTTCAGACTGTTTAAAAGAGACCGGCCCGTAAGGGGGCCGGAACGGATCCTGCGAGTTTGATTTGTGAGGTTCACACCGCAGGATTTAGTGATTGATTTGGAAAATAGGCAAGAGTATCCTTATTCCTTAAAGGGACGTGATCATGCCCAAGAAAAAACGGAAGATCTTCCATCTTAAAGAAGCGAACACCCTTCTCCCGGAGCTTGAAACACGTTTGAAGCTTCTCCGGACCAAAAAAGAGGCCTATAGCCGCACCCACGATCTCCTTTTCATGCATGAACTTGTTTGTGTGGCCGAGCAAACCCAGGGGTTCTTAGAAGAGAACGACGGTCTGGAGGACGGCATTCACGCGCTGGAGGAGGCGATCGAGGACCTCGCCCAAGATGTCGAAGCTATCTTTGCGATGGGCTGCTTTCTTCGAAGCATCGAAAGAGGTCACGTAGAGTTCCTCGGGATGCATGAAGGCCGGGAGGTTTATTTTTCCTGGCAGCTTGGCGAACCTTGTGTGGGCCATTACCGCTCGCCCGGCAAAAAAGTCCACGAGCGCGTTCCTCTTTCCCAAAAGCCC